>NZ_BAABFN010000002.1:0-1021845 GCF_039541075.1 Compostibacter hankyongensis | reverse complement strand
CTGCATGCAAGTGCCAGGGTGTCCGGACAGCGGATCAGCCTGTCGGAGAAAAATGCTTCCCTGGAGGAGGTGTTTTCGGAGATTCGGGATCAGACCGGCTATACGTTTGCCTATGCCGAGTCGTTAATGCGTCCTTCGCGCAGGGTGACGGTGGATCTCCGCAACGCGACGTTGGAGGAGGCGCTGGCTCGCTGTATGGAAGGCCAGCCGCTCTCCTGGGTGGTGATCGGCAAGACGGTAGTGATCCGTTCTCTGACCCGGGATTCGGCAGACAGGATGCCGCCGTTGCCACAACAGCCGGTATCCGGCAGGGTCACCGATTCCTCGGGCAATCCGTTGTCCGGAGTGACGGCACAGGTGAAAGGCGGGACCGCCGGAACGGTCACCGATGCCGACGGCAAATTCAGCCTGGACGTTGCTGCTGATGCCGTATTGGTGTTCTCCTACCTGGGCTATGACAAAAAGGAGTTGCCGGTAAACGGACGTTCCCATATCAACGTGGTACTGAAGCCTTCCAGTACCGGTCTGAATGAGATCGTAGTCGTGGGATATGGCACCCAGAAAAGGAGCGATATTACAGGAGCCGTCGAATCTATCGATAATAAAATGATTGCCACCCGCCCCCAGGAAAACGTAGCCCAGACGCTACAGGGTTTGTCTCCGGGTTTAAATGTCAGTACGAATAGCTCCGGGGGAGAGCCCGGCGCGACGATGAATTTTAATATCAGGGGGATGGGGTCTCCTTATGTTCTGGTAGATGGGATGCCCATGGATATCAACCAGGTGAACCCCGCCGATATCGAGTCCGTTTCTGTTCTCAAAGATGCGGCGTCGGCAGCGATCTATGGCGCTAACGCGCCCTATGGCGTCATTCTCATCACTACAAAAAAGGGGAGGAGCACCTCCGGCAAACCCAATTTCACTTATCATACCGATATGGAATGGGCAACGCCAACGGTATTGCCTCAACCCGCCAATTCGCTTGAATTTGCCAAGGCCTGGAATGACGCAGCGAAAAATGCGGGAATGGCCCCGATCTTTTCTGACGAAGTGATCGGGCGGATTGAGGCGTTCATGAAGGATCCGCGGAATACGCCCGGAACAGTGCCGGATCCGTTCGATCCTAATAAGTGGGCCAAACATGAAAACGCCAATGCCAATACCAATTGGTACGATGCCCTGGTAAAGAAATGGTCCTTTCGTCAGAAGCATAACCTGTCCATGGACGGCAGCCGGGACGGATTGTCATATTATGTATCTGCAGGGTTTTATGACCAGTCCGGTCAAATGCGTTACGGCGATGAGCAATACCAGCGCTACAATATAGATGCGAAGATCAATACCGAGATTACAAAATGGATGAGGGTTAACTTCCTGACCAAATTTACGAGAAGCAAATCCGATTATCCGAATGACGGATATGGCCTGGAACGGGATGTAATGTGGCACGATCTTACACGCAGATATCCCACTGACCCGGTCGTTTATCCAAACGGTGAATACAGCGAGATGTCCAGGATCAATGTCTATGAGCACGGCGGACGGGATGTCTATACCAACAACGATTTGTGGCTTCGGGCGGAAGGCGAGCTGGAGCCGGTGAAGGATTGGCTGATCAAGGGAGATTATTCCTGGAAAAACGGAAACAATACCAATGCTGCTCATCATGCGCTGGTGTATGCCCACGGACCTAACGGTGACCCCTACGTGGCCTTTGATACCCGTACGCCAAATGATATAGCCAAAACATTTGATACGGATAATTACTGGACCTTTAATATTTCCACTTCTTACGAAAAAAGGATAAAATATCATCAGCTTAAATTGTTGCTGGGCTATCAACGTGAATATCAGTCTGCAAGCAATCTCTATGCTTTACGGAATACATTGATTACGGATAATGTGCCGTCCATTTCAACCGCTGCCGGCGATGTCAGTGCAGACGATGAAGTTTATCACTGGTCTACCGTTGGAGCATTCTTTCGATTCAACTATAACTTCAGGGATAAATACCTTCTCGAGGTGAATGCCCGTCGCAGCGGGTCTTCGAAATTTGCTGAAGATAAGCGATATGGTTTCTTCCCCTCTGTGTCTGCCGCCTATCGCATTTCCGAAGAAAAGTTCTGGTCCGGAATAAAACCTTACATCGGCTACTTCAAGCTGAGAGGCTCTTATGGATCTTTAGGTAATCAGAACGTGGATAATTATTTGTACATACCCATTATGCCGGTAACTCCTCAGGTCGGATGGATACTTGGGGATAACATGCCGGTCGGCGTCGGGATGCCCGGTATTACAAGTCCGGATCTTACCTGGGAAACCGTGAGGACTTTCGACCTGGGGTTCGATGCAGCGTTGTTGAAAGAAAGAATGAATGTGATATTCGACTATTTCAAAAGAGATGTGCTTAACATGCTCGGCACATCATACCCGCTGCCATCCGTACTGGGGACGGCTGTGCCGTTGGAGAATAATGCCGCTAAAAGAAATTCCGGTTGGGAAGCTTCAGTGGAATGGAAGGACAGGATAGGCGATAATTTCAGCTATAACCTGAAGGCCAGCCTGTCCGATTACAAGGTCGTGATCACAAAATGGAATAATCCGGATAAAACGCTGTCGAGCAACTATGCCGGGATGCGGGAAGGGGATATCTGGGGATATGCTTCCCGCGGCCTGTTCCAGTCGGAGGAGGAGGTGAAGGGCCATGCCGATCAATCCATTATCTATGCGAATTGGTATCCCGGAGATGTGCGGTATGAAGATCTGAACGGCGATGGCATCGTCAACTATGGCAACCG
This sequence comes from Compostibacter hankyongensis, assembly GCF_039541075.1. Taxonomy (NCBI): domain Bacteria; kingdom Pseudomonadati; phylum Bacteroidota; class Chitinophagia; order Chitinophagales; family Chitinophagaceae; genus Compostibacter; species Compostibacter hankyongensis. Next base: position 1,019,047 of record NZ_BAABFN010000002.1, on the reverse strand, counting down.
GACTGTAGATGATCACGGAGATTTAAAAATAATAGGGAATTCACTGCCGCGGTATGCTTATTCTCTTCTCTTTGGCATGTCCTGGAAGCAATTTGATCTCTCCATGTTCTGGATGGGCATAGGAAAGCAGGACGTCTGGTTTAACAATACCGCCAATGTATTCTGGGGACAGCTGGGAGATGTATGGCAAAACAGCACTTTCAAGGAACATCTGGACTACTGGACGGAAGACAATCCGAAGGCCTATTATCCGAGACCTTATTTCAGCAGCGAAGGCAACAAGAACCGGGAGATATCGTCATTGTATCTCCAGAACGCGGCTTATCTGCGGCTTAAATCCCTCCAGGTAGGTTATACGCTCCCTGAATCGCTGCTTCGAAGAATATCGGTTAAAGGCGCCCGTGTTTATGTCAATGCCGAAAACCTGCTGACCTTTTCTTCTATAAAAGGAATGTTTGATCCGGAAGGCATATCCGGCACATATGGACAAGGAAAGATATACCCGCTGTCGAAAATAATATCCTTCGGATTGAATGTGAACTTTTAAAAATTTTCTATGAGAAAGATAATTATTTGTATCATAGGATTTCCCCTGGTATTTCTTTTTTCCTCCTGCGAAAAGGATTTCCTGGATAGAAAGCCGCTTGACCAGATCTCCCAGGTTGAATTCTGGAAGACCACAAGCGACATGGAAACTTATTTGAATACCTTATATGCTTCGCTTCCCGGATGGGGGACGCATGATGCCGGGCCCTTTTGGATCGATAATAACAGTGACAATATGGTGCCGGGGCTGTACAATACGCATCTGGCCGGTTTGACCGTACTGCCGGTATCCGGAGGAGGATGGGACTGGACGAATGTGAGGGCTGCCAATGTTTTCCTAAGCAGCAGTTCGTCGGTCGAAGATGGCGCTGAGGGGGACAAGCAGCATTTCCTTGGAGAGGGCTATTTTTTCCGTGCTTGGTTTTATTTTGAATTGTTTCAACAATTCGGAGGTCTCCCGTGGATTGACGAGCCGTTGGAAACCAATTCTCCGGAATTGTATGGCATGCGGCAGCCCAGAAATATCACCGCCGATCATATTCTTTCGGACCTCGATTCCGCCATCATTCTTTTAAAAGATGCCGGCCAGGCCCCGGTGAACAGGGTGAACCGGTCGGTGGCTCTGGCTTTTAAATCGAGAGTAGCTCTTTATGAAGGGACATGGGAAAAGTACCACGCGGGAACGGTGTTCGGGATCACAGATGGCGATCCCGGAAAATACCTGAAGCAGTCACTGGATGCTTCGGAACAGCTGATGGAAAGTGGAAAGTTTGCCATCTATAATACCGGACATCCGGAATCCGACTACGATCTGCTTTTTAATCAATCGGATCTGAGCGGGAATCCGGAGATTATTTTTTGGAGAAAATATAAAGAAGGCCTGCTCACCCATAACGGCCAGCGGTACCTTTCAATCATTGCGGGCAATACCGGAATCAGCAAATCATTGGTGGATAGCTATCTCTGTACGGACGGACGACCTATTTCTTCCAGCCGCCTTTACCGTGGAGACAGCGGTCTTTTACAGGTAGTTAAAAACAGGGATCTTCGTCTCCGGCAGTTGATATTTGTTCCGGGCGATCCTATTACCATTGATTTCTCCGGAGGCGGTGATACGTTGTCAGTATTTGGTAAAGCAAAAATTAACCTGGGCGGCGATTCGCGGGATGTTACGGGGTATCAGATCAAGAAAGGCGCCTATCCGGATAAAACACTGCAGCAGGCTGATTTTACCTCTACTACCGCCGCTATTCTGTTCCGGTATGCGGAGGTGTTGCTTAATTTTGCAGAGGCCAAAGCAGAACTGGGGACGATCACCCAGTCCGATATCGACCGTAGCATCAACCTGCTGAGGAAACGAGCAGGGGTAGCGGCCCTTCAACTGGCAGACATCGCTTCCGATCCCGGCTGGGATTTTCCGGAATTATCCCCGGTGATCAACGAGATCCGGAGGGAGCGAAGAGTAGAACTTGCCTGCGAAGGCTATCGATACAATGATCTTTGCCGCTGGAGCGCGCATAGGCTTATTGTACATAAAAGAGCCAAAGGAGCGAGGTTTATCGCCCGCGATTATCCGGATAATATCAACATCAATGTAGATGAGGATGGTTATATTGATCCGTATCAGAAGTCGCTGCCGAACGGATATGGATTCAATATTGAAAGGGATTATCTGTATCCGTTACCGGCATATGATCTTTCTCTCAATGAAAAACTGGAACAAAATCCGGGCTGGCCGAGAAAATAATAGTAAAACTTAAATATTACGATATGCGTTGGGCACTTATTTTGATCCTTTTGTTTTCCTGGTCCGCCGGGGGACCGTCCTATGCGTATGATGCTTCCGGCCTGGCTATGCGAGATAAGGATACCCCGATCTATTATCCGGTCAGATATCTGGAAAAAACGGATATCCGGATCGACGGCACGGCAGACGAACCCGGCTGGGGAAAGTGTGTGGTGATAAGGCCATTACATGCTACCTGGGAGAATGATAAAGGGGATAATACCTCTTTTCGGGCCTGCTTCAGCAGGGATTATTTCTATTTTTCGTTTAAAGTTGAAGACACCACCCCGGTCGTAGCCAAATACACAGACGAGAATTCAGTGGCAGCGGGAGACCGGGTGGAGCTGTTCTTTTCCGCCGATGCGAATATGCATGATTACTACTGCATGGAGATCTCCCCGGAGGCCAGGGTACTCGATTACCAGGCTTCTTATTACCGGATTTTTGATTCGGACTGGAATATGCCGGGGGCGGACATCCGGTCGCAGCGGCATGAAAATGGGTATTCGATAGAGGGAAGATTACCCTTGCGCTTTTTTAAACGGCTCGCCCGCTCAGCTTCCATTAAAGGCCGAAGCATCAGGGCCGGTATATTCCGGGCCGACAAAAAGGGAGGCGGAACCGATACCGGGTTTACCTGGTTTACCTGGAAAACCCCGCAGGTGGATACGCCTGACTTTCATATACCTTCTGCCCTCGGTGTTTTTCAATTCGGGGAAGATCAATAAAAAACGATAAATACTTTAATTATGGATCGGAATAATTTGTTGAACAGGCGAACATTTGTAAAGGACGCACTTGTCTTATTGCCCGCCCTGTTTTTCACTGATAAACTGGTCAGGGGAGGAATGCCCGCCTGGACCCCGGGTCAGCTTAAGACCCGGGGCGTTGTGCTTTCTGTTGAGGACCTGCTTACGCTGGATTGGCCAAAGCTGGCATTTGATGCAGGGCTGACGACCATCGGAACCCATGTAACTCCTTCTCAGGTGGCCCGTTTTATCACATCGGAGAAGGGGCAGCAGTTCCTGTCCGATTGCAAAAAATATCATATTCAGGTTGAGCACGAGCTTCACTCCATGCACGATCTCTTGCCCAGGAGCCTTTTTTCAAAAAATCCGGATATGTTCAGGATGAACGATCAGGGGATCCGGGTGGGCGATTATAACTGTTGTGCTCACTCGAAGAGCGCATTGGATCTGATAGTTGAGAATGCGCTTAAATATGCAGATGTGCTTCGCGCGACTACGGGAAGGTATTTTTACTGGATAGACGATGGTGAGCCCATGTGCCGCTGTGAGCAATGCCGGCCATTTTCCGATTCCGAGCAGGCCCTGATCATTGAGAATGCAGTTGTATCAGGTTTGCGAAAAAAATACCCGGATGCGTCTCTGGCGCATCTTGCCTATGCGAATACAATTATCCCTCCCGTTAAGGTCAAACCGGCAGAAGGGATCTTTCTTGAATTTGCCCCGATATACAGAGACTGGGCGAAGCCGCTTACCGACCGGTCGGCCGGCGGGATAGGCAAGATAGCCGGTAAGAACAGGTTCATCTCGCATGGGGAGACATTGGATCTTTTGTCGGCTAATCTGGAGGTATTCCCAAAAGGAACTGTCCAGGTACTTGAATATTGGCTGGACGACTCGTTGCAAAGCAAATGGAAAAAGCCGCCGGTAAAGCTCTCGTGGTATCCGGAAGTATGTCGCAGCGATGTGCAGACATATGAAAAGATGGGCGTTACAAATATCACCAGCTTTGCCGTATATATTGACGCTACATACAAAAAGATGTATGGGGACCTTGGTTTCATCCGGTCTTACGGTCAGATACTGTCGGGGAAAGCCGGGTGATCCCGGTCTGCAGGCGAATGGGTTTACGCATGCGCAAAAAAGCAAAAAAGAATAGGCAACGTTGTGTATATTTGGCAGCATAAGTCCTAATCAATTGTTATGCTGTCACCGATCCTGATCCGCCTTTTTTCTTTTTTTCTGCTGATGGCCGCATGGGCGCCTTGCCAGGCGCAAACCAGGCCGGCTTCCCTTCCCAACATTGTGCTCATCTATATGGATGATATGGGATACGGGGATGTGGACGCCTATGGCGGCATCGGCTATACCACGCCGAACATCGACCGGCTGGCTGCCCAGGGGATGCGGTTCACCAACTTTTATTCCGCTCAGCCCATCTGCAGCGCTTCGCGGGCAGCAATACTGACCGGCTGCTATCCCAACCGCATCGGCTTCCATGGTGCATTGATGCCGCATTCCCCCATCGGGATCAGCGGCCGGGAAGAGACCATCGCCGGTATGCTGAAGAAAAAAGGATATGCCACGGCGATCATCGGGAAATGGCACCTGGGCGATGCCCGGAAATTCCTGCCGCTGCAGCACGGTTTCGATACCTATTTTGGCTTGCCTTACTCAAACGATATGTGGCCGGTGGGATACGACGGAAAGCCTTTTAAGGATACCAGCAGTCCCCGCGCCAAATGGCCCCCGCTTCCCCTGATAGACGGCAATAAGGTGGTTCGTTATATCCGTACCCTGGACGACCAGAGCATGCTGACGACCTGGTATACGGAAAGAGCGGTGCAATTCATCAACCATCATAGAACACAGCCGTTCTTCCTTTACTTTGCACAGTCCATGGTGCATGTGCCCCTGGGCGTATCGGATAAGTTCAAAGGGAAAAGTAAACAGGGTCTTTTCGGCGACGTGATGATGGAGATAGACTGGTCTGTAGGACAGGTGATGAAGGCGCTTAAGGAAAATGGCATGGAAAATAATACGCTGTTCATCTTCACCAGCGATAACGGCCCCTGGCTCACTTTCGGCAATCATGCCGGATCGGCGGGCGCGCTGCGTGAGGGAAAAGCCACTACCTGGGAAGGCGGGCAACGGGAGCCTGCCATCATCCGCTGGCCGGGGAGGGTACCGGAAGGGACGGTCTGCAATAAGCTGGCGGCCAACATTGACCTGCTTCCCACCCTGGCTGCGGTTACCGGCGCGCCGCTGCCTGCGAATAAGATCGACGGCGTGAATATCCTTTCTTTGCTGAAAGGCGATCCCGGCGCCAACCCCCGCGACCATCTTTTTTATTATTATCATCTGAACAGCCTGGAGGCCGTCCGGCAGGGACCGTGGAAGTTGATCCTGCCACACCCTTATCATTCGTATGAAGGACAGCTTCCGGGAAAGGACGGATGGCCCGGCAGGATGCACAAGGATTCCACCGGGCTGGCCCTTTACGATCTGCGCCGCGATCCGGGAGAACGCTATGATGTAAAAGCCGCGCATCCCGAAGTGGTGACGCAGCTGCAGCAGCTTGCTGAGGAGGCCCGGGAAGACCTGGGAGATGATCTTACCGGCAGGAAAGGCAAAAACAGGCGTCCCCCCGGTCGCTTATAGCCGGCCTCTTTACCGGGCCGGGTCTGGTGCGACCCCGGCATTACCGACAGGATATGGATGAGGATTGCCGGCAGGCAACGATTGCTGGTTGACCCGGTTTGACCCGGTGGCATACGCCGGCTTTGACAAGAAATAATGAAGAAGGTCCCGAATGCCGGAAGGCTACTGACTCAGCACTTTGATGACACGGCTGGCGGTCTTTTTAAACCGTTTCAGCTCCTGCCGGGTATATTGTATAAAACCGTTTTCTGCCAGCGGTCCCATTACCCGTTCCATTTCCGCTTCATTTTCATACACCATCTTCCGGAAGGGGTTTGTGTAATCCTTTTTCCGGCTGTTGATGATCTGCTCGCTGATCCATTCCTGGTTTCTGACGGCTTCCTGTAGCATTTCTTTACAAAGAGCGGCATCCGGCATACCGGAGATGCCGGCGATCTCCCGCAGCGAGGCCAGGGCATGCTGCAGTTTTTCGCGGGGATACTGCCGGCCCAGTTTGATATAGGCGTTATGCAGCTCTGTCCAGCCTTTGATCTTTCCGCTTTTGATATCCTGACGGAGCTGGGCTTCCGTATCGGCCGGCATAAGCTGTCCGCCTACATTGGTCCATTGCCTGCGCTTTGCTTTCTGCATGATCTTTTTCAGCTCGGCGAGGCCGGTGATGCTTTGCTGTTCCACCGCATCCATACAGGCGCGTATACCGTATTGAAAAATCATCCTGCGGAAAACGGGATAAGCCCGGGCAAGTTTTAACAATACCGCCGGGCGGCCGGAGTTTTCCACCCCCGTTATGGTTACCGTGAGCTTGTCCAGCCTTTCGGGATGATGCAGCAGTATATCCTTTCCGATACGGCAGACGGCTGCCCTGTGTTCTTCGCTGACGCCGGGGTCTGCGTTCTCCTTCTTCCGGCTTTTCAGCCATGCCCGCCCCGTATGGTATTCCATCAGCTCCAGTCCCTGGAACATTTCCTCCACGGAGTCCGGCGCCAGGTAGTCATATTCGAGCAGCTGTATCTTTCCGGTGCGTTTGTCCCGGTCCGCATATTTCCAGAAATTCCGGGACAGGGCATACATGTTGTAAAGAAACCAGTAGCCGGGGATGATGCGGATCTGGTCGTTGGATTCGTCGTTGATGAGCAGGGAAAAGGGGATGGGGAGGTCCAGTTCCGCAGGGTAGTTGCCCTTGGCGATCAGCGTAAAGGTGGCAAAACGGGAATTGTGTTTCAGGCTTACGCAGAGACCGGGCCAGAACCCCCTGCCCGCAATGATCTCCCCATCTGCTCCCCGGGAATTATGATTAGAGCCGATGGTGGCGCCCGCCGCCATATTGCTTTGTCCCATCAGCAGGGCGGCGCAAAGAAAAGAGTTGTTATGGTGCTGTTCGTGCGCCGGGAAGATCAGGGAGTTGAGCACCTCGCAGCAGGATACGGTAGCGTTGTTGCCCAGGTAGGAGTTGATCAGCCGTGCGCCATACTTCAGGCTGGAATGCGAGGCCATGATAAAACGGACCGCTTTTACGCCGTAAAAAATACGGCAGCCGTAGCCCACGATGCCGTTGACGAGCTCGCATCCTTCTCCGATCTGGGTATTGGCCTCGGCCTTGCTCTTGATCGTCAGGTTCTTGATCTTGTTGGCGCCTTTGATATAGGCGTCCGATCCGATGGCCGTGTCTTTGATGATCTTGCAGTTCTTGATCACCGAGCGGTCGCCTACGGTACCGTAGTACCCCCTTTTTGTATCGAACTGTTTTTCGGTGAACTCGCGGAATTTCTGCATGAGCAGGTCGTCATCGCGATGGCGGGTCCAGAGGTAAGCGTCTCCGGGCAGCATGTCCTCAAAGGGCAGGATGCGCCTCCCCCCGTTTTCATTGCAAAGCTCCAGCCAGATGCGGGTTTTTTCTTCTTCGCCTTCCTTCAGGATGCCGTTTCCGAATTTTGCATAGGGGGTGGTGGCCATCTCGTTGATATTGGCCAGCATGACCTCGTTGCCGATGATGTAATGAGAGAGATAGTTGACGTTGTGTACAACGACGTTATCCCCGAAGTCGCAGGAGGAGATGGTGCTGTTGTATAACCCTACAGCCAGGCGGAGGTTTTTAAATTCCAGGTAATAAGGTTCCAGCTTGCCGATGCGCACCAGGCCGTGAAACTGGCAGTGGCTGACCAGGTCTGCATCGAAGGCATCGGCCACCAGCACCTTGTTCCAGTCGTCCGAAGTATTGTAGTTGCGGACCAGCGTTTCGATCTCGTGGGCGGAAAGCTGGCGGTACTGCCGGGTTCCGTTCTGCCGGTTGCGGATATAATATTCGTCTTTCCCCTTTGGAAGGGCCTGCTTGTCGATAAAGTCGTAACCTAATTTATTTAACGGATTCTTGACGATATTATTCATCGGGGGGATTTATAGGATCGTTAGCGGATTCTAAGTAGAACAGGAAAAGCTTCCTCCTGGCTGCGGGCGCTATATTCCTGTTCGTTTTATCTATTCCACGGTCACTGATTTGGCCAGGTTCCGCGGCTTGTCCACATCGTAACCCTTCAGCACCCCGATGTGATAAGCCAGCAGCTGCAGGGGAATCACGCTGACCAGGGGCGCCGCCAGCTCGTCGGCTTCCGGAACGACGATCACATCGTCGGCCATGCCGGGGATGGTTTCGTCGCCTTCGGTGATCACGGCGATCACCTTTCCGCTGCGGGCTTTTATCTCCTGGATGTTGGATACTATCTTTTCGTAGTAGCTGTCGCGCGTGGCCACGATCACTACCGGCAGCGTTTCATCTACCAGGGCAATAGGGCCATGCTTCATCTCTGCCGCAGGATAGCCTTCTGCATGAATATACGATATTTCTTTCAGCTTCAGCGCGCCTTCCAGGGCCACCGGGAAATTATATCCGCGGCCCAGGTAGAGGAAGTCCCGTGCGTCCTTGTATTTCTCGGCCATGCTGCGAACCTGGTCATTCAGCTGCAGGGCCAGCGCTACTTTTTCGGGAATATCTTCCAGCTCGGTGAGCAGGTGGAGGAAACGTTTCTGGGTAATGCTGCCTTTTTCTTCCGCTATCTTCAGGGCGATGAGGGCCAGTACGGCCAGCTGGGCGGTGAAGGCCTTGGTGCTGGCCACCCCGATCTCCGGTCCGGCATGCGTATAGGCGCCGGCGTGAGAGGCGCGGGCGATGGAAGAACCCACCACATTGCAGACGCCGAAGATAACGGCCCCCTGCGCCTTTGCGCTTTCTATGGCCACCAGCGTATCGGCAGTTTCGCCGGACTGTGAAATAGCGATAATGATATCCCCGGGATTGATGACGGGATTACGGTACCGGAATTCCGAAGCATATTCCACTTCCACCGGGATGCGGCAGAGCTCCTCGATCATATATTCCGCTACCAACCCGGCATGCCAGGATGTACCGCAGGCAATAATAATAATGCGCTGTGCATTTTTCAGCTGCTCCGCATACTCGCGTATGCCGCCGAGGGTAAGAGAGCCTTCCGCCGCATCCAGGCGTCCCCGCAGACAGTCGAAGATGGTATGCGGCTGCTCGAAGATCTCTTTCAGCATGAAATGATCATATCCCCCTTTCTCGATGGCGGCCAGCTCGATATCCAGCTTCTGGATATAGGGGGTTTGTATTTCGTTGGCGATGTTTTTCAGGATCAGCTCATCTGCTTTGATAATAGCGATCTCATAATCGTTTACATATACCACCTCTTTGGTGTACTCTACAATGGGCGAGGCGTCGGAGGCCAGGAAATGTTCTCCTTTGCCAATACCGATTACCAGGGGGCTTCCTTTCCGGGCGGCAATGAGGGTGTCCGGGTTGTCTTTGTCGAGTATCACGATCACATAGGCCCCCACAATGCGTTTAAGAGCGATCCTTACCGCTTCTTCCGTCGGGCAGTTGTTGTTTTTGCGGATCTCTTCGATAAAATGAATCAGCACTTCGGTGTCGGTATCGCTCTTGAACACATGGCCTTTGTTGCTCAGCTCCTGTTTGATCTGCGCATAGTTTTCGATGATGCCGTTGTGTACGATGGCCAGCCTTCCGTCGCCCGAGCTGTGGGGGTGGGCATTGCGGTCGCTCGGTACTCCGTGGGTAGCCCAGCGGGTATGGCCTATGCCGATATGCGCATGCATGTCCTTGCCGGTGAGATACTCTTCCAGCTCCGCAACCTTTCCTTTTTTCTTGTAGATATGCAGTCCTTTGTTGAGCAGGGCCACTCCGGCGCTGTCGTAGCCCCGGTATTCCAGTCGTTTCAATCCTTTCAGAATGACGGGGTAGGCTTCCCGTTGTCCGATATAGGCGACAATGCCACACATAAGCGTATTCGGTTTAGTTGGTGATTAAGATGAGGCAGGTTCAGGAGCAGCTGCATCCTGTGCAGGGCTTCCTGTTCCGGCGATTCGTCTGCAAATATCAAAAAAAATGCCCAAACCATCCGGGAACCGGCAGAGTTTACAAAATAGTCATAACCGTTAGCGGTGAGCCGGGGACAGGAGGTCGCCTTACGTCTTATATCGTTTTGTTATTGTCGGGCTTTCAGTTATTCTTTCCGCCCCTGGTAGTACAGCACCCGGATTTTTTCCAGGGTGACCAGGCCGCCGCAGCCCGCCTCATCCATCAGGCGATGGACGGTAGCTACGAAATCTTGTATTTTTTCTTCCCGGTCGACGATTTCTACGATAATGGGAAGGTCTTGCGAAATATCGATCAGCTTGGCGGTATGTACCCGGGTGCTGGCGCCGTAGGACATGATGCCCCGCAGGACAGTAGCGCCGGCCATGCCCGCCTTCTTGGCCTCAAAAAGGAGCGCTTCATACAGGGGGCTGTGGCTGCTCTTGTCCGATTCGCCGATGAAGATGCGCAGGAGGGTGGACGTTCCGTCGGGTTGCATTTCCATATCAGTATGATTTTACGAGGACGATGCCGCCATATACCGCCAGGAATCCTATGAGGATGCTGACGGCGGTGTAGAGAAAGGTATACAGTATTTCCCCGTCGCCGAGCAGGGCAACATTCTCATAGGCAAAGGAAGAGAAGGTGGAATAGCCTCCGCAGATGCCGGTGGCCAGGAACAGCCGCCATTCGGGAGACAGCAGATTGCCTTTTTCGGACAGACCGTATACCAGCCCGATCAGGAAGCAGGCGGTGATGTTCACCAGCAGGGTGCCGAAGGGAAAGGAGGAAGGGAAGCGCCGGAATACCAGCTGCTGCACAAGATATCGGCCGATGCTGCCGAGGAAACCGCCGGTGCCTATGAGTAAGAATGTTTTGATCATCAGAATTGCAGTTATCTGTTTCAGACTATGGTTACTTCTATGCCGGCGTCTTCCATGGATTTGATCATATGGGGGGACACGGCGTTGTCGGTGATCACCTGGTCTATGTCCTGCAGCTCGCATATCTTACCAAAACCCCGTCGTCCGAACTTGGAGGCGTCGGCGAGGACAACGGTTTTCTGACAGGCGGCCATCATCTGCTGGTTCAGGTGGGCTTCCATGGCGCTGGTGGTGGTGATCCCGAATTCGAGATCGATACCGTCCGCCCCCAGAAAAAGCTTGCTGCAGAAAAAATCGGTCAGCATCTTTTCCGCATAGGGACCGGCCACCGAGGAAGAGCTTTTCCGGAGAATACCGCCCAGCTGGAGGACTTCGATTTCCGGATGGTGGTTGAGCTCATTGGCCACGTTGAGCGAAGCGGTGATAACGGTAAGGCGGCCCTGGGGTTGGATGTATTTGGCCATGGCCTGCACGGTGGTGCCGGAAGCAATAATAATGGAATCATCGGCCGTTACCAGGGGAGCGGCGGCGGCTCCGATACGGCTTTTTTCCGAGGAGCGGATCTTTTCCTTCTCGTTGACGGGCCGGTCGGTGGTATAAGGGTTGTGCAGGGCGGCTCCGCCATGTGAGCGGAACAGCAAACCCTTGTCCTCCAGTAATTTCAGATCCTTTCGTATCGTTACTGCGGAGACATCGAGCTCCCGGCAAAGGTCGAGCACCTTTACAAATCCTTCCTGGTTCAGCTTGCTCAGAATAGTCTGGTGACGTTCGGCGATATTGATCATAAACGGCGGATATGCGCTTGTCTGTGCCGGAACCGGCACGGAGGATAATAATAAGAAGATTTTCCCAATAATCCGAAGATAATATAAGGCGTGAGGACCGAAGTGCTCCCATTCCCCTCCGGGAGGTGCTTTCCCTAAGTTTGTTTTTGTGTCTGTTAGGCCTTCATCATCAGATAGTTCGAAGAAAAGTGAAAAAAAAGTTAAAAAGAATTTGCTTTTTCGATCTGATGAAATTACTTTTACTTTCGTTATATTTCACATTTGCGAAGTTTTCCTTTGTAAAAGAAATATTTTGGTATATACCAAAATATTGCGGTAAAACCGGGAATTCGGGTGTTCCGCATTTTGTAAGATCTTCTAAAAAAGAAAAATGTATGAAGAGAAAATCTATGCTACACAGGTGGAAAGCAGGTGGCAGATACCTGGTAGGGTGCCTGCTGCTTTGCTGTCTTTTTCTGGAAACCCACGCGCAGGAGCAGCAGCTGAAAGGAAGGGTAGTTGCCGTAAAGGACAAGACCCCCCTGGCAGGGGTGACGGTCCATGTCAAGGGGACCCAGAACGGAACGGTCACGGATGTCAATGGTAATTTCAGCCTCAGCGCCGCGCCGGATGCCGTGCTGGAAGCTTCCTATGTCGGCTATCTTAATAAGGAAGTGCCGGTAAATAGTCAGACCGACATCACCATTTCCCTGGCGGAAAATATCCGCGAGCTGAACGACGTGGTGGTTGTCGGCTACGGTACCCAGAAAAAAGTGAACCTGACGGGGGCTATCTCTACCCTGGATATGTCGGAGAAGGCTGGCGAGCCTACCACCAACGCCAGTAACGCCCTGGCCGGTATGCCGGGCATGTTCCTGAAGCTGGGGCAGAACCAGCCGGGGCTGGACCGTTCCCAGATCCGGATCCGGGGTATGGGCACCCTTAGCGGCAACGACCCCCTGATCCTCGTCGACGGAATCGAATACAGCATCGATGAGCTGAACCCGGACGATATCGAAAGCGTCACCGTGCTGAAGGATGCCTCCGCCGCGATTTACGGTTCCCGTGCCGCCAACGGGGTTATCCTGATCACTACCAAGTCCGGCGCCGGGAAGTCGCATGTGAATTACAACTATTATTATGGGGTGCAGTCGCCTACCATCATGCCCGATGTGATCTGGGATCCCATCGCCTATATGAAGCTGAAAAACCAGGCGGTGCTGAATGGAGGTACAGAGATACCGAATTACTCCGATGAGGAAATTGCCGAATACGAAGCGGGTATGAAGACCGACCCCTTTACCTATCCGGCCAATGACTGGTTCGATATTGCCCTGAAAAAAGGTCGTATCCAGAAGCATAACCTCAGCTTCTCGGGCAGCTCGGATAACTACCAGTACCGGCTTTCGCTGGGCTTTCTGAACCGGCAGGGGATCATCATCGGGCCCAACGATAAGGAGCAGAAATATTCTCTGGGGCTGAACACCTCCCTGAATGTGAGCAAGCGGCTGAAGGTGGGGCTTACCTTTAACGGCTATTACCGGTATTATAATGAGCCCTACTACAGCGGTGATGGAGGAGATTTCTTCAAGGACCTGATGCGCGCGCTGCCCATCTTTACCGATACGCTCAAAGACGGCCGTTACGGGGACTCCTGGCTGTCCACCCCGGGTCGCAATAACATTGAGAACCCCAGGATGATCGCCGAAACAGGCTATTTTCATAAAGTGGTACAGCGTTTCCTGGCCACTACTTTTGCCGAGTACAAGCTGCCCTGGGATATTACGTATAATATCCGTTTCGGGGTAGACAAATATGACGGTCTGCAGGAAAAATTCACCCCCCAGGTGAAGCATTATAATCCCAAGACCGGGAAAGCTACCAACTGGAACAGCCCCGCCACCGCGCCCCGGTCCACCAATACGGATTATAATGACATGAATATCCATTTCTATAACACGCTGGACTGGCACCGGCAGTTTGCCCGGAAGCACAATCTGGCCGTGATGCTCGGGGCCAGCTATGACTATTTTGATCACGGGCAGTTTGCCGCCGAAATGATCGGATACCTGGATGCGACGCTGACAGCCCTCGATGCAGGCTCTGTCAGGAATGCCATTTCAGGATACACTAATGAAGATGTACTGGAATCCTATTTCGGCCGGGTAAACTACGACTACGATGGCAAATACCTGTTCGAGGCCACCTTCCGGTATGACGGGTCTTCCCGTTTCGCACCGGGCCGCCGCTGGGGCTTTTTCCCATCTGCCTCCGCCGGCTGGCGCATCGATAAGGAAAGCTTTTTCCAGTCCTCCCTCATCGATCTGCTGAAGCTGCGGGCTTCCATAGGACAGCTGGGGAACCAGGCGGTTGACCTGTATAGCTACGAAAACAGCATTACACTGAATCACGACTATAGCTTCGGCGGGGTATTGGCCCCGGGTGCCGCTGCTACAGCCTATTCGGATCCTCTTACCAGCTGGGAGACTACCACGGATTACGACCTGGGTCTGGATGTCGATCTCTGGAAGAACCGGATCAATATCACGGCTGATGTCTATAAGAAGAGGACCAAAGATATCCTCCGCACCGTAGATCTGCCTTCCCAGGTAGGATTGACCGGTCCGAAAGAGAATGTAGGGACGGTGGACAATACCGGCTATGAGCTGGCGGTGCAGTATCGTAATACGATAGGGGCATTCCACTACGGCGTGCAGGGTAATATCTCCTATAACAAGAACAAGGTGATCGACCTGGGTGGACAGATACTGTATGATGAACAGACCAACCTGTCCACCATCACCCTGGCCGGTCATCCCATTGATGCCCATTACCTGCTGGTATCTGAAGGCATCTTCCAGACCCAGGAAGAGGTAGATGCACACGCTTACCAAAGTGAGGCTACCCGTCCCGGTTACCTGAAATATAAGGATGTAAACGGGGATAATATCATCAACGGGGACGACCGGGTGATCATCGACGAATCTTCTGCTATTCCCAAGTATACTTACGGTTTTGGGTTGAATGTAGGCTATAAGGGCATCTCCCTAAAAGCCTTTTTCCAGGGTATTGCCGGCATCAAGGTATATCCGGTCGGCAACATTGCCTATCCCTTTAATAACGGTGCCGGGGCTACGAAGCAATGGCTGACGGATGCTTGGACCCCGGATAATCCGGATGCCCGACTTCCGATCGTCACGGAAAGCACCGGCGGAAAGGACAATTTCCTGCAGTCTGATTTCTGGCTGCAGAGCGGAGCGTACCTTCGTCTGAAAAGCCTCCAGCTGGCCTATGCACTGCCCCAGAAATGGCTGTCCAAGGTGAAGATCGCACAGCTCAGCGTGTTCCTGAATGCCGAGAACTTCCTGACCTTTACAAAGTATAAGGATTTCGACCCCGAAACGATCAGCAACTACAGCTCGCTATATCACTATCCCAACCTGAAGACCTTCAGCGGCGGTGTAAATGTAAGTTTCTAAACAACAGTATATGAGCGGATCTCATTACAGCATATCAAAACGAACAGTTATGAAACGGATACTTGTTCTGCTCCTTGCCGGTTCCGGCATAGTGGCGAGCAGCTGCAATACCAACTTATTAGATACTTCTCCGGACAATAAATATGTGGAGAGTAATTTCTGGAAATCAGAAGCTGCAGCCAATGCGGCGCTTTCCGGATGTTATTCTGTCCTCAGTTATTCAGGGCTTTTTGGAGGAGATGCCACCCCACTCCTGGAAGATGCGGCCTCTCCCAATGCTTACAGCTATGGTAATACCAGTGGCTTTAATTCTATTGCCAATGGTCAGCTTGCCGCCAGTGACAACGGAATTATACCTACCCGCTGGAATCACTGCTACCAGGGCATCGGCCGTTGCAATACTTTTTTGGTAAAGGTGAATGAGGTGCCGGATATGGATTCCGCCCTTATGAGCCGTATGAAGGGAGAAGCGCGGTTTTTGCGTGCCCTCTATTATTTTGAGCTGGAGACCTACTGGGGTGATGTACCGTTGATCCTTGGCCCTCCCGATCCTCCGGCCCAGAAGAATCTGCCCCGGACGCCCAGGGAGGAGATAATAGCCCAGGTGATCAAAGATCTCGACAGTGCAGCCCTGCTATTACCGCTCAAATACGGAGCCGGGGATTTGGGACGCGCTACCAAAGGCGCTGCTCTGGCATTGAAGTCGCGTGTGTTGTTGTATGAAGCCAGTCCGCTGTTCAACGACAAAAACGACGCAAGTCGTTGGAAAAAGGCGGCGGATGCTGCCAAAGCGGTGATCGATCTGGCCCCGGAGGCCGGTTATGGCTTGTTTGATAACTACCGGGCGCTTTTCCTTCCCGACAATGAAAACAACAAGGAAGTGATCTTTGATGTGCAATTTATCTTCCCGGATGAGGGCAATTCGTTTGACCTGATCAACAGCCAGTATAATTCCAATGCGCCCTTGCTGGACCTTGCCGAAGCCTATGAAATGAAAAGCGGGAAACCCATCACCGACCCCACTTCCGGTTATAATCCGGATTCGCCCTACATAGGACGGGATCCCCGCCTTGAGGCTACGATCGTGTACCCGGGAGCTCCGTTCAAAGGAGAAGAAGCCACGCCGAAGTACTACAAACAAACGGGCTTTGCCATGAAGAAGTACTGTATCTATGATTCAGCTGCGCCCCCGAAAGATCTGGCTGATCTGAAAGCCGGCCAGTCTTTTACCAACTTCATCGTACTGCGTTATGCCGATATCCTCCTGGCTTATGCAGAGGCATTGAACGAATCGGATCCCGGGAATCCCGCTATCCTCTCCTCCCTGAACCAAATACGGGAGCGTGTACATATGCCTGCTATTGCATCCGGGCAAAGTCAGTCCCAGATGCGGGAGGCCATCCGGCACGAACGCCGGGTAGAGACGGCAGGGGAAGCCCTTTATTACAATGATGTGCGGCGTTGGAAAATTGCCGAGACTGTGTTGAATGCTCCGATCTACAATTATGATCATAAGGAGATCCAGAAACGGAAATTTAACAAGGCCAGGGACTACTGGTGGCCCATCCCGCAGGGTGAGCTGGACCTGAATCCCAAGCTGGAACAGAATCCTGGGTATTGAGGTTTGAGCTCTGAAGTTTAAAGTCTAAGGTTCAATGCCGAATAAATAAATGTTAACACTTCGATCTTGAACAGCGGACTTCCTATATTTGGGCCGGGGTTCCGAAAGGACACCGGCCCTTCTTGTATTGAACCGATATTGTGCACATGCAAAAAAAATTTACATCTTTCCATTACCTGCTGACGGGCATTTTGCTGCTGGCCGCCGCCTGCGGTAGGGGTACCGGTCATTCCGCAGGAGATGCCGGACCCTCCGGGGATACTGCTTCATTGGGGGACTGTACAAAATGTATCGTCATCGCCGAACAGCGCAGCCACGGCATCGACATTGTGAATACGGAGACCGGCAGTATTGTCTGGAGCTGGCATGCCAGCCTGGACCCTGCAATACGTCCGGAAGACACCGGCTGGTTTTCAACCCCCGATGATGCCAAGCCGGTGTACGGCAACAGATATATCCTGCTCAACGCGTCCGGCGGAGGTGTGGCCCTGGTCCGTGTTGCAGATAAGCGGGCCGTGTTTTACGCCCATGCCGGTAAGAATCCGCACTCCTCGGAGCTGCTGCCGGATGGCAATATTGTGACGGCGTCCAGCACAGACAACCGGCTGGTGCTGTTTCATGTGGATACCCTCTCATCCCCCGGGAAAATCTACCGCAAAGTCATTCCCCTGCCGTTTGCGCACAATGTGGTATGGGATAAAAAAAGACAGCTGCTGTGGTCGGCCGCCCGGAATAAGCTCTATGCTTTCCGGTACAACGGAAACTGTAAAAGACCGGACCTGACCTGCGCAGATTCGCTTATGCTGCCGGATACGGACGCGCACGACCTGTTTCCCGTTTACGGAAAAGATTTGCTCTGGCTGACCACCCTGAAGGATACCTACCGGGTGGATCCCGCCGGCCGGTCTGTTACGCCTGTAGCCGGGAAGTATACCCGCAATATCAAAAGCGTCAGCTCCGGTCCGGAAGGTTTTCCCGTGATCATCATCCTGCCCAAAGAAAAGTGGTGGACCGACGAGGTGCTGGACCGTGAGGGGAATACGGTATTCAGCGAGGCTGGCCTGAAGATTTATAAAGCTCGCTGGTTCCTGCAGAATACCTTCAGCTACGGGGACAATACAGACCTAAAAATATGCGTACCCTGAGACAGGCGAAATTATTCGATAAGTTTGCCACACAAATATCCGGATCCGGCTAAAATTAATTTTGGAACTTGATACGTTACGAGTTACATTTGTAATATGATTGGGAGCATCCGGCACAAAGGATTAAAGCGATTTTATGAAAAAGGAGATGTTTCCAAGCTAAATGCAAGCCACGTTAGTAAAATCCGGTTGATACTGACTCGTTTGGATGCAGCTGCAACTCCAGAGGAACTGAACGTACCAGGATATGGATTCCATCAGCTCAAAGGCGATTTGAAAAACTTTTGGGCGGTAAAGGTGGATAAGAATTTTAGAATCATATTTCGATTCGAAGGTGAAAATGCACAAGACGTAGATTATATAGATTACCACTAAAAGGAGGATAAAGATATGACCATGTATAATCCTGCGCATCCCGGTGAATTGATTCGGGAGACGATTGAGGGAATACGCGAAGAGACCAGCGAGAAGCTTTCTATTGAGGAAGTGGCTAAGGGATTGGGAACCACACGCAAGACGCTATCTGCCATCATCAACGGCAGGCAGGGGGTGACACCGGAAATGGCTATAAAACTGGCAACCGGTTTGGGAGCTACTCCAGAATTTTGGCTGCGGACACAGGAATATTATGATCTATTCCAGGCCCGAAAGAAAGTGGATACCGGAAGTATTCGGGTGTTTTGGAGAAATGCGGTTGCAGCTTTGTAGGCCATGCAACTTGTGCTACCTCTCCGGTTTCTATTTTTCAAAAATGGAGAGGGTATTTCTTTTTCGGCTGACTTCAAATTTCCTCGAAAATTTTTTCTTTCATTTGTATCTTGGGTGGGATATTCTTTTCTTAAACATTCAAGATTTATCGCCTCATGATACAAGATCGCAGGAGTTTTATTAAAAAGACGGCAATCGGAAGCACGATGGCTGTTAGCATTCCCGGCATCGTTTCGGCTGCGCTCAGCAAGCAGAAGGGGAAAAAAATAACCCTGTCCGACAATGATGTAGTGCTTTTCCAGGGGGATTCCATTACCGATATGGGCAGAAACCGCAATGCGAAGGATGCCAACAGCAACAGCGGGCTCGGACCCGGCTATCCCCTCATCGCAGGATCGGAGCTCTTGTACAAATACCCCGGGAAGCATCTGCAGATATACAACCGCGGTATAAGCGGTAACAAGGTGTTCCAGCTGGCCGACCGCTGGGAGGAGGATTGCCTCGCGCTGAAGCCTACCGTGCTGAGCATCCTGGTCGGGGTGAACGATTACTGGCATACCCTCACCGGCGGATATAAAGGAACGCTGCAAACCTACCGCGACGATTACCGCGCCCTCCTGGAGCGTACCCGCAAGCAATTTCCCGATATAAAGCTGATCATCGGGGAGCCCTACGCCGTCCGTGGAGTAAAAGCCGTGGATGACAGCTGGTTCCCCACCTTTACCGGCTATCAGCAGGCTGCCCGCGAGATAGCCGATTCCTTTGGCGCCGCCTTTATTCCTTATCAGCATATTTATGACCAGGCCCAGAAGTCCGCTCCCGCCAGCTACTGGACGCCGGACGGGGTGCATCCCGGCGCCGCCGGCGACGCGCTGATGGCGCATGCCTGGCTGGAAACCATAAAAGGATAAAACAAGCCGGCCTGCCCGGCAAAGTCTGTCCTGTTTTGTACCTTTGCAGCCTTAAAAAAAGCAAGGCAGGATATGATCAGTGTAAAAAACGTTACGCTTTCCTTCGGCAAACGGGTATTGTTCGAAGAGGTCAACCTTAACTTCACCAAAGGCAACTGCTACGGAGTGGTGGGGGCCAACGGCGCCGGCAAGTCTACATTTCTGAAGATACTCAGCGGCGTGGTGGAGCCCAACAAGGGTACCGTGGAGATCACCCCCGGCGAGCGGATGAGCGTGCTGAAGCAGGATCAGTTTGAATTTGATGAAATGCCTGTGCTGCAGACCGTGCTGATGGGCAACCAGCCCATGTGGAAGGTTATGCAGGAGCGGGACGCCATCTATGCCAAGCCCGATTTCTCCGAGGCCGACGGTATGCGGGCAGGGGAGCTGGAAGCGGCCTTTGGCGAAATGGGGGGATATACGGCCGAGAATGATGCGGCTGCCCTGCTGGGAAACCTCGGCGTGGAGGAAGGCCTGCACAACATCCTGATGAAAGAGCTGAGCGGCAACCTGAAGGTGCGGGTGCTGCTGGCACAGGCGCTCTTTGGTAATCCCGATATCCTGCTGCTCGACGAGCCGACGAACAATCTGGACGTAAGCACCATCGGCTGGCTGGAAAACTTCTTGGCGGATTATGAGAACATCGTGATCGTGGTGTCGCACGACCGCCATTTCCTGGACCAGGTCTGCACCCACATCGCCGATGTGGACCGCTCCCGGATCCGCATCTTCACCGGCAACTACACCTTCTGGTATGAGTCTTCCCAGCTGATGGCCCGGCAGCTGGCCGACCGCAATAAGAAGGTAGAGGAGAAGCGCGCCGCCCTGCAGGAGTTTATTGCCCGCTTCAGCGCCAATGCCTCCAAGAGCCGGCAGGCTACCTCCCGGAAAAAAGCGCTGGAGAAGCTCAACATCGAAGAGATCACCCCTTCTTACCGTAAATACCCCGGTATTATCTTCAAACAGCAGCGCGAGGTGGGCAATGCCATCCTCAACGTGGAGAAGCTGGAAAAATACCAGGACGAACATCCTCTTTTCAAAGACGTCAGCTTTTCGGTCAGCAAGGGGGACAAGATCGCCTTTATCAGCCGTAACCACCTTGCCCTGACCAGCTTTTTTGAGATCATCAACGGCCGGCAGGAGCCCGGCGGCGGCAAATACGAATGGGGAGGCACCGTTACCCGGGCCTACCTGCCCAATGACAATGCGCCTTACTTTACCGACGAAAGCCTCGACCTGATGGAATGGCTCCGACAGTATGTGCCTCCGCATGTGACAGACGTGGATGAGCCCTTTCTCCGCGGTTTCCTGGGCAAAATGCTGTTCAGCGGCGATGAGGTCCATAAAAGAACCGGCGTACTGAGCGGCGGGGAAAAGGTACGTTGCATGATCAGCCGGATGATGCTCCAGGACCCCAACGTGGTGATCCTTGATGAGCCCACCAACCATCTCGACCTGGAAAGCATACAGAGCTTTAACGATGCCATGATCGGGTTTAAGGGCATTGTGCTGCTCACCTCGCATGACCATACTTTTTTGCAGACTGTGGTAAACCGGGTGATAGAGCTGACCCCCGGCGGCATCATCGACCGCCTGTGCACCTTTGATGAATACCTGGCGGACGAGCGGGTAAAGGCGTTGCAGGAAGAGCTCTACCGGTAGCGCTCCTCAACCATTCCCGGGCAAAATTGTTATAAATGTAGCCGTGAGAATTTATGCATTTCTGATAGGAGCTCTTCTGCTTGGAGGGGTATGCCCGGTAGCCGCCCAGACGGTGCTGAGCGGCAGGGTGCTGGAGAAGGGCAGCGATCGCGTCCTCTATCCCGCCACCGTCTTTAATAAAACAGCGGGTACGCTGGGGATGACGGATCAGGGCGGCAATTATCATATCGTGGCACGGAAGGGCGACGAGGTATTTTTCTCCTACCTGGGTTATAAAACGGACAGCCTTACGATAAAAGGAACGGAAAGCGCTCCGACAGATATCTATCTGGAGGTCAGCAGCCAGGAGCTCCCCGAAGTGGAAATCGGCGGACTTACCGATTACCAGCGCGATTCGCTGCAGCGGCGCCAGCTTTTTCACGAATACCTGGATAAGCCGCCGGTGAAGCTGGTGGATAACGAACGGTCGCCCAAGAACAATGATGCCGGCTTCGGACTGGTGCTGCACCCCTTCACCCGGGCGGCGGAAAAAAAGAAGCGCCGTTTTCTGGAGCAATATGCAGTGTTTGAACAAAATGCGTTTATTGACAGCCGTTATACCGCCGATCTGGTCACCCGCCTCACCGGTCTCAGCGGAGACGCCTTGCATGCCTTTATGCAGGCCCGGAGACCTCCCTACGGGTTCGCCCGTATATCCTCCGATCTGGAATTTCAATCCTGGATAAAGCAGCAGTACGAAGATTATATCCGGAAAACCCGCTGACCCATCCTGTACCGTATCTTATCCTGCCGGGCCGGCGCAGTGCGGCAGCCCGGAGTATACGGGTGAAAATAAAATGTATAATTGATAATTTTCAATCAACATACGCCGCCCGGTTTTTTAAAATTTACCCAGGAAAACCGGTCTGCTTTTAAAATAAGCACAGGCATTAAATGAGCAGGGATACTTACGAAACGGATGCGCTAATATTTATGGCAGGGGAGCGCGCTGATGTGCGGGGTTTATATGGCTCATAGTTGATTTATGATAGGTCTCGATGCAGCTTTGCAGTCATCCGACCGTAAAAAAAACAAGATTAACGGATGAAAAGGGTATTACAGATACATCCGCGGGACAACGTACGGGTGGCCCTGGCCGATCTGAGGGCAGGGACGGAATTTGCGCTGGACGGCCAAAGCGTCCGCCTGGCGGCGGATATTCCGCAAAAGCACAAGTTTACCGTCCGGGCTCTTGCCCCGGGAGAGGATGTATATATGTACGGCGTATTGGTCGGGAAAACGGTGGAGGCCATCTCTGCCGGCGGGTTACTGACGGTGCACAACGTGCAGCATGCTGCACAGCATTACGGACGCCGGACCAAAACTTACCACTGGCAGCCTCCCGATATCAGCCGCTGGAAGGACCGCACCTTTATGGGATATCACCGCAGCGACGGGCAGGTAGGGACGCAGAACTACTGGCTGGTGATCCCTCTCGTCTTTTGTGAGAACAGGAACATACAGATCATCCGGGATGCCTTCCTGAAAGAGCTGGGATATGCCCAGCCGGATATCTACCGGATGCAGGTACGTGAAATGGCTGCCGCCTGGCAGGATGCCCATGATCCGGAGGCGATCCGGAAGATGACCTTTGCCGATAACCGGGCATCGTACGGCCGTAACCGTTTGTTCCCGGGCGTGGATGGCATTAAATTTCTCGTTCATGAAGGCGGATGCGGCGGTACCCGGGAAGATGCCAACAATCTCTGCGGTCTGCTGGCAGGCTATTCCGTACACCCCAATGTGGCCGGCATCACGGTGCTGAGCCTGGGATGCCAGCATGCCCAGTTCGATATCCTGAAAGCGCAGATCGCCAAGAGGAGCCCGCATTTTGACAAGCCGCTTTTGTTTTTTGAGCAGCAGGCGTGGGGAAGCGAGTTTGCCATGATCAGCGAAGCGATACGGCAGACTTTTCTCGGCCTTGCCGTGATAAACGAGCAGCAGCGTAAGCCTGCGCCGCTCAGCAAGCTTACGGTGGGGGTAAAATGCGGCGGCTCGGACGGCTTTAGCGGCATCTCGGCCAACCCTGCTGTCGGCCATTGCGCCGACCTGCTGGTGGCCCTGGGAGCCCGGGTGGTGATGGCCGAGTTTCCCGAGCTCTGCGGCGTAGAGCAGGAGCTGATCGACCGTTGTGTAAACGACGATATCGCCGCACGTTTTTCCCGGCTGATGACGGCTTATGCGCACCGTGCGGAAGCGGTTGGGTCGGGGTTTGATAAAAATCCTTCGCCGGGAAATATCCGGGACGGGCTGATTACCGACGCCATTAAATCGGCCGGGGCAGCGCGAAAAGGGGGTACTTCCCCGGTAACGGATGTGCTGGATTACCCCGAATATGCCGTCAGGCCGGGGCTGAATCTGCTCTGCACGCCAGGCAACGATGTGGAAGCCACAACCGGTATGGGAGGGGCAGGCTGTACCCTGCAATTGTTTACCACAGGTCTCGGAACACCCACCGGCAATCCCGTATCGCCCATGGTGAAGATCGCCACCAACCATGCCCTCGCCCGGCGGATGCCGGATATCATCGACATCGATACGGGAGGTATTATCTCCGGTGAACAAACAGTGGAAGAAGCAGGCATCGCCATCCTCGAATACCTGATCGGGGTAGCGGGAGGGGAGCATATTACCCGCGCCATGGCCCTGGGGCAGGATGATTTTATCCCCTGGAAAAGAGGCGTATCCCTGTAAGCGTTAGTTATAGACCTTTACCAGAAACATGTAATCTTCCAGCTTCTTGATCTGGTCCACCCGGCTGAGGCGGAGAGAATTGGTGCTCCTGTGCAGGATGCTGCATTTGCGGTTCATCGCCGGGATGCTGTCGATCAGGCTTTTCAGGTAATGCGATTTGATGGCGAAAGCGATATCGTTGGCCGAGGTCTGCTTGCCGCTGACGATTCCCAGGATATTGCCGCGATCATCTATGAGGGGTCCCCCGCTGTTGCCGGGGTTTACGGTGAGGGCGATCTGATAGGCGCAGGTATCTCCCTCGAAGCCGGTTTCCGCACTGATATAGCCTTTACCGTAAACCATATCGTCTTTCGGGAAGCCCAGCGTAAAGACGTCTTCGCCGATATCTGCGCTGCGGGCGGCCAGGGTATAAGGGAGGGCGGGAAGCATAAACGCGGAATCTTCCACCTTCAGCACCGCCAGGTCGCTTACCGGATCCTGGTAGACGATGTTGGCCTTATAGGCTTCCCCTTTATTATTCTGCACATACACGGAATCGGCATTGCGGATCACATGGCGGTTGGTGGTAATATAGCCGTCGGAGGATATGGCAAAGCCGGTGCCGCCGAAGGAACCGGGATCGGCGGGCGGGCGGGTATGGGAAGAATTGAAGTCCTTCATCAGGGCGGTCTGGGACTTTTTGATATTGTCGATCTCACGGCGCAGGATCATATAGGTGCTGCCGGAATCGTTGCTGAAGCCGCCGGTGATCCAAAGCGCGGCGGTGGCTACCAGCACTGCCACCGCTGCGGCAATACCGGTCATGCGCCATGCCTGGCGTGAAAGCTGGAAGATGTTGTTTTTCCCTTTTTCGGAGCGCATGCCGGAGTGGGCGGTGATTTTTTCCTCTGCTGCATGCAGCTTCTGTATAAAAGCCTTCCGGTCTGCATGGTCCTGCAGCATACTGCGGAAAGCAGCCTGTTCATGGAATTCCTTTTCCACGTCGCCATTGTCACGGCGCAGGGCTTCGAAGGCCCGTTCTTCCGCTTCGTTCATCTGACCGTTCAGATAGCGGTCTATTTTATGCAGCAAATGAGTTAGGTCGTTCATCACTATTCCTCCTGCTGGGTATTATATTGTGAAAAGAAGATTTTTTTCAGACGCATCAGACATTTATACTTCTGGTTTTTGGCATTGTCGGTATTGGTATACCCATATCTCTCCATGATCTCCTGCATAGAGGATTTCCGCAGATAATAATCCTCCAGCAGCGTGCGGCAGGGCTCTCCCAGCGCCACCAGGGCTTCGTTCATGATCTCGAACTGCCGGTCCGCCTCTTCATGTTTGAGGAGCGCCTCCTCCACAGGCACCTGCTCTTCCATCGTCTCGGTCAGCCGTACCTGGCGCTGATCCTGGTGAAGCCGCTTCAGCCAGAGGTGGCGGCATACCGCATA
The DNA here is from genome assembly GCF_039541075.1 of Compostibacter hankyongensis. Classification (NCBI taxonomy): domain Bacteria; kingdom Pseudomonadati; phylum Bacteroidota; class Chitinophagia; order Chitinophagales; family Chitinophagaceae; genus Compostibacter; species Compostibacter hankyongensis. The sequence goes on along the minus strand of NZ_BAABFN010000002.1, from coordinate 993,542 downwards.
CAGGTAAGTCTTGAGGCGGCTGTGCAGCTCAAAGGTCGGATCGGCTGCTTTATCATAGAGGACGATGAGCGCTTCCTGAAAAATATCTTTGGCATCATCTTCCGTTCCGCTGTTGCTGACCACCAGATGCCGGGCCACGGGGTAATAATCCTTATACAGTGACTCCACAGCATCTTCATCCTGCTGCATCATGTTTCTCAGCAGCAACCGGTCCTCAGCAAGCCCGCCCTTTACGTCCTTATTCACTTATTTAATACACTTTAAAGATAATGGTAACCCAAAATAACCGAAAAAATTTTTTACAAAGATGGGTTACCTTTTCCCAATTTACGTATAAACTGGTATAGAATTTGAAAATTACTTATTTCCAAATCTTAAACGTAAAAACAAAGTATCATGAAAAATCTGATCAAAGTCGGTCTGTTTGCTATGGCTTTTGGCCTGTTTGCAACCGCATGTAACCAAGGCACCGGTACCGGTGACAATCAGGACTCTTCCGCCATTGAAAATGCCGCCCCTGAAGAAACTGCTCCGATGGATCAGCAGGCTCCTGCAGACCAGGCTCCCGCTACCGATTCCAGCGCAGCTGCACCGGATACTTCCGCTGCTCAGTAATATTTAAGGCTGAAAAGATAAAAAGCGTCCCCCCTCAGGCGGGACGTTTTTTTTTGCCGGTAACCGACGCTGATGGTCTAAAGAAAACGGCCCGTACGCGTGTACAGGCCGTTTTTTTGTGCTATCCGGGGTTTTCGTATTCGGTGCCTTTCTTATTCAAAAGTATAGCGCAGTCCGATCTGGCCCTGCCAGCGGGAGCTTTGCAGCCCGATATCGTCGATATTGGCCACGGTTTTGTATTGCGATTTGGCGGGCGTATCCTTATAGTTGAAGGTAGGGGTGGTGCCGTCTGCTTCGAAACCGGCGAAATCCACCAGCCCGTAATTGCCGTAGCTCATGCCGGCATAGTTGGTATATATCCGACCCCATTTTTTGTTGATCAGGTTCCCCAGGTTGAACACATCAAAGGTCACCTCCAGGGTATGGCGTTTCCCGTTTTGCTGATCCATAAAGAATTCCTGGGCGAAGTGCAGGTCCAGGATACTGGTGAAGGGGGTGCGGGCGGCAAATTTTTCCGCATACTGACCCCGGCGATCGCTGAGGTATTTGTTTTTCTCAATAAACTTGTTCAGGGCTTCCCATTGCTCATCGACGCTATGCACGGTCCCGTTATTGTCGGTATAGGGTACGAGGTTGATATCATTGCGGTCTTTGGGGATATACATGATATTCAGGCTGGTGCCGTAGTCTCCGTCCATGGTAACGCTTTGGTTCTTGGCGGCATTGTAGTATCCGTAGGAGAACGGTGCGCCGGACTGGCCGTTATAGAACAGCGAAAGGGTGGTGGCAAAGTGTTTAGCGTATGCCTTCCGGTAGGAAACAGCGGCTACCACGCGGGAGCCCAGGTTATAGATGGAGTAGGAGAGGTTTACATCGTTCTTGCCGTTGATATTCGGTACCCGCCACTGAGAGCTGTTTTGCGATGACTGTCCGTCGTTCATGGATTTCGAGCTGCCATAGGTGTATCCCACGCTGGCAAAGAAGCCGTTGTCAAACGATTTCTGCAGCTGCAGGCTGATGTTGTACGCGTAACCTTTGTTTGTATTGGTGACGTACATGATATCGGTATAGTGCTGCAGCACTCCGGTGCCGACATCCTGCCAGATCGTGCGGTGGTCGCCGCTTTCACCGGTCAGCGTCTTGCCGCTGGGGTTGTACCGCAGATTGTAGTACAGGACGTTATTGAGGTTTTTGGTGTAGATGCCTTCGAGGGTGCCCACGATACCCCAGGGCAGCTTCCGGTCTACAGCGAGGCTTGCTTTCAGCACCTGGGGCAGCTTAAAGTCGCGGTCCAGCATGTCTACCTCGCCAGAAGGAGCGGCAGTAACGGTGGGCTGCTGCTGCCAATCGGGAATGAATTGGATGGGATCCCCGTTGTTGTCGGTATTTTGCCAGGAGATGCCGCCGAGGGTAACGCCATTGGTATTGTAGGGACTGCCCAGCCATACATAAGGGATGCGGCTGGTAAAGATGCCTACCCCGCCCCGCAGCTGGGTGGTCTTGTCTCCGTCTGCATCCCAGTTGAACGAGATGCGGGGAGAAAGCAGCGGAACCGCCTTGAAGGCTTCCCCGGTGCGGGCGTTGACCGCTTTGCCGTCCGGCAGCTTCAGCTTGGGAAGGACGTTTTCATTGAAATCTTTGTTTTCGGCGGGCTGATCCAGCATGATGGGCATGTCCGCCCGCAGACCGAAGGTCAGCTTAAAACGTTCGCTGAGCTGGTAGTCGTCCTGTGCATACAGTCCCAGCTGCAGGGCCTTGAACTCGGCGGCGGCCTTGGTGTTGTCGCCCGTCTTGTTGTCCAGCGCAGAGAAGGTGCGGTTATAGGCCGTAGCCGGCCGGTCGTTCAGGAAGTCGTCGAGATTGGCAAAGGTATAGGATCCGTAGTTCTGACGGATAAAGACGTTGTACATGTTGTAGTACTCGTTGTGCGTACCCAGGGTAATGGTATGTTTGCCCTGGTAAAGCTGTACGTTATCCGTAAGGGTGATGACGTCCTGTTTCAGCAGGTTGGCCGTAGAAAATTCCTCACTGCCGAAGTATACGCCTTCTTTCTGGATGCCGACATGGGGAAATTCTTTTCCCATAGGCTTCCGGTCGTCCCGCACGATGTTGACACCCACGAGCAGATCGTTGGAGACCTTGTTGTTAAAGAGGCTTTTCAGCTCGGCGGTAGTAGCGTTTGTGGTGGAAGGAAAGGCGATGCCTTCGTTGGCGAAGGCAATGCTGCTGGCGCTGGAGTTGGCGGGGCTGATGCTGTTGCCGTGTGTATATTGGTGACGGATGGTAAATTTATGCTTGTCGCTGATGTTCCAGTCGATACGGGCAAACAGCTTGGTACCGTCCAGGGACTCGGTATTGCTTTCGTAGCCGCCCGGATCATAGCCGTATCCCTTTAGCTTGGCGATCAACTGCGCGAGATCATCCTGACTGGCAGCATCCGCCCCTTTGCCGTCGGCATAGGTGGTGTAGGTGAACGGCTGAGGCGTTTCTCTCCGGTCGATCTCCACATTGGCAAAGAAAAACAGCTTGTCCTTTACAATAGGCCCGCCGAGCCGCAGCCCATAAGTTTTGGAGCTGAAGGGAGCAAACTTCTCCGGCTTCTCGTCGGGGTTGTCTGTCGGTTTCTTGCCGGCCAGGTCCTCATTCCGGAAAAGATAATAGGCAGATCCCTGGAAATCATTGGTGCCCGAACGGGTCACCGCATCGATAGCGCCTCCGGCGAAACCGCCCTGCTTTACATCGTAAGGGGTGACATTTATAGTGATCTGGTCGATGATATCCATGCCGAAGGGAGAGATGCCGATCTGTCCGCCGTTGGCCCCGTTGCCGGCCAGCCCGAACACGTCGTTCTGGATGGCGCCGTCTACCGTGATGGCATTATAGCGGCTGTTCATGCCGGCAATGGATACGCCCGGGTTACCGCCGCCGTCTTTGGTGATCTGGGCCTGCGGGGTCATGCGTACGAAATCGGTATAGTTCCGTCCCACGGTAGGCAGGGCTTCGAGTTGCTGCCGGCTGAGGGTGGTGCTGACGCCGGTATGGTTACCGTCAAAGAGATTATTACGGTCGGCCCTCACTTCCACTTCGCCGAGGGTAGCGCTTTTTTCGGTCAGCTTGACATTGAACCGCGAGGTCTGACCCAGGGTGAGGTTGATGCCTTCTTCCTTGTATTCATTATAGCCCAGAAAGGTAACGTTGAGCGTGTACGGTCCGCCCACGTTCATATTGGGCAGATTGTAAAAACCCGAGGCATCGGTGACGGTGCCGTAGCGGGTGCCGGTAGGGCCGTGAACAGCTACTACCGTAGCGCCGGGGAGACCGGAGCCGTCACCGCCGGTGACCCTGCCGTTGATGGCAGACGTGGTTACCTGGGCGGAGGCGGTAATCATACAGGAAAGGAGGGAAAAAACGAATAGTAGAATTCTTAGCGATTTCATAAAAGTGCAGTTTATTCCGATACAAAGAACGGAAATATTCGGGCACGACCCCCGCGTGAAAAATTAACAAATTATGAACTGCGGGGTTTGGGGGCGGGGTCATGGGTCGGTAGTCATGGACCGCCTGGGATTTTTATGCATAAAATGCGCATTTTCAGCAAGAGAGCCTTTTACTCTTTACCTTTTGGCTTTCACCTTACTGTGAACCAAACCAATAGCCCGGATTGTTATACCTTTGCTTCGGCTTACAGGAGGCCGTTTTAACTTTAACGATATGTTGGATACTATAGAAGCTGCGATAGCGGATATTAAGCTGGGAAAGCTGGTGATTGTGGTGGACGATGAAAATCGCGAAAATGAGGGCGATTTTGTCACCGCTGCGCGGAATGTGACCCCGGAAATCATCAATTTTATGTCGCACCACGGCCGGGGACTGATCTGTGCTCCCCTTTCCGAGGATATCTGCGACCATCTCGGGTTGGATATGATGGTGGGCAGGAATACCGCCCTCCACCAGACGCCTTTTACCGTATCGGTGGATTTGCTGGGGCATGGCTGCACTACGGGTATTTCGGCGCACGACCGCGCCAAGACCGTGCTGTCGCTGGTGGACCCGGATACCCGGCCGGACGACCTGGCCCGTCCCGGGCACATCTTCCCGCTGCGCGCCCGGAAAGAAGGCGTGCTGCGCCGTACCGGTCATACGGAGGCCACGATCGATCTGGCCCGCCTGGCGGGTTTTGAGCCGGCCGGCGTGCTGGTGGAGATCATGAACGAGGACGGTACCATGGCCCGCCTTCCCGAGCTCCGGGAGATCGCACGGAAATTCGATCTGAAGCTGATCGCCATCCGCGACCTCATCGCCTACCGGATGCAGAAGGAGACCCAGATCGCGGAAGAGGTCCGGGTACAGATGCCCACCCAGTATGGCAATTTTGAGCTTATTGCTTTCCGCCAGCTCAATACCGGCGAAGTCCATATGGCGTTGAAGAAGGGCAACTGGGAGGAAGGGGAGCCGGTGCTGCTGCGGGTGCATTCTTCCTGCTTTACGGGAGATATCCTGCATTCCCTGCGTTGCGACTGCGGGGAGCAGCTGCATGCCGCCATGGAGATGGTGGAGCAGGAAGGCAAGGGACTGGTGCTGTATATGAACCAGGAAGGACGCGGTATCGGCCTGATCAATAAACTAAAAGCTTACAAGCTGCAGGAGCAGGGAAAAGATACCGTCGAGGCCAACCTGGAGCTCGGCTTCCGGATGGACGAACGCGATTACGGCATCGGGGCCCAGATACTCCGTTACCTGGGCATCACCAAGATACGGCTGATGACGAACAACCCGAAAAAGCGGGCGGGTCTGAGCGGTTACGGGCTGGAAATCGTGGAGAATGTGCCTATAGAAGTATGTCCCAATCCGCATAATGCCTTTTACCTGCAGACCAAACGGGACAAGATGGGGCACGAGATCCTGAAGGGATAGCCGGTTTATTCTTCTGCGTCTTTATTGGGCGGCGGCGGTATCCGCCGGAGGCGCCTGCTGCGTGCCCGGCAGACTGTCCTTGAAGAGGATAGGCGATGTCCGGAGGCCGCCCGGGGGCTTGGTCGAGGGTTGCAGACTGTCCGGCCGTGCGGCCTGCCGGATACTGTCGATATGCGAAGTATCTTCCTGCATGGCTTTTTCCTGCAGCTCCCGGAAACGCTGCGCACGTATAGAATCCTGGTACCGCTGTTCCCTGCGGGAGACAAAAAATTCATCCAGCGCATCAAATTCCCGGCGATAGGCCATGCCCACCCCATTGCGGGTAAGACTCTGGTTGCGCAGCACGTCGTAGTTGTTCCGGCTGAAGGCGAAGAACCGGAAATGCCCATCGGGGGAAATGAGATATTCCAGGCGGAAATCCCCGGCGAAATAGCTGTTGGAGCCGATCTGGTTATTGGCGGTATTGTTATATCGTCCCCAGTCGATAGAAGGCCCTACTTCCACCCTTACCCGGTTGTTAAAAAAGCTTTTTCCTACGTTCAGCTGTACGTCGTTACGCTGGAGCGGATCGCCCTGTTCCCCGCCGGCAGTGCCGGAGTAAGTGTTGTAGTTGAAGTTGAGGTCCACGCCGGCGTTCCGGAGCTGGCGTCCGAAGACGTTGTTCAGCACGCCGTTCAGCTGTGAGGATACCCACATGCCGGCATTGCTGAGCCCGCCGGCGCGGAGCACCCCCCCGCTGGTAGCCGAGGCCGAAGGAATAAACTGCCCCGCGAAAAGAAGGCCCGTAACCTGGGTCAGCAGGTCGTTGGGGTTTTGCCGGATCTGCACCAGCTTGGCAGTGGCAAAGACGCTGGTGCTGATACCCGATTCGGGCAGCTGGATATCGTAGGTGATGTCGGGTTTTTTCAGGGATCCTTTCAGATTGAGCAGCACATCCACTTTTTCGCGCTGGCGGTCCTGCGGAGTGGGGTTGATGGTGCTGCCGCTGACTTCCATGTCGGCCGCGATCAGGTCATACAGGGTAGCGCCGCCCGGCACATGATATACGGCGGTAATGTTGACATTGGCGTCGGAGGGATCTCCGCTCCAGGTGATGGTACCGCCTTCGTTGATCTGGAATTTGCGGTTCAGCAGGTTGTGAAAGGAGAAGTTGTAGAAACCGCTTTCGATCACATAATTGCCGTAGAGGCTGAAGTCGCCCCCCACCCGTACGTTCATCTGCAGGGAGCCGTTGCCGCGGGCGCTGATGCGGTCGCCGCTGTTGGGATCCACGATCACATCAATGGTAGCGTTCGGGTTCATGACGGCGTTCAGGTGAACGGTGAGGTTGGTCTTTACGGCATTGCCGGACTGGGTGCTTTTCATTTCCTTGCCCAGCTGCTGGAAAATGATAAAATCATGCTTGCCGATATCCTTTGCATCGGAGAGCGGCAGGTAAAGATGGGTGTTTTTCTGCGGCGCCACGGTAACATCCATCTGCATATTGTTCAGCGGGCCATAGAAATGCAGGCGGCCGGAGGCAAATACCTGTCCGTAGTAAAGGGGATTGTCCTTTTCGGTGGTGTTGAGAAAGCGAAAGTTGCTTCCGAGCACGCTGAAATCGAAGCGCAGGTTTTTGAAATGCTGGTGGGTGGCTTTTCCGGTCAGCACGGCGGTATGCCCCATGTCGTCGTGCAGGGTAAGCGAGCCGGCGTCTATGGCGTTGTCGGTAAAGGTGATGGTTTCGTTGGTAAAGCGGTAGTAGGTGCCCAGGTAGTTTACCTTAAGCCGCACGCTGTCCATTCGCACCTTGCCCAATAGCAGCGGGCTTTCGGTATTGCCGCCCAGCGACAGCTGTCCCGTACCGGTGCCGCTGAACTCGCTGACATAGTCGCCCAGGAAGGATCCCAGCAGGCTGATATCGGTATGGTTCAGGTTGAACTCTCCTTTTAGCTGCTTGTTATCCGCCGTAAGCCCGACCAGGCCTTTCATGGAGAAGTTACGGGCCGGGTCGTCCTGTTTTTCCACGCTCCATTCGAGCTCGCCTTTTTCTTTGTCATAAGCGGCGCGGGTCTCGAGCAAACCGATAGAGTCGTTGTTGATCCGGAAGCGGTCGGCTTTCAGTCCCCCGCTGATCTGCAGCTTGTTGAGCGGGTCCAGCACGCGAAACTGCCCGTTGACGGTGCCTTCCAGCCGGTTGTCGCCGCTGAAGAAGCGGGTGAAATCCCGGATATTGACCTGCTGCACATTGACCAGAAAAGCAGGGGCTGCGCCCGAATCGGTCTTTTCGGAGCTGAGGCTGATCTTCTGATCGTTGTGAAAGATGTTGAAGTTGCTGACGCTGACGGATCTTTTTTGCAGGATGATCTCGTTGTCTGAGGGGATATGCCAGTCCTTGTTGTTGATCAGCAGCTCGGAGTTCAGGATGCTCACCTTGTATCCGTCTTCCGGGGTGATCAGGCGGGCATAGATATCCGCATTGTTCCCGGAGGTGTTGGATTTTGTCCTGAAGTTGATATAAGAAGTATCTGCATGGGATACGGTCCTGATCCGCGCATTGGGGAGAAACAGGCTGTCACCCACATATACCCCCTGCATGGTGGTGGTGAGGCCCAGCATGCTGTCGGTTCCGCGTCCGCTGATTTCAATGTCTTTGAACAGGTAGCGATCGTACCCGAAAGAAGGAACGGAGGCGGTCAGCGTCAGCGAATCGCTGCCGGTATTGATATTACCGCGGATATAGCTGTCGTTAAGGCCGCTGAAGCGGCCGGATACGGCCTGCAGCATCTTTTCCACCTTCCCCAGGGAGAGGGTGAAGGAAAAGTTTTCCGGGAGGAGGGGACCTTCCGGTTTTTTTATCTTATGGGGAAAATAACGGTTCAGCAGGGAGCCCACGGCATCGGGAAGATGCTGGATATTGAACCGGCCCCGGAGGGTGCCGGCTATTTCATTACCGGCAAGGGTAAGCTGTTTTTCACCGTTCACGACGTCGGAGTGCAGGGAGAGCGAATCGATTTCCACGCGGTTGCTGTTCTTGTACAGCGAGATTTCACGCAGCCGTGCCGTACCCAGGAAGTTGTCGATATTGTTGCCGGTGAAGTCCAGGTTCAGCCTGCCGCTGAAGGTAACCGTGTCGCGCGTGAGGTGGAGGGCATACAGGTTGCTGCGGTTGATGAGAGAGCGGAAGTTGAAGATGGGCAGGCTGTCATTGAAATCGATGGCGCCCTCGAAATTCAAGTCCAGGTTGGGATCGGCCACAGCAAGGGAGCCGTTGAAAAGCTTCCGGTTAAAGGTACCGGCCGTGCTGATGCCTTCGTAGGTATAATCGTTGAGCTCCAGCTGGCTGATATTGGCGTCGACCCGGGCATTCAGGGTATTAAAGTCGAACCCCTGTCCGTCCAGCTTGGCATTGAAGCTGGCGGCGCCCGCCCGGGCGATGTGGAAGAGCTTGCCGACATCGAACCGGTCGGCCGACAGGTTCCCGGAATAGACCACGGCCCTGTTATTTTTCCCGAATTTCATGTTCAGGTCCGATTGCAGGTTGCCCAGGTTGGTGTTGAATTTTCCGTAAGCCACGAAATCGTGAATAAAGCCGGTAAAGTTGCCTTCAAAACGTATGGAGCTGAGCAGGGAAGGGTCGATGGTCTGCTGTTCCTGTACTGCGGAAAAAAAGCGTTGTATATCGGGGCCGTTGGTGAGCAGCTCGTCGGCATGGAAGTCGATAAAGGTTTCGTTGATGTCGGGAAGTCCCCGCATTTTTATCCGGCCCCGGAGACGGGAATCGCCGGAACGGATCTCTGAGAAGGTGCCGCTGAGGTTCTCCACCGTGCCGTCCGCATTGCCGTTTACGGTAAAATCCTTTTTCCAGGTAGAAAGCGCCGGGGCGAAATAAGCGATATCGTCGGAGGAGATCACGGAGTTTTTGATGTTGGCCCGCATGATCACGCTGCTCACATAATCGCTCATATCGCTGAAATCGCTGAAGTTCATGCTGTAGTAATCCCTGAGACGGCTGCGGTTGGTACGGAGATCCAGGTCGGCAAATTCCATCTGTACGGGCGACAGCTTGAAGCGGGATTTCAGCTGATCGATGCGGAGGCCGCAGCGTTCCTTTGCCGAGAGGCTGACGCCGGTGATGATGGAGTCGTCCCGCAAGTGGAGGTCGTCGAAGCTGGCGTTGATATCATATACGGCAATATGGGCCGGGTCGAAACCGCTGTTCAGCTTCGGCTGTTCTTTTTTGATGAGGGCAAAAGCCCCCTTTGCCAGTTCCAGCTTGTCTACGCGGATATCCCAGTGGTCCGGGTTCCAGCGCAGGGCGCCGGAGCTGTCGGCCTCAGGCGCAGTGCCGGGGGAAGCAGCTGCTGCGGGACGGGGAGGCCGGGAACCGGTATAGTCTGCGATCACGAAGACCGGGTGGTCCAGCTTCAGGGTATGGATCAGCAGGCGGTGCTTCCGCAGATCGAGGCTGCGGGCATCGAGCTGCAGGGTGCCGATATCGGCGAACATGTCCTGGCCGAGCCAGGCATCGGTTTTGTTCAGCCGTACGTTTTCCAGGCTGAGGCGGCGCAGGGCCAGGTTGGGAGGCGGCTGGCTGCCGCTGGTATCCGGGGAGGCAAATACGTCGAGCAGGAACTGGTAATTCCAGGTGGAATCGCCTTTATGGCGGCGCAGGTTGACAACGGCATCCTTCAGGTATATCCGGCGGAAGTCGGTTTTCGCTTTCAGGAAAAAGAAGTCGTTTACGGCTACTTCCAGCCGGCCCGCATACAAAAGCGTATCTTTATGTCTGTCTTCAAGGTAAGCCCCGTCGAGGGAGAGACGGTCGAAAAGCCGTAGGCTCACATGCCGGATACTGACGCGGGTATGCAGGGTACGGGAGAGACGGTTGGTAGCCTCCCGGACCAGGAAGTTCTGAACGGGGGGGATATTGATCAGTACCGTGGCCAGCAGCAGTAGTCCCAGTATGGAAAAAAGGACAATGGATATTATTTTGAGGGTTCTTTTCAGGCGGCCGCTGGTTTTGGGATATGATTTTACGATACAAAAGTAACCAATCGCAAAATCTTTACCAATGTTGCGGGGAGTTGCGGCGCAGGGAAATATTAGTTGTTATTCCACCCGGGTGACCTTGATCATATTGGTCTGCATGTGCTTCTGGACGGGTATGCTGCCGGTGTTGACCACCACATCGTCTTCCTGCAGAAAGCCGCGTTCCTTCAGGATTTCGATCTGGTCAAAAATAATGGCGTCTACGCTTTCCTCTTCCGCATAGTAAAAGGCCCGTACCCCCCAGCTCAGGCTGAGCTGGTTCACCAGGCTCTGTACCTTGGTAAAGATGTAGAGCGGCGCCTTCGGACGGTAGCTGCTCAGCATAAAGGCGGTATAGCCGCTTTGGGTCATGCCGATCAGCGCGTCGGAATTGACATCCTCGGCGATGCGGCAGGCATTGTAGCAGAGCGCATCGCTGATAAAGGAAGGGGAATGCTGTTTGGGCGTGAGGTTACGGTTGTAGATGATGTCCTCTTTCTCCACCTCTTCGATGATCTTGGTCATGGTTTCGATCACCAAGGTAGGGTGCTGCCCCATGGCGGTTTCACCACTGAGCATGACGGCGTCGGCGCCCTCCAGCACGGCATTGGCCACATCGGTGATCTCGCTCCGGTTCGGCTTGGTGCGCTCCATCATGCTTTCCATCATCTGGGTAGCCACGATCACCGGCTTGGCGCGGTGGATGCATTTGCGAATGATGCTTTTCTGGATCATGGGTATCTGCTCCACGGGCAGCTCCACGCCCAGGTCGCCCCGCGCGATCATGATGCCGTCCGATTCGAGGATGATCTCGCGGATATTGGTGATGGCCTCGGGCTTTTCGATCTTGGCGATGATCTTGATATCGCTTTTGTTTTCTTCGAGGCGGGCCCGCAACCCTACGATGTCGTTCACGTTCCGCACAAAAGAGAGGGCTACCCAGTCCACTTTCTGAGCGATGGCGAAGTCCAGGTCCTTGATGTCCTTTTCGGTCATGGCCGGCAGGGATATCCGCGTATCCGGCAGGTTGACGCCCTTGTTGGAGGAAAGGATGCCGCCGATGGTCACCATTACCTTCACCTCGTTGTTCGGCGTAACTTCTTTTACCAGCACTTCTATCTTGCCGTCGTCGATCAGGATCTTGTTCCCGATCTTCACATCATTATGCAGATTGGGGTAGGATACATATATCTTTTCCTTGGTGCCGGTGCATTTTTCGTTGGTAAACGTAAGGATGTCCCCCGGCGCTACGGGCAGGGCGTTGTTTTCGATGAGGCCCACCCGCAGCTTGGGTCCCTGCAGGTCGGCCAGGATGGCTACGTTGTAAGGCTCCGTATGGTTGATCTTCCGAATATGCCCGATCACTTCCAGTTTGTCTTCGTAAGTGCCGTGGGAGAAGTTGAGCCGGAAGACGTTCACTCCGGCCTGCACCAGCGACAGCAGCTGGTCGTACCTGCTGGAGGCCGGGCCGACGGTGGCCACGATTTTTGTTTTGTGGGCTGAGTGAGAACGTCCGGCGGCATGGTTCATGCTTTTGTCGACGTACTTGGAAAGATCGCGTGATTTCGTCATAATCTAATAAGGTATGTTTATACTACGTATGATCTTAAGGCGGCAGCCCGTTGCAGGGTGCGGCGGGGCCATCGATCAGCTGGCCAGTATGCGGTAAAGACCGAACCATTCTTCCCCGATCTGCTCGGTGGTCTTGATGGCCTGTTCGAAAGGGGTGTACCGCACCTCGTTGTTGATGACACCCGCCATATGGCTCTGGTATTTACCTTCCAGGAGGGCTTTTACGGCCGCATAGCCCAGACGGCTGGCAATGATGCGGTCCATGCAGGAGGGGGAGCCGCCGCGCTGGATATGCCCCAGGATGCAGACGCGGGTGTCGAAGCTGGGGATTTCCCTCCGGACCACTTCCGCCATCTCGGTGGCGCTTCCGTGGGGACAGCCTTCCGCCACCACGATGATGTTCACCAGCTTCTTCCGCCGTTCGTTATCCTGCAGCGCCGCTACGATGTTTTCGATATCCGAAGGACGTTCGGGTACCATAATATGCTCTGCGCCCGTGGCAAGACCGCTGTACAGGGCGATGTATCCCGCATCGCGCCCCATGACCTCGACGATAAAAAGACGATCGTGCGCATCTGCCGTATCCCTGATCTTGTCAATGGCGCTGATGGCGGTGTTGGCCGCCGTATCGAAACCGATGGTAAAGTCGGTGCCGGAAATGTCTTTGTCGATGGTGCCGGGGAGCCCGATGCAGGGAATGCCGAATTCCTGGCTGAAAACGTGGGCGCCTTTGAAGGAGCCGTCGCCGCCGATCACCACCAGGCCGTCCACGCCGCGTTTCTTCAGGTTCTCGTAGGCTTTTTTCCGCCCTTCGGGGGTGAAGAATTCTTTGCTGCGGGCGGTTTTGAGGATCGTTCCCCCGCGTTGTATGATATTGGCTACCGATTTGGAGTCCATGGGCACGATATCGTCCTGGATCATGCCCCTGTAGCCATACATAACCCCGAAAACATTCAGCTTGTGATAAATACCTGTTCGCACGACCGCCCTGATGGCGGCATTCATACCGGGAGCGTCACCTCCGGAAGTTAGTACCGCGATGTTTTTTACTTTTTTCACTTGAACCTGTTTGTCTTTTTGAGGGACACGGGTTCGTCTTGCACATCCCCGTTGGTCCGCCAGCCTGTTTTCTCCGTGTCCATTGCCGTGGCACAAGGCCTTTGATGCCCTGCGGGCCGGCTTACCCTTCTTCCCGGAAGGCACAAAAGTACAGTTTTGGAACCGGATTTATGCAAATAAATTGGGGTCGTCTTCCAGGCTTTGCACCACCAGTTCGGCGATGTCGAGCACTTCTGCCTGCTCTTCCCTGTTTTCGGTCTTTATGCCGTCGCTGAGCATGGTCATGCAGAAGGGACAGGCGGAGGCAATAACGGCGGCCCCGGTGCTCACGGCCTGCCGGACCCGGAGCTGGCTGACCCGGAGCTTGCCTTTTTCCTCTTCCTTAAATGCCTGTCCGCCGCCGGCGCCGCAGCACAGGCCCCGGCTGCGGCAGCTTTTCATCTCGGCCAGCTCCGCATCCAGGGCTTTCAGTACCTGTCTGGGGGCTTCGTAGACATCATTGGCCCTTCCCAGGTAGCAGGAGTCGTGATAGGTGATCTTTTTCCCCCGGAAAACGCCGCCCTCCTTCAGCCGGATCTTGCCCTGGTCGATCAGCTGCTGCAGGAACACGCTATGATGGATCACCTCGTAGGAACCGCCCAGCGCGGGATATTCATTTTTTAAGGTGTTAAAGCAATGCGGACAGGCCGTGACAATTTTTTTTATATGATAGCTGTCGAGCGTCTGTATGTTCTGCTGGGCCATCAGCTGGAAGAGCAGCTCATTGCCCGCGCGGCGGGCGGGGTCGCCGGTGCAGTTTTCTTCTTTCCCCAAAACGGCAAAGCGGATGCCGGCCTTTTTCAGGATGGCGGCGAAGGCCCGGGTGATCCGCTGGGCGCGCTGGTCGAAGCTGCCGGCGCAGCCTACCCAGAAAAGCACTTCGGGGGATTCGCCCGCGGCGGCCATTTCAGCCATTGTCTTTACAGGCATAGGGTCGATTTGATAATTTGGTGATTTGATAATTTGATGATTTATTTCATCATAGTTTTAAATGTTTTGGGGTGGCTTCATCCTCAAATTGGCACATTGTTACATCACCAAATCAGCACATCAGCACATCACCAAATCAGTTTATCCACTGCTCCCGTTCATCGGGGCTGAACTTCCAGGGGGCCCTGTTGTTCTCAATGTTCCCGAACATGTCGTTCCAGGCTGCCGGGGCCCGGGATTCCTCCATGACCAGGTAACGCCGCAGCTGCAGGATGATATCCAGCGGGTCGAGACCGATGGGGCATTCTTTTACGCAGGCGCTGCAGGAGGTGCAGGCATTCAGCTCTTCGGCGCTGATATAGCCGTCGAGGAGCAGCTTTTCCTGATCCTGAGGCGGGCTGGCGTCCCGACTTGTCTTTCCCAGCGTTTCGAGCCGGTCCCGGGTATCCATCATGATCTTACGGGGAGATAGCCGCTTCCCGGTCTGGCTGGCCGGACATGCTGCCGTGCAGCGCCCGCATTCGGTGCAGCTGTAGGCATCCATCAGGTTTTTCCGGCTTAGGTCGGCAACGTCGCGCGCCCCGAATTTTGCGGGCAGGGCGTCGCTTGCGCTGTCCGCCGCGGCGGAGGGGTCCAGCATCAGCTTTACCTCCCGCTGTACCGCCGGCATATTGGTCATCTCGCCGGAAGGCGTCAGCCGCTTGTAATAGGCCGCCGGGAAAGCCAGGATGATGTGCAGGTGCTTGGAATAAGGCAGGTAGTTCAGGAAGGCCAGCACCCCCGCAATATGCAGCCACCAGCAGGTCCGCTCCAGGGCCCGGAGGGCGGAGGCAGACCACCCGCCGAACAGGGTGGCGAGCAGACCGCTCACCGGAAAAGTGCCGGTCCGCAATCCGGGGTTTGTGGTTCGTTGTGCGGCCTGGTCGGCGGCATTCATGGTCAGGAAGAGCAGCATCAGCACGATCTCGGCAAGCAAGATAATGTTGGCGTCCGATCTGGGCCAGCGGGTCATTTCGGGGCTGTGAAAGCGACGGATCCGAAGGATGTTCCGCCGGGCCAGGAAGAAGACGCATCCCAGGATGACCAGCACCGCCAGTATTTCAAAAAAACCGATCAGCAGAACATAGCTGCCGCCCATCGGGACCATAAAAAGCCGGTGGGTGCCCAGGATACCGTCGAGCACGATCTCCAGTATCTCGATGTTGATGATGAGGAAGCCGGCATATACCAGCAGGTGCAGCACGGCGGGTATCCATTTCCGGAACATCTTTTTCTGCCCCAGGGCCAGCAGCAGCACATTACGCCAGCGCTGCCGCTCCGATCCGGAGCGCATCGTGCTGCTGCCCAGGAATATATTGCGCCTGATTTCCCGCACTTTCCGGACAAACAGATAAACGGCGACGGTCAGTAGAAGGATAAACGCAACTTGCTGTAGGAGAGGCATGGTCTGTGTTTACCGGGCTAATTTACATGAATTGTCCATTGAGCCCAAAAAACCAGGTACCCGATGCCGGTATATAACGATGGCGTTATACCGGAAAATGTATAATATTGCGGCTATGCAGACAATTATCCTGGACGAGGAAAAAATCCGGTGGAAGGTCCGCCGGATGGCTTATGAAATTTATGAGCGGAACAGCGACAAATCCGAGATCATACTGGCCGGTATTCCGGACCGCGGAACGGTGCTGGCCGGCATGCTGGCCGCCGTGCTGCAGGAGATCGCCGGCTTCCGCATCCGGACCGTTGCCCTGGAGCTGGACAAGGACCGTCCGCTGGATGTAAAGGTGGTGCCGGCGACGGACTTCGACGGCACGGCCGTAGTGGTGGTGGATGACGTAGCCAACTCGGGACGTACCCTGCTGTATGCCATGAAGCCGCTGCTGGAAAAGCTGCCCGAGAAAATACAGACGGCGGTGCTGGTGGACCGCATGCATAAATCATTTCCCGTACTGGTGGATTATATCGGGTATTCGCTTTCCACCACGTTGCAGGAGCATATCTCTGTGGATATCCGGGACGGCTGCATCCGGACGGTTTACCTGGCATGAGCCGGTACCCTGCGGGAGCGGCAGTGCAGTCCGCCCTGCTTCAGAAATAAAGGGGATGGAAGCGCGCCTTTCCTTTGGACGTGATCTCCAACGCCGGCGCCGGTATCTTGATCGTATTGAGCACCTGCAGCAGCACGCGCACGGCTTTGTGGCGGCTGTGTATCTTGGTAAAATCAATATCCGGGGAAACATAGAATTGCCGTAGCCGCGGAAGATGGCTGTAGTCGCGGTGGATGCCCTCATCGTCCGTCCAGATGTTATCCCGTCCGCCAAACATGTTTTTGCCGCCGTAACCGAAGGCCAGGTTCAGCCAGGGCGGCAGGTTGCTTCCGGGCAGGCATGCGCGCAGGTTGACGCTCAGCCAGTAAGTTTGCGTGTTGTAATCCTTCAGGATGTTTTCCATAAAAGGGGCTCCGAACAACGTTTCGGCACGCCGGTGCAATACGGGATCGCGGCGGTAGGATTCGGTATGGGCGGAGAATTTCAGCTGTATGCGCTGCTCTCCCCAGGTCAGCTGCTGCGCCGCCAGCAGGGCGCCGCCGGCCGCATTGGCCAGCATATCTTCTGCGGAGAACCCCCACTGTGCGGAATAGCCATCCAGTATTTCTACGACGGTCTGGTAGCCAAATCCGGTAAGGGTCCCTATCCATGCGCTTTTTCGGGGTGTCATGCCGGTCCACTCCCAAACCGATGTGGCATAACGACTCAGGGTATACGTCGTAAATGCATGTCCGGCTTTATCCATCTGGTACCATTCCGGACCGTCGTTAAAAAAATGAAAATGGCTGCGGGGATAATTTTTGTACCAGTACTGGTTAAGCAGCAGCAGGGAGCCGCCATACAAGGCGATGCCTGCGCCGGCTACCGTCCATACCCTGCCCGGCACCACCGTATCGGGAGGGGAGAGCGGCTGCGCCCTGCCCGCGAAGCCGCAAAGCATGATCCCGGCAATGAGCCGCAGGCGACGGCAGGCCTCCAGGCAGCGGCGCATCGCTATTGCAGTTTCAGGTCGTCTATGATGGCCGCGATCCGGCCGGCCAGCTGCTCATCCAGCTCATCATATCTGCTTTTATCGGGCAGGGCGTCCTGTACGCTGAAATAAAATTTGATCTTGGGCTCTGTGCCCGAGGGCCGGGCGGAGATCTTGCTGCCGTCCGCCAGCAGGAACTGCAGGACATTCGATTTCGGGAGACCGGTAATGGGAGCCGTTGTACCGTCTTTCGGATTTTTTGCCTGCTGTAGCTGGTAATCATAAATAGCGGTAACCGGAGAGCCGTTGACCGCCCGCGGAGGGTTTTCCCGGAACTGCTGCATCATGGCAGCGATCTCCGCCGCACCGTCGCGCCCCTTGCGGGTGATAGACAGCAGCTTTTCGAGGTACATGCCTTCTCTCTGGTAAATGGAGATCAGCTCGTCAAAAAGCGTCTGTCCGCGGTCCCTGGCCACGGCGGCCATCTCGCAGATAAGCGCTACGGCCGATATGGCATCCTTATCCCGGGTTTTGTCGCCGATCATATAGCCGTAGGATTCCTCTCCTCCGCAGACGAAGTTGAGCTCATCTTCATGCTCTCGGATCTTTTCGGCGATCCACTTGAAGCCGGTCAGCACATTGAAGCAGCGGATACCGTGGCTTTTTGCAAAGCGGTCTATCAGGTCGGTGGTCACGATGGTCTTGCAGACATAATCCTTATCGCTGCTGATCCCTTTTTGCTTGCGGGCGCTGATCAGGTAGTTGAACAGCAGTACGGCGGTCTGGTTACCATTCAGCAGTATCCATTTGTTTTTATGATTTTTAACGCCAACGGCTACACGGTCTGCATCGGGGTCGGTTCCCAGCAGGATATCCGCTCCGATCTCCTCGGCTTTTTTCAGCCCCAGGCTCATGGCTTCGGCTTCTTCGGGATTGGGGTAGACCACGGTGGGGAAGTTGCCGTCGGGGGTAGCCTGCTCCTCTACGATGTGCAGGCTGGTAAAGCCGAACCGCTTCAGGATCTCAGGCACGAGGGTAATGCCTGTGCCGTGTATGGGGGTATAAACGATCTTCAGGTCATGCTGCTTTTTGATGATGTCCGGATTTACCGACAGCGCTTTTACCATATCCAGGTAGGCATCGTCGACCTCCTGTCCGATAAGGGTGATGTTATCGGCCTGTCCTTCCCATTTTACCGCTTCGGGGGAAGTGATCCTGTTTACCTCATCTATTACGTTTTTATCGTGGGGCGGCACCAGCTGCCCGCCGTCGCTCCAGTAGGCTTTATAACCGTTGTATTCCTTGGGGTTGTGGGAGGCGGTGCAGACCACGCCGCCGTGGCAGCGCAGGTGCCGTATGGTAAAGGACAGTTCGGGCGTGGGGCGAAGGCTTTCGAAGAGAAAAACGCGGATGCCGTTGGCCGCCATTACCTGGGCGGTGATCTCGGCAAAGCTGCGGCTGTTGTTGCGGCTGTCGTGCGCGATGGCGATGCGGATCTCGCCCTGCACCGATTTTTTCAGGTAGTTGGCAAAGCCCTGGGTGGCCATGCCGATGGTATATTTGTTGATGCGGTTGGTGCCGGCGCCCATGATGCCGCGCAAACCTCCGGTACCAAATTCCAGATTCTTGTAAAAGGCGTCGGCAAGGGCCTCCGGATTTTCTTTTTGCAGTTTTCTGATCTCGCTTTTCGTGGCCTCGTCAAAAGGGCCGTCCAGCCACTGTTGTGCTTTTTCCTGAATATTTGCTTCCATGGGATTATTTAAGATTACAGAGTAAAATAAAGACAAAAAAAGAGAATACCCATACGAATGTCCTAAAATTATACCTGTCCAATTGCTATTTTTGCGCCATGAGGAAGTATGAAGATACCTGGCGGCACAAGGGAATGCGGACAAAGCTGGTGGAAGGTCTGCGTGAGAAAGGAATTGCCGATGAAGCCGTGCTGCAGGCTATCCAGCATATACCCCGTCATTTTTTCCTGGATACGGCCTTCGAGTCCATCGCCTATGAGGACCGGGCTTTCCCGATCGGGGAGGGGCAGACCATTTCCCAGCCTTATACCGTAGCTTACCAGACCCAGCTGCTGGAAGTAAAGCCTTTTGACAAGGTGCTGGAGATCGGTACGGGCAGCGCCTACCAGTCCTGCGTGCTGGCGGAGCTGGGCGCTCATGTATATACCATCGAAAGACAGAAAAAGCTGTACGAACAGCTAAAGCATTTTATTTTCCGTACCCGCTACCCGACTATCAAGTTTTTTTACGGGGACGGTTATGAGGGACTGCCTACCTACGCCCCGTTTGACAGGGTGATTGTTACCGCCGCCGCGCCGGAGATACCCCGTAAGCTGCTGGAGCAGCTGAAGACCGGAGGCATGATGGTAATTCCTGTCGGTGGTGCCGCCGGACAGCGGATGCTCCGGATCACAAAAACCGGAGATGATGATTTTGAGGAGGAAGCTTACGATAATTTTTCCTTTGTACCCATGCTCAGCGGGAAAGGACATTAGTTCATATCTCCGCCGCCCTGATCCATCATCATATTGTTATCCCCGCCACCCTGCTGCGACTTGGTTTTGGCTTTGCGCTTGAACAGACCCACGTCCTGCTTTCCGAAGCGGTAGCTGAAGTTGATCTTGAAAACCCGCGACATCCGCTTACGGGTGGCGTCCTGGATAAAGTATCCTTCCGATACGGTATGGGTAAACCTTTGCTCGGTGTTGAAGATATCCGAGAGGCTGAGTGTCAGCGAGGCGGCCCGGTTTTTCAGGAAATCTTTCCGGAGGGCGATATCCATAGAGCCGTTTCCGCGGATCTTTCCCTGCGGGATCACGCGGGGCGCTTCGTATTCGCCGGTGAGCTGCACGACAAAATTCTTGGGCAGCCGGGTCTCGGAATTGAGCTTGCCGAAGCCGCTGAAGCCGGAGTTCGAAAGGTTGCTTTGTATCTTTGAGGCATCGATATCGGTCTGGAAGACGTTCACGTTGGCCGTTACGTCCCACCAGTTGGTGAGGGCTGTCTTGAGCGTGATCTCCGCACCGTAGGTATTGCTGGTGTTGGCATTGACATAGGTGCTCAGCAGGGTATCTTTGGATATCGGTATTACGTAAGAGGTGATCAGGTTGTTGGTGTTCCTGAAATAAAGGGTAGCCAGCAGGTTGGTGCTTCCGAAAACGTTGTTGTAGGAAAACTCAAAGGAGTTGGTGTATTCCGGCAGCAGCTCGGGGTTGCCCTGGCGCAGGTTCTGCGGATCTTCATAATCGATCCGGGGAGAGAGCTGCCAGAAATCGGGCCGCTCGATCCGGCGGGAATAGTTGAGCTGCAGCTGCTGGTTCTCGTTCTGGCCCAGCTGTTGTGTCAGGAACAGGCTGGGGAAGAAGCCGGGCTTGCTATAGGAAAAGGAGTAATTGCTGTCCAGCATTCTGCCTTCGTTCTCATACTGCTCAAAACGCAGACCCGCCTGATATCCGAACTTGCCGAACTTATCGGCGTAATTTAGGTAAGCGGCATAAGTACGTTGCTGGAACTTATAATCATACGAAGCCAGCGGATCCTTTACATATTCCTTGCCGTTATCGTCATAGTTGTTCATGGTGCTGTAATTCCGGCTGTCGGATATCCGGGCCCGGACTCCGGCTTCCAGCTTGGCTTTTCCGTTCCGCAGGGGATTGGTATAATCCGACTGGAAATCATACAGCGTGGCGCTTCCCCCGCTTTCATACTGCTGCAGGAAAGGATCGCGAAGCTGCTCGCCTTCCTCACCGAAATAGGTGGTCTGGTAGGTGCCGCTACCCGGACCTTTGAATCTGCGTATGCTGGCCTGGGCGGTAAGCTGTTCTTTTTCCTTTACAAAATCATGGGTATAGTTGAGCTCCCCGGAGAGAAAATGAAAGGTGCGGTCTTCCCGGGTGTCGCGTATGCTGGAGGAATCCGGTACCTTGCCGGAGCCGCTGTAGGTGTTGTACTGCATTCCGTCCGAGGTATTGTTACCGCCGCCGATGGCGCCCTGTATGTTAAAGGTATTGCGGTTATCCATAAAGTAATCGAGCCCGATCCGGCCCACCTGGAAAGGTCCCTTTCCGGTCTCATCGGATTTCTGGTCCAGGAAGCTGCCGTCGGAAAGGTTCTGCCGGCTGGTGGTGCCTTTATGGGTACGTTTGCGGTAGTTGGCGAAATAGTTCAGCGAAAGGTTAAACGGCTTTTTATAGATATTCAGGCTTGCCCCCCCGTTGTATTCGGGCTGGTTGCTGAGGCCGCCCATAACCATGCCGTTAATACCGGGCTTGCGGTCTTTTTTCAGAATTACGTTGATGATGCCGCTCATGCCGGAGGCATCGTATTTGGCGGACGGGTTGGTGATGATCTCGATATCCTGTATCTCATCGGAAGGGATCTGATCCAGCGTAAGGGGACTTTCCCGGCCGTCTACGAAGATGGTG
Organism: Compostibacter hankyongensis; assembly: GCF_039541075.1. NCBI lineage: Bacteria > Pseudomonadati > Bacteroidota > Chitinophagia > Chitinophagales > Chitinophagaceae > Compostibacter > Compostibacter hankyongensis. Next base: position 971,947 of record NZ_BAABFN010000002.1, on the reverse strand, counting down.
GGCGTGCCGTTGCGGAGGGTGACGTTGCCGTCTACATCCACATTCACCGTGGGCACTTGCCGGAGCGCGTCGGTGGCGGTGCCGCCCTTGCTGACGAGGCTTTTCTCTACATTGAAGACCTTTTTATCGATGGCCAGGTTGAAGGCGCTCTTATCCGCCGTTACCACCGTTTCCTCGAGGGTATGTGTACTTTGACTGATCTTCAGGTTGCCCAGGTCCCTGTCGCTGCTTTGCGGGGTAATGGAGAAGCTTTTGTAAAGCGGATCGTAACCGACGAAGTTTATCCGCAGAAGATACTTGCCCGGGGCAAGTTTTTCCACATCGAAGCTGCCGTTCTCCTTGCTGAGCACGCCGGTCACCGTTCCGGAATCGGCTGCACGCAGTATCCCGACGGTGGCAAACCCGACGGGCTTGCCGCTTTTGGCGTCAAACACCTTTCCATAGGCGTGTCCGTTCTGGGCTCCGCCGCCCGGTCCGCCGGGTTGCTGGGCTTTCAGTACAAAGGGACATAACAGCCATAAACCGATTACGACCAGGAATATTTTTCTTTCGCGCATTGCAACTTGTTGTGACGTCAATGACCAGACAATATGTCTTCTTTTCCGCGGCGGCTGACCTGCCGCTTGGGAAAAAGGAGTACAAAAATAGTGCAGAGCGGCGAGGGGTTATAAAATATTGTGATGAAAGGAGCATACCCGACAGGAGGCCCGCAAATGCCGGGTGGAAAGGTCTTAACATTTGTTAACATTCCGGGAGGGGGTGAAAGGTAAAAGGCGAAAGGCGAAAGGCGAAAGGTAAGAGGTAAAAGGTAAAAGGTGAGAGGTAAGAGGCGAAAGGTAAGAGGTAAAAGGTGAGAGGTAAGAGGCGAAAGGTAAGAGGTAAAAGGTGAGAGGTAAGAGGCGAAAGGTAAGAGGTAAAAGGTGAGAGGTGAAAGGCGAAAGGTAAAAGGTGAAGGGTGAAGGGTGAAGGGTGTCTTGTGAGAGGTGAAAGATAAAGAGTAAAGGCCGCTGGCCATTGACGCTGACGAAATAGTTTGGAAAATAAGCGGTAAATGACTTATTTTTGCAGCCCTCAAACGGTGGTTGTAGCTCAGTTGGTTAGAGCGCCAGATTGTGGCTCTGGAGGCCGTGGGTTCAAATCCCATCAATCACCCTATTTTTCTTTTCCCCGTTTATTTTGGAAAAACCGCTTCGTACCGGCCCGGGTGCCCGGCCAGATCTATGCCCTCGATAACGATACGGATACGCCTTGTGATATCGGTATTATAGAAGGAAAAATCCGCCGAATGGTGGAGGCTGTCGGTCACCAGGTCGGGATTCCAGTACAGGGTTGCCCGTTTGTCGGGCAGCTCGTTGATCTCTTTTTTTACCGAATAGTCCGGGTGGTAAAATTCGCGCGTCCAGGAATAGCCGGGCAGGGATACCTTTTCGAATCCCCGGCGAAGCAGCCCGTCGTCGTCCCCGCCGCGGCGGGTATACACGGCGATGGCGCCGCTTCCCCCGCCGAAGCCGCCCATGAACGGCGGACGGAATACCTTTATCAAAGCGACGTCCGGAACAGGAACGGTGGCCAGCGTAGAGGCGTCCACAGGCGCCTCATCGAGATAAAACGCCGGTGTTCCGCCCCGCCACCGTACCGAAGGATTGGAAAAGATATCGCCAGACACCATCAGCCCTGCCACCCTGCCCTGGAGAAACTGGAAAATGCTGGAGTAGCTGGGTATCTCCTTGGTCATATCAAACGTATAGGCATTGTCACTTTTGAACATGCCGCTGGTATAGCGGTCTTCTATCTTCTTCTCGGGCGGGAGGCGGTGCGCCTTTACCTTCACCTCCTTGAGCAGTACCGAACGCTTGCTGATGAGGTTGCTGATATCATTGCGTTGCCGGGAAAGATCGAGATAATTGCTCAGCTCCGGAGCCGGCGGCGGGGTAAACCGTGGATAGATGGCATGCAGCAGCTTTATGTAGGAGAGCTTGCGGGTAAAATGGGGCTGCATGGCTACATCCACGATGCGGTTTTTCTTCAGGGAATCGGCTCCCTTGTAATACAGGAAAGCGGTATCGTGAAAGACAAGCCCGGGAACGGCAAAGCTTCCCTGATCCACCGGGACATTGATAAAGTAGGTAACGGAGTCGGTAGGGGATTTCAGGAACATTTCTATTTTGCCGTGCTCCAGCGGCTTCTTTCTTTCCGTGGCCTTCCCGTTGACCGAAAGCAGGTTTCTCTCCGCCGGATATTGGATGCGGGGGTAGCGGTTGCCCAGCAGCTCCGGCCAGGTAAAGCGCCGCCATCCGTTGGTGAGCATCACCAGGTCCAGCGCCTGGTTGGTGGAGTCGTTATCGTTTTGAAAATACCAGCCCGGGTTTTCGATATAGCCTTTCAGGTCGGCGGTCAGCAGCAGCCCGGACAGGATATTGCCGGCGTATCGCGTATGGCTGACCTGATCGGCATCGGTCACCGATACCGAAAAATGTCCCTGCAGGCTGTCGGTCACTTCCAGCCTGAAGCTGCTTTTCCCGCGAGCGCCCAGGTTGAGCTCCTGCGTGGTCAGCCGCATCGGCAGCTCGTCGTTGTTCCGCACAAAGACCAGCCGCTCCGCGAGGGGCATGCCGTCGGCACGGAACAGGGTGATCTGCAGTATGCCGCTGGGCAGTCCGTCCACGGGGATCATGCCGCCGGAGAGGCCGGCCTGGAAATCGATGGGGGCGCAATACACCAGGTGTCCCTGGAACTGCGCTGCCAGCACAAGCTGCTGCTCGGCTGCCGGCAGACCCGGTGAGGGCGACAGCCGGAAAAACACCCGCCCCGGATTGGCCGGGGTGCGGACTGTATGCAATACCACCCCCGAAGGTTGCGCTGCGGGAAGGGGAAAGGAACGGGATGCGGTGCTTCCGGCGCTGAGGGCGGTGGCAAAATAGCGGTGACCGGCCGCCGGCGTCAGCTCAAAGGTACCCATGCCGTCGTGCAGGCTGGAGAACCCGGTGATCCGGTTGCCCTGCTCATCCGCAATGCTCCCGGACACGGCTATCGCATGCCCGTCCGTTCCGATGGCCTTGAAGGCCACCGTGCTTTGTACGCCGTTTACCAGGTTGCCCCCTTCCGGAAAAAACTGGACGGAGAAGGCGCTGCTGTCGGCCGGCGCTTCCTGTGCAGGCGCGGTGCCGCCCGGTCGTGCCGTTTCCGGTCTCGTTTCGGCGGGATTATAGACATGCAGGTCCTTTTCAAAAAGAAAAGCAGGATCGAAATTCAGCATCCAGGCGGTGTAGGCGCGCACCCGGTAATTGCCCTGGGGCAGGTCCTGCGGCAGCTCAAAATCACCCCAGGCGCCTCCGAGGAGAACCGGGAGGGTATTGCGCTGCAGTATTTTTCCCTTTTTATCGATCAGCTCCACATACAGGTTGGTGCTGTAGTCCGTGGGCGCCTGGTCGCGCGTCACGTAGGCCTTGAACCAGATCACTTCCCCGCTGCTGTAATAATCCTTGTCGAAATGGAGATACACCTTTTCCTGGGGATAGTCGCTCCGCCAGGTATCCAGGGCCTGTTGGAGCCGCTCTTTGAGCGGGGCGGGACCGGGAATTGAAAATGCGATCATGCCCAGCCCCAGCAGGGCGATGAGAAATGCGGGTAGATATTTCGGCCTCATAGGTAAGGATAAAGCGTTTACAATATAGCTATATTATCCATTATAAGACCAGATAATGCTCCCCGGGTTTATAATGCTCTTCGAGGGCGTCCAGGATCCGGCCAAACTGCCGGGGCTGGTGCTCGAAGTCGGCTGCCGTAGTATCGATGATCAGCGCGGGAAGCGAATGCCCGCGCATGTATTGAAAGTACATCTCCTGTATCCGCAGCAGGTAGGCATCGGATATCTGCTGCTCATAGCTCCTGTTTCGCCGGCGGATGTTCCGCTGCAGCTGTTCTACAGGGGCGTGGAGATAGATCAGGAGGTCGGGCTCGGGCAGCTGGGGACGGATGATATCAAAAAGGCGCTGGTAGAGGCGAAGCTCGTCTTCCTGCAGGTTGAGCCGGGCAAAAAGCAGGGATTTCTCGAAAAGATAATCGGAAAATATCTTTTGCGGGAAGAGGTCGCCTTCCTGCATAACCGCTTTCAGCTGCTTGTACCGTTCGGCCAGAAAAAAGAGCTCCAGCGGGAAGGCATAGCGGTCCGGATGCCGGTAAAAACGCGGAAGAAAGGGATTGTCGGCAAATTCTTCGAGGATCAGCCTGCCGCTGAACCGTTCGGCCAGCATGCGGGCCAGGGTGGTTTTTCCTGCCCCGATATTACCTTCTATGGTGATATGCCGGTATTGCATGCCTGTGGTTATCCCGCCGTTGCGGTCATCCCCCCACAGCGGCTCCGTAGGAGAACTTGCGGACCCACAGGGGGTCGGGACAGGCGTCCAGCAGCTCGCGGATGGTTTTTTTCAGCACGGGATGCTGCAGGTCCGGCGCAATCTCTTCCAGCGGCGTCAGCACAAAACGTCTTTCATGCAGGTGCGGATGGGGGATAAAAAGCTTTTCTTCCTGTATCACCTCCTGGTTGTAAAACAGGATGTCCACGTCGATGATGCGCGGCCCCCAGACTACCCGGCGCTCCCTGCCCATATTGGTCTCGATGGAGCGGGCGGCCTTCATCAGCTCCTGAGGGGTCAGGTAGGTGTTGACCTGGATGGCCTGGTTCAGGTAGTCGGCCTGCTCCTGTATGCCCCAGGCGGCCGTTTCATAAACGGCGGAAACGTTCTCTATCTTGCCGATCTGCTGGCTGATGAGCTCTACGGCTTTACCCAGATGCTTATAGCGATCTTCGATATTGCCACCGATAAGTAAAAATACTGTATTCATGGATCTGCTGCAGGGCAAAAGTAGTAATTAACTGTATTTTTGAGAAAAATACCTGGCGAGGATCCGCTTATGAAGAGTTTTATTAAGATGTTTCTGGCTGCTTTGCTGGCCTTTGTTGTGCTCTGTGTGATTGTCTTTTTTATTTTGACGGCCGTAGTGGGCGGCATGGTGAACCCTTCCGAAGAGATAACCCTGCGTCAGAATACGATCCTGACGGTGGACCTCAGTGAACCGCTGATGGAGCAGAAGCGTATTGATCCGCTGAATGCCGTTTTGCAGCAGACCAGCATCACGGCAAACGGACTGCATGATGTCGTTACGCTGATCGGCAAGGCGGCATCCGATGATCATATAAAAGGCATCTATCTGAAGCTGGGGGAAAACCCGAACGGCTGGGGCACCACAGAGGCGCTGCGCAAAGCCCTGCTGGATTTCAAACAATCCGGAAAATTCATTTACGCCTACGGGGATATCATCGATCAGCCGGCCTATTATATCGCCGTGATGGCGGACAAGATATTTCTGAACCCCCAGGGCATGCTCGATTTCCGGGGCTTTTCCATGCAGACGATCTATGTAAAGGGAGCCCTGGACCGGCTGGAGATACAGCCGCAGGTATTCTACAACGGAAAGTTCAAAAGCGCAACGGAGCCGCTGCGTCTTACCCGGATGTCGGATGAAAACCGGCTCCAGGCCTCCGCCTATCTGGGCGATCTGTACGCGCATTTCCTGGAAGGCATAGCCTGGCGCCGCAACGTAGATACGGCAACGTTATTCCGGTATGCCAACGAAGGAATGATCCGCAATGCCGGGGACGCCCTCCGTTACAAGCTGGTGGATGGCCTTAAGTACCACGATGAGGTAATGAGCGCCCTGCGGGAACGGGTCGGTTTCTCCCCCTCGGAGCGTCTGCGTTTTGTATCTCTTACGCGTTATGAGCAGGCCGTGGGCAATACTGCCGCATCGGGAGCGGCAGACCAAAAGGTGGCGGTGCTCTATGCGCAGGGCGATATCATTACCGGCGACGGGAAAGGGGACGGGGAGGATGTCCGCATCGCATCAGAAAAATATATCCACCTTATCCATAAGCTGTGGAGCGACTCTTCAGTAAAGGCTGTGGTGCTGCGGGTGAATTCCCCCGGCGGAAGCGCGTTGGCGGCCGATGAGATATGGCGGGAGCTGCAGCTGGTAAAAAAAGACAAGCCGGTGGTGGTGTCCATGGGCGACTATGCCGCATCCGGCGGCTATTACATCTCTTGTATGGCCGACAGCATTTTTGCCGAACCGAATACCCTTACGGGTTCGATCGGCGTTTTTGGCATCGTTCCCAACCTCCAGACTTTTTTCAACGATAAGCTGGGAGTCACCTTCGATGGTGTGAAGACAGCTCAGTACGCCGATGCGGGTACGATGAGCCGTCCCCTTACAGAAGCCGAAAAACAGTTTATACAGCAGTCGATCGACAGCGTCTACGCTACTTTCAAACATCGAGTGGCCGACGGGCGTCACCTCCCGGAGTCGGTGGTGGACAGCATTGCCCAGGGAAGGGTCTGGAGCGGGCGGGCAGCACAGCGTATCGGCCTGGTGGACCGGCTCGGCGGACTGAATGACGCGATCGCCTGCGCAGCGCGAATGGCGGGTATTTCGGGCTATTCGCTGCACGAGTATCCCGAGACGAATACCTCCCTGCAGCAGCTGCTGCGCCGGGTAAGCGGCAGCCGGAAGACCATCATGCTGAAAGAGGCGCTGGGCAGCGACAACTACCGTATATTCCAGCAGCTGGAGACGGCCACCCGGTCCTCAGGCGGCATCCAGGCCAGGCTTCCTTACACCATCATCATACGGTAAGCGCCGGGATAACGGGTATGTTCTTTCCCCGGATTGGTTATCTTTGCGCAACCAACAATACAAAATGGACAGGGGTTACAGTCAGGTCAGTGCGCTGAAAGCCATTATAAAAGCCAGTTTTATCGCTATCCTGCGCAGTCCTTCTGCGGTTGTCTTCACCCTGGCCTTTCCCCTCATCTTCGTGCTGGTTTTCGGATTTATCGGCGGCAATACGATCAGCCTGCGGATAGGCGTGGGTAAAGACTGCGATACGGCCAATGCTATCTATGCGGCCTTGAGCCGGATAAAGACCATAAAGCTGGTCACTGCGCCGGAAGAAGAAATGCAGGAAGACCTGCAGAAGGGACATCTTACCGCTGTGCTGAATATCATGCCTGCGGGAAAAGAAGACGGGGTTCCCCGTTATACTGTTCATGTCAGGTCGTCTTCGGCCAGCGGCGACAATATCCGCATATTTGAAGTGATCCTCCGCGATATCGTCCATACGGCGGACGCCCGCCTTTTCCGGGACAGGCCTACGGTGGCAACGATCCAAACCACCCGGATCCCGGGCCGGCGGTACCGGCAGATCGATTTTATCCTGCCGGGCATGCTGGGTTTTTCCCTGTTGAGCACCGGGGTATTCGGTACGGCTTTTCTATTTTTCAGTCTCCGGCAGACGCTGGTGCTGAAGCGGTTCTTTGCGACGCCGGTGCGGCGGTTCAACATCCTGCTGGGTGAAGCCGTGGCCCGGCTTATCTTCCAGCTGCTGGGCGCGCTTTTTCTGATCGCAGTAGGATATTTCTTTTTTGAGTACACGCTGGTGCACGGGCTGGAAACCGTGCTGGAGCTGTTACTGCTTTCTGCATTCGGGCTGATCATTTTTATGGGATTTGGCTTTATCGTGAGCGGCATTGCCCGTAATGAAAGCACCATTCCGCCGATTGCCAATATCGTGACCATGCCGCAGTTTTTGCTGGCCGGTACCTTTTTCCCCATAGATGTGTTCCCCGGGTGGCTGCAGCCCCTGTGCCGGATATTACCCCTTACTTATCTCAATGACGCCTTGCGGAAGGTAGCCTTTGAGGGCGTACACCTGTGGAATGTGCCTTGGGATCTGCTGGTGCTGGTGGCCTGGGGTGTCGCGGCCTATCTGGCGGCCTCCCGGGTGTTCCGGTGGGAGTGATGGAAGGTAAAAGGCGAAAGGTAAAAGGTGAAAGGCGAACGGTATCGTCATCCAGGACTCGCTCCGGAATCTCATGAAAAATGAAGATTTGACAATGTGCTGATTATTTCATCACCAAATTATCAAATCCCCCAATCATCAAATTAGAACCTCCGTCATGCCCCGCATCTTAAAGCTATTCTTATTCGGCATAGTCAGCCTGGTGATATTGCTGGCGCTTATCTCCCTGATCCTGCCGCGTACGGTCCGGATAGAACGCGCGGCCTATGTCGAAGCGGAACCCCGCGAAGTATTTGCAGCGCTCAACGAATTAAAGGGTTATCCTGCCTGGAATCCCTGGTGCCGGGATACCGCGGGGGTGCAGCTGCATTTTTCCCCGCTTACACATGGGGTGGGGGCCCGCTATTCGTGGACAGGCCGCGGGCAGTCGGGCGGGGGCAGCTACACCATTACGGGCAGCCGGCCGGACAGCCTGCTGGAGTACCGTATGGAAGTGACCGGCCTGCCTCCGCTGAAAGGACAGTTCAATGTGCGGGCCGTTCCCGGCGGCACGGGGTCGCGTATACGCTGGACGGTTTTTGCGGATGCGGGATGGCGGCCCTGGTGGCGGTTCTGGGTATCCATGGCTGACCGTCTGTTCGGTCCTGCCGTGGAAACGGGACTGAACAAGCTGAAGCAGGTTTGCGAACGCTGAGCAGGCAAGCAGCGCCGGCGGACGGACTCAGGATTGGGCGATCAGTTCCATAATGGCCGAATAGACCGTTTCCAGCTGGGCGTCGGTAATGGTATAAGGGGGCATGATATAAAGGGTGTTGCCCAGCGGACGCAGGATGATCTTCCGGTCCAGGAAGAATTTGTAAAGCCGGTCCCGCATGCTGTTGGTATAGGCGTCTGCCTCGGGGGTAACGATCTCAAAAGCAATGATAGTGCCCTGCTGACGCAGGTTTTTGATCTTGCGGTGGCCTTTCAGCCGTTCGGAAAAACGTTGGTGCGCTTCCGTGATACGCCGGATGTTATCCTGGCAGCCGGATGCGGTAAAGAGGTCCAGGCTGGCCAGCGCAGCCGCACAGGCTACGGGGTTGGCGGTAAACGAATGCCCGTGAAAGAGGGTCTTCAGCTTGTCGTCAGACAGGAAGACATCGTAAATATCCTGGGTGCAGGTAGTGACGCCGAATGCCAGGGTGCCTCCGCTGAGCCCCTTGGAAAGACATATGATATCCGGCTTCCCGGAGCAGTATTCCAGCGCAAAGTTCTTTCCCGTACGGCCAAAGCCGGTCATGACCTCGTCTGCGATGGTAAGAATGTCGTGCTGGCGGCACACCTGCATCAGCATGCCGAGCATTTCCGGCGTATACATCAGCATGCCGCCAGATCCCAGCACCAGCGGCTCGAAGATAAAGGCGCAGGCCTCCGCAGACAGGCCGGCGATCTGTTCGCAGAGCACGGTGATATTTTCCGGTGTGGGAAGGTCCAGGAATACGACATCAAACAGGTAATCGTCGAATACCCGGGTAAATATGCTGCGTCCGCTTACGCTCATGGCGCCGAAAGTATCGCCGTGATAAGCATGCTTGAAGGCGATGAACTTGTTTTTCCGTATGCCCTGGTTGTGCCAGTACTGAATGGACATCTTCAGCGCTACCTCCACGGCCGTTGAGCCGTTGTCCGAATAAAAAATCTTGCGCTGGTTATCCGGCAGCACGCCAAGCAGCCTCTCTGCCAGTATAACGGCAGGAGGATGGGTGAAGCCGGCAAAGATGCAATGCTCCAGGATGCCTGCCTGAGCGGCTATCTTTTCTGCAATATAGGCGTTGCCGTGACCGTGAATGCTCACCCACCAGCTGGAAACCGCATCGATATAGGCCTGTCCCGTATCATCGTAAAGCAGGGCATCCTTTCCGCTCACCATGGCGACGGGCGGAAGGGCCGTCTGCATTTGGGTGTAAGGGTGCCATATAACGGCGAGGTCACGTTCGGTATAAGAAGCGTCATTCATCGTTTTCCCGTCTTTTCATTACGCCGAGTTTCTCCCGGCATTGATAATGCCGAAAGAGCAGCGGATGATCAGTTTTTCGTATGCTTCCTTGTCGCCGTTGCCGGTTTGCAGGGCAGGGGCCTGATTTTCCTGCTGCGTTTCCATCTCCCGGATCTTGGCGAGCGCATATTGCTGGATCGTCACCAGCGGCAGCACGATCCTTTCCCGCATCTGTATAGACAGCTTGTCCACCGGATAGCGCTCCATCAGCTCCGAATTGCCCGAGAGCAGCAGCAGGTATTTCCGGGTCAGCTCAAACTCATCATGGATCATCTTCCAGACCTCGCCGAACTGGGGATGTTCTGCCAGGTAAGCCGTCAGGGGGAAGAAGCTTTTTTTCATGGACATCTCGCAGTTGTCCAGCAGTGTCCTGAAGAAGAGGGAATGCCGGTACAGGTCGCGCAGCTGCTCCCATTTTCCGGCCTTTTCCATGGCTTTCAGCGCGGTCCCCACCCCGTAATATCCCGGCACATTCTGCTTCAGCTGGCTCCATGCGCCGACATAAGGTACGGCCCTCAGGTCGTCCAGGTTCAGCTTTGCGGTGGCATTCCGCTTGGAAGGCCGGCTGCCGATATTGGTAGCGCCGTAATAACGCAGCGGGCTGGCAAAGCTGAGATATTCCAGGAAAGAAGGATCATTTTTGAGCCGGTTGAAAGCCTCATAGCTTTCTCCGGCGAGCTCGTCGAGCAGGCTGGCAGACTCTTCGGTCATCAGCGGCGTATCGCTGGGCTTCAGGAATTCCGTCCGGATGCCTGCATGCAGCAGCTGCTCAATGTTGAACTGAGCCGTATCAATGGTGCCGAAGTTGGAAGTGACCGTCTGGCCCTGCACGGTAAGCTGTATTTCCTTGTTGGAGATATTTCTGCCCATAGAGGCGTAGAACTGGTGCGTCTTGCCGCCGCCGCGTGCGGGAGGGCCGCCGCGGCCGTCGAAAAAGATCACGTCGACGTTGTATTCCCTGGAGAGGGCGGTCAGCTGCTCTTTGGCCTTATAGATACTCCAGTTGGCCATGAGATAGCCGCCGTCCTTGGTACCGTCGGAGAAGCCCAGCATGATGGTCTGGGTATGATTCCTCCGCTCAAGATGCTGCCGGTAGATTTTGTTTTCATACAGTATCCGCATTACGCCGGCGGCATGACGCAGATCGTCTACCGTCTCGAACAGGGGGACAATGTCCACCGTAATATCTTCGGGTTGCCAGCCGCTCATCAGGAACAGGCCGTATACCTCCATAATATCAAGCGCCGTGGTGCTGTGGCTGATGATATACCGGTGACAACCGGCTTCCCCGTTTTGCCGCTGGATGGCCTGCATGGTCTGAATGGATTTCAGGGTATCCTTGTGAATATCGCCGTCCAGCTTTTCGGGATCGAGGGTGGTACGGAGACCGAGCAGTATGTTTATCTTTTCCTCTTCGGAGAGACCGGAGTAATTATCCGGCAGCACATCGGTATGCCTGGCAATGGCTTCCAGCAGGCCTTTATGTGCCGAGCTGTCCTGCCGTATATCGAGCGAGGCAAAGAACAGACCAAACAGCTGTACCCTCCCGATGAGATTTTCCACCAGATGGACAAACAGGCTGTTGTGCTGCTCCACGAGGGTATGCCTTATCTGGTTCAGGCTGTCGAGGATCATCTGCGGGGTGAGGGTGGTTTTGTGCCCCGGGATAAACAGATGCCGGTACAGGTCGTCCTCAAGCGACCCCAGCACATTTTCGACACCTTTGAAGGTAAGTCTGCGTTTCAGGTGCTTTACGTCGGCATAATAGCACCGGAGGACAGCCTTTTGCAGCTCTCCGGCCACCTGTTGGGTGATTTCTGCATTCACAAAAGGATTTCCGTCGCGGTCGCCGCCGGGCCAGAAGCCCATCCGGATCAGGGCATGGTCTTCGTTGAAAGCGTCGGGGAGCTGTTTTCTTACCCGCGCCGCCACCTGTCCGGCAGCCTGGTAAAATACATTTTCCAGATACCAAATGAGGCTTACGGCCTCGTCATAGGGAGTAGGCTTTTTCTTTTTCAGGAAAGGCGTTTTTCCCAGCTGCCGGAGGTAGGTGTTTACCAGGGGGGTATTGCCCTGGATAAGGGCCTGGGAAAGATCGTGGATGATGCCCAGCACCTCGCCCGGGTAAAACTGGGTAGGGTGGGCGGTCAGCACCAGCCTTACGGCAAAATCGTTGAGCTTGGCGGCCAGCTTTTCACGGGCCTGCTCCGTTTCGGAGGCTTCGGACTGCAGGTGGGTGATGGTGCCCGGCCCCTGCATGTCGTGGATCTCCCGGAAGGCGGCGTCTTCAAGAGCGTCGAACAGCACTACCTGCCGCTCCGAGTATTGAATAAAGCGGAAAAGGAGGTCCCGCTGCTCCCGTTCGCCCTGGTAGTCCGTATATTGACTGAGAAAAGAATCGATAATATCAACCGGGCTTTTTTTCTTCTGATAGCCTTCTTCACAATGCAGCAGGAACAGGGATAACAGCACGCCGGTTTTTTCCACGCGGTGAAAGGGGAGGGCGGTAAAGAGGCTGTTGTACAGCTGAAAACGAATGCCGACTAAGTTATTAAACAGCTGTAATACATCATTGGTGGGTGCCTCCATGGTCATGTCCATTTTAATGGTTAAGGGCTGGTCCGTAGTTTGGGTGGAAAATACGGGTGCGAAGTTATAACGTAACGGCTTAAAATCATAGAGGAAAGGGGGCTTTCCTCGGAGAAGCCGTTCCCAAGCCAGCCGGAAGCTGCCGATGGACGCTGTTGTAAGGGTATGTTATTTAGGACCTTTTGACTGCATAAGTTGCTCACATACAATAAAAAGGGGATAAATATGAATGATGAGGCCGGAATGGAGTCCGGGGATGGTGGTTTTTCAGCGAACCTTTTTTAGATGCGGTCCGGGTGGCGATCATAAAGGTATCGGGTTTTTTTTCCACAGGGTGGGGGAAACAAATGCCGGCGTTTGACGCGCCCGGAATATGCTGTCTGCCGAAATAACGGTATCTGTATGCTCATTATGAGGGACTAACGGAAAAATCCGGAACTATAAAGGGGAAGCCCGTCTTCTGGAACATCGTTTGACCATTATTTGTCAGCAGCTATTCCTCAGCAGCGGAATGATTTTAAACCCTAAATAACGCAGTCATGTCAGAGAAACACTCAGAAGGAATGATGGCCAAAGCTATCGAGCAGCAAACCGCCAAACTGCCGTCGGATATCTTCCTGTGGTCCGCAGTGGCGAGCATGGGAATTGCCTTTGCTTTCAAATGTATGCATAAAAGCCATACCGCCCTCTTTGTCGGGCAATGGGCAGCCCCTTTCCTGCTATTCGGCATCTATAACAAGATCGTCAAGACACAAGGGTCGGATTAGCAAGGGCAATGGCCCTGTGCGGCTGAAAATCGGTCTGTCGGGAAACTATCAGGAAATGGGTGTCTCCATCCTCCCGTCAGTATCAGTTGATCAGGAAGCTGTCCCTGCTGCTGAATACAATATAGTGAATGGTACGTTTCTTTGTATTGTATTCATCTACTTTTTGTATTACCTGATCGCTGATGCCGCCATGCCAGTACCCGTAGCTATCATATATAATCAGCCATCCGCCGCCGGGCTGAAAGGTGATATAATCAATACGGGAACTTCGTTCGTTCAGCTTATTCAGCGCATTTGCCATAGCTGACGGAATTCCGTTCCACCAGCATCCGTTTTTTCCGCTCAGCATCACCCATGCCCCGTCTTCCGATAAGGCGATGTGTCTGATTTCCTTTCCGTCGCGATAATATTCTCCCATCTTATTAAGCAGCGTTGCCGGAAGACCTTCCGTATTATAATAGTTTTTTCCATGGAGAACGGCCCATGCTTTACTATCGGGAGAGAGGTAGATTTGTTTTGGATTACCGGCTTCTGATACCGCAGTGGCGAACTTCTCAGGAATACGGTCCGACAAAATTATTCCCCCTGCCTGCGTAATATAGCTTCCTGATGCTGTCAGTTGTATTTCGTCAATTACTTTTTCCGTTGCGCAGGAATCCAAAAGCTTACTAAGTCGTGCGGGAATATTTTGATAGTACAGATGGTTCAAAGCGTGCTTTTCGGCGTAAGCCTGCGGGTCTCTTATTTTTTCTATAGCGTCTGCAGCCAGGTACGCTCCCTTCTCCATGCCCTTGTAATAATAGCCGACGGCAGCGCCGGTATCCCTCTCCACTCCCCACCCGTTCGCATAACAGTTTCCCAGTCCCATATATGCCTGGGAAAGCGCAAATTCATTGTTTTTCGGAGAGACATAATTGGTATCTATAAGTATGCGGTATAGCCGCAGCGCCGCCGCATAATCCTTCTGTTTAACAAAATCGGCAGCCTGTCTGCCCAGGAGGCCGGCATTATTGTTAGCGAGATGCTTCAGGGTTGGATAAAATACGGCCCTGCACCTTTCGAAGTATTTTTCTTTGTCATTGATGCTATCGGCCGTTATCAGCTTATAGCCTGCAAGGAAAAGATTATGATATGTTTTTCTGGAAGGTTCTTTGGCGATACTTTGGGAAAAAAGTTCGAATGCCTGCTGAAGTGCCTGCATATTTCCCGATCTCATGGCCGAATCATAATAGATTTCGCCCATGGCATCCAGGGCGTTACCCGTGTTACCCGGATATTTATCGTTCGCCGCCTTTTGCAGCCAGCTAAGCGCCAGAGGTCCGCTTTTTTTGATTTTGAAATGCTTATCATTAAAAAACAAAGCCGTAATTCCCCGGTAATAATTTTTTTGGTACTCTCCATACTTTCCTTTCAGCGCTCGTGTATGCATCTTCTTATCAAAAAGGTGAAAGTCGCTGCCATTGGGGTCGCTTACAAAGGCAGAGGACAGCTCAGGGTTCAAGGCGTCGAATCTGTTCCAGAGCTTCCGGGGCATTCCCGTTTGGAAATCAACAAGCGTGTCCGTTCCGTACCCTACAGATATCCGGTCATAGATCCCTGCATTATCCACTTCTGCCTTTCTCATGCTTCTGGTATTGATGCTGTTGAATAGCAGAATTTTTTCAGCCGATTGAGCTGCCTTGGCCAACAGCCATATCAGATCGCCTGAAATATAGTTATTGATCTCACCGGTGATTTTCTCTTTTTCTTCGTCAGATCGCTCCTGTGCGGCCGCTCTTGCTTCCCGCATTCTTTGCGCCGCTCTTGCTTCCGCCTCGTAATCATGTTCTTTTACCAGCAGGCTTCCGATACCCGCAGCCAGGCTTTCCACGCCGTAAGCCACAGCGCGCGTACGGCCGGAAGCGGTGCTCATATCCTGACTTTGGGCCAGGCTGCCCATGCTTTGCTGCAGGTTCTGAAGTCCCTGCCGGGTAGAAACATTGCCCGCAAAAGCGCTTTGAACGGCGTCCTGGGCTTTGCTGTACTGTTCACTGGCTATTTGCTGTTCCCGGATCAGGTTATTGCTGTATTGCTGCAGCCAGACTGAGTACTGCTGGGCCTGCGTAAGCGGTACGGGATTATAATAGGAATCTGTGGAGCTGCTTTTTTTAGCCGCATTGGCATTTCCGTTGTAAGTTGTGGTCTTTGTTGTTGCGGAACTGGTCGTGCGGGATGTCTTATTGCCGTTCCCGGTTAAGGAAGCCTTGTCTGCTTCCTGCTTTCGCGTTTTCTCTGCATTGTAGTCGGCGATACTTTTTCCGTTGATCGTGGTTTTATTAATGCCCCGGTCTTTGTCATAAATAATTTCGTACCGGTCCCCATCCTTCTCGTAGCTGACTTCCACCCGCACTACCTCGGTTACCTGTTTGAAGGTATGCCAGTTGCCCTGGTCGACATACCGGGAGTTGGGAGATATTTCATCTCCGGCGGTGTTAAAGCCGGCGGTGTTGGTATTGCCGTCGCAGGTAAGTCCGCGGAGCCGCAGGCTGATCCTTGCATTATAAGGGAAAGTATGCTGCAGCGCTACCTTCGGCCAGCCACAGACGCCTGCGGCGGTACATTTGGAATACTGCACGGCATACATCACTCCCCCCTCATTGTTGTGAATGGCGGACAGCATTTCGCTCCAGCGCATTCCGCAGGGGTTGGTCTCCTGCGCCATGGTACAGGCCGGAAAGCCGGATATCATTAACAGAAAGATGAACTTTTTCATGGGTAACATGGTTGATCAGATTCAATTGCACAAAATTCCTCCTCCCCCCTGAGCGGGGCAATAGCCATTTTTGGCTATTGTTTACAGGCGGTTTTTATTTACAGGGGTATAATCTGATAAGATAACAGAAGGCATATTTATAGCTCGTGGCTTTTTTGTACTGGTTTATAAATTTTTTCCGGCCGGAGTCCGCAGCTTTAGAAAATGCTATATTTGCATGGCGATGAAGCAAATGGTCTCCCTTTTTATGATCATGGTTATCATGGCGCTCCACCTGGTGCCGTGTGCAGACTCATTTGCCTCGGGGAAAAGGGTGGAGACGGTGAGCAGTGCGGCTTCCGACCCTCATCAGGACCGCCCTGACAGCTGCAGCCCGTTTTGCTACTGCGCCTGCTGCGTGGTGCACACTGTTGTAAAAGCTTCATCGAAAGCCCATCTTTCTCCTCCGAATCACCCTTCTGCTTATACCGCATACCTGGAGGGAAATTACATTGACGTCGTTCTTCCGATCTGGCAACCTCCCCAGCTGCTTTCTTAGTTTTTCTTCCCTGCACACGAATGCAGTGTGTATGTCTGTTTTCAACAATTATTTCTTTTTTATCTGATGATATGACCAAGGTCATGTTCATCCGGTAAGCCGCATGGTCAGGGTTATGGCGGCAGGCCTGCCAAAAGTCTTTCTTTGGTCAAGGGTCATTGTGGATTGTCCTTATGGTCTGCATCTATTTGATCCCGGCGGTTACCGGATTGATTATTCATTGGATAGCTTATTTGAACAGCTATGCTAAACAGAATTATCAGGTTTTCCATCGAAAATAAGCTGATCATCGGCTTATTTACCCTGGGGTTGATCATCTGGGGCATTTATTCACTGAGCCGGTTGCCTATAGACGCCGTACCGGATATTACGAACAACCAGGTCCAGGTGATCACTTCCAGCCCTTCCCTCGCTGCCCAGGAAGTAGAGCAGTTTATTACCTATCCGGTAGAGATCAGCATGGCGACTATCCCGGACGTAAAAGAGATCCGTTCCATTTCCCGCTTTGGCTTGTCGGTGGTAACCATCGTTTTTGAGGATGGCAGGAATATTTACTGGGCGCGGCAGCAGGTACAGGAACGGCTGGGCGCGGCAAAAGAGCAGATACCGGAAGGGGCGGGTACGCCTGCGATGGCTCCCGTCACTACCGGTCTGGGTGAGATTTACCAGTACATCGTTCGTCCTGAAAAGGGATACGAGGATAGATATACCCCGATGCAGTTGCGCACGATCGAAGACTGGATCGTACGGCGACAATTGTTAGGTACTCCGGGTGTTGCCGATGTAAGCAGCTTCGGAGGCTTTTTAAAACAATACGAGATCGCGATAGATCCGCAGAGATTAAGGGCGGCCGATATCACCATCGCCGATCTTTTCGCCGCCTTGAAAGAAAATAACCAGAATACGGGGGGCGCTTACATTGAGAAAGGCCCCAATGCCTATTTTATCCGGACGGAAGGACGGATAGACAGCCTGCCGGACATCGGAAAAATTGTACTCAAGGTCAACCCCTCAGGCGTACCGGTATTGATCCGCGATGTAGCCGACGTAAGGCTGGGTCATGCCGTGCGGTACGGCGCCATGACGCGCAACGGAAACGGGGAAGTGGTGGGCGGTATTGTCCTGATGCTTAAAGGCGGGAACTCGAACCGGGTGATCGGCAACGTAAAGGAGAAGGTGGCCCGGATCGAAAAGACGTTGCCGGAAGGGGTAACGATAGAGCCCTTCCTGGATCGCAGCGCCCTGGTGGGGAGGGCCATCCACACGGTCAGTCGGAACCTGACGGAAGGCGCCCTGATCGTGATCTTTGTGCTGGTGCTGTTTTTGGGCAATTTACGAAGCGGATTGCTGGTGGCTTCCGTTATCCCGCTGGCCATGCTCTTTGCATTGGGTATGATGAACATTTTCGGCGTTTCCGGCAACCTGATGAGCCTTGGCGCGCTGGATTTCGGCCTGATTGTAGACGGCGCTGTGATCATCGTCGAGGCAGTCATGCACAGGATATTGCAAAGCAAAGGTCGTCATGCCGGTGTTGCCCGGCTCGACACGGCGCAAATGAACGAGCAGGTCTATGCGTCTGCCGGTAAGATGATGAGCTCGGCGGCTTTCGGCCAGATCATTATCCTTATCGTATATCTGCCTATCCTGGCGTTGACCGGTATAGAAGGAAAGATGTTTCGTCCTATGGCGGAAACGGTGGCTTTTGCTATCCTCGGAGCATTGCTCCTTTCGGTCACCTACGTCCCCATGATGGCGACCATTGTGCTGCCCCGGCGTACGGCTCATAAGCGGAATCTTTCGGACCGGCTTATGGGAAGGTTGCAAAAGACATACGACCCGGTCATCCGGTGGGCATTACGACGAAGATGGTTGGTTCTGGGCATTGCCGCCGGCGCATTCGGCATATCCGCCTTTATCTTTTCACGTATGGGAGGAGAATTCATCCCCCAATTGGATGAAGGGGATTTCGCCGTGGAAATGCGTTTGCTTCCCGGAAGCGCATTGACAGAGACAATAAATGCCAGCGACAAAGCAGCCCGCATTTTACTAACGCAATTTCCGGAAGTAAAGGAAGTGGTAGGCAAGATCGGCTCTTCGGAGATCCCAACCGACCCGATGCCTGTTGAAGCATGCGATCTGATCGTGTTGCTAAAAAGTAGAGATGAATGGGTAACCGCCGGTAGTAGGGAAAAGCTCGCCGATACGATGAGCAGGGCCTTGTCTGTATTACCGGGGGTTAGCTTCAGCTTCCAGCAACCCATTCAGATGCGCTTTAACGAGCTGATGACCGGCGCCAAGCAGGATGTGGTGCTTAAGATCTACGGCGATCAGCTGGACCGCCTGGCTGATCTTGCAGAAGAAGCCGGCGATATCGTGAGGACGGTAGACGGGGCAACGGACGTATATGTGGAGCAGATCACGGGTCTGCCGCAAATTGTGGTGCATTTCGACCGGGCACGGATAGCCCAATACGGTTTGAATATAGCAGACCTGAACAACACCGTGCAAACAGCTTTTGCCGGTCAGTCGGCAGGTCTGGTATTCGAAGGCGAGCGGCGGTTCGACCTCGTAGTGAGGCTGGACAGCGCTTACCGCAAGTCCCCGGCCGATTTTGATAACCTCTTCGCGCTCTTGCCCGGCGGGGGACAGGTGCCGCTGAATCAGGTGGCTGTCATCAGTATCAAAGACGGTCCGAATCAGATCCAGCGGGATGAAACACGGCGGCGGATCACGGTCGGATTCAACGTTCGCAACCGGGATGTGCAAAGCATCGTCAATGAGATCCGCCGCAAAATGGATGCACAGCTTAAATGGCCACCCGGATACACCGTGACTTACGGGGGACAATTTGAAAACCTGGTCAATGCCCAAAAGCGGCTGTCCGTCGCATTGCCGGCCGCTTTGCTGCTTATTTTCATTTTGTTGTTTTTTGCCTTTGGCTCTTTCAAGCAAGGGCTGCTCATTTTTACCGCTGTCCCGCTGGCGGCCATCGGCGGCGTCATATCCTTATGGGTGAGAGGCATGTCCTTTAGTATTTCAGCCGGTGTCGGCTTTATCGCCCTGTTTGGTGTGGCTGTGCTGAACGGCATCGTATTGGTGAGTGAGTTTAATCAGCTGAAAAAAGTGGGGGTAACGGATATTTATGAGCGGGTCTTAAGCGGTACCCGGCTGCGGCTGCGGCCGGTGCTCATGACGGCAACGGTAGCTTCCCTGGGGTTCCTGCCGATGGCCGTTTCCACCACTGCAGGCGCTGAGGTGCAACGCCCGTTGGCGACGGTGGTCATCGGCGGATTGATTACTTCTACACTGCTGACCTTGGTGGTATTGCCGGTCTTGTATATCCTGTTTGAAAAGATGGGTTTTAAAGCGAAGTTTAAAAAAGCCCCGGTCTTATTTATCGGGTTGACGGCAGGTTTTTCGCTGTTCGTTCCCGGGAAGTTATCTGCGCAGTCCGTGATCGGACAGGATACCGTATTGCATCTGACGCTGGAGCAATCCCTGGACCTGGCCCAACGGCAAAACCTGGCTGTAAAAAACGCCGATCTCGATATTCAATACAACGCGGCATTAAAAAAGACGGCCTTTGATCCCGGCAAAACGGAGCTGACGGGAAGCTGGGGAAAGCTGAACGAACCCGTCGTCGATGACAATGAGATCGGCCTGTCCCAAAGATTTGCTTTCCCAACTGTGTACGTTCGCCGTTCCCGGTTGGGAATTGCGCAGCTGACAGGAAGCCGCCTGGGGAGGACGCTCATCCAAAATGAGCTGGCGCGGGATGTAAAAACAGGATGGTACCGGCTTGCCTGGCTGCTGCAGCGCCACCGCCTGTTGTTACGGCAGGATAGCATTTATGCCGATTTTCTGCATGCGGCAGCGTTGCGGTACAAAACCGGCGAAACCAATCGTCTGGAGCAGGCCAATGCAAGCTCGCAGGTAATGCAGCTGCAGATGCTGATCCGGCAGAACGAAGCCGATATCCGCGCCGCCCGGTCCAATCTGCAAAGCTTGCTGAATACAGACCAGCAGGTTTCCATCGTATCGGATACGCTGCTGCCCCGGCCTTTAACCCTCCAACAGACAGACAGCACGGCGCTCAGCCGTAACCCGCAGTTGAAATATCTGCAGCAACAGATAAAGGTGCAGGAGGCGGAAAAGAAAGTACAACAATCCTTGTTGATGCCCGATGTTACCCTGGGCGTCAGCAGTCAGACCTTTAAAGGCATGACCGATCAACGTTATAGCGTGTTCAGCGCCGGGCTGTCTATCCCATTGTGGCCGCGCCCGCAGGCGCAGCGCGTAAAAGCGGCGAAAATTGCCGTAGACCGGGCGCAGACCAGCGGACAGCTTTATCTGAAGCGTCTTGAAGGCACTTTTGCAGGGGCCTTTGAAGCCTACAAAAAATACCGTCAAAGCATTCGGTATTACCGGGAAAATGCCTTGCCACAGGCGCAGCTGATCCTGATCAATGCCCAGGCCGGCTATAAAAGCGGTGAAATCGGTTATGTGGAATACATTCAGAATCTGAAGCAGGCGATGGGCGCCCAGCATGATTATATAGATATTGTTCAACAATATAACCTGGCTGTGATTCAGTTGGAATATCTGGCCGGCATTCAATAAATATCAAACATAAAAAGCATATTGAAATGAGAAATAAAATCTTTTTCGGGATAATGCTGGGTATGGTCCTTTCCGGACTTCTGGCGATGTACGGTTGTAAGCCGTCCGGAGAAAAGCAGGCGCCGGAGGAGCGAAGTGTAGTAACGGCAGCGGAGGACAGCCTGACTATTGTTTCGCTTACACCGGACCAATTCCGCAATGCCGGCATTCAGCTGGGAAATATGGAACAGCGGAAGCTGAATGACGTTTTGCCGGTAAGCGGCATGGTGGATGTGCCGCCGCAAAGCAGGATATCCGTGACGTTCCCGTATGGCGGCTTTATCCGGAAGATCAATGTATTGGAAGGAGATTATGTAAAGAAAGGCAGCTTATTGGCAAGACTGGAGAATCCTGAATATGTGGATCTGCAGGAGAGCTATCTGAAGAATAAAAGCGTGCTGGATTATGCCCGGCAGGAATATAACCGTCAAAAAGAATTGTATCAGGCCGATGTGGCGGCGGGGAAGTCGTACCAGAAGGCGAGGAGCGATTATGAATCGCTGGAGGCATCTGTAAAGGCCCTGGCCCAGAAGCTCAATATGCTGGGCATTCCCGCAGAGACCCTCAAGCCGGATAATATCCGGTCCTCGGTAGATATTGTAGCCCCGGATAACGGTTATGTTACCCGGATTGCGGGCAACCGGGGAAAATATATGGACCCGCAGCAGGAGCTGCTGGAGATCGACAATATCCGGAATGTCCATATTGATCTGACCATCTATGAAAAAGATATAAATTCGGTTCAGCCGGGTCAGCGGGTACGTTTCAGACTTTCCGGAAGCCAGGCGGAGCATAAAGCAAAAATAACGCTTATCGGCAGAGAAATAGGTCCCGACCGTTCGGTCGTCTTACATGCGATGCCGGAAGACCCGAACCTCCGTCTCCTGCCGGGTGCTTACGTCCAGGCTCATATCAACCGG
The DNA here is from genome assembly GCF_039541075.1 of Compostibacter hankyongensis. Lineage (NCBI taxonomy): Bacteria > Pseudomonadati > Bacteroidota > Chitinophagia > Chitinophagales > Chitinophagaceae > Compostibacter > Compostibacter hankyongensis. Next base: position 949,829 of record NZ_BAABFN010000002.1, on the reverse strand, counting down.
GAAAATGCCCTGTCGGATGTATTGCCGGAAGCGGCCGTCGTGCGTTCCGAAGGGAAACAATACATTTTTGTAAAGGAGAAGGATGCGTCATACCGCTTTCAGATGATCCCCGTGCAGACCGGAACAGAAGATAACGGCTATCTTCAGGTAGAGCTGCCGGGAACCCGGCAAATAGCGGACTCATCGATTGTCGTAAAAGGGGCGTTTGCTTTATTATCGGCGCTGAAAAATACCGGTGACGACGATTAGCCGGTCAAAGCTTTCTTCATGAAATCAAAATCGGGAAAAAAGAAAGCAAAGAAAACGGTGCGTTACGTTAAAGGCAGGTACTAAGGAGAGAAAGTTTGATATTTTAACGTCGACTTCATCACAATAGTGACCGGTAAAAAGTGCTCTTTGTTTACGTTTTGCTTTAGGATAAGATGGTCATAGAAATATTTTATCCCCTGATAAGATTGTAAATGAGGCTGCTGAGAAATGAGAAAGTCGATCGTGCCGTTATTTAAAAGGTCCACATTTTCTTTGATCAAATCGTACCCCAGCAGTCTGTGTTTTGTATTGGAATGCAATTCGTCAAGGGCGGCGGCTACCTTGGCGACCCCGTTGGTTACGAAGATGCCTTCTATGTCTTTGTTTTTGATCAGTATGTTTCTCAGCTCCGCTTGAACATCGACTTCATCCGGTGTATTGTTTTCGTAGCATATCAGCCTTCGCTCATGTTGTTCAAAAAACCTTTTGAATCCTTCCTTTCTTTTTGCAAATTGAACATGGTTGTCATCTTTCTTACTTATCGTTACAGTTAACAGCGCGCCGTTATCCGAAATACACCTGTTCAACAGATCTGCTGCTATGAATCCGCTATCTCTTGCATCCTGACCAATAAAGGAAAGGTTATCCAGACCCGGAAAAGTGCTGTCAAAGAAGATGACCGGAATTTTCTTTTTTTTACATTCCTGTAGGAACTTGATTGTTTTTTCTTCGAATACGGGAACCATAAAGATGCCGTCCAGGTCTTCTTTTAATATTTTGGCTGTTTGTGTATTAAAGGATGATTCGCTGTTTTGACTAAAATAAAATACCTCCAAATTAAATCCGTAAGGATCTAATTCCTCCTGAACTGCTTTAAAGCCTATTTTATGCTGATACCAATAGGGGATTTCTTTAGACGGCTTTGGCATCAGCACAGCGATCGTATAGCTTTTGGTAGACTTTAATCTGCTGGCTAAGATATTGGGCTTATAGTTCAGATCTTTAATCGCCTTAAGGATTTTTTCTTTGGTTTTTTGCGATACCCCTCCGCGGTTATTAAGAATCTTATCAACGGGTCCTACAGATACGCCGGCTTGTTTCGCGATATCCTTTATTCCTACTCTTTTATGATTTTTTTTCATGGCGGCCTTGAGAAAAAATGGAAAAAATTTGTTTGGGATAAAAAAAGAATTACTTTTGAGAGCAAAGATAGTTAACGTTTACTATTTTGATTGTTTTTATTTAAATGATACTGTCCCGGTTGAACGCAGGTTTGCCAACGGGGGGTGAGGATGTTTTTTTGCTGAAAAATAGTTAACGATGACTATTCCTTAATAACGGCTGTTGTCGCCATGATTCCGCTTACGCTGCTTTATGGAGTACTGTTGATCGGACAGGAGTTTCCGAGGTCCGAACGTATTGCTCTGGGGGGTTCCAATAAAGAAATGATCAGGGCTTGCCTGGCGCCATTGTTCTTATTTATGGTTTTTTTGTATGCTGCTGACATCCTCTGTAGAACTGGGGACCAATCAATGGATCGTTGAAAAAGTCGTTTTTGTTTGCTCTTAATAGTCAACGTTAACTATAAAACTTTTATAATGAAGATCGGAATCGACAGTTATTGCTATCACCGGCTTTTCGGGGAAGTGTATCCGGAACAAAAATCCCCCGACACGCTGTTGACCTTTGAATCTTTTTTAGCGGGTCTGGAAGAATTGAATATTGAGGGCGTCTCTCTGGAGTCTTGTTTTATCCCTGATTTCGGGACGGGTTATCTGGGGGCGGTAAAACGAAAGCTGGATCAGTTGAATCTGGACAGGGTATACGCCTGGGGGCATCCTGACGGGTTGGAAGGGGGGAGAAGCGAAAAGGCTTTTGACGAAATGATCGCTCATATTGAACATGCTTCGCTTATCGGAGCGCCTGTCATGAGGGTAACGGGCAGCAGCCTGCTTTTCCGTTTTGAGCCGCATGGCCCTCAGTTGGAGAAGCTTTCGGAGATGTTTAAAAAGGCGGTCAAGGTAGCGGAGGCCTATAATATCAAATTGGCTATTGAAAACCATATTGATTATAATGCCGACGAGATCCTGCAGCTTTTAAAGGATGTAGATTCTCCCTATCTGGGCGTCAACTTCGATTCCGGAAATTTTCTCCGGGTCATGGACGACCCGGTCCTGGCCATGGAAAAACTGGCGCCCTATGTACTGGCTACCCATATTAAAGATCTGCGGCCCGTGGAGGGATTCCCGGCAGACAAGTGGTGTTATTTTGCCTGCGTTCCTACCGGCCGGGGCCTTATTGAAAATGAAAAGCTTCATGATATTTTGCAGAAACACGATTACCAGGGGTTTTTAGCGGTGGAAATAGATATGCTGCATCCGGACTATGAAGGCAGGGAGTTAGCAGTGATACGGGAGAGCCTTGAAGAATTAAGAAGAATAACGCATGCCAAATCCTCAGTAAAATGAAAGAATTAAGCATAGGCATAGTAGGCTATAAATTCATGGGCAGGGCTCATTCAAACGGATGGAAGAAGGCCCCGCTTTTCTTTGATCTGCCCTTTAAGCCGGTTTTAAAAGCGGTTTGCGGAAGAAATGAAGCGGCATTGAACGAGTTCGCCAGAAAATGGGGATGGCAGGAAACAGAGACCAGTTGGAGAAAAATGGTTGAGCGGCCGGATATTGACGTGATTGACATCGCCGCTCCCCAGCACTTACATTATGATATTGCCATTGCCGCAGCCAAGAACGGGAAACATGTATTTTGCGAAAAGCCTCTGGCCATGAGCTCGGCACAGGCGGAAGAAATGCTGGAGGCCTGTGAACAGAACCGGGTTCATCATTTTTTAAATCATAATTACCGCAGGGTCCCGGCTATCAGCCTGGCCAAAAAGCTCATAGACACAAAAAAAATAGGACAGATCTATCACTGGAGGTGTTGCTATCAGCAAGATTGGGTTATGGATCCGAATTTTCCGCTTACCTGGCAATTGCAGCAGGAATTTGCACAGTCCGGTCCCCAATGGGACCTTAACTCCCATTGTGTGGATATGGCTTTATATCTGATCGGTAAAATAACTGCTGTTTCTGCACTAACCGGACATTTTATCACTGAGCGACCGCTTGCGGAAGAAGCTACTTCCCATAATCTGAAAGTTCGGGCAAAGAGTATTGAAAGCGGAAAAGTCACCGTAGAAGATGCAGCCCTCATGATGGTGCGATTTGAAAACGGGGCTATGGGCTCCTTTGAGGCGACGCGCTTTGCGATGGGCAGGAAAAACAGGCTCAGCTTTGAAATATACGGCAGCAGCGGGGCAATCACTTTTGACCTGGAACGAATGAACGAACTCCGGTATTACTCCGCTGAGGACGATCAGGATACAAAAGGCTTTAAGACGATTCTCGCTACTGCAGAATCCCATAAATATATGGATCATTGGTGGCCTGAAGGCCATATTATAGGCTATGAACACACTTTTGTGCACGCCATGGCCGACTTTCTTACTTCTTTAAAAGAAGACGAAATGATCTCGCCCAATTTCACCGACGGAATTCAGGGCCTTAAAGTACTCGAAGCCGGGATCAGGTCGGCGCAAACCGGAAATGTAATTTCTATTATTTAAAATAAAAGTCAAATGCTATGAGCCATACCCACAAAGAAAGATTTGAGAAAGACGGCTATATTATTATTGACGTTTTACGAGATGCCGAAATACAGCATTTCAGAGCGCTTATGGATGAATTGATCAGTCCCGATGTCCGGGCTGATGATGCCGGCACCCATAGCTCTTCCTTCCAGCATCTGGGAGACGAGATCAAGGATTTCGGCAAGGAAGCCAAACAGTACTACTTTCATTTGCTGACCAAACCCGGAACCGAATCCCTCCACCGGGCATTTTATCATCCGGTAATCTTAAAAACGGTAGAGGCGCTGATAGGTCCCGATCTGATCGTCAACAATGCCTCCATTTTTGCGGCGAATGTCGGAACCGAATATTCTTTGGGTTGGCACAGGGATGTTATTCAAATCCCGGAGGATGAAATCGAAGACTGGCTTTTCTCTCCTAAACGTTTCCATAACAGCGTACAGATCAATCTGCCCCTGGTAGAGGAAAATTCGTTGTGGATCGTGCCAGGCAGTCATAACAGACCCAATACCCCGGCGGAAAATGCGGCTTTTCATGGGTCCAGGCATTATGCCCCTGCAGGCGTGGAAATGCCGGGAGGAATTCCGGTATCCCTAAAGGCCGGGCAGGCGGTTCTTTACAATAACAATCTGATCCACCGCGGATATACTGAAAAAATGAAGGTGCCCAGAAGGACATTGCACATGGGATATCACAGTTCCCAATATCCGCCGACATGGCATTTCTATTTATTAAACCGGTCTCTTTTGACCCCGGAGTACCTGAAAACATTGGATCCCGTCATGAGAAGGATGATGGAGGACTACATTGCCTGTGGAAAGCAGTATCCGAACATGGAAGATACGTGGAAAAAAGAATACAATTTTCCAAAGGGCATGAATTAAATCGGAGACGGATTGGAAGCCTGTGGCTTTTAACCATTATGACTTACTATTTTATTCCTATTACTTATAAACCAAGGGTAATGAAAAACTTTTAAAACAATTTTATGAAAAAAAACCGTTCATCAACCGGTTCTGGACGCCGTACCGTCAGAATGTATTTCATGGGAATGGGGACGCAGGTTTTAACTTCATCTATATTGCTGATATTCACCCTGGCGGTTCTGCCGGCACGAGCCCAGCACATTCTCCACGGAACCATCGAAGGTAAAGATGATGAGCCGCTTCCGGGTGCAACCGTATCCATTAAGGGAACCAGCAAGGGGGCTGCGGCTAATGTGGACGGAACGTTCTTATTGGAGATCGGAAATGCTGCAGATACATTGCAGATAAGATTTATGGGCTATAAAACCTTTGAGGCCCCCGCAGGTAATCAAAGAAACCGCGTATTCCATTTGGTCTTTGACGAAGAGCAGGCCAAGCTGGATGAGGTAACAATTGTGGGTTTCGGTACCCAGAAGAAAGTCTCTGTTACCGGATCAATAGCGTCCATCCCGGTCAAGGAACTTGAACGGTCTGCCTCTCCTTCGTTATCAAATGCGTTAGGGGGTAAGTTGCCGGGTATCGTTACCCGCCAGCCCAGTGCTGAACCGGGGGCGGATGCTGCCCAGGTCTATATCCGGGGTTTTGGTACATGGAGCGACCGTGCGCCGTTGGTGCTGGTAGATGGCGTCGAACGCGACATGAATTTAATAAATGCCCAGGCCATTGAGAGCGTTACCATTTTAAAGGACGCTTCGGCAACGGCTGTATATGGCGTCAAAGGAGCGAACGGGGTTATACTCATCAAGACCAAAAGAGGAAAGGAAGGCCGGCCGAATGTTGTCTTTCGTACTGAAACAGCAGTTTTAACGCCAACCCGGTTGCCCAAGTATATTAATTCTTTTGAGTATGCTTCTCTTATGAATGAAGCGCTTAAGCTGGGCAATCTTCCTCCCCGCTGGAGTGAAGAAGAACTTCAGAAATTCAACGACGGATCCGACCCCTACCTTTACCCGGATGTCGACTGGACGGATGCTATTATGCGGAAACATACCTATCAGAGTATAAATAATCTGAGCGTTACAGGAGGTAACCAGGTTGCAAGGTACTATACCAATGTCGGGTTTACAGACCAATCCGGAATCTGGAAAAACGATCCCGATAATAATTACAGTACCAATGAACGGATGAGAAGATATAATTTTCGCTCAAACATTGATATTAATGTAACCAGAGAACTGGTTTTAAGTTTAGGCCTGGGAGGTATCATCAGAAAGGCCAATTACGGCGCCACAGGGGCAGACGCGCTCTTGAATGCCCTGCGGGTAACTCCTCCGCTTTCCAACCCGATTTTAAACCCGGATGGATCGCCCGGAGCGTCCTCTACCCAGATCGGAAACAATCCCTGGGGACTTGCCACCCAGGCGGGTTATTCTACGCACGACCTCAGCAGCATCCAGGGAACCTTTTCTGCAAATTGGGATCTTTCCAATACCGTTACCAAAGGCCTCTCTTTGAATGGAAAATTTGCCTATGATTACAATTCAACGAGCGATGTAGACAGGATCAAGCAATTTGAGGTGAAGCGCTTTGTCGGAAAAGATGAGGAGACGGGCGAGGACCAGTATATTGTATACAGAGAAGAGCAGCCATTGGGCTACAGGATCCATGGCTGGTCGAACAGGGCCATCTATAGTGAGCTACAGGCTAACTATAACCGTACTTTTGGCGTGCACGGAATAACAGGAATGGTGCTTTTTAACCAGAGAGACTATGTTGATCTTGAAGCGGGAAGCTCCATCGCTAATCTGCCATACAGAAGACTCGGCGTTGCTGCCAGGGCTACATACAGCTATAATGATAAATATCTGGTTGAACTCGATATGGGTTATAACGGATCCGAAAACTTTCCCCCGGGACAGCGCTTTGGCTTTTTCCCATCGATCTCTGCCGGTTGGGTTTTGTCCAATGAAAACTTTTGGAAAGAGGGTAGTCTGGTCAACGAGCTAAAGCTCAGAGGCTCCTACGGGAAAGTCGGTAACGATCAGATAGGAGGGGAGCGGTTTTTATACCTGACGACGGTCAATGCCCGTACAGCGCAAACCTATGCTTTTGGCTCGGCGCAGACAAACGTGAAACCGGGAATTGACGAAATGAAAATAGGTACTCCGAATATCACCTGGGAAACGGCTACTAAGGCCAATGTGGGAGTAGACATGGAAATGCTGAATGGAAAGATATCGCTTCAGGCAGATGCATTCCATGAGCTTAGAACCGGTATCCTTTTACAAAGAAGAACTATTCCCTACGAAGCCGGATTTAACCCCTCATCTATTCCGTACGGCAATCTGGGAAGGGTAAAAAATATAGGATTAGATGGAAATCTTGAGGTTAAGAATTCCACTTCCGGCGGCTTTTATTATTCCTTCAGGGCAGATTTTACCTATGCTCATAATACGGTCCTTGAAAATGACGAGCCCCAGCCCAAATACCCCTATCTTTCGGAAATAGGACATCCTATCGATCAGCCATGGGGGTTGATCAGCCAGGGATTCTTTTCTGATCAGCAGGAGATTGATAAAAGCCCGGAGCAGACTTTTCAATCTGGTGTAATTCCCGGTGACATAAAATACAAGGATATCAATGGCGACAATATCATAAATGGTTATGATATACAGCCCATAGGTTATCCCCGAACTCCCGAAATCATGTACGGCTTCGGCGGCACCATTTCCTATAAGGGTTTTGATCTCAGCCTGTTCTTTAACGGAGCAGCCAATACCAGCCTGTATCTGACAGGCCCCTCCATATGGCCTTTCTTGAAAGGGCAGGGTTCTTATAATATTTTAAGGGAATACTATGATAACCGGTGGACGGAAGACAATAAGGAAAATGCAAGATACCCTGTCACTGCAGGAGATATTAATACCAACAATTTTAGGGAAAGCACGGTTTATTTAAAGGATGCCGGCTATATCAGGTTAAAAAATGTAGAAATAGGCTACACTTTACCCGGTACCGTATCTGACCATATCGGTATGAAAACACTTCGCGTTTTTATAAACAGCCAAAATTTATATACCTGGGATAAGCTTCATTTTATCAATCCGGAATCCAACGACGGCATAGGAGGATATCCCTTGATGCGGACTTTTAACTTCGGTCTGCAAGTTGATTTTAAATAACTAAAAATAATCCAGCATGAAAAAATACTTATACCTGTCCGGTATTCTTGTTCTTGGTCTGACAATGTTTTCATCCTGCAAGAAATATCTTGATATGGCTCCTGATGAAAATATGACGATCAAGGAGGTCTTTTCCAATCCGGAATATGCAGAACGCTTTTTAAAGGGAACCTATAACTACCTGCCTAATGAAGCTAACTTCGCTGAGCTTGACGGAAGAGATCCATTTGTAGGAGCTTCCGATAACATGCAGTTAAGTTGGAAAAATCGGTTTGCCGATCATATCAATTATGGCTCATGGGGTCCAAATGATGTGCCCAATAGCCATTGGGATGTGGGTTATCAGGCTATCCGAAGGTTGAACTTGTTTACCGAAAATATCGGAACGACGCCCATGGATGAAAAATCCAAATCCATCATGATCGGCGAAGCCAATTTTCTAAAAGCATTCTTCTATTTTTGGATGATCCGGCTTTACGGTCCCGTTCCGCTGCTGACAAACTCCTTTCAACCTGATAATGATTTTTCTTTAATTAAACGGGCTACGTTAGAAGATTGCATTGATTATGTGGTTAAAAGATGCGATACTGCGGCGCTGTTGCTCCCTATGAACGTAAACGAGGATAATCTGGGAAAAGGTACCCGGGCTGCAGCGCTTGCGCTTAAGTCGAGAGCATTGCTATATATGGCCAGTCCCTTGTGGAACGGCAACCCGGATTACGCCGGCTTTGCAGATAATGACGGCGTAAAGCTTTTTCCGGATTATGACGCGGAAAGGTGGCAGGCGGCGGCCGATGCCGCCAAAGCATGCATCACGCAATGTGAAAGCGCAGGCTATAAACTTTATCATGCTCCCGGAAACGATCCGGTAAAAAATTATCAGGATATTTTCATTAACAATTATAATCCGGAGGTCCTTTTCGCCCGTAATATCGGCGTATTCTCCCATCAGGAGATGTGCGCAGCGCCGAATAGCGAAGGCGGCTGGAGCGGTTACTGCCCACTGCAGAATCTCGTTGATGCGTATCAGATGGCTGATGGCGCTACCCCGATAACAGGCTATCATCCGGATGGTACGCCGATCATTGATCCCAAATCCGGATATGAGGAATCGGGATATGCCGGCGCTGATGATCCTCAAGGACATTATCTTAAAGGAACAAGGAACATGTATGTGAACAGGGAACCCCGGTTTTATGCTACCGTTAATTTCTGTGGGGCCATGTGGAGAGGTAAAAGGCTGGAATTTTGGTTTAGCGGAAAAGATGGAAAGTCCAATGGGGGCGCCGAATTATATACCATTAACGGTTACCTGTTAAAAAAATTCATGAACGAAAATAACGTCAGCATCGTCGATGGAAAGTTTGTTTTAAAAACCTGGATATATTTTCGATTGGCTGAACAGTATTTAAATTATGCCGAAGCCCTCAACGAAGCCCAGGGTCCTGTGGCAGATGTATATAAGTATATCAATGCTATAAGGGAACGGTCCGGCTTGCCCCCGCTTCCTGCCTCGTTAAGCAAAGCGGAAATGAGAGAGAGAATTCATCATGAAAGACGTATTGAGCTTGCTTTTGAAACCCATCGCTATTTTGATACGAAGCGTTGGAAAATCGCCGATTCCACGGATAACCTAACCATGTACGGGTTGAACATTAATAAAGGGAAATCGCTTAATGACGATGAGTTCTATGAAAGAACCTATATTAATAAGCGTGTGTTTCAGGAAAAATACTATCTGTGGCCCATTGCCCAGGCAGTTATCGATAAAAATCCCAATATTGTGCAAAATCCCGGATGGAAGTAAAGCACTAAAGAGCATAAATAAACTGATATGAGAAAGACAGCAGCCCGCTCGCCTTTGATTTTTGTCCTGACTATGTTATATTTTGGCTGTAATGCTCCTTCGTCGGATCCGCAGGCGAAGGAAGACTGGGCTTACCCCGGAGGAAATGCCGGTCAGCAGAAGTATTCTGCTTTGGATCAGATCAATAAGAAAAATGTCAAAAACCTGAAAGTGGCATGGATTTATCATTCCGGCAACATGGCCGGAGGGGTCGAAAGCACGCCGCTGATTGTTGACGGGAACATGTATGTCACTACCCCTTCTCAGGAACTTATTGCTTTGAATGCGGCTGATGGAAAGGAGATTTGGCGCTTTAACCCGTCAGTAGGAGAGGAAAAGTTTACCGGCGTGAACAGGGGAATAGCCTATGATAAAGCGGGAGAAAAAGTATTTTATACCTCGGGAAATTATCTCAATGCGGTTGATGTCCATACAGGCAAGACTGATACGGCCTTTGGCGAAAGCGGCAGGGTGAAGCTTGACGGGTCCTTAAACGGACAGGTGAATACTTCCCCTGCTGCTCCTGTATTGTTCCGGGATTTGGTCATTGTCGGGGTAATCAGCGGAACCGGACATGTAAATGCCTATGACGTTCATTCAGGTAATTTGAAATGGACATTTAATACCATACCTCACCCGGGTGAGGCGGGCTATGATACATGGGGAGATACGGCTTATTGGAGAACCGGATCCGGCGTTGCCGTCTGGGGAGGGCTTTGTGTTGACAATAAAAACGGTATCGTATATTTCTCGACAGGTCAGCCCCGTGATAATTTTTACCGGCCCGACAATGCGGGTAAGCAGTTATTTGGAAACTCCATTATTGCTTTAAATGCCGGCAATGGTAAAAGGATCTGGCATTATCAGGCCATCCATCACGACATATGGGACCTCGACCTGGCCTGCCCACCGATATTGTCGGATTTAAAAATAGAGGGCGAGACCGTTCCGGGCGTCATGCAGCTTTCGAAAACAGGGAATATTTTTTTATTTAACCGGATTAACGGTAAGCTGTTATCTAAAGTTGAGGAAAGGCCGGCGCCATCATCGACCCTGCCGGGGGAGATAGCCTATCCGACACAGCCTTTTGTGACATGGCCTTCCCCCTTCTCACGGCAGATACTGACGGAAGATGATTTGACAAACCGTACGCCGGAAGCCCACGACTACGCCAAAAAGATATTTGATCAGGCTGAGACGGGCTGGTTTGTCCCGCCCTCAGAGAAAGGGATTCTTTTTTATGGCATCCATGGCGGTGCGGAATGGTGCGGGGGCGCCTACGATCAGCAGACGAATACCTTGTATGTCACGGCTAATGAGCTGGCATGGCATATTGTAATGAGAGATATCAACGCTGATAGCAAAACGGCTGTAAAAGAGCCTCCGGGCAGAAAGGTTTATCTTAAAGCGGGCTGTGTAAACTGTCACGGCGAGCATCGGCAAGGTCAGACCGGAATTCCGAATTTGAATTCTCTTGATAAAACCTATGCACGACCCGATATCGAAAATATCATTCACAAGGGCAGGAAGACCATGCCAGCGTTCCCGCAAATAGCGGGAGGCGAATTAGATCAGCTGGTGAATTACCTGCTGAATGTAAAAGACGAAAAGACAAAGTCGGATAAAAGCGCCAGACCCGTTTACCGTTCTCTGGGATATATTAAATTCCTGGACAAAGAAGGATATCCGGCTACCAAGCCTCCCTGGGGTACGTTGAATGCGGTGGACCTGACGACCGGAAAGATAAAATGGAAGGTACCCCTGGGTGAATATGAGGAGCTGAAGGAAAAAGGCATTTCCCGTACCGGAACGGAGAACTTTGGCGGCTGTATTGCCACGAAAGGCGGGCTGGTCTTTGTAGGAGCTACCCGCGATCTGAAGTTCCGGGCATTTGATGCGGATACCGGAGAGGAACTTTGGGAAGCGCAGCTTCCCTTCGGGGGATTTGCCACTCCCAGTACCTATGCGGTAAATGGAAAGCAATATGTGGTTATTGCCGCTACGGGTGGGGGAAAACTGGGTCCTCCGCTGGGAGATGCTTATGTGGCCTTTGCGTTACCCGATAAGTGACCTGAGGGCGTTTACACGAATTTAATGTTGGGTATGCTGTTTACCTGACCGTATTATTTTCATTTAAAATTAACGAACGTGAAAAGAAAATATTCAGACGGATTCTTTCCGGTACCTGGCCTGAAATCTAAAGATATTTTTAACTCGCTGGCAAAAAAGATATTTTACCGGGGAGGCGGTATCATGGGTATCTGTTTTTGGTTAATGGCTCATCCTGTAAAAGCGCAAAGCCCTCAAAAAGCTCCGGATATTTACGCCAAAGACAACCTGGTGGCATGGTGTATTGTTCCCTTTGATGTTAAGGAAAGAAACGCCGAAGAGCGGGCTCAGATGTTAAATGAGCTGGGTATTACCAAGCTTGCTTATGACTGGAGAGAAAAACATATTCCAAGCTTTGACGCTGAACTGGATGCTTTAAAAAAGCACCGGATTAAGCTGCAAGCGTTTTGGTTGGTGACGGGTCCGGATCCTGCTCACGATGCAAATATTAATTTGATATTCGATCTTTTAAAAAGGCATTCTGAAAAAACCGAGCTTTGGGTTATGGTGGGCGGAATCCCCGGATTGGATGACATGACGCAGGAGGAAAAGGTAGTTGCCGTTTCCAAACCGGTTGCTTATCTGGCCCAAAGGGCGGCGGAAATCGGTTGCAAAATCGGCATTTATAATCACGGGGGATGGTTTGGCGAACCTGAAAACCAGCTGGCCATAATTGATTACCTAAAGAAGCCGAATATCGGCATGGTGTATAACTTCAGCCATTCGGAAACCCAGATTCAACGATTTGATCAATTCTTCCCTAAGATCATGCCCCATTTGCTGTGTATTAACCTGACGGGACTTATAGATAGCTATCCGGCAACCGTGGTTCCGGTAGGAACCGGGAATATGGAGGCCAGGCTTATGGAAAAAATATACAAAAGTGGTTATCGCGGCCCTATTGGCATCATCAACGAGAATTTTGCAAAAGATGCCAAGATCGGATTAGAAATGAACATGAACGGGCTGGTGCACATTTTGAAAGAAATGCGAGATAAAAAAGCATTGAAAACATATCAATAGAAAGCAAAAAATTTACTGGCAGCGGACGAAAGTCCTTGCTTCCGGTTACAGGAAGTGAAGGGTATTGGCCGGGATAACTGGTTGCGCGATCAAGGGGGAGGTAATAATTGGACAAAGGGATACTAAAATTAGTTAAAAACTTTTGTAGTTTTATAGGCAATTGAATTAGATCATGTCCCTTTATTCATTAAAAAAAACCATTATGCCTCAAAAAAATAGCGGAGGAACCGATCTTCCGCGTCGCGAATTCCTGAAAAAAAGTGCCCTGGCTTCATTGGCTTTGATGGCGGCAGGGTCATCTGCCCGTGCCGGTGCTTTATTGCTGCCCGGTCGTCCTGATTCCAGATTTTCAGGCGTGCAAATAGGTGTCATCACATATTCCTACCGAAGCATGCCCGGCGATATTAATCAAATACTAAAATATATTGTAGACAGCGGGGTTAGTGCTACGGAACTGATGGGCGACGCCGTGGAAGACTATGCCGGCAAGCCTTCTGACCCCCAAAAGGTAGCTGCCTGGCGGGCTTCTGTAAGTATGAAGAAATTTGAAGAAGTACGAAAAATGTTTCATAAGGCCGGTGTAAGGATTTATGCCTTTAAACCGAATGCCCTGGGCGTTAAGAATACAGACGCGGAAATAGATTATGCTATGCGTGCTGCCAAAGCGCTGGGAGCAGATGCGATAACGGTAGAGCTTCCCAAGGATCCTGCACAATCCGAGCGACTGGGCAAGTTTGGGGAAAAGCATAAATTATATGTAGGTTATCACGCACACTTGCAGGCTACGGATACCGTATGGGATACTGCATTGAGCCAGTCTTCCTATAATACAATGAATCTGGATTGCGGCCATTATATTGCTTCCGGGGGAAGCAACACAACTGAAAGCTTGCTGGCATTGATCCAAAACAAACACGACCGCATTACCTCGCTTCACATAAAAGACCGCAAGACCAAAGCAAACGGCGGACAAAATATGCCCTGGGGGGAAGGGGACACGCCTATTAAGCAAATTCTCAATCTGCTGAAAGACAACAAGTATAAATTCCCCGCCACTATCGAGCTGGAATATGATATTCCTCAGGGTTCTGATGCTGTTCAGGAAGTTAAGAAATGTCTGGCTTATGCTAAAAATGCATTGACCGCATGACTTGAAGGAAGAGTCGCCGATAAGCTTGGGCCGTGGCCAACTTATAAGGTTGGTCACCGAAGCCCGCAGCAAATTCGGATTACCGGGCCATATCGTAGGTTAGGTTTGAAAATGACGTGTCGTTTGTAAGATGGTATATCTTCGAAGGCATTCTTTTCTTTCCCCACTTGTATTTATGTGTCCAGTAAGCGATTTTCATCGATAAAATACCGATTCCTGCGCCGACCAGCACATCACAGAGATAATGCTTGTTATTGGCCAGTCGCAAGGCGCCCACACCTGAAGCCAGGCCATAAGCTGCATAGGGCATCCACTTGAATCTGTCCTTATATTCCTCGCTTAAAAAGGTCGCCGCTGCAAAAGCCTGTGCCGTATGTCCCGAAGGAAATGAGGTGCGGTTGGTGCCGTCCGGCCTCAACTCATGCGTGGTATTTTTGAGCAGGGTGACGACGCCATACATCAAAGCTTCTCCCTTTAACAAAATGACGGTGCGATTGGCCATATCTGTTTTTGACTTTATACCGATAGCGTCCAAGCCGTAGGCGACAGCAATGGGCGAAAATTGCATATAGTTATCCAGATGTGTCCTGAAGGAAGAAAAATGCTCGTTCCGCTCCTCGGCTATTTCGTTTTTTAGCGATTCCCTGCCGTTGTCTGTAGTGGCAATGCCGGAAACCAAAAGACCTGCGGGTATAAAGGTCTGGCGAAACGTAAATCGCAAAGGCTTTTGCGATATCAGAATACTGTCTTTTCCGAAAGCCAGGGAGTCCATGGATTGACTCCGTGTGGTATATCCGGCCAGCAGGATGCACAACAAAACAAGATATTTCATATCCGGAAATTTTGTGCATAGATAATTGGTGAATTTGAACAAATTCTGAAGGTTCGACAGGGCCGCTTATATCATTGACGACAGAAGGAGGGCAGCAGAAATACGGAATCAGCCGGATATATGGAATTCATGCCGGCCTTCCCTATAGGCATAGTCCAGCCGGAGATGATGGAGCGTTGCAATTTTTTGAGCTATGGCCAGCCCGAGACCGTTCCCTCTTTGATTTTCCCCTTTTGTAAACCGGTTGAAAATGCTTTCCTTGTTGATATTCAATGGTTCGCCGGGATTGGCGATCGTCGTGTGGGTTTCTGTGATTTGAATGCTGATTATCGACCCCTTCGCCGAATGCTGAATCGCATTTCTGAGCAAATTTGTTATCAATACCTTAAAGAGGCTTTTGTTGCCTGATTTAGATACGTTCGTGTCATGGTGCATAGTTAGCTTCTGTGACTTTGCATCCATCATAAAGGATAATTCATCCGCCACCTCGGCGGCGACCTGTCCTATATCAAATCGTTCATTAAAAGCAAATTGGCTATTTTCCATTTTGCTTAAGAAAAGCAGATTATTATTTAGGATTTCCAGTTGATCTATCACTTTATACATATCGTCAATCAACATACTCTGGCTTTGGGATAAACTCTTTTCCTGCAGCAATAATTCCAGCTTGGATCTTAAGACGGCGAGCGGTGTCTGTAGCTCATGCGAAGCATTTTCGGCAAATTCCTTTTGTGATAAATAAGCATTGCGGACGCCAACAGCCAGTTGATGGACAGAATGGTTTAGCTGGAGAAACTCCTGTATCGGAGTGTTTTCAGGCATTCCTATGGCGGTTTTTTCCAGGTCGAAATTTTTCAGGAAGAACAGGGTATTGTAAAAAGGGCTCCATACTTTTTTATTGATAAAATAATTTATTCCTACCGCGCCGATCAACATCAGGAAAAACAAGCTTAGCTGGATGAGCAGGATCGTCTGCACCAGATCCTCCTTTTCTATCAGGGAAGATTTTATCTGTACCACATATGCCTTACCCAGCATATGTATCTTTTTCTGCAGGATACGAAAGTCCTGCTTTCCCTCCTTTCCCGGAACGGTCCTTTGCTCGGTGAAAGGTCCGGCAAGGAATTTTACGCTGTCTGCGGGGATGATTTCCAGATCGTTGTCCAATGTCTTCCAGAGCGCCAGATCGCTTTCTGACCGGATATGATTCTGATGCAGCGGGATTTCGCCTGCCTGCTGGTAGAGGTCACGGTCTATTGCATGGATAAAGATCCGGTTTAATACCACATAAAAAACCGGGATGCTGATCAAAAATATTAATGCGGTAAACAACAGGTACCGGACTGATGTATAGTTTAACAGCTTCATCTCATTCCCGTTCTTTATGAATTCAGCCATTTCAATCTGACAGCTTATAGCCAGAGCCATAAATTGTCTTGATATGACTCCCCATTGATAACAGCTTTCTTTTCAGGTTTTTTATATGCGTATAAATAATATCGTAATTATCGAAGTAAAGAGCCGACTGTCCGGAAAGGTGCTCGGCAATGGCATTTTTGGAAATAACCCGGCCTTTATTTGTCACCAAAAAAAGCAACAGGTCGAATTCCGTTTTGGTGAGGTTTATCTCTTTGCCTTCGACAATTACGGTCTTTGCGGGCACATCAATGGTCAGGTTATGAAAGAAAATTTCATTACTGCCCTGCAAATGTCTGCGCCGGATCACCGATTGTACTCTTGCGCTCAGCTCAGCCAGATGGAAGGGTTTGGCCAGGTAATCGTCTGCTCCTGACTTTAAAGAGAATATCCTGTCTTCCAGGGAGTTTTTTGCAGAGATAATGATGACGCCGTCCATTTTCTTGTCTTTTTTCAGCTCTTCCAGCAAATCCAATCCGCTACCGCCGGGCAGCATAATATCAAGCAGGATACAGTCGTAATCGAAACATTCTATTTTTTCCCGTCCTTCCTGGACAGTGAAAGCTATTTCACACCGGTAGTCCTCCTTTTGCAGGTATTCCCGGATACTTTGCGCCAGTTCCTGTTCATCTTCAATGATCAATAGTTTCATTTGTCGGCTGACTTTGGCTTTATCAAATTTAGTAAAGTCGGCAATACCACCAATAATAAGGGTAGGGCTGCTAAAAACCCGCCGATAACGGCAATGGCCAGCGGCTGATGCAGCTGCGCACCGGTGCCGATGCCCAGCGCCAGCGGCATCAGGGCAATAATTGCGCCCAAGGCAGTCATCAGCTTTGGCCTTAGCCGCGTACTGATGGCGTAGATCAGGGATTGTTCCCTGCTTTTACCGCCTAACGATTTATAAAACTGCCAATAGGTAAAGATGGCATTTTCACCGATAATCCCGACTATCATGATCAGCCCGGTGTAACTGCCTACATTTAAAGCCGTATGTGTCAGGTAAAGCAACAGGCAGCTTCCGGAAGTCCCCAATACGGACACCAGCAGGATGATGAGCGCCACGCGTACATCGCGGAACAAAAACAAGATAACGGAAAAAACCAGCAGACTGGATAAAGTTAAGATCAGGAGCAGCTCCTTAAAAGACTGTTGCTGCTCCGCATAAGCACCGCCATAACTAATCGTATATCCTTTCGGGAGCATAACTTTAGCGGCAATTTCTTTTTGTATTTCCCGCATGGTGCTGCCCAGATCGCGGTTTTCCAGCCGCGCACTGACAATACCCATATTTTGCAGGTCTTCTCTTTCCAGCTCGGCAGCTCCGGGTATCAGGCGCACCTTAGCAAATTCGCTGATAGGCTTCCGTTGTCCTCCGGGGAGTTGAACCGTACTGTTTTGGATATCGCTGACCGACAGGTGTTCGTTATTGCGGTATAGCAGGCGTACAGGCGTCATTTGTAAAGGATCAAAAAGATAGCCGGCAACATTCCCTTCCAGCGCGGTCTGCATCTGGTATTGAAAATCAGCCGGATTGAGATTATATGCTGCCAGCTTTGCAAAATCAGGCCGGATGCTGACAGAGGGGCCGGCAATGGTAATACCGTCAAAGACATCCGCAGCTCCGTCAATCTTGCCCACGATGGCAGCAATTTTCCGGGCGTATTGCCGGATAACGGTTTCGTCCCGTCCGAATATTTTTATTTCAACAGGCTGCACCGAGCTCATCAGATCGCCCAGCATATCACCGATCACCTGTCCGAAATCGATTACCAGCGCGGGCTGGGAGGCCGATATCTTCTGCCTTAATTCATTTATTACCGCTTCGGTAGTTTCCTTCCTGTTTTTCTTTAACTGGATAAGATAGTCTCCCCGGTTGGGCTCTGTGATGAAAAAACCCATCTGCGTTCCCGTGCGACGGCTATAAGTTGCTACGTTGGAGTCGGCTACAATGATCCTTTCCACTTCGCGCAGCATCCGGTCAGTTTCTTCCAGCGTGGTACCGGGAGGGGACGAATAATCCAGCACGATGCTGCCTTCGTCCATCTCCGGCAGAAAGCCTGTATCCAGGCGGGGAATGATCAAAGCAGACAGCAATACCAAGAGCGCTATAAACAGGTAGCTAAAAAGCGGACGCCGGATAAAATAACCGACCCATTTTCGTTCTTTTACTTCATGTACAGCCGGGGGTGGCCTGTTGTCTTCTTTTCTTTTTGAAAAAGAGAGATAAATGACCGGAAGCAGGATCCAGGTAGCAAAGAACGAGCATGCCAGCGTAAGGATCATGGCGTCTGTCATCACCCTAAAATAGGCGCCCGCCACCCCGGTCATTAAAATAAAAGGGATAAAAATCACAATGGTGCTGAGTGAGGAACCCACCATAGCCTTTAACAGGTAATGCAGCGCTTTTCGCACCAGCTCTCCGGGTTGCTCCAGAGGATGCTCCTCATGGGTCCGGTGTATTTGCTCCACTACCACGATGGCATCATCGATAATCAACCCTATGGCCGCTGCAATGGCACCCAGTGTCATAATATTAAAGGTCTGGCCGGTAAGATATAAGGCCAGCAGGGTCAGACTCAGCGTGACCGGTATGATCATTAAAATAGTAGCGCTGGCTTTCCAGGATCGCAAAAACAGCACGGCCACGGCTACCGCCAGCAGTAAGCCGATCCATAAACAGTCCGTAACGCTTTTCACCGAGGCATTCACAAAATCGGCCTGTACATAATAAGGCTTTATAATAACATCACCGGGCAGCATTTTCTTCAACGCTTTCAGCTTTTGATCCATCCTGGCAGACAGGTCTATTAAGTTGGCATCAGGCTGTTTGACCACACCAATCAAAATGCTTTCCTTTCCGTTGGCATTCACCCTTACATATTGTTTGGCCGGGTGAATAGAGACATCCGCTATGTCTTTTAAGGTAATCGTTCTCTGCCCGTCGTTCCGGATAACGGTATTGTTTAACTGATCCAGGTTATGCAGCTGCGCATCGGTGATCGTCAAATACATCATCCGATAATCCGATAAGTAGCCGTTGGCGCGTATAAAGTTGGTATTATTCAGCGATTGGGCGACCCTTTCGGGAGTGAGCCCGAGCCGGCTCATCTTTTCCTGATCCAGCACGGCCCAATATTCCTTATCCGCCCCTCCGATGACCTGTATATCGCTGGTTCCCGCAACCTGGGACAGGAATGGCTTGATCGTGTAAAGTGCCAGCTGCTTCAGCTCAATAGCGCTTCTTTTGCTGCTGTTCAGCGCATATCCGATCACCGGCAGAATGGAAGGATTCATCTTTTCCACCGTGATTTGGATATCCGCCGGTAACTGGTTTCGGACCTCATTGATCCGGGATTCTATCTGCTGCTTGCTCAGGTCGATATCTGCATGCCAATCCATGAAGGCCGAAATCTCACAGCTGCCCCGGCTGGTCGTGCTTCTCAGCTTGACCAGGCCCGGAACCCGCTTAATGGCATTCTCCAACGGCCGGGTTACCATAATGGCCATCTGATCCACGGGTTGCTGCCCGGCATCTGCGATAATTTTGATTTTCGGAAATGTGATTTCAGGGAATAATGAGGTTTGCAACCGCGTATAGGCCAATACACCGCCCAAAAGGATGATACCCGTCAGCACCAGCATCGGGCTTTTATAATGGTAGAAAAATGACCTTTTCATAACACTAATGTTGAATAGCGACCTGCGCGGTGTCCGGCAATCCGTATGCGCCCTGCAGGACAAAGCGGTCTGTGGCCTGAACAGCAGGAGCTACAATTTCTACACGCCCGCCGCTTTCGACCCCTTTTTGAATGGGTATTTTGACGGCCATGGAATCACTGAGCAGCTTCATCACCCAGAAATGCTGCTGGCTTTCGTCGGATAACACAGCCGCTGTGGGTAATGAGGGATGGCTGCTTGCATTGCCGGCAAGTATAGCCTGGGCTATTAACCCGGCAGGTATGGTATTATGGGAACGGGTTTTTATAAAGACCTGTTGTGTCTGAATGAGGCTGTCCATTTGCGGCATCCATTGTAAGACAGTGCCCTGAAGCAGCGTACTGTCCGGCAACAGGATCACCACATTTTTATTATGCAGCAGCAGCTGCCGGTCTTCATAAGGCAGGCTCAGCATGAAGCCAAAGCTTGGCTCGTTGGCTACAGTTGCCAGGACTTCACCATCCTGCACATAGTCTCCCGGCTGATGATTCAGCATAATGACGTACCCGGATGAGGGACTTTTTACGGTGTTGTTTCCTGAAAATTTAAAAGTGGAGTCCAATTGGTTGATGGTGTTGCCAATGCTGCGGGCTTCCCTGGTTTCCAGTACAAACAAAGTCTGACCCTGATGCACCTTTTCCCCGTTATGAATCGCAGAACGGGTAATGTAGCCGTTGACATTTGCTTTGACATCTGTATTTAAAAGAAAGGTAGAGACGGCATTAAGCGTTATGGTCTCTTTTAAGACGGCGGTGTCTGCCTGGGTAATGGTTACAGGTGTCACGGCGCTTTCTTCATTATCCGCATTGTTATCCGGTTCTGTCTGGTGACAGCCTGAATCTGCGACGGAAAGCAGGATAAGCCCGAGTAGGATACAATATTTCATTTCAGGATCAGGTAATTTAGCGCATTGAGAATGGAAAGCTTTGCTGCTTCATACTGGATCAGTGAAAACCGGAGATCCAGGTAATTATGTACTGCCAAAAGGTAATCTGTCATGCGTATATCTCCGGTACCCAATTGCTTTTTGTCGGCCTCCACGAGTGTCCGGGTATAATTCAACTGTCTCTCTGCGGAAGCCGTCAGGTTTTGATAGTCGGTCAGCTGCTGCATCAGCTGCATTTTTTGCTGCTCAAACTGTTTTCTTAAAAACTCCTTTGATTGTTTCCGGGTATCTTCGGCAAGATCGTTCTGCAGCAGCGACATTTTGCGTTGGCGCCCGTCATATACCGGCAGGGTAATATTTACTCCCGCGCTTATGCCCCAATTTTTATAGGCCTCCCGCGGAAGTGCGGACTGATATCCCCCGTCGGCAAAAACGCTTACTTTAGGCTTGTAATTCAGATTGATGAGCTCCGCATTATTGGCATTTTTCAGGCTGTCGATCCGGAAGTTTGCCGCATACCTGCTTTGATCAAAGGAAGTCGTAACCGTTGGTTTCAGCTTGGGAGCAGTCAGCAAAATGAATGTCGTATCCGTGATGCCGCACATATAATTCAGGGCGGCCAGATCATTGTGCAGTTGGATGTTTGTTTGTTCTCTTGCCAGGCTTTGTTGCTGCAGCGCAACTTTAAAAGTAAGATAATCGGTTTGTTTTAATACCGAAGACCGGGTCAGCTTCCTGAGCACATCATCCTCCTTTTGTAAAAAGGAAAGGATCTCTTCTGTCAATATCAGCTGCTGCTGATCGCTGTAACAAATAATATATTGGCCGGTGATTTGCTGAAACAGGGCCTGTTCAGATAACTGAGATTGCCCTTCAATCGCTTTTTGCTGAAGCATCAGGCTGTTTAATCTTGTTTGCAGGTTATTTTTCCCGATGACCTCCTTGCTTACCACCATTAAGGCGCTGACATTCTGCCCGTTGGTGATGGCGGGATCATAGCCCCATCCATGGATCACCGGGGCATACATGAAATCGCTGTTGGCGGCGACCTGCACCCCGTATCCGGCCCTGAGCTTGGCGCTGTCCCAACCCAGACTTTTCACCTGGTTGGCATAATCGTGCAGCAGGGGGCTATTGGCCCTGCCCTGCATCAGGAAGTCTTCCAGCTGCTTTTCTTGCGCCTGTATCAGCCGCGGCAGGCACAAGAGTAGCATAAATACAAGGGAAAACAGCTTCATGGAACAAAAATCCACGCCAATTCTGAGAAAAAACTGAACATTTCCCCAGTTATAGAATGATGAGACTGGATTGCCTGCGGCGATCCGAAAAGGAGGCGGTTCCAATGGTTAGTCGGACCCTTGGTCGGGATGACTGGATTAACTGCGGTGATCCTTTTTGGGTGAAACTAAACACAGGAAGCCCCGCTGTGCTTCGCACCACCCGGTTTTTGTTTTTCCGCAGCTACACGAGCGAGCTCGGCATCTGCTCCAAAACAAAAACCCCGGCTTACGCCAGGGCTTCCTGTGTTTGTCGTCCTGGCTGGACGATTTACGAACCATTTTCTCGATGATTTGCAGCGGCTGGCGGATTTAAGGGATTAAAAATCAAATAGAAGGGTTAATATTGCTCAATATCGGTATTTTTATTATCTTACCCGATATGTATTGGTTCACTGGAAGAATCCTTCTGGCAGGGTCGAGATGTTTTCTAATTTGAAGGTTTTCTGTCAAAGCTACCCGCAGTTCAATTATCATACCCTGGATAATCACTTATCAAAGGGAAGCTATGAAAACGATGCCGCGCGGATTGAGCGGAAACAGGTCTTCGCCCGGCCGAGACCGGATCTGCCGAAACGGTTTTTCTGGGAGGCGGATTATGACCGGATAGACTGGCAGGCGAGCTACCGGACGATTATCCAGCGTATTCTTGAACGCGGCAGTGGAAAAGAATGGGAGGAGTTGATCCGCTTTTATGGCAGGGATAAAATAATAACGACGCTGAAAGAAGAGATCAACTTCCTGCCTGGCGGCATTCTGGAAGAGGTAGCACATTATTTTGGTCTTAAAAAGGAGGAGATGCGATGTTGCATCCGGAAATAGTCTCGCCCGCAACTTAAGAAAAGCGTCTAGCTGCAGCCGGTCTTTTTCCGAACCTTTAATCTCCCGGAATTCCCACTATCGAAAGAGCAGCCAAGCAGTAAGGATCAGCTTCTCTTTCCAGTATATCTCAATAAAATCCAGCTTTTTTTCCTGAAAAGTGAATTTTCTTCTCGAAGTATTTAAATTTTTATATAAATTAGGCTAATTTTATATCCTTATAAGCAACGTTTTATAACCTATAATTAACCATGAAAAGAAAAGCGTTAACCCGCTATCGCTCGCCATAGCGTTCCGCTATTTGTCTTCCCGATTAATCAATCAACTGCCCATGAAAACATATCAACTCCCTTTTAATGAACATCCTCCATACCGCCGACTGGCACATAGGCCAGCTGTTTCATGAATATGACCGTACCTACGAACATCAACGGTTTTTAGATTGGCTGTTGGCAACCCTGACTACAGAACAGATAGATGTTTTGCTGGTCAGCGGGGATGTATTTGACCTCTCCAATCCTTCGGCGGCATCGATAAAGATGTTCTATTCCTTTCTGAACCAGACAGTGAAGCAAAATCCCGATTTACAGATCATCGTCACCGCCGGAAACCATGATTCCGCCTCGCGCCTTGAATCTCCGAAGCCTCTCTTGGAATCGTCCAACATCCACATTGTAGGTCTTATCGAAAAGGACTGGAACGGAAATATTGACTATAGCAAAATCACGCTGCCGCTAAAAGATAAAGCGGGTAATACGAAAGCATGGTGCATCGCCGCTCCGTTTTTACGAATGGGAGATTATCCTTCCCTACCCGATTGCGCCAATCCTTATGCCGAGGGCATTACCGCTTTTTATAAAGCCGCATACGAATATGCGGCATCACAGAAAGAACCCGAGCAAGCCATTATTGCTATGGGGCATCTGCATGCGCAGCAGGCTGAAGTGGGTGATATCGATAAAACGGAAAGACCGATCATGGGCGGCGTAGAATGCATTTCCGCAGCGGCTTTTGACCATAATATCCGGTATGTGGCCTTAGGCCATATTCATAAAGCCCAGCGCGTTGGTGGAAAGGAACATATCCGCTACTGCGGCAGTCCCTTACCCATGTCTTTTTCAGAAACCCATTATAAGCACCAGGTTATTGTATTCAATATAGGAGCAGGCCATATAGAAGAATTGAAAGCCATCGAAATCCCGGTCTCCGTTCCGCTTCTGCGGGTACCCGCCGTACATAGTGCCCTGCCGGAAGTTCTTGATTCCCTGCAGCAATTAGCCGCTTTTGAAGGGGACAGCCAGACTGCACCGTACCTGGAAGTCCGCGTGCTGCTGGAAGGCCCGGAGCCCGGTCTGCGGCATAAGGTAGAAACCGCGCTCGCCGGTAAAAAATTCCGGCTGGCGAAAATAGATGTGTGCTATAATACGCCGGAAAAGCAACCCGGCGAAAGCCCAGCGGTTAGTGCTGAGGCGCTTAAAGAGCTGCAACCGTTGGAAGTAGTCCAGAAAGTATATCAAAGTAAATATAACAATCCCCTACCCGAAGACCTGCAGCAGCTTTTTCAGCAGGTGGCACAGGAAGTAAACGAACCGGAAGCATGAAGATACAAGCCATACGCATTCAAAACCTGGCCTCGCTGGACGGTAATACCGAAATCGATTTTACCCAGGAACCGCTTTGTTCTGCGGGGATTTTCGCCATAACGGGGCCAACGGGCGCCGGAAAATCAACCATACTGGATGCTTTATGTCTCGCACTCTATGCCCGGACGCCCCGGTACCGGCTGGCTGAAAATGGTATCGATATTACAGATATCACAGGCAGCACCATTAAGCAGGACGATGTGCGGGGCATATTAAGAGACGGCACTTCCGGTGGTTATGCCGAAGTAGATTTTGAAGGCGTTGACGGGCAGTATTACCGGGCCACCTGGAGCGTCAGGAGAGCGCGTCATAAGGCGGACGGTAATCTGCAGCCCTATGAAATGTCGCTGAAGAACATCACGACCCACCAGGACATTCCCGGCAAAAAAACGGAATTATTACCGGAGATCGAGCGCCTGGTTGGACTGAATTTTGAACAATTCACCCGCTCTGTGTTATTGGCCCAGGGAGATTTTACCGCATTTCTGAAAGCCGGGAAAGATGAAAAGTCCTCGTTGCTCGAAAAGCTGACCGGCACTTCTGTTTATTCAGAAATTTCTATAAAGGTTTTTGAGCATCAGCGGGAAGAACAACAAAAACTAAGAGAGCTGCATGTGCAACGGGAAGGCATAGCCACCCTTACTACTGAAGAATTAAGCGCATTACAAAAGCAACGGCAAGCGTTGAAGATAGCCATAGCAACCGATGAAAAGCAGATAGCTGAGCTGAATAAAGAAGTGAGCTGGCATGAACAGTTATTAAAATTACAGGACGGGGTGCAGGCTGCCACTATACAGCATGATCAGGCCACTTCCGCCAAAACGGAAGCACAATCCCGGGAGCAGCAATTTCAGCAAGTGATGCGTATTCAGCCGGCAAGGCCTGTTGTCAGTTCACTGCAAAGTGCCGGGGAACAAATTACGGCCCGGTCAAATGAGGTGGAAGAGCTTGCTGCGAACCTGAATGCCTTGAAGGAACAGCAAAAATTATCCAATGCGGCATTGGAGCAGGCTACTACCGCTTTAAAAACCAAGGAACAGGAAGAAGACCAGGCGAAGCCCTTGCTGAATACAGGAAAGGCCCTGGATGTACAGCTTGCTGAAAAAGCGGAGCAGCTCAAACAGGCTACAAATGACGTGGCCGTTGTTCGTAAAAAAGAAACGGCACAAAAGGAAGAAGCGGCCCGGGTAGAAAAAGCGCTGGACGCCGTAGAAAAAGAAATAGAAAGACTGCGTCAATGGAAAGCTGAAAACGAATCCCGCCGGCCGATTGCTGAACAGGAAAGCCTGATTTTATCTAAACTGGAGGATGCGGCAGACATCCTGGAAAAACTGCGAAATTGTACCGACCGTATCCACGCCGCCGATGAAGACTCTAAAAAGCTCCAGCAGGAGCAACAAATCTTAGAGGGGCAGCGAACAGCTATCCAGTCTTCCCGGCAACAAAAGCAAAGTGACTGTCAATCTTTACAGACAGCTTTATCGGGGATATCCCTACAGGATATGGAGAAAGAAAAGTCTTCTTTAGACCATTCCATAGAAGACCTGGTTGCGGCAGCGGCACATTGGCAATTATTAGCACACGCCATAGCAGAAAAAGGTACACTATTGCAATCGCTGAAGCAAACCAAAGAAGAGCTGGCGCAAAACACGGCGCAATTAGCCGCAACGGAAAAGCTGCTGGAGGCAACAAAATCAGCAAGAAGCGCTTCCTTGAAAATGTTAGAGAAAGCCAGAATGGCGGCCACGGAAAGTGTAACGCGGCTTCGCCACCAATTAGAGCCGGAAGCGCCCTGCCCGGTTTGTGGCAGCACTGATCACCCCTACGCGACCCGTCATCCGGAACTTGATCATGTCCTTTCCGAACTGGAAAGCGCGCATGCGCAAAATGAAGCCGCTTATACACAGCAACTGACGGCCCATACCCGCCTGAACCAAAGCTGTACCACATCTGGAAAGATCATTGGGGAACTGGAAGATAAAATTGCCCATAACGAGGCATCGGTAAAAGGACTTGAATCTAATTGGTCGGACTTCCGGGTAGCTGAAAAATGCAATGCGCAACCTTTGGAGGAAAGGACGGCCTGGTTGCAGACACAATTGCAGCAGCAAAAAGCGCAACAGCAGCGATTACAGGGACAGATACAGGCTTATCAAAAGCAAAAAGAACAGCTGGAGGATCATCAAACGCAACTTGCCGCACTGGAAAAACAGCTAAACGAGGCGGAAAACCAGCTAAAGGATACGGAAAGAGCGCTCAAAACCCTCCGGGAACAACAAAAGAAAGACACGGCAGAACAGGAGCAAATTCGTAAAAATTTAGATGATATCACCCAAAACCTGGCGGTCTATTTCGCATCGGAAAAGTGGCTGGAAAACTGGCAGTCCGCCCCGGAGCCGTTTGTAACCCATATCCGGGAATTTGCCCGTGACTGGAAAGCCAATACCACCCGGCTTGATGAACATATGCATCAACAAAGCATACTGGCGGAAAAGAGAAAAGGTATTCAGGAGCAGATCAAAAGCACCCGGGAAGCCGTACAAGTCAGTGAACAGAAACTTTTGAAGCTGCAGGATTTGCATAAAGCGTTGTCTGACCAAAGAAGAACGCTGTTCAATGGCGATCCCGTAACAGCAGTAGAGGCACGGTTGCGGGAATCCGTCCATGTAGCGAAACAGGCATTAGAGGAACAACGAAAAACAGCAGACAAAATCCAAGGCGATATCACCCGAAGCCAGGCGCAACAGGAACAACTGGAAAAAGATATACGCGCTTTATCTCAGCAAGAATCCGCGCTAAAGGAGCAGTTCTCCGTCTGGCTCACCGGACACAATCGACAACACGGAACAGCGCTTACCCAGGAAGACCTTTTATCTCTTTTAGCCTTTACCCAGGACTGGATAGAAAAAGAAAGAGCCGCCTTACGGGCGATAGACGATGCGGTGATGCAGGCGACATCCATTTTGGAAGAACGAACAAAAGCATGGACTGCACATGCCGAACAGCGGCCTTCCGAAAGAACGCCGGAAGCGCTGAACGCCTTAAGAACCGAAGCGCAGGATCTATTAAAGCAACATATGCAACAAACCCATGAAATTGACTTTAAGCTAAGAGAAGACGCGTTGCATAAGCAGCGCATCGGTACCTTGTTGCAGGACATAGAAAAGCAGGCTGCTATATTTGAAAACTGGGCGAAGCTCAATGAGCTGATCGGCTCTGCCGATGGCAAGAAATTCCGGCAGATTGCCCAGGAATATACCCTGGATGTGCTGTTAAGCTATGCCAATGTTCATTTGGAAGTGCTCAGTAAACGGTATGTCCTGCAGCGAATTCCTGATTCCTTAGGGTTGCAGGTCATAGATCTGGACATGGGCGATGAAGTGCGCACGGTATATTCCCTATCCGGTGGCGAATCTTTTCTCGTCTCCCTGGCGCTGGCTTTAGGCCTGGCCTCCTTGTCCTCCAGCCGAATGAAAGTAGAGTCCTTATTCATTGATGAGGGTTTCGGTTCGCTTGATCCTGCAACATTAAATATCGCTATGGATGCCTTGGAACGGTTGCATAACCAGGGACGAAAAGTAGGGGTGATTTCTCACGTGCAAGAGATGACGGAGCGGATACCGGTGCAGATCAAGGTGAGTAAGCAGCAGGGTGGAAGGAGTAAGGTGGAGGTGGTGGAAATTTAGAAAAAGAATAGACAATGGAACATAAGGGCAAATAAGAAACAACTTATGTTAATTCTACAACCCAACGAATATGAATAATTACAAACATAATCCATTAAGGGAACTATTAGAAATAAGAAATCAACTATCCTATACAAAACGACTGGGATTTCTGTTTGGAGCCGGCACATCAAAAGCAATGGGAATATCTGATATTGCTAGTCTCACAAAGAAGGTCGAAGATTCTCTGCAAAAAGATTGTAAAAAAGATTTCGATTCAATTAAGAAATCCCTTGACAATGAAAGCCAGCATATCGAAGCGATTCTTAATCAAATTCGACTTATTAGGCAACTAACAAATGAGAAAGCTACGAAATCATTTGATGGAATTAACGGCGAACGAGCCACTAACCTAGACAAAGCAATCTGTAATAAAATTTATGAAATAATCTCGGGGGAAGAGCAAACGGCAAACCTGAAGATAGCAAAAAGTTTTATTAGCTGGTTAAACTGGGTGTCAAGGGATTTCACCAAGGAAATTTTTACTACAAACTACGACTTGATTCTTGAGAAATCGTTTGAGGATTTATTAATCCCTTTTTATGATGGTTTTATAGGAGCTTATGAACCATTCTTTTGTCATGAAACATTAGATGGAAAATCAAAATATGATCGGCCACCCATCTCATGGATAAGACTTTGGAAATTGCACGGTTCCTTAGGTTGGTTTTGGAAAAAGAAAGAAGATAATACCTATAGAGTGATACGGTTAAGCTCTGGGGCAAAAGAAAAATTGCCAGATTCGGAGTTAGTAATATATCCGTCCAGAGATAAATATGAATCATCCCGTAAACAACCTTTCACAAGTTATTTTGACAGGTTAAAAGAATGCTTGATTAGTGGCGAGGGAATATTTATCATAAGTGGATATTCATTTTCTGATGATCATATTAATGAAGTAATTTTTAATGCTCTCAATCAAAATAATAGACTTCAGGTTATCGGCTTCTTTTATGATGATAACCCTCTGGAGAAAATTATAAGTGAGGGAAAAAATTTCCCAAACTTAACATTGATTGGTCCTTCTAAAGCATCAATTTCCGGAATCGCTGGCGAATGGAAGCATACTAAAAAAGGGGATTTACTTGACCCTTTTTGGGATAAGGATAAGTTGAAACTTGGAGACTTTAAAGAACTGGTTAATTTTCTCATACTATGTTCTGGCATAAAAGACAAAATAGAAAACCAAATTAAATAACCATGCAGTCAGAAATTACATATTTAGGAAAGGTTATAAATGTAAATAGCGGAAGCGTGGAGGTGGAGGTGTCAAAAGATATTCCTTCCGCCGCACCAATCATTAACGGCAGATTATATAAAATTGGACAGATAGGTACATTTGTAAAATTCCCAGTTGGCAGTCTAACGCTTTACGGCCTTGTATCCTCCGTTAGCAATACTCCTGCAGCGATTGATAATGCCAGTTATGAACCTAATTATGGTTTAAGATTTCTTCAAGTTCAATTGATAGGTGAAAAACTGGGAGGTGAATGTTTTCAAAAAGGTGTCGGGACGTTCCCCACGATTAACGATGAAGTACACATTGTTACAGAGGAAGATTTAAGACTTATTTATGGAGATAAGTCGGAAGGATTTGTAGAAATTGGCAAACATTCATCTTCGGAAAATCTTTCGGTATATATTGATATCCATAACCTGATTCTCAGACACTCTGCCATTTTAGGATCCACTGGCAGTGGGAAATCTAATACTACTGCTCACCTGGTAAAAAGCATTCTAAATGATTATTCAGGATCAAGAATTGTGTTAGTTGACACACACGGAGAATATTCATCAGCCTTTAAGGAAAATGCTCAGATATTTAAGATAAATGACAAAACTAATCCTTTGTGTGTTCCTTTTTGGGCAATGACATTTGATGAGCTTTCATTTTTTTTAGTTGGTCGCTCCGAAGGGCAAGAAAAACCGGAAGATAAAGAACTGCGAGAGAAAATAATAGCATTGAAAAAGGCAAACGCCGGTAAATTAAAAGCCGGAATAGTAAATCCAGATTATATAACTGCTGATTCTCCTATTCCTTTTGATATTAAACAAATGTGGTACGATTTTGACAGAGAAGTCAATGCCACATATAACCATACAAGTAATCATATTCCTGCTAACGAGTGTATAGAAGAAGAAGGAGATCCAAAAACATTAAAACCAGCGCGGTTTACACCTTATTCACCCGGCGGAGGGGTGCCGTTCAAATCAAAAAGACAGACAATGTACTCTTATTCTGGGAAAATATATTCCAGAATAAAGGATAGCAGATACAGCTTTATGTTTAG
Organism: Compostibacter hankyongensis; assembly: GCF_039541075.1. Lineage (NCBI taxonomy): Bacteria > Pseudomonadati > Bacteroidota > Chitinophagia > Chitinophagales > Chitinophagaceae > Compostibacter > Compostibacter hankyongensis. The sequence goes on along the minus strand of NZ_BAABFN010000002.1, from coordinate 919,089 downwards.
TCCTAGTGATTATAGTGATGCTGAAGATCCCAATAATGATATTGACCACCTTTTTAGATCTTGGATAGAACATGATAATAGGTTAACGATACTTGACCTTAGTGGAATTCCTTTTGAATTGATTGATATATCGGTTGGATTAATTAGCAGATTCTTATACGACTCCATGTATTGGGGAAGATTTGAAGGGTACACAGGTCGTAATAGGCCATTACTTATGGTTTATGAGGAAGCCCATTCATATTTGCCAAGGTCTGAAAAAAGTTCCCACATATATGGATATGCTAGAAAAGCTGTCGAGAAAATATTCAAAGAGGGAAGAAAGTTTGGCATTGGGGCAATGGTTGTTACTCAAAGACCATCTGAAATATCAGAAACTATTTTAGCACAAGTAGGTACGTTCATTGCGCTAAGGCTGACAAACAGTGGAGATAAAGGAACGGTTCAATCTTCTGCACCCAATAATATGAATAGCCTTATAGAATTGCTTCCATCGCTTAGGATTGGAGAAGCAATTGTCGTAGGCGAGGCAATCAATATACCATCAAGAGTTCGTATTGAAATAGTTGAACCTCGTCCTTCAAGCAATGACCCAAACCTTGTAGATTCCTGGAAAAAGACTTTCGTGCCGAATAAAGACAATTACAAAACAGTTGTAACTGCAATAAGAGAGCAAAAATCAATCATTAAAAAATAACCTTAAAATTAAGAATTCATGGAAATGGTACCAGTAAATTCTTCAAACATTGAAGCAATCGGATATGATTCAGACAGTGCAACATTAACGATTCAATTTAAAAAAGGAGGTTCGATATATGAATATTACGATGTGCCTCAGTATGAGTATGACAGCCTGATGGCTGCCGATTCAAAAGGGAGCTATGCGAATACAAATATTTATAAAAACTATAGACAACAAAAAATTTCCTGATAGGCTAGCGACCGAAAACGATCCGCCCATTTTCCCGCTTCACCTTCCCTGCTGAACAGCTTCCCGTATTCCGCGGCGCATAGCACAGTTTCTACATTACCGCTCACGTGGCCATGCTGGAAAATGTGGCGGTTTTTCACAGCAGGCCATTCTTCCGATATGCAGATATAGGTAGTGAGAATTCCCCGCGCAGCATTGACCATATCCAGAGGTGGGCAGGTCTTTGCATTGCTGCGCTCTACCAATATCTAAAACAGACTTATAGCAAAGTTTTACATTAAGGGCACTCAGGTAGGCTTAAGAGATTATTGGGGCTATATCCGTCGGTCTCTGTTTTGAGATATTTCCGTCCGTTATGGATGGCTACAATAACATCAACGGACCTGCCATTAACTCTTACATAAAATTCATATTTTCCATCTTCAATGGATTGTATTGCTTCGTTTTCACTCAATTTCCAACGGCTGCTGTCAGAATTAATACCACCGATATGGGAGATTCTTTCATGAGGATCGTAATGATTTCCCCGTTTGTTGATGCAAGTTACTTGATGTCTAGACATGTAATAAAATTTAGAAGGATTAAAAATAATTAACGAGATTCAGTATGATAGACAATTGTATAGAAGTTGTTACACCCAATTGACAAAGTATTTTAAAAACGTCGCGTTTTCTGCTAACCCATAAACACAACCCTCCCATTCTCCAGCTTCACCTTTCCCCGTTGAATAGCTTCCCTTATTCCGCGGCGCATAGCGGTTTCTACATTACCGCCCACACGGCCGTATTGGAATAACTTGGCGGTCTCCCGCACCAAGTCATCTTCCGGCATGCTGATCTGAGTAGTAAGGATTTCCTGCACGGCATTGGCTACCTCCGGGGCAGGTAGGTCTTCCGCGTTGCGGCGTTCCGCTTCGCTGCCCGGCACCCGGAAATCAGTATATGCTCCGGGTATTTGTCCGTCCTTCCAGAAACAGGTATTGCCGTCCTGGTCTTGGGTGGTGTTTAATTGCATGGCGCTGAAAACCTGCTCGAAACGTGACTGGATGCGTGCGCCCAGCCGGCTGACGCCCCAGGCGGCCAATACACGGCGGCATAAGAGCGTTTGCATAACAGGTGCTTCTATATCAATCACCTGACGGATCTGCTGCATTAAGGTCTGGGTGCTGCCATACGCCAGCAGGTCTTCGTAAGTAACCTGCGTCATGACCGGCAGCTCAGCGGGTTTATACACCGAATACGCGGAACTTTGATTTGTCGGTACGGCTACCGGCTCAGGAACAGGTTGTTCATTGGCTGTTGCTACTTTATTATAAGCAATCGCCTCTTCCTTTTCCAAGTTGGCAGTTTGGTATTCAGGAGCCACCGTTTCTGCAATAGGAGCAGGCGCTATAGGTATTTCACGATTGGGTGCATCCGGTATGATTAATGTCTTTTGCTGATCCAGGTAATCCAGCAAAGCCTGCATGACCTGTTCCTTGCTTTCCCACCAATCCAGGGCCCAGATACGGAAGATCTTCCAGCCCAATAGCTTTAAAACGGAAGACTGAACGACGTTCCGGTCCCGCGCGCTTTGCCCGGCGAGATAATTATATCCGTCGAACAACACGCCTGCCAGGTATTCCTTGGGTTTATCCGGGTGTATTACAGCCATATCAATACGATAGCCGGAACAACCGATATGGGTATCCACCTGGTATCCCTGTTCTCTTAAGAAAGTGGCTACGGATGTTTCAAGCGATGCCAATGTGTGCTTTTCCGCTACAGCAGTCTGCGGTATGGGCAAAGCCACTTTTCCTTTTTCGGCAAAAGCCAGAAATGCCTTCAATCCCGCAACGCCTTCCGAGCGGGTGCGGCTCAGATCAATCTGGTCGGCACGCAAAGTAGCATATATTTTCATCAGGTACCGCGCTCTTGACACGGCTACATTGAGCCTGCGCCAACCGCCGTCCCGGTTCAGCGGTCCGAAATTAAGGGACACCTGTCCCGACTCATCCGGGCCATAGCAAACGGAAAAAAGGATGATATCCCGTTCATCTCCCTGTACGTTCTCCAGATTTTTTATAAACAGCGGCTCGGACGCGTTATTGTTAGCCTCTTCAAGCGTGGGATTGCGCACAAACTCTTCATTCAGCAGGTCTTCTATAAGCGTCTGCTGTACGGAACTGAAGGTTACCACGCCGATGCTTTTCCGTTCCTGTTCAGGCAGGGAGAGCAGCCTGACCATTTCCCGTACGATTGCTTCGGCCTCTGCCCGGTTTTGCCTGGTTTTACCCCTATCATAGATCCCTTCAATCGGGACATAATGCACCCGGGTGGCAAGGTCATCGGGAGAAGGAAAGGTAAACAAACTGTTGTCATAGTATTTGGCATTGCTGAAGGCGATCAGGCTTTCATGCTGGCTGCGGTAATGCCATTGTAACTGCCGCGAGGGCACGGAAAGCGCCTGGCAGTCGTCCAGTATGCTTTCGAGGTCTTCGTTGCTGTCCTCTTCATCAAAATGGACGGAAGAAAAGAAGCTGGTGGGCGGCATCTGCTTAGGATCGCCCACCACGATGAGGCTCTTGCCCCGGGCAATGGTGCCGACCGCTTTGCTCGTGGGCATCTGCGAAGCCTCATCAAACAGGATCAAATCAAATGGCTCGCTGTTGATGTCCAGGTATTGCGCCACCGAAATAGGGCTCATCAGCATACAGGGCATCATCCTGGGCAATAAATTGGGAATGTTATTGAAGAGCTGCCGGATAGACATGCCCCTGCCATTGCTCTTGATCGCCTTTTGCAGAATGCCGCTCTCGGAAGTGGCCACCGCTCCCTGTGAAAATACCGGTACCCGGGATGCCAGTTCCGCGTATAGCAGCTCCTGGGTAAGTCGGGTAAAGGTATTTGTAAGCTCCCGGAACCTCGTAATCTGCGCAGCAAAATATTGACCGTTGAAAGCGGATAATGGCTGGCTGGAGGCTATGATCTGCGTAGCAAGACTACGAACCAGGCTCTTTTTAAAGCTGTCCAGCATCTGATCCGTTTTAAATGCTCCTGCCTCGTAGGCGGCTATAAAACTTTCCAGGTGCAGCGCGAGCGCTTTTTTACGTACCTGTGTCCAGTTAAACCAGTTTTTAAGCTCGTCCAGGTGCGCATGCCATAAGGAAGCCTTTTCCAACCCTTCGTCTTTGGCATTGCTCCGCTCAAATGGCAGGTGGCAACCCAACACTTTTTCCAGGTCATACCGCTTAGCCTGTTCATCCCGGATCACCTGGTCTAAAGATTGCAGCAAACCGGCTTCATTGTCCATAAAAGAGGCCCTTCCCTTCTGAAACAAATGTCCAATTTCCTGACGACGGGTAAAAACAGTAACCTGATCAGCGTTCCATTGCAAAAGGTGGTTGTTTAATGCCTTTATACCGGCTAACGCTTGCCTCACCTGTTCCCATACAGGATGGCCATTCTTCCAGAAACGACCCAGCTTTTCGTCTAAATAATCTTTATGTTGGTTTAAAACGGCGTTATTTTCCTGGTACGCGAGCGTGTCGAGTAAGATTTGTGGCACCTCCCGGCTGGTAATTAGCCCGGTTTTTAAAAAAGCGTATAAATTCTTCTTTACTTTTTTCTGTCCAAAATACCGGGGCAGAAACCATTTTGCAGAGGCGAGGTTCCATGCGGTGAGCAGTTCACCTGCAGGCGCGTCTAACAATGTTGCCTGGAATTTTTGGCTCAACGCACTACTGATTTTATCCCGCTGTTCTCCTGCGGTGATCAATGGTGTTAACGCTTCCTCGAAATCCGATAGATGCTCGGTTTGAAAGAAGCTTTCCGGTATCTCCGGTAATTGCAAGATGCCGTTGATCATCTCCCTGAATTGTTGAAGTTGCCCGTCTGTCCAGCTATCATCAGGCCAATGCAGGATTTGGGTGACTTGTTGTAATACCTGGTTCAGTTTTTCACGGGCCTTGATGAACAATCCAAGTTCCTGGCGAATTTTTTCTTTTTGCTGGCTGCTATATTCACCAGGCTCCAGACCATACAGTGGATTCCTTTCGGAAGCGTCGCCACATAAGCCGGCGGCTATTTGCAATTCTTCTGCTATATCTATCCACTGATGCCACTTTTCCCTGTCCAGGGTGCTTAACTCCCCGGCAGAGAACGGGATGTCATCTTTTGCTTCCGGGTATTGAACATATTCATTGAACAGGTCGTAAAGGGAATAGCCATAAACTTGTTTTTTATGCAGCACTTCTACATGCTCATTCAATACCTTGCGCAACTGGTTGAGACGCTCCGCCTCCGATTTGAAACTATCCGGCGCATGCTTCCGAACGATTTCCATGGTCTTTTGCAATTGGGCGAGCACTTCGGATTTCCGGGCTTTATTGGAATGTAATTCCAGGCAGAACGGCGCTAATCCAATCGCCGCCAAACGGCTCTGTACCACAGACAAAGCGGCCATTTTCTCTGCCACGAACAGCACACGCTTTCCATGGTATAGCGCGTTGGCTATAATATTGGTAATGGTCTGGGACTTACCGGTACCCGGAGGTCCGTGTAATACGAAGCTGTTTCCGGCTGTAGCGGCACTAATAGCCCGTAGTTGCGTAGCGTCCGCGTTTATGGGAAGCAGCAGGTCTTCATAGCCGTATTTATGATCAAGATTTTCTTCCTGAATATAGTCAAGTGGATCTTTCAAAGATCCGTTGGTCAAACCGGCAACAATGGGATGGTCTTTCAGTTTATCGGCATTCGAATGTATATCGTTCCACATGATAAACTTACTGAAAGAGAACGTACCCAGGAATATCTGCTCTTCGACGTCCCACCTGGGCATGGACATGATTGTTTGCCGGATGATATTGAAGATCAGCTTTACATCCACGCCACTTTCATCTCTTGGCAAGGGATCTAAACCGGATAATGCAAGGCCAAAGTCTTGTCTCAGTTTTTCCAGTAAGGTGATATTCAGTACTGTATCTTCCTCCCGGCTTCGGATAATGAAGCCTTTTTTGACCGATTTTCGAATGATCTCCACGGGCATCAGCAGGATGGGGGCAAATCTTGGTCGTTCACTGGAAGGCGTTTCGTGCCAGCGCAATAATCCGATTGCCAGGTACAAAGTATTGGCTCCGTTTTCCTCCATAGCTTGCCGGGCATTCCGGTACAACCCGGTTAATCCGGCATAGAGATCTTCTTCTGATACGTAAACACGCAGCCGCTTCTGTTTTAACTCTTGTCGGACCAATTGAAGCATAGGGTCCCGGCTATTCAGAGATTGATAGACACCGGAACTACGGAGTGGGTTATCCCAATCCCTGGGCCTGGCCAATATCTGAAACTCATCACCACCTGCCATGGCATCCTCTAACTCATTAAGAGGCACAGGGATGAACTGGAGGGATGTCTTTGAAATACGGAGGTTAAGCAGGTTATTCCGAAGACTGAGGTCCAAAAGCTTCCGTTCCCATAGCTGTTGCTTCCCGAAATGAATTTCTTGGACGTGGTTTAGCTTAACGCTTTGTGCTAAAGCAGTAGGGTTGCTTATCTCCGGTTTCTGGTCAACACTATTTTCGTGGTCGATTATTTGCCATTCTTCACCAACCTTTTTTCTTAATGGCATAGGCCTGATGCCGCTGAAACGGCTCCGGTGCACATCAATAAAATAATCAAAAGCCGAGAGATCAGCGAAGTGATTAACCGCCAGTTGTATGGCATCATCAAAGGTGGGCGACTGCCCTTCATTCATGGCAGTTGCTTCAATAAGCAGCATTTCGTTGATGCCACTCGCTATTCTTTTGGTGAGCAAGGAAGGATCGTCACTTACCGTATCGGGAAAAGTATCGTCCACCAGCCAGGCGCCTACAAAGGCATGTCCCTTGATGAGCACCAGTATCGGGTGCAATCCCATTGCTTCCAGGCAGGAAGCATATAGCAAAGACATTTCAAGGCAATTGCCCATACCGGTGGCCAGTACAGTATCAACAAGTCTAACCCGCTGCCCTGCGCCACCAAAACTGGCAGGCACGCTGCAATAGGTGATTTTTTTCTCTTTTATAGCGGCGTAAAGCGCTGCCATTTGTTTTTTTACCCGATCTGGGTTCTGACTTTGATAATCATTCAAAGCGGAATTATCTGTCCATTTTCCGAGTATCCCGGCCGTGGATTTTAGGATCGGCACCAATTCCGGTAAATTGGGCATCACAAAGGCGGAGAGCATTTCCGGGAGGATACCTTTTCCCAGCCATTGATCGTATGCCAATAGGTCAATATCATATTCTTTGGTGTAAACTTCTTCTTCATCTGCCCGGATGGACAGTTTTAAAGAAGCGGTCATCATCTCTGTAAGACTGCAAATGAAAACGGGTTTAAGCTTCAGCTGGATTATTTCAGGCTGGAATGTGCTGCCTGGAAATAACTGCCCGGTATGAAGCTCCAGCGGTTCCGCAAAATCATCCGAGGGTTCAATTTTTATAATGAGGTTGGTCCATTCTTTATCCGTGGCATTTCGGATAGATAAGGTTCTGATGACAGGGACATGATTCTGGTAGAGCGCATAGCTAACGGCGGGAAGGTAGTCGAAAACGACTATCTCCTGAGAGGGATCTTCGGTCATAATCATAGGTTAAAGAAATATAAGCTCTTCAAATATAATAAAAAATGTAAATTAGAATATAAAATTCTCAGAAACAGGCACCCCCGGATGAATAGATCGATCTGATCTTGAATGGAGATGGATAGCTTTCCGCTCAGACAATCTGTTTTACCAAAATGTTGTTGAATTTAAACAATATATGATCTGTTGTTTTTAAACATAATATAATTAAATAATCTTTAAATCATTGACAATGAAACAGCAACTTTTATCTGTCAGACAATCTGATAAGAATCCGGACAATCCGATAACTGCCGTAATATACATCCGTGTCAGTACGGATGAGCAAGCGCAGAAAGGCTATTCGCAACGTAGCCAGGAGGAACGATTGCGCAGGTTTTGCCAGGCCAATAATATAAAGATCCTCCAAACTGTTTTTGAAGACCATTCTGCAAAGACTTTTCGAAGACCGGCCTGGACTAAGCTCATGTGGGAATTCAAGCAAAGTAAATACAACAGACCCCAGTTAGTTTTATTCACCCGCTGGGATCGGTTCAGCAGAAATGCTGCCAATGCCTATTACATGATTAATATGCTCCAAAAATTAGGCATTGAACCCCAGGCATCTGATCAACCATTAGATCTCTCTATACCTGAAGATAAAGTGCTGCTGGCAATATATATCATTATAGCAGAGGTGGAAAATGAAAGGCGGTCTCTAAATATACGTCAAGGACTCCGCAGGGCACAGCGGGAAGGCTATTGGATCGGAAATGCGCCCATAGGCTATGTGAAAACATATACTCCGGCCGGGCAGAAAATCATTGTGCCACATGAACCTGAAGCTTCCCTGGTCAGGGAAATATTTACCGGTATAGACGAGCAAGTGTCTGTCAGGTCCTTATACAGGAAAAGTGTTGAGAAAGGACTTCGATGCAGTTTGAGCACATTCTGGAATCTGTTGCGCAATCCCGTTTATTGCGGACAGATAAGAATTCCGCCCGCAAATGGCACAATCCATAACACAGTAAAAGGTAATCATGAGGGACTGATTCATCAAGCGTTATTTGATAATGTACAGACTCGGCTTAATGGCAAGAGAACGCGCTATAAGCATCAATCCCAAAATGAGCTACTCCATTTGCATGGCTTCCTTTATTGTCCTAAATGCGCCAAAAGGCTATTGGCCAGCGGCTCCAAAGGAAGAAATAAACGATATTATTATTACCATTGTACCTCAGCTTGTGGTTACCGGGTCCGGGCAGAGGAGATAAATGAGTATTTTTTTCAGGGTATTGAACGTCTTTCTACAAACGAAGAATATATCGAACTATATAAAGAGATAATTAAAGCGACTTTCCAGGAGCTTTTTCACCAAAAAAAGATTGATCAGGCGTATATTACGAAATCCATAGACAAACTAATAGAACGTTCCGCAAAAGGCAAAGAACTGCTGACGAAGGGAGACATAGATATAGATGATTACCTAGCCATAAAAGATGATTGTGAAACCAAAATCAATACTCTGGGAGAAGAATTACATAAAGCATATATACTCGGAGTAAAAAAGGACCAGGACTTAGATCAGATTGCCATGCAGCTTACCGATCTGAAGTCTTTTTATACGAGTAAGGAGATCGACCTTACTGCCAAACGACAGTTATCTGCTTTATTGCTTAAAGAAAAATTGATTTTTGATACAGCCGGTTTCAGCAATAATCTTAACGAGGTGGCACAAATAATATATGGTCTTTCTGTCGAGAAATATGCAATTCAGATAAAAGCAAAAGCCGGAGAAGGCAGTCCTGATCTTAGAGAAAATAAATCTCCTTATAAAGCGATCGTGAGTAGGATTGAAAAAAGAAGCGGACAGGTTATTTCTTCAGCATTGTTCACCCGCCTTCATCACTTTCTGACAGAATTTGCCCGACTTTGTATTAGTATAAAAACGGGATATCAACCACATTTTTCCTCATGATTTAAAACAAGATATACCGGTTCGAAGTCAGTCAACTTCCTGGGAAAAAGCAAAAAGGTAATTTTGCCGGAATGTGGTAGTGATTGCGCATGCAGAATGTAAGATATTTATAATCAATAGATTATTTGCGACTTAAAAATCAATGTTATTTAACTGAAATTCCAATAAATACAAACGGTTTTTTTACTTCGAACCCAAAACAAAGTGCTATAAATCAATGAATTAAAATTAAAAAATGCATAAAAAAAGAGGCATTTGCCTCTTTTAACACTTTAAGTCGGGATGACTGGATTCGAACCAGCGACCCCTTCGTCCCGAACGAAGTGCGCTACCGGGCTGCGCTACATCCCGAATTCCGGAAACTGCCCCGGAACAGGAGCGCAAAAATAAACCGCTTTTGTTAAATAATGAAATTTATTCCCCATCCTGGAGATTTTCTCTTCCATCCGGCGAAAAGCCGTTTGAAAAAGGGGGCGAGAGGACCCTGGCCGGGAGGAAGTGGCCGCTTTTTGTTCAGTCCTGGATAGAGCGGGGGTAGCTGGGGTCCTGACCGGGATAAAGGGGCGCTTTCCATCACATGAAAAACTGTTCGGCAACGATCTTCCCGTCTCTGACCTGATAAACGCACAGCTCGCCCATGGTGTCGCGTTCTCTTCCTTTCATTTTTATGTCCATCTCCAGGGTAAAGGCAAAAGTATTGCCGCTGATCAGCGGTTCCGATACAACATAGCTGTAGACTTTTTCCACCATGCTGTTGAATTGATGTCCTTTTTCAAGGATAGCATCCTTTCCCCGGGTCTCCTTGTCGAAGCCGGGGGAGGCTTCGGGCTCTATGCTGATCGCATCATCGGCATACAGTTCTTTTTGGGCTGTTTCTAATTCACCCTCGCGGCAGAGTGCTGCCAGCCGTTGAGCAATTTGTTGGGTAGTCATAATGCTGGATTTTGTTTGCAACTAAGTTAGGTCTTTTTAGGGGATTGCTTTTTTTCCGGACAGCTATATGATCAAATATATTTATGGCTGGTCTCCGGAAAGCCATAAATGACCTATCTTAGAGGGGACAACCCCGGCGGTCACCGGCCTGATTTTTTTGTTTACTTTTTAGGTTTAAAAAAATGTTATGTTATCCCGGAAAATAATGACGACGGCGATATGCTTTATCGCGGTCAACACTGTTCTGAGCTGCAGGAACCATACTGCAGCTTCTGCTCAGCACAACGCTGCCGATTCTCTGCCTCCTGTAGAGACCCAAAAGCCCAATATCGGCTATAAATCTGCTTTTGCAGGGCAGACGAGGGTAGGGGCGATAAAGACAAAGACGCCGCTATCCGTTACGGTTATAGACAATTCGCTGGATCATCCCTGGGGCATCTGCAACCTGCCCGACGGCCGTTTTCTGATCTCACAGAAAAAAGGCACTATGCGCATCGAGTCGCCGGACGGGAAATCCCACAAGGAAGTTACCGGTTTTCCGCCCGTGGTTCCCGATGGCCAGGGCGGTCTGCTGGATGTGAATATCGATCCGCAGTTTTCATCCAACAGGATGATCTACTGGGACTATTCGGAGAAGACCTCCGGGGGGACCTTGCTGGCCGTTGCCAAAGGGAAGCTTTCGGCCGACGAAACCAAGGTGGAGAATCCCACGGTGATCTACCGGGCTACTCCTGCGTTTAAGGGCGCGCTGCAGTTTGGTTCGCGCATTTTATTCGATAAGCAAGGCAACCTGTTTGTCAGTACAGGCGAACGTTCCGCAAAAGAGATCCGCGTACAGGCGCAGGAGTTGAACTCCTCGCTGGGAAAGGTCATTCATATTACCAAGGACGGCAAGCCGGTTCCGGGTGGTCCTTTTGCCCATAAAGCCGGCGCCCGGCCGGAAATTTACGCCTATGGGTTCCGCAATCCCGAGGGTATGACCTGGAATCCGCAAACGGGAGAGATATGGGAAGCCGAGTTTGGTCCCAGGGGCGGCGACGAGGTAAATATCATCCGGGCGGGAAAAAATTACGGATGGCCCGTAATCACCTATGGAATAGAATACAGCGGCGATAAGGTGGGCGACGGTATCCAGCAAAAGGCCGGTATGGAACAGCCGGTTTATTACTGGGATCCGAGCGTTTCCCCTTCGGGCATTACCTTCTATACGGGGAATGCTATCCCGGAATGGAAAGGCAACCTGTTTATCGGCTGTCTCAGCGGTTCGCATATTACGCGGCTGGCGATAAAAAACAACAAGGTGGTAGGCGAGGAGTGGTTGCTCGGCGATCTTGGCGAGCGCTTCCGGGCGCTGATCACCGGTAAGGACGGTGCGTTGTACGCCGTAACCGACAACGGGAAGCTGTACCGCATAGCCAGAAAATAGTTCTCCGGCGGAGGGACAGGCGGGATTTGTAATTCAGGGGATAAGCATTATCTTTAGCGGTTATAGTCCTTAAAAGATAAACTTCATCCGATATGAAATCGAGCATGCGATGCGGCATCCTGCTGCTTTTTTTAAGTTACATCACGCTGAATGCCGGCGCAGCCATCCGTCTTCCGGCCATCATTACCGACAGCATGGTTTTACAGCAACGCTCCGAAGCGCCCGTCTGGGGATGGGCTTCACCCGGCGAAGCGGTATCTGTTGAAGGAAGCTGGGCAAAGGGAAGCCCCGTTAGTACAAAGGCCGACGAACAGGGGAAATGGATGGTGAAACTGAAAACGCCTGCCGCCGGTGGCCCCTATACGCTGACGATCCGCGGTGAGCAGACCCTTGTTTTGCATGACATCATGATCGGAGAGGTCTGGGTATGTTCGGGACAGTCCAATATGGAAATGCCCGTATCCGGATGGAAGGGCGCTCCTCTGCTCAACTCCGAACAGGAGATCGCAGCCGCGAACTATCCCAACATCCGGTTATTTACCGTAAAGAAAGCCATTGCCACCGACCCCCAGGAGGATTGCAGCGGTTCCTGGTCCGCCTGCAGTCCCCAAACGGTAGCCGGATTCAGCGCCGCCGCTTATTTCTTCGGGCGGCAGCTATACCAGAAGCTGCATGTGCCCATCGGCCTTATCCATACCAGCTGGGGCGGTACGGTAGCCGAAGCCTGGACCAGCAGCGATGCGCTGAGAACGCTGGGTGATTTTAACGCGGCGCTGGACCAGCAGGATTCGCTCAGAAAAATGTCTGCCGCCGCTCCCAAAGACCCCAACCATCCTTCCTTACTGTATAATGGTATGATTGCTCCTATCGTTCCTTTTGGGATAAAGGGGGCGATCTGGTACCAGGGTGAGTCGAACGTGGGACGGGCGGCCCAGTATGAAAAGCTTTTTCCAACGATGATCACCGATTGGAGAAACCGGTGGAAGGAAGGTAATTTTCCTTTCTACTTTGTACAGATCGCTCCTTATAAGTATGGTGGGGACGGTATCAAATCCGCCGCGCTCCGCGATGCCCAGCGCAAGTCACTGGGAGTGCCCAATACCGGCATGGTCGTGACCCTCGATATCGCCACGCCGGACAATATACATCCGGCCAACAAGGAAGAGGTGGGGAGGCGGCTAGCCCTCTGGGCGCTGGCGCGCACCTATGGACAAAAGGGAATCGTATATTCCGGCCCGTTATACAAAAAGCTGCAGGTAAAAGGCAACAGGGCCATTCTTTCCTTTGATTATGCCAAGGACGGCCTGAATACGAAAGGCGGACCGCTCTCCGGTTTTGAGCTGGCTGGCGCCGATGGCAACTTTGTGCCGGCCGAAGCAGCCGTAAAGGGAAATAAGGTAGTGGTCCGGGCTGCTACAGTGTCTCATCCCACGGCGGTGCGTTACGACTGGACCGATACATCCACCGCCCATCTTTTTAACAAAGCGGGTCTGCCGGCATCTTCGTTTACCGCCGCTCTCTGACCGGCAATGGCATGGGCCCCCGACGGCCCTGCGGTAAAACCTTGCGCAAAACTTTTGTAGGTTTGCGGGATGAATGTCTTGATTTTTAACGGGTCGCTGGACACGCGGCAGGATTCCACTGCCGGAAGAATTGCAGATTATTATGCTGAAAAATTCTGGGAGGCGGGATATACTCCTGTCGTGTTTGACCTCGCGGAGGCCGGCATACCTTTTTTTGATCATACCCTGGCACAGATACCGGCGGCAGCCGAGCAGATGTGCGCCTTATTCCGGGAGGCCGATATCCACGTCTGGCTCAGCCCGCTCTACCACGGGAGCATGACCGGTGTGATGAAAAACTGCCTGGACTGGCTGGAAATAAGCGCCGGCGAGCCTGCGCCCTACCTTACAGGCAAGGTTACCGGCCTTGTTTGCTGGGCCGCGGGCGTACAGGCGATGCAGGGCATCAACGCCATGGACGCCGTGGCCAAGGCGCTCCGCTCCTGGGTGCTTCCCTATGCTGTGCCCATATGCCGGAAAGACCTTTATGACGAAGGCATGAAGTCCTTTTCGGCGGAGTATCTGGCCCGCTTTAACCGGATGATAGCGCTGCTGGCCGAAGCGCGCCCCGTAAAAAAGAATACTTCTCTTTTCCCCGGCCGCTGACCCATGAGCGGGAGCCTGGCTGACCGTCTTCCGCAATCCGTACTCCGCCTGTCGGCAATTTGTTTGGGGATATCAGAGCAGGACTAGGTCCAGGTGCCGGTAGTTATTCAGAAAATGGCTGTTCGGCGGTAATTCGGTAACCAGGTAATGGATCAGGTTCAGATCGCAGACCTTCATCCGCTGCACCGAGTTGAGCTTTTCTGCAATGCTGAGCACGCATAGCTTCTGTGCGGAGCGTATCATCGCTCTTTTCACCTGTACCACTTCCCAGTCGGAATCCGTCATTCCTTCCTGCACCGAGAGCCCGTTGGCACCCAGCAGGCACAGGTCCACACGTATATCCGAAAGGGCGTTGATCACGCTGGCGCCGATATGAACGCTGGCGCTTTTGCTCAGCTGACCGCCGATGCTGAAAACGGTAAGATTGGGGTGGTCGCTCAGCTTCAGGGCTACCAGGGGGCTGATGGTAAAAAAAGTGGCCCGCAGGGTATCCGGTATCTGCTGGGCCAACTCGATCATGGTGGTGCCCCCGCCGGTCAGGATGACCATGTCATTTTTCAGCAGGGTGATGACCTTTGCCGCGATCTGCTGCTTGGCTTCCTGTGCATAGACCTCGCTGTTGCCGTTAAAGGGGTAGTGAAACGAGCGGCCTATCGCTCCCCCGTGCACCTTCAGTACTTTTCCCGCATCCGCCAGCTCTTTCAGGTCCCGCCGGATGGTATCTTCCGATACCTGCAGCTGATGGCTCAGGTCTGTGGACAGCACTTTGTTGTGCACATTGATCTGACGCATAATAAAAGAGTGGCGTTCTTCTTTCAGTAATACCTGGTTCATGGGATAAAAGTAAAAGTTAGGAGGATGAAATTTTTGTTAAAAATATTTTTTCTTTTCCGGATTATGCGGTATTTTCACTAAAAATCTGCATAAAAACGCATTTTCCGGATAGTGTGTTTGGGGTGATGAAATCCTTCTTTCTTTGCTTTTAGTCGCTCATTGTCAATAGTATTACTCAGTATTTCAGCTATTCTTCAGATCTTAAATTTGTTCTGAATGAGAAAACAGCTACTTCTGATTTTCTTGCCTTTATGGGTTTATGCAGGTTCATGGATGCAGCATCAGACGGGTTTCTGCTGTACTCCGGGATCCTGTAAGGCTGACCCCGAGCCTGGTCAATATCCATATCATCATCCGGAAATACATTGCTTTCTCCTGGTGCTCCCGTCCGGGGCAGCGTCGCTTCAGATGTCTTATGTGGGCGATGAGTCGCAGAGCGTGCGGACAGATGCCGCATTCAGCCAAATCATATTGCTAAGGACAAGCGAGAATTCTCTGAAGCGGCTGGTGGTTGTGAATTATAGTACACAAGGAAAGGCTGATCTGACGGGCGCGGTTTCTACGGTACAGATACAAAAACGCTGACAGCATCCCTTTGATTTTGCGCTTAAATTTTAAACCATGATAAAATGTTTCACCTTTATTATTACAATTCTCGCATTGCAAATCCCGCAATCGGTATTTGCCCAGGTGCACACCATAACCGGCACTGTACTTACTGCTGAAAATACCCCGATCGCAGGAGCTACCGTGGTCGTTAAGGACAAAACTATCGGTACCCATACCGGTCAGGATGGGAAGTTCACGATTAGTGCGGCTCCCGGAGATATACTGATCGTCAGCACCGTGGGATTTAGTACCCGTGAGATCACGGTAGGGGATGCCGCAACGCTTTCCGTTACGCTTCAGCGAGGAAACGAAGGGTTGCAGGAAGTAGTTGTAACGGCGATGGGTATTAAAAAAGAGCGAAGGGGGTTGGGTTACTCGGTCTCTGACCTGAGCGCGGACGAGCTGATGAAAAATAAGAATACCAATGTCGTCAATTCTCTGTCAGGTAAGGTTCCCGGTGTAAACATTACGCAATTCAGCGGTGCGGCCGGCGCGGGCGCCTCGATCACCATCCGGGGGGGTAACTCCACATCTGACAGCAGGCAAAACCAGCCTTTATTTGTTATTGACGGTATTATATACGACAATTCAACGAGCGTTACCGGCAGCACGGCTACCGACGGCCTTTCCCGCAGCAATACCACGTATTCAAACCGCATCATGGACATCAACCCTGAAGATATCGCGAGCCTGTCGGTTCTGAAAGGCGCCGCCGCATCTGCATTATACGGTTCGCGGGCGGCTGACGGCGTTATTATCATTACCACTAAGAAGGGACAGGAAGGCAGGGTAACGGTGAATGTCAATAGCAGGATAAGCAGCTCCTGGGCAAATAAGCTGCCTGAAGCGCAAGCCGAATTCGGGCCGGGCTCTTATACCAACAACGGCGTTCTTAACAGTAATTCGTATAACGTGTTTGGAACGTATAACTCATGGGGGCCAAAAATCCCGGGCGACAGTACAATATATGATAATATAAATCATTTTTTTCGCAACGGTGTGGTGTATGACAATAACGTAAACGTATCCGGCGGTTCAAAAAACGGGTCTTTTTACTTATCGGCATCTAACTATAAACAGAATGGTATCATTCCGGGTACGGATTATGATAAAAAGACCTTTCGTTTTAACGGCGGACAAAAATACGGACGCTTGACACTGGATGTCAATGCGGCTTATTCTATTGCCAATACAGACAGAACTTTAACTACGTCCGGCTTATGGTCCGGCCTTTCTATTGACGGAGTGGGAAGTATGGGTGCGCTGTACAGCTGGCCGCAAACGTTCAATATGAAACGCTACATCAATCCCGACGGGACACAGTATCGTCCCTATGCCGGGAGTGTAGCATTGGAAGACGACGAGGACAATCCTTACTGGATCATCAACAAGAATAATCTGACCTCAAAAACGAGGCGTTTCACCGGTGGCGTCAACGCCAATTATAAGATTACAGACTGGTGGGATGTTTCGGCACGCCTGGGTTATGACCAGTACGCCACGAATGATTATACTTATATCGCCCCGGGCTCTGCCGTAGATATCATGTATCAGAACGGGCGTTTGAGCAAGGACCTGTATGACTATTCCTACATCACCACTACCCTGATGAGTAATTTTCATAAGACCTTCGGAGATTTTGATACGCACCTGATGCTGGGAACAACTTCGGAAGATACTAAAGCATTGGGTCAAAATCTTTGGGGGTTCAATTTTACTGATCTTTCAACCCCCAGTTTTGAAACGATAGCACCGGAAAACAAACAGTTTACGGATCATACAACAAGAAAGCGCCTGGTGGGAGCTTACGGGGAATTTGGGGTATCTTATAAAGAGATTGCCTACCTCACGCTGACGGGACGCAACGACTGGACGTCCACCTTACCCATCGAGAACCGATCTTATTTTTATCCTTCGGTCAGCGGCTCTTTTGTTTTCACAGAATTGTTGCCCAAAAGCACTATTCTTTCGTTCGGTAAAATCCGCGGAAGCTGGGCGCAGGTGGGTAAAGATGCCAATGCATATGCTACCCTTACCTATGTGAACAGTCCCATCACCATCGGATCGTTTACAGGAATCGGCAATCAATACACAAGCGGGAATCCTTTTTTAAAACCTGAAATTCAAAATTCCTGGGAAGTAGGGGGAGAATTCAGATTTCTGAATGATCGCATTGATTTGGATTATACCTACTATCACAGTCAGACCAGGAACCAGATCGCCTCGCCGCGTTTATCCAATGCCGGCGGATATATTCTTGTCTCCATTAACTCAGGCTCGGTAATTAACAAGGGTATGGAAATAGCCCTTACCGGAAAGCCTATCGTACAAAAGGATTTCGGATGGACTGCCACGCTGAATTTTTCCTATAACAGGGGCCGGTTGGGTGCGTTTCTTCCGGGGGTAGCCTATTTTTACCCGACGGATGCGCAATTCGGAACCGTAAAAGCGGCCTCTATTCCTAATGGCGGGTATTTCCTCGGACTGACCGGCACGCGTTATTTGCGGGAAACGGATGCCAAAGGAAATGAGATTCCCAACGGGCGCTACCAGGTAGATTCCAACACGGGATTATATAAAGTATTCACCGGTACCAATGCTGCGATTGTAGGCAACCGCGAACCGGATTTCATCGGAGGATTCAACAATACTTTCCGGTATAAAAATTTTTCTTTGTCCTTTCTTCTTGATATTCGCATGGGGGGAGATGTGTATAACGGTACAGCGTATGCGATGGTTGTCAACGGCCTGAGTAAGAAAACGCTACAGAACGATCGCCAGTCGGTAACCGTAACCGGCGTCAACAGCGAGACCGGGGAAGATTTTAACCAGACCTATAAGGCCGGCGAGTCTTACGATATTGGCGGTACAACCTATTCCGGTACCTACATGATCCAGCAGTACTGGTCAAGCACGGAAACCGGCGTAGGCAGCTATGCAGCCAATTCTTTGAATTTCATCACTTCGGTCAATTGGCTAAAGCTGCGTTCTCTGTCCTTGACCTATGATTTTGCCGGTTTGCTGACCAAAAAGAATGCCATCAAAGGGCTTTCTGTAACGGCTACAGGCACCAATTTATTTACATGGACCAATTACAAAGGAATGGATCCGGAAGTAAGCGCGGCAGGAGGGACAGGAGGCTCGGGCTCTACCGGTATTGATTACCTGGGCGTGCCCGCTGTAGAAACGATCTCATTTGGCGTAAACCTTACGTTTTAACCAAAAAAAACTCGTCATGAAAAATTTTCGATATACTATACTGGGTTGTATCATCTTACTGGGGGCTGTTTCCTGTAAAAAATGGCTGGATGTGAATACAGATCCTGATAATCCGAGCAGCGCCAACGTATTGCTCCAAAACAGGTTGCCCTGGATTGAACACTTTTATACCTACACGGCAGGGGTGTCCAATTTCCGTACGGCGTGCCAGGCCGGTGTCTTATATAGCACAACCGGCTCTGCTAATGCGTTTAGTACCACATGGACGGCATCCACGGGCAATATAACCCCTTATCAGACCTATTTTGTAGAAGTAGCTTCCAACCTGAATGATCTGTACAAATCTGCCGAACAAAAAAACGCCTATTATTATATGGCCGCCGCAGATGTATTCTCCGCATTGGGCTTTATGGAGATGTTGGATCTGTATGGGGAAATGCCTTATACGGAGTCGCAGGCCATATCCGGAATAGCGACCCCGAGCCCTGCCTATGACGACGGTAAAACCATTTACAAGGGTTGTATGGCGAAATTGGATGAAGCGATCAGTTTGTTCGGTAAAACACAGGAGGCCGGAGTTCCTTCATTTGCTCAGGGAGATATGTGGAACAACGGCGATGTAAGCAAATGGATTAAATTTTGCTATGGGTTGAAAGCGCGCTACATGCTTAAGCTGTCCAAAAAAGCAGATCTGTTTAACCCGGATTCTATTTTATATTGTTTGTCGAAGGGCCCGCAGTCCAATGCCGACAATGTGGTGCAGCCCTGCTTCAACAACAGTACGGTAACCGATTATCTGATAGGCGACCCTGTTGTTACCAACGGGAACTGGGATTATGTGGGCTATGGCAGCGGTCAGCGCATATCCCAATACTACTATAACTTACTGACAAATATGCGCGGTTCAGGGGTTGCCGATCCCCGCATGACCAAGATCGTACCGGCATCCATGTCCAACATTAAACTTAACGGCAGCGGCAAAGTGACCTCTTATACCTGGAGCCGGTCCGTGGGCGTGGATTCTTACGGTCCGTCAACCCGGCTGGTAAAAGGAGGCGCTGCTTCTATCATAACGCCAAGTTACGCCGTTTCAGATGTGGATATAACGTATGCTATTGCCGACGCAGCCGACCGTACAAAATTCATTGCAGCCCAGGTGCTGGCGGGACGGCCTCACACCGTTAATGGGAATAACGTAAAAGTGACCTACAAGGCAGGTTCCATATATATAAACAATACCAATTACCTGTATGCCGGAGACACTGTCTACGTAAATATGCGCAGCAATTCCATGGCGACAGGCATAACCGGTATAAATAGTGAAACGGATCTTAACTGGTATATTACGAAAGAAGCCGCGGCGGCGGGTGTGATTGCTTCTACCGGTTCCTTCCAGGTTCGCCCGATCTCGGATCAGGAGATCCTGACATACCATGAAATGTGCTTTATCAAAGCTGAGGTATATATGAGGAAAGGGGATAAGGCAAATGCTTATACAGCCTATAAGGCCGGTATTCAGGCGCACCTGGATATGATGCAGGCCAAGCTGACGGAATGGAAAGGGGGAGGCTATAATAATCCCGATATGGCGCCTATGGATCAAGCAGCCGTCAATAGCTACCTTCAGAGCAATGCGGTTTGCCAGAATGCAGGTGCATTGACCATGTCAGACATCATGTTGCAAAAATATGTGGCCATGGGTGTCAGCATCGAAAACTGGAACGATATGCGCCGGTTTAATTTTAGCGCGGGTAATATAGGTGGTTACGGGGTAGTTTATCCCGGATATGACCGGGGGCCGTTATTTGCAGGTACAGAACTATATACCGGCAGTTCCAAAACAGATCCCCGGTACTGGCAGCGCCGGTGGCAGTTGCCTGCAACCCTTGAACTAAATTACAACTCAGCCAATGCTTTGGCCATTAATCCGCATGCTGCTGATCCAAACGTTTGGAGCATGCCGGTTTGGTGGGATTGTGCGACTGATGATGAATATTATGGATACCTCAAGTAATAGTGATATTTATCCAGATTTCGTATTTAAGTCAAGTTAAAAGCGCTTCGGTCTTGTTGGGAAGGGGAGGAAATTGCTGTTCCCTCCCGGGTTATTGAACAGGGTTTCCTGTGATGAATAGATGAAGTTCCTGTATGGTGCGACAAGCCCTGAAATAAGTAATTGTTATTTCTGTTTTCTGCCTGAAATTAAAATATAAAACCGCATAAATTCGTAACATGTTCTTCGTCTTGTAATTTTTTCCTTATGAACAAAGCTTTATTCACTTCAGTCTTTATGGTAGTTTTTCTCTGTACTGGCTCCTTAATGGCCCAGCAGAGGAGCATTAAGGGAAAGGTGCTGGAATACGCCACACAGCAGCCGGTCATCGGAGCTACCGTAATGGCGAGCGGTACCCGATCCGGTACCACTACCGATATGCAGGGCGCATTTTCCCTGGTACTCCCGCCCGGGACAGCGTCACTTCAGGTGTCTTATGTAGGCTATGAATCGCAGACCGTGCCGATAGACACCGTGTCCAGCTATACCATATTACTAAGGACAAGCGAGAATTCTTTGAAGCAGCTGGTGGTCGTGGGTTATGGTACGCAAAGAAAGGCCGATCTGACCGGGGCCGTCTCCACCGTGGACATGAAGAAAACATTTGACAGCAAGCCGCTGACTGACGTCACCAAGGCGCTGCAGGGGATCGTGCCCGGTCTGGCTATCACCTATAGCAATGGTGCATTGACCGCAGCTCCGGATATCAGGCTGAGGGGTGTGGGCTCGGTAAATGGCAGCAGCGCCCCGCTGATCCTTGTGGACAATGTGCCTACTCCCGATCTTTCCGTGATCGATGCGAACGACATCGCCAGCATTTCTGTGCTCAAAGATGCTGCTTCCGCGGCCATCTACGGGGCAAGAGCCGCCTTCGGGGTCGTACTGATCAAGACCAAGTATGGCCACCACAATCAACCTACACGGGTGACCTACTCCAACAATTTTTCCTGGAACACCCCCACTGTTCTGCCTGATTTCTCTGATCCTGTGAAGGAATTGCCGGGATTGATATCCGGAGCGGCCAGAGCAGGGAACAATTCTCCTGAATTGTTCGGGATGCAGTTCTCCAAGGAGCTGGAAGGGATAAAGAACTGGGAGCAGAATTATGCACATAACCGCAAAGGGATTGACATGGTAGACGGAGAGGACTTTGATCTCCCCAACGGGTCTGATCCATCCTATTTTTACCGTGTCTGGGATATAAAAGGCATGATGCTGAAAAAATACACGCCCCAGCAAACCCAGAACCTGTCTGTCGTCGGGGGAACGGAAAAGACCAGCTATTATATGTCTTTTAATTACAATCATCAGGGCGGCATCATGAAGCCGCATCCTGACGATCTGAAAAAATATAATGTCACCGCCGGGGTAGATGTGGCTCCCACAGACTGGCTTGACCTGAGCGCCAAGATCCTCTACCGGAACTTCAGATACACGCAGCCTTACCAGTATCAGCAGTACTTTTATTATATGTGGCGCTGGCCGGCCTATTTCCCCTACGGCACCTATCAGGGCAGTTATTTCAGAGGGCCGATAGGCTATCTCAACCTTGCGCATGACAATACGGTCACGGATAACTATTCCCGCGTAGATCTTGGTGCCGTGCTCCGGCCTCTGCCTCACCTGAGCATAGAGGCCCACTATACCATCAACCGGGATAACGTGCTCAGTCATATAGCCGGCGGTCCCGCCGTGCTCTGGAACTTCTGGAGCGCCAGCATGCCCCTCGAAAATGTTGCATCGGCCAGCAACGATCAGGCGGTATATTCCAGCGGTCGGGATATTGTAAATACGTTCAATGGTTTTGTTACCTATGATAATACTTTTGCCGACGTACATCACCTTACGGTAATGGGAGGCGTCAACGCGGAAGATGACGAAAACATCTCTTTCAGCGCGGAAAAAAGAAACCTGCTGGATCCCAACAAACCGGAACTCAGCCTGGCTACAGGAGATCAGCTGGTCAACAATAGTCATGTCAATGCCGCCTATGCCGGTTTCTTTGGCCGGGTGAATTATGCCTACAAAGATAAGTACCTGCTTGAGCTGAACGGGCGGTACGACGGATCATCCGCTTATTCGCCCACGGACCGGTGGGCGTTTTTCAGCTCCGGATCCCTGGGCTATCGTATCAGCGCGGAACCTTTCATGGATTTTATCCAACCGCTTTTCAGCGATCTGAAGATCAGAGCATCATTAGGCGCTATCGGTAATCTGGATGTGGGAGGACAGTATTTTATTCCCGGGATGAGCAGCTATAATGCCAACTGGATTGTAGACGGGGTGACCGTGCCTACCTTTAATAACCCTCTTGCCATAGCCAACAGTCTCAAATGGGAAAAGGTACGGACATTGGATTTTGGACTCGACTTCGGAATTCTGAAGAATTATATCAGCGGCAGCTTTGACTGGTACCAGCGTACTACTACCGGTATGATCAGCACCAATTCCGTACCGGCTACCTTCGGCGCCGCTGCGCCCCACACCAATCAGGGGAATATGCGTGACCGGGGTTTTGAGGTGGATATAAACCTCAATTATCCGATCAATGATCACTTTAGCCTCTTTGCCAGGCTCAGCCTGGCAAACAACAAGGCCGTGATCACCAAGTGGAATAATCCAGCCAAGGTGATCAACCAGAATTATGACGGCGCGGTTTACGGTGATATCTGGGGCTTTGCAACAGACCGGTATTTTACCAATGACGATTTTGATAAGCATGCTGACGGTTCTCTTACGCTTAAATCAGGCATCCCCAGCCAGAGTGGGCTGGAAAACGGCGACTTCACCTACGGACCCGGAGACATAAAATTCAAGGACCTGAATGGAGATGGCAAAATCGACGGGGGGAATTCCACTGCTGCTGATCACGGCGACCTGACCGTGATCGGCAATACCCAGCCGCAATACCTGTACGGTGCACAGCTCGGCGGACAATGCAAGGGCTTTGACCTGTATCTCTTCCTGCAGGGTGTCGGCAAGCGGGATATGTGGGGTGTTGGCGATATGGTGATCCCGATGTACAGCAATTCACAGATCCTGTACAAACATCAGCTGGATTACTGGACCCCTGATAACCCCAACGCAAAATATCCCAATCCTTATGCCGGTAACTCAGGAGGAACGGTAGGCGGGCTGCTGGCGGGCGGTCATGATTTTTATCCTCAGACGAAATACCTGCTCAACCTGGCCTACTGCAGATTGAAAAACCTTACGATCGGGTACTCCCTCCCCGAAGCTCTCGTGCACAGGATTCACCTTCAAAAAGTGCGGTTCTATGTAAGCGGCGAGAACCTGGCCGAAATATCTCATGTAGGCGTGCCGCTGGACCCGGAGATTACGGACGGAGAACTGGGATATACGGGAAGAACTTTCCCCTTCCAGCGAAATTATTCCTTTGGTCTGCAACTTACTTTTTGATTTTATGTTATAAAGCATTCAGGTATGAAACGATCACTAAAAAATATAAAAGTCTTTTCCTTCATTGCCGCTGCGCTTTTCCTGGCTTCCGCTTGCAGCAAATATGTGGATAAGAATCCGCCGGACCAGTTTTCCGACCTGGATTTCTGGAACAGTGAGAACAATGTAAAATCCTTTAGCTGGGGGTTTTACCACGATATGATCACCGGATACGGAAACGGGCTGGGGTTAGGCGACTTTTATTTCAGCAGCTTCAACGATGACCAGGACAATCCTACCTTTGAGGATTTTCCGAAAAACGCTCCGGCCAGCGACGGCACCTGGGATTTTGGAGATATCCGCAAGGCCAACCTGATGATCGCCCGCGTGCCTATCGTACCCATGGATGAGGCAGCAAAAAACCACTGGGAGGGAGTCGCCCGTTTTTTCAGGGCCTGGCGTTATTTCAGGCTGGTCCGGAGATTTGGTGACGTGCCCTGGTACAGCCAGGTGCTGGAGATCTCGGAGGATTCCGCCATATACAAGCCCCGTGATCCGAGAAATAAGGTCATGGATAGCGTGCTGGCCGACCTGGATTTCGCCGTGGCCAACCTGCGATCCAGGGCAGATGCCGATCCCAATACCGTCAACCGGGATGTGGCGTTGGCGCTGAAGTCGCGTGTCTGCCTGTTCGAGGGTACCTACAGCGAGTATAACGAAAACGACGATGCGCGGGCAGCCAAGTATCTTCAGGAATGCAAGGATGCTTCGGCCGAATTGATGAAAGCAGGCTATGGTCTGAGCGGTCATTACAAGGATGTATACAGTTCCAACAGCCTGGAAGGTAATCCTGAGGTTATCCTTTATAAGAATTATGAAGACGGCGTACTGATGCATAGTACGGTAGGATATACCAACGGTACCACGCCCATGCGGGGGCTTACGAAATCTGCCGTGGAATCTTACGTGTGTTCGGACGGTCTTCCCATCAGCCTCTCCCCCCGCTATAAGGGTGATGACAACATCGAAAATCTTCGTGCCAACAGGGACGGACGTCTCCTTGAAACGATCGATTTCTTTTACTGCTATCTGGGAAAGCTGGTAGGAGGAATGAGATCGAGTACCGGTTACCGCCCTGCCAAATTCCTTCCGGGGTTGCCCCAGTCCGGCGATACCATAAAGCCCGGGGATACCGAGACGATACCTTACAATATCAGCGATGCTCCTATCTTCTGGCTACCGGAAATATTGGAAGATTATGCAGAAGCGAGTGCTGAACTGGATAAACTGGGGAAATATACCATGACCAACCAGGATCTGGATATTTCTGTTAATCTTTTGCGTGACCGGGATGATGTGGCTCCTCTGCAGCTGAGCGGGCATCAGGGCACTGCAGTTAACGGCGTTCCTTTTACAGACCCTGCGAAAGACGAAGATGTCACTTCCCTGATCTGGGAGATCCGCCGGGATCGCAGGGTTGAACTGATGATGGACGGGTTCCGGCTGGCTGATCTCATCCGCTGGCACAAGCTGGATTATATGGACAGCCAGAAAAATCCCGACGCTTTCCTGGGGGCCAAGGTGCCGGACAACGCTGAAGTGACGATCAATGATGAAGGATATATTGTAGTTTATCCGAGCAGCAGCAAAAGAACGGTACAACCCAGAAATTATCTGTGGCCCATCCCTACAGGAGAGATTTCGCTTTATCCCAACGGAGCACTGAAACAAAACCCCGGCTGGGAATAATAAGTTCGGAATACAATGACCCTGTTTTTCCCCGCCCGCCGTATCCTGTCATCCGGGATATGGCGGGCTTTTTAACGAAGATCATTTGCCGGCAGCTACTGTCTTTTCCAGCCAGTCGCCCGCCAGCGTGGGCCAGGTCATTGCTGCCGGATTACCGGGCCGGAGTCCGTACCCGTGACCGCCTTTCGGATACAGGTGCTGCTCTACCGGTACCTTTGCCTGCTTTAAGGCGGAGGCCATGGCCAGGGCGCTGAGGCCGTGCGGATCGTCGGCCGTGGAGAACAGGAACATCGGCGGTGTATGTTCGTTCACTTTTACCCCGGGGGTAATACTGTGTTCCGGTCCCTTGTCCAGGTATGCAGGATAGATCAGCACGGCAAAATCCGGGCGGCAGGAAACGGCGTCGGCATCATCCACGGCAGGATAGGTTTTTTGATCGTACAGCGTGGAGGCCCGGGCGGAGAGGTCGCCTCCCGCAGAAAAGCCGAGCACACCTACCTTATCCGGGTTGAGGCTCCATTTTGCAGCATTTTTGCGTACGATCCGGATGGCCCGCTGCACATCCTGCAGCGCGCCTTCCTGTTTCTGCGGCACGCGGTATTGCAAGACAAAGGCGGTAAAGCCCAGGGTATTGAGCCACTTGGCCACCTCGTCTCCTTCCAGATCGATGGCCAGTATGCTGTATCCCCCGCCGGGGCATACGATAATGCCTGCCCCGTTGCGGTGACCGGCATCCGGCTCGTAAACGGTAAGGGTAGGATTGGTGACATTGGTCAGCCGGGTCACGCCCCGGCTGCTGTCCGGCGCGATCTCCGCGGGATGTTTGGCGTCTTTCTCGCCGGGTACCTTTCCCGGCCACAGATGGATAACGGATGCATTCTGGGCAAAAGCTGGCATAGCGCAAAAGAGAATAAGGGCAAAAAGAAAAATACGTTGCATAACGTCTATTTTGATCCCTAAAGCTACGCGCTGAAGTCCAGATTCGCAAGCGCTTCCTGTTCACGGCGGTTCAGCCCATCAGTTTCCCCGCAGCAGGGACATGATGTGCTGCGACTGCCATTCGGTATCCGCCATGTCGAGCATGCAAACAAATGCCCCGAGCTCATGCGGGCTCAGGAGCATGCTGATCCTTTCTCCCGTCGCAGGCAGGATGACGGATCTTTCATCCGGTTCCTCCGCCCCGGCATGGCGGGCATGGCATTTCTTTATCCAGTTGCGGAACGGAGCAAACTCTTCTTCCGGAAAGGTCAGCAGCAGGTTCCCGAAAGCAATAACCATGTTACCGCAATGGACGCAGCGGATAACGTATCCGGTATCCCGGCAAAGGTAAAGGGTCTGATAGCAACACATGGGCTGACAGTTCAGGTATAAGCGTTATTTATTTTCGAAAACCGGTGAAGGGCGGTCTCAGCGCAGGCTGTTCACATAAGCGGCCCATTCCGGCAGCTCGGGGATGCCGGGCTTGCGTTTGCCGAAAAATTGCACGATCAGGCTGCCTGCCGCGTCAAATACCTCAACCGAATGTACGGCGCTGTCTGCCGTGGGCTTACGTACCGACCAGCACTCGGCAATATCGCCGGTACGCAGGTGCAGGTTGAACTCCGGGTCCATGACGTTGATCCAGCCCGGAATCTCCACGATATTTTTTACCGGTCCCGTATGGATCTGGATATTCCCCGGATTGCCGACAAAAACCATGATCTCCATGCCGGAAGCCGATGCGTCGTACAGCAGCTTTTTCACGCTTCCCGCATCTATCTTCCGGGTAAACTCCCCGGCGATACGCAGCGCATGCAGGCGGGATATGTTGTGCTTCTTCAGCATAGGAAAAAAGTCGTGGGTATCCTTTAGCCTGCTCCAGTCTTCCCGGAAGGCGGCCTCGTTGACCAGCTCGTCGGCATACGCTTGCGACGGGGCAGGAGGGGCGGTTTCCAGCAGGGGAGATTGATCCGCAGCGGTGAAGTCGTGCGTCAGCTTTTCGAAAGCATCCCGGTCGCTTTCCTCCTGGAGGAAGATCTTGATGACGGCGGTACCCTGCTGATCGAAGAACTGCAGCGAGTTTTTGAAGCCCGCCGCCGTGTTGTCCCGGAGCGCGAACCCGAAGGCCCAGTGCCGGAAGAACATCCGCAGGTCGATGTCCTTCCCCGCTACGAAACCTACATGACCGCTGCCGGCATGCACGTTTTCAAATATCCCTTTCCGTTCGTGCACACAGCTTTCGTTTCGGGTGAGGGACATGATGTATCCCAGCCCGGGCATTCTTTTCCATAATTCCCGGAAATCTCCGGCCAGCCGGATTACATCATTTCCGCCGGAGAAGGAGGCCAGTATAGCGGCTTCCGAAACGCCCAGCTGCCGGGCGGCATCGCGGATGCGGATACGCGGGTTTTCTTTTCTGACAGCCAGCCAGCTATCTTTCAGCGAGGGGTTGGTGAGGGTATGCATAATGGTTTGTTTTGACAGGTTGAGTTATAGATGAATGGTCGTGTAAGGCGGGGAGGAGCAGGGGAAACGGATAGGCATCCGGATGCAGCACATCTATATCCATCCCGTAAGCCAGGCTTACGAGGTGAGGCTGCAGCACTTCTGCGGGCGCCGCATCATGCAGCAGATGGCCGTCGCGGAGCAGCAGGATCATATCGGCATATTGTGCGGCCAGGTTCAGATCGTGCAGCACCGCTACCACGGTGCATCCCTTCCGGGCGAGCTGCCTGAGCAGCTGCATACAGCGGTGCTGATACGGGTAGTCCATGCTGGAGGTAGGCTCGTCCAGCAGCAGCATCTTCTGCCGCCAGCTGCTTTTTCGGGTGCCGGGGTAGAGCTGGGTCAGCACGCGCGTCAGCTGTACCCGCTGTTGCTCCCCTCCGGAAAGGGTATTGAACAGCCGTTTTGCAAAAGCGCTCACCCCGGTTTCCTCCATGCATTCCCTGACGATGGCCATGTCCGGTGCGGCCGGAGCATGCCGGAAATGCGGATAACGTCCCATCATGATGATCTCTTCGCAGCTAAAAGGCAGGTTTACCGAATAGTGCTGGGTAAGCACGGCGCGCTGCAGGGCGGCTTCCTGCGGGGAAAAATGTTCCAGCAGCCGTCCGTTTATACGGATACGGTTATACGTTTCCCGTAATTCTCCTGCGAGGATACGCAGCAGGGTGGACTTACCGGCTCCGTTGGGTCCGAGCACTACCGTAAGCATTCCTCCTGGGAGGGAGAAGGTCATAGGATGCAGGATATCTTTTCCCCTGATCCGGTATTGTATATGTTCCGCTTGTATCATGCCAGTCCGAAGAGGTATTTCTTTTGTTTCATCAGCAGGACAATAAAAAGAGGGCTCCCCAATAGGGCCGTTACGATGCCGATCGGCAGCTCTGCAGGAGCGATAACGGTACGGCACAGCATATCGGCCAGGGTGAGCAGGGCGGCGCCCAGACAGGCGCATGCCGGAAGCAGCCGCCGGTGGTCGCTGCCGATGACGCTCCGCAGCATGTGGGGCACAACGAGGCCCACAAAGCCGATGACGCCGGATACAGCCACACAGGCGCCCACGGCCAGGGTAGACAGGAGGATGATCTGTCCCTTCAGCTTTTTCACGTTGACGCCTATATGTGCCGCTTCCGGTTCTCCCAGCGAGAAGGCGTTCAGCGCCTTGCCTTGCCAGGACAACAGGATCAGCGGCAGCAGTACAAAGGGGAGCAGCGCCAGTACGGTGTCCCAGGAGGCTCCGCCCAGGCTGCCCAGGGTCCAGAAGGTAATGCTCCGCAGCTGTTCGTTATCGGCGGTAGAGATGACCAGACCGGTGAAGGCGCTGCAGAGGGCATTCAGGGCCAGCCCGGCCAGCAGCAGGGTGGTAATGAGCGTTCTGCCGCCCCAGCGGGAGATGCGGAATACCAGCAGGGATGTCATACAGGCGCCGGCGAAGGTGACGAGGTTCAGCAGATAATGGGGTAGCAGGGCGCTGTTCGTTACGGCCGGCAGCGTGGCGAGGACGACGATAAAAAGCACGGCCGCCAGGGATGCGCCGGCGGAGATGCCGACCAGGCCGGGATCGGCCAGCGGATTCCGGAAGAGGCCCTGTATGGCGGCTCCCGAGACGGCCAGTCCGGCGCCTACCAGCATGCCCATCAGCACGCGGGGCAGTCGGATCTGCAGCAGCACGGCGGCCATGCCTTCATCATAGTAAACCGGAAGGTGCCACCCTGCCCTGTCGAGCAATATGGCCATGATCCGGACGGGAGAGATCGCCATCGCTCCTGTACCGGCAGACAGCAGGGCGGCAACGATCATCAGCACGACCAATATCCATTGCAGTTTCCGGTAGCTCATCGGGCATTGATTTTATCATGCAGCTCCCGTATGGCCTGCGGAAGCCTGAGTCCGAAGCCGCTCAACAGCTCCCCGTCCATCGTGATGATCTTTCTGTTTTTTCCGGCGCGGGTCTGGGCGATGCCGGGGACTTTCAGCAGGCCGTCGATTCCCCCCATACTTTGCAGGCCGCTGCTGAACAGCAGGATGATATCCGGGTTGGCGGCGACCAGCGATTCGGCAGACAGGGGCTTAAAGTCACTGAAATCCTGCATGGCATTCTGCGCACCCGCCAGCCGGATGGCTTCATCCGCCGAGGTGCCCCTGCCCCCGGCCAGCAAGGTGCCGGCGCCACGGGCATAGATGAACAGCACCTTTTTTCCGGTGGGAGTAAACGGCAGTCCGGCGGCCTGCCGTTGGAATTGCTGTTGCAGCGGCTTCGCTTCCGGTCTCCGCCCTGTGGCCTCCGCCACTTCCTGCAACAGTTTTTGCGTGCCCGCTATGCTGTATTGTTGTCTGAAAACGACTATCCTGGCCCCTGTAACGCCAAGCTGCTCCTTTAACGCGGAGCTGAACTGATCTTCCATACCCAATACCAGGGTAGGCCGGAGGGCCAGCACGTTCTCTGCTGCGATGTTGCGGTTGTGTCCCAGCTTGGGCTTCTGCTTCAGCGAAGCCGGATAGTTACTGGTGATGTCCACTCCTACGATCTGCCCTTCCAGGCCCAGGGCGCAGAGGATCTCGCTCAGGGTGCCGTTGAGCGATACGATACGCGGCTTGGTCTGAGCCTGAACCAGCATGCCGGTATACAGCAGGATAATGCAGCAAATGACTTTTTTCATCATCTCCGGTTTCTATATGATTTAATATTTAAAGTTGATCACCTTTAACCCTTCGCCTTTCAGCCTTCACCTTTCAGCACCAGCTGGTATGCTATATCCGGATAACCTCTTCTGCCGCCGTCTTCCTCTGTGAAATCGATGAACCGGAGCTTGTAGATATTTCCCTGCGGGTCTTTTATGACGTAAAATCTGTCGGTGAATACCCCCGGCTCCTGGCCATTGCCGCCCGACGTGGCCCGCCAGCTGTCGCCGATGGCATCTCTGGCATTGCTGAAGGTAATGCCGGCTATATCCGCTTCGGCGAAATCTTCGTAGCTCACCGTGCTGCTCATTACTTCGGCGGCCTCTACGCCGTCCCGGTTGTTGATAAGCACCAGGTCAGAGAAGGGATAGTAGATATCGGTACCCTGGTAGCTGGTCTTATATGCCGCCAGCGTCCATACAAAATCCCATTGTGCTTTGGGCGGCTCCACGGTTACGGGACCGGCGCCGTTCAGGTCCTTGTCGCCCAGCGAGACGAAGCTGAACTGATGGTCTTCTTCCTTGCTGATCTCGATCGTTTTGAAGTCGGTATCGGCGATCCCCGCATATTGCAGCAGGTACCCGTTTCCTTTACGCACAATGCGGAGCTTTATCCAGCCCCTGCTGTTTTCCGTATGGGCAGCCAGCGCCCCCCGGTTGAGGATATAGACCTTGTTGTCTGTTTCGGTGCCGGAGATGGCCGCGATGGCGGTCCCCGTCAGGTCGCCGTCAATGGCATCCACCTTCTTCAGGTCGGTGGGACTGAATGTGCTCTCCAGCACCATGCCGGCCGTATCGGCGGCGCTAACGGCGCTGAGGTCGGTTTTATTTACAGCGGCAATCATGGCATTGGGAAGCGTATAGTTAAGGATCACCCGGAAATCGCTGCCGTTGTAAAAGCCAAGATCCCAGCTGTCCCGCTTTACTGAATCCTGCGTACCGGTGCTGAGGTCCACAAAGACGGAATTTTGTGCCGCAGAACCGCCGAGCCCGCCGTTCAGCTTTATTTCGGCCCCTCCGGATGGAGGGGGCGGTGTAGCGATATCGTCATTGTCTTTGGTGCAGGCACTGAGGATGACCATCGTGGCCATAAGAAAAAAGAAACAGTATTTACGTTGCATATCGGTTGTTTTAAACGGGTTTGATTAATGTTTGGACCAGCTGAAGCTTGCCCCGATAAACCAGGACCGCCCATAGCTCATGGGTTGCAGGCTGCCGGTGCTGTGCGCTCCTTCGGTATTGAGGGTAGTGTTCGGGAGCCGCGTTACATTGAACAGGTTCTTTACGCCCGCCTGCAGCGTAAAGTGTTTTGCCAGGGTCTTGGTTGCGGTCAGATCCGCCCAATGAAAAGCGGCTGTCCTGGCCAGATGTACTTTGCCCGCATGATCGGGATCGGCTTCGTAGGCGGGCAGCGAGCCGGTGTATTTATAATACAGCGCCAGGGAAGCTCCCGCTTTGGGAAGATGCCAGGTCAGCCCGCTGCTGAGTTCGGGCGACCAGACAAACGCCGGCAACGACTGCTGCTTGTCTTCGGAAAGTTCATTATACCGGCCGATACAGGAGAAGGCAAGCGTGGCCTGCAGGTGCTTCCACAGCAAGCTGCCCTCCAGCACACCGCCGGTGGTCCTGTACCGGAAAATATTCATATAGGTGTATATGTTATCTGCGCCGAGGGCGAGATCGATATGGTTGTCTATGCCGTTGTAAAAGGCTGTCAGTTCCGTGCCGAAGCGGAGGTCGTCCCGGTTGATCACCTGCCAGGAGAGGGCGCCGTTAAAGCTATTGGACTGTTCGGCCTTAAGCCCGGGATTTCCCTGTATGGAATGGTTGGCGTCGAAGAACGTAAAATAGAGTTCCCGCAGCGAAGGGGCACGGAAGCCCCGGGCATAGGACAGCCGCAGGTCGAGATCCCGGGCCAGGGCAAACTTGGCGCTCAGCGACGGGATCAGCGGCGGCGCCTTGTATACGGAGTTTTTTGTAAGCCGTATGCCGGGCCGTATCCGTATGCCGGCCGGGATGCTGATCTCGGAAGAGACGAACAGCGCATAGTCGTTAAGGGTAGGAGCGCCTGTAATGCGGTCGTCGTCTGCATGGTCAGATTTTATTTCCATCCCGGGCTGCAGGGATATGGCTGACGATATCCTGTACTGAACGGTGCTGCGGAAAAATAAGGTATGAAAGACAGACCGGTCCTGCTCGCCCGCGCCGGTGGTGAGGGAGTCCTTTCCGCTGCGGAAATCCCGGCCTATGCTCCGGGTGCGGCGGTTGTCCACCTGGTAAGAGGCTGCCCCGCTGTAGCTGATCCGTGGACTGATCCGCCATTCGGCCTGCAGGAGCTGGGTAACGCGTGTGGTGAGGTAATGCTGATCCAGCGCTTTATAATTATTGGGATTCAGCCGTCCAGGAGAAAAGATACCCTCGTCCAGGTAATCCAGCCGGTAGCGGATGTCCATGTTGTTGTGACTATAGCCGGCCGTAACGCCGGCCATACCCTGGTCCTTGGGTTTCCATTCTTTTTCTCTTCCTGCGGCGTGGCCTTTCCATCCGCCAAAATCATTGCGCGTGCCATAGCCCGAAAGGCTCCAGCCTTTATGCTGCCAGCCGATCCGGAGATGCTCATTATGCAATCCTTCCTTTGCAAAGGGATGGTACTCGCTGCCCGCAGATTCTTCCTGAATCCCGGCAGACACAAAGAGATTATCGCCGGGCGCATCCTTCCGCGTGATGATGTTGATCACCCCGGCAAGGGCATCCGTTCCGTACGTTACGGACAGGGGACCTTCCACGATCTCGATATGATCGATGGTGTGTATGTCTACCTGATTGAGGCTTTCCCGGGTGTCGCCCCGGTCGGTCAGCGGCACGCCATCCAGCAGTATCTTTACATTTTGCCCGCTCATTCCCATCAGCTCGATATCCGAAGTGCCCAGTGTATTGTCGCTGGAGAAGCGGATGCCCGGCTGGCTCATCAGCACCTGCTGTAGGTTAACGGCTCCGCTGAGGCGTATCCTTTCGGCGCTGATGCTGCGTACCCGGAATACGGATTGCTTCATTGAACGGGGACTGTACTGGCCGGTTATGACCACATCGCCAAGCCGGAAGATGCTGCTGTCCATACGCTTACCGTCCTGCGCCGCAGCGCTGCCGGCGAGGGCGATCATGCATCCGGTGATGAGATAACCGATTTTTCCATTCATTTCCTGGCCATTGAAACAGTTGGTGATGGCCAAATCCGCCGGCGCTCAGGATGCCGTTCAACCCACTTGCTCCCGAAGATTGAATTTTATCCATCGCTGCCGTGCGGATGTTGGCACATCAGCTATAGGGTTTTCATAGCATAACCCGGTATGAACAACCCGCGCAGCACCTGGGTGCATTGCGCTGTCGCCATGTTTTTTTTATCAAAAAAGATGAATTCCGGTACGGTTACCGGTCATGCAGCCGGGACATTTGCCGGCGGCATGTTGTGGGAGCAAGCATCGTTGAATTGATGATGCAAAGAAAAGAAGAAAGCGGACGCTGTGTTTCCCCAATCAGGAAATCGATTGATCAAAACGGGAAAATATAACGGAGCGGTATACCGCTCCGTTATGGCCTATTGTGAAAGTGATCTGTTTTATGCTTACTCGCTATATTTCACCGAATGGATGCTCACCGGGCCGAGCAGGCCGGAAGACTGCAACGGGGCGTCGGGTTTGTATAACTGCAGCGAGGACCAGGTCTTTCGTTGCTTTTCCGGGAGACGGCTGTCGCCGATCAGACGGTTTACCCAGGTGTTCACCACGGCGATGCGCAACGTGTTTTCGCCGGCTTTTGCCGCACCGGTGATATCCAGCTGCCAGGGAGCCGTCCATACATTACCGACAGCCTTTCCGTTCACATATACTTCGGCCATCACCCTTACAGGGCCAAGGTTCAGCAGCAGGCGCTGCCCGGCGGGGAGGCTGTCCAGCCGGAAGGTTTTAGTATATACGGCAGTTCCCGAATAGTAGCGGATGCTGTCCTCGGGTCGTTGGCTCCAGTCGCCCAGCTGATCAAAAGCCACCGGCGCTGCGGGTCCGCGCATCGCTTTGTCGAACTGTACGGTCCAGGGGCCGTCCAGCGTTTTTAGCGGCTTAGTTTCCGGGAAATTGTCGCCCGTGCCGGTGGAGGAGCCTGCTTTGCCCCGGAAAACCACGAACCAGCTCTGCGCGGGGGCCAGCTTCAGCGGTACGGCGGTACCCTGCTCCATCTGCCGGAATCCGGGCAGCTTGCGCAGGTTGCCGCTGACGGCATCCCACAGCTCGGGCTGCCGGTCGCTGACACGGAACACGGGTGTAATATCCAGCGACTGATCGCTCTGGTTGGTGATAAAATAGATGTCGGCGTCGGCCATACGGCGATGGATATATTTTACCGGTTGCTTTTCCGGCACGCCGAAATCGGGCGTTACGCCGAGCTGCTGAAAGGCCTCCTCCATGCTCATACCCCGGAAGATGTTTCCCTTTTTATATTTTACCGCCTTTACCGTTTCTCCATCGCAGTGCTGCCAGAGCGTTGCCGCCATCCGGCTTACCGTGGTATCGCAGCCTGGGTAGTTCTGAAGACTGGGGGAGCGGGAGGGAGGCGCGCCCAGCACGGTGGCGCCGTCCGCCACCAGGTCGCGGATCTTTTCCAACACTTCCGGACGCATGGTCTCCTGGGGCGGGAGCACCATCAGCCGGTACGAGGTGCCGTCCGGCAATACCAGCCTGCCGTCTTTTACGCTGAGACGATGTTCGATCACATCGGCATTGATATAGTCGAAGGAATAGCCGTCCGGCAGCGGAGGATCGCAGATGCCGGTCATCTTGGGCGCGTCTTCTCCGATAAAGTAGCAGACATCCGCAACCGGCGCGCCCCGCTGCAGCATGAAGTTGCAGCGCCGGATATAATCCATCCAGGCCTTGCCCTGATCGAACCAGGTGTTCATCCGGTTGATCTCGGTGCCGAACCAGGCATTCACGCCCGGCATGCTGTCGTAAGCCTGCTGTATGTATACATGGAAAAGCGTGTGGTTTACCCCTTCGGTAAAGCTCCAGTCGCCGCGCTTTTTCAGCTCGCCGGGATAACGCTGCCAGGGCCGCCCTGCGGCGGTAAAAGATTCGGCCCATACTTCCCTTTTGCCATAGGTATGCGCGGCCGAAGAGGCATCTTTCAGCTCGATGCGGCCCAGGTCGCCCTCCGCCCAGAACTCGCCGGCAATCACGTCGGACTGCCCGCCATATTGCAGGAACTCGCCGGGATACCCCCAGTGACCGTAATTTTCCAGCCAGCTTTTCAATCCCTTCTGTCCGCTCAGTCCGCGGAGGCCACCGACATATTCGGAGGATATGCGGTCGGCTACGAGACGGCGCAGGTCCCAGAGAAAACGGTCGGACTGATCGGCGCTACCCACGATATGGCCGCTCAGCACCGGCAGCCAGGGCAGGGGATCATAGCCATATCTTTTTTTGAAATCGGCGGCCAGGCCGTCGGTCCAGTTTTGCGAGCCCATCTCATAGCTGTCTTCCACCACGTACTTCCATGCTTTGCGGTCCGCTTCCGGCAGGGAATCCCAGAGCCGCCCCACAAAAGCGTTGAAATGGGAGGCCAGCGCTTCTTTGTTCATCTTATCCACTTCAAGACCGGTAGCTTCGGGAGCGGCGGGACTGTTTTTTATGCCCGTCGGCACCATGCCGGTGCGCAGGATAACCCAGCTTCCTTCCGGCACCTCCCAGTTGAGGGTACCGTCGGCGGCCAGCTTCCCCGAAAGATCGATCACCTTCTTGGGGTCGGTGACCAGGGCCTTGTCGTCCACCGCCGGCTGTGCCGGCCACATATAGGTATCCCACATCGGCTGTGGAGACTGGAACATCTTGGACAGCTGTTTTTCCGGATAATGATCCAGCGGCGGCGCTTCGCTCAGCACTACTTCCGAGAGGCCGGCACGGGAATGGATATTCGAAAGCACCAGCCTGAATTTTCCGGACTGCACTTTGGGAAAGGCTACGGCCACCGGCGCAAAAGGAACGGGACCTACGTTGATATTGGGATTACTGCGGTCCAGCACAAATTTGCAAACGGTACTGAAGCTGTTGCCCTCATATGCCTGCAGGACTGCATCCGCCCTGAAAGGTACGGCGGCGGGATAGAGGGTAAGACCGCGGGCCGTGAACAGGGTGTCCACGGTAAAGTCTATACGCACCATGGTATCTCCTTTCGGAAAAAGTACGGCAGTAGCGGTGTCGTCGTCGGCCAACGCTGCCAGCCCGGAGATACCGGGTTCTGCTTGTATCTGCGGGTGAAATGCCGAGATAACACGGGTAGCCGCTTCTGTCAGGGGAAAGGCCTGCAGGGATACGGGCTGAAAGTTTTCCGGAACGGACGGCAGCTTTTGGGAAATGGCGTGCGGGCCTTTTACGATTATCTCGGATTGTACCAGGTGGCGCATGGATTGCGAAGGCTTTACCCAGGGCCCGCCGGACTGGCTCCAGCCGGGACTGTTGAAGAACCCGAGATGGATCCCCAGCCGCGCCGCTTCATGAAAAGCGTGTCGGGTCAGCTTCCACCAGGCGGGGCTCAGCACCCGCACCTTGCCATAGGGCACATCATCCAGACCGATATTGCCGATGAAGGCAGTGCCGATGCCCATCTTTGCCATCGCTTCGAGGTCTTTCGTAATTCCTTTTTCCGATATATTATCGCTCAGCCAGTACCAATAGACGCCGGGCTTGAGCGAATCGGGCGGGTTCTTAAAGCTTTCTTCCAGTTTTGTGCCGGCTACCGATTCGAGCGCGGTAGCATTATCCTGTCTGCTGTCAGGCTTACAACCCGGGAAAAAGGCGACTGCGCAGCAGGCAAAAAAAGAAAGGCGGAAAAGGTATTTCATAGCATATATATTGATCCCAATGATACGGCATTCCGGCTGCGGAGCCATCCTGTGCTTTCCTGCCAGGGAGGAGAGGGGCATGACAGTACAGGATGGCTTGCCGTGATTTTACCTTATCTTGTGAGCCTTCCGGCGCAGCACGGCAGACCGGTTTCCGGCATGCTGCGGCGCCCTGTGCAGATGAAGACGGCTTCGCAAAAAATCTTTAGGTTATATGACGCGGATTGCATTTACTATGAAACTGAACCCCGGCTGCCGTGATGAGTATATCCGGCGGCACGATGCATTATGGCCCGAGCTGAAGGCCTTGCTGAAGCGAAAAGGCATCGGCAACTACAGCATCTTCCTCGACGAGGAACGCAATATCCTGTTTGGTATACAGGAACTGCAGGAAGGCGCTGAGACCGGGAACATCGGCGACGAACCGGTAATGAAAAAATGGTGGGCCCATATGGCTGATATCATGGAGACAAATCCGGATAACTCTCCCGCATCCGTGTCGCTGACCGAGGTGTTTCATATGGATTAGCAGCATGCCGCCGCCGGAAATCCGGTCGGTTTATTTTATAAAAATAAAAAACGATGAGCCAGAACAAAGGAATAAAGCAGGTCGTTCTATCGACGCTTTGTATTTCCATCATGGGCTGCGCGGCCACGGCCCAAACCGCCGGCACAGCGATGCCGCCGCTGCGTTTCACCAAGCGGGTGATTGCCTCGGAAAGCTTTGAATCCGTTGCCGTCTTTGATGTTAACGGCGATGGTAAGCCGGATATCGTATCGGGCGCTTTCTGGTATGAAGGCCCCGATTTTATCGAAAGGCACGTAATCGGTACGGTAAAACGTTACGGGGAATATTCCGATGATTTCTCCACTATACCGCTGGATGTAAACGGCGACGGCCGCATGGATTTTATCACCGGAAGCTGGTTCAGCAATAACCTCAGCTGGCGTGAGAACCCGGGGAAGGATGAAGAGTGGAAGCAGCATGTGATCGATACCACGGGCAATGTAGAATGCACACAGGGCTGGGATGTGGATAACGACGGTACCCTCGAGATCGTGCCCAACAACCCGGGCTTCCCCCTAAAATTCTTCAAGCTGGTAAAGGATGCCTCCGGCAAGGGGACGGGACGTTTTATCCGGGTACAGGTGGCGCCCATACAGGGACACGGACTGGGCTTCGGGGATATAAACGGGGATGGCCGCGGCGATTTCGTGGTCAGCGACGGATGGCTGGAAGCTCCGCCGGATCCTGTAAAGGGGAAATGGGTGCCTCATCATGAGTTCCAGCTGGGCACCACCAGCGTTCCGGTCATCGTAGCCGATGTGAACGGCGACGGCAAAAATGACCTGATCGCCGGGCAGGGGCACAGCTACGGGCTGGACTGGTATGAACAAAAAACAGACAAGAGCGGGAAGCGCAGCTGGGTAAAGCATGCCATCGATCCGTTTAACTCCCAGTTCCATGCCCTGCAGTGGGTGGATATCGACGGCGACGGTAAAAAAGAGCTGATCACCGGAAAGCGCTTCCGGGCCCATGCGCACGACCCCGGCGTGAACGATCCCGTGGGAACTTATTATTATAAATGGAACGGGGAATCCTTTACCAAAGAGATCGTCTCCTACGGCATGCCGGGAACGGGCAAGGGCACCGGACTTTATTTTGCCGTGGCCGACCTCCGGGGAACGGGCCGGAAAGATATTGTCGTAGCCGGTATGGACGGGCTTTGTGTATTCTTTAACGAAGGCATAGCCCGGGATCCCGGAGCGAAATAACAGCTGTCCTTTCGCCCGTACAGGTGACTACAGGATAGTTGGCCCGGAAAGAAGGGCTACCTTAGCCGGAAAACGGTTCAGATAGTATAAGTTTCGGGTAATAAACCGGTTTTGTGTAATTACCGTTGCTTTTTATTTTGTGCTTAAACGAACAGGTGATGACAGCAGGATTATTTATACCTTGTTATATTGACCAGTTTTATCCGCAGGTAGGGATAGCCACCCTGGAGCTGCTGGAAAAGCTGGGGGTCACGGTGGCCTTCCCGGAAAACCAGACCTGTTGCGGCCAGCCCATGGCCAATTCGGGCTTCGAGCAGCTGACGGATAAAACCAGCGCCCTGTTTGTAAAGAACTTTGCCGCCTACGACTATATTGTCTGTCCTTCGGGCAGCTGTACGTTGCATATCAAGGAACACCTGCACGATCCGGGTCATGAAGCGGCCGCCGGCGGTATCCGGGGAAAGGTGTATGAGCTGGTGGAATTTCTGACCGATGTGCTGAAGGTGGATGCCTTACAGGCGCGTTTCCCCCATAAAGTATGCCTGCACCAGAGCTGCCACGGGCAGCGGGGACTGCATCTTTCGCAGATGAGCGAGCTGGCGGCTGCGCCCTTTTCCAAACCCGAGCGGTTGCTGGACATGGTGGAGGGCGTCACCCTGGTAAAGCCGGACCGCGCAGATGAGTGCTGCGGTTTTGGGGGAACATTCTGTGTATCCGAGGAGGCGGTTTCCGTAAAGATGGGGAAAGACCGCATCCGGGATTATGCGCAGCATGGAACAGAATATATTACCGCCAGCGATATGTCGTGCCTGATGCACCTGGAAGGTATTCTGCGCCGGGAGCACAGCCCTGTCAAGGTTATTCATATTGCAGAGATATTGAACGGAGTTTAAGGAGGTTTCCAGTTTGAGGTTTAAAGTTGGAGGTCCTGGTTTGAGGTTTCATTTCAGGCCGGTCAACGTCAAATCTCAAACCTCAAATCAGAAACAGGAAACTATTGACTATGGAAAAAGATCACGCCGCGTTGGCGGAACAGTTTAATGCGAATGAGCCGCGGGTGAACTGGCACGACGAGACCCTCTGGTGGGTGCGTCAGAAACGGGACCGGATGATGCGGCAGGTGCCCGATTGGGAGCTGCTGCGGGAAACAGCCTCGCAGATCAAGCAAAATGTACTGGACCACCTCGGCGATTATCTGGAACAGTTTGAAAAAAAGGCGCTGGAGCACGGTGTTATCGTACACTGGGCCACAGATGCGCATGAGCATAATGTCATCGTTCACGATATCCTGAAAAAGCACGGCGTGGACCGCATCGTGAAAAGCAAGTCCATGCTTACCGAGGAGTGCCACCTGAACGAATACCTGGGCAAACAAGGCGTGGAGGTAGTAGATACCGACCTGGGCGAAAGGGTGGTACAGCTGGCCGGCGAGCCGCCGAGCCATATCGTCCTGCCCTGTATCCATAAGAAAAAAGAAGAGATCGGCGATCTGTTTCACGAGCATCTGGGCACTCCGGAAGGTATGGCAGACCCGCAATACCTTACCCGTGCCGCCCGGGAACATCTGCGGGAGAAATTCCTGACGCGCCGTATAGCCATGACCGGTGTAAACTTTGCCGTAGCGGAAACCGGGGAGTTTGTGGTCTGCACCAATGAAGGCAATGCCGATATGGGCGCCCATCTTTCAGATGTGCATATCGCCTGTATGGGCATGGAGAAGATCATCCCGGAGCGGAAACACCTGGGTGTGTTTCTCCGGCTGCTGGCGCGCAGCGCCACCGGGCAGCCCGTCACCACCTACTCCAGCCACTTCTGCAAGCCCCGGCCGGGCCAGGAAATGCATATCGTGATCGTGGACAACGGTCGCAGCGTACAGCTGGGCCGGGAAGATTTCCGGAATTCGCTGAAATGTATCCGCTGCGGCGCCTGTATGAATACCTGTCCCGTATACCGCAGAAGCGGGGGGCATAGCTATCATAGCGCTATTGCCGGGCCCATCGGGTCCATCCTGGCGCCCAACCTGGATATGAAAAAATATGCGGATCTGCCTTTTGCTTCCACGCTTTGCGGTTCCTGCTCCAACGTCTGTCCCGTGAAGATCGATATCCATGTACAGTTGTATAAATGGCGACAGGTGCTGGCGGAAGCGGGCTATGTGCCGGCCACCAAGAAAAGCGGGATGAAAATTATGGCGGGCACGCTGTCTTCCCCCGCGCTGTACCGCATGGCCGGAAAGGCGGCGAGATGGGCGCTGAAGCATACCCCTTTCGTGATCGACAACCGGCTCAATCCCTGGTATAAGCAGCGTGAGATGCCGGCAGCTCCGGAGCAGTCTTTCCGTGAATGGTACCGGCAGCGCGCCGGAAAAGGAAAGCCGCAGGCTTCCTCCGGCAAGCCCGATACCACCGGAAACCCACAACAAGATCCAGCATGAACAGCCGTGAGAAAATACTGGCTGCCGTAAAGCAGCACAACAGCGGAACAGCCTCCCTGCCGGAGCTGGCTCCCCTTTATTACCGGGAAGAAGACCCCCTGACCGCGTTTAGAACAGTACTTGAATTTATCGGCGGCCACCTTGTCGAGGTAAGCTCTCCGGCGGCCCTCCCGGAAGCCCTGCAAAAGACCTACCCCGGTGCCGGCAGGATCGTTTCCGTATTGCCCGCTCTCCGTGATGTTGCAGCGCCTGTGGCGGCGGAGGCGGATCCCCACAGCTTTGAGAATGTGGATGTGGCGGTGCTGGCCGGCCGCTTTGGCGTGGCGGAGAACGGAGCGGTATGGATTACCGAAGAAGAGATGATCCATCGCGCGCTGCCTTTTATCTGTACACAGCTTGCGCTGGTGCTGCCTGCCGGCGCTATCGTATCCACGATGCACGATGCCTATGAAAAAATAGGGGCTGCAGAACAGGGTTTCGGTGTTTTTATCGCGGGCCCTTCAAAAACCTCCGACATCGAACAATCCCTGGTGCTGGGCGCTCACGGCC
Organism: Compostibacter hankyongensis; assembly: GCF_039541075.1. Lineage (NCBI taxonomy): Bacteria > Pseudomonadati > Bacteroidota > Chitinophagia > Chitinophagales > Chitinophagaceae > Compostibacter > Compostibacter hankyongensis. Next base: position 876,401 of record NZ_BAABFN010000002.1, on the reverse strand, counting down.
CGAAAGGGATGACGGTATTTTTGGTGAAGGAAGGTTAAGGACCGCTTCGCTTATTAAAAAGTTGCCGAAGTAAAAAAAATCCCCATCCCTATAAGGGTAAATAGCCATTGGTGTGTTACATTAACATAGGTTTGATGTAGGCTCAAAGAAGCGGGCTATTGCAAGATAAGTATTACAAGAATCAAATGGCGGAATACTGCCGCCTTTTTCATGCATATTATGCTAAATTGCATCGTTATGCCTTTACCATGCTGAAGGAAAACAGTGCCGCGGAGGATATTGTACAAACTGTTTTTCTTAAACTATGGGAAAAGAAGGGTCAGCTGCTGGGAGAAGAAAAAGTCGGAAGCTATCTTTATAAGTCAACTTACAACCTCAGCCTCAACTATATACGTGATAGTAAAACCAGAGGCAAACACAAGCAGGACGCCGCCCAAGCCATTGACCCTTTGGTTGACAATACCCATGATAAAATATTAGCGACCGATCTTTCTCTGCGTATTCGGGGGGTGATGGAAGAGCTTCCTCCCCAATGCCGGCTTATTTTTCTCAAAAGCAGGGTTGAAGGGAAAAAATATGCCGAGATCGCGTCGGAATTGAATATCTCCGTTAAAACCATAGAAGTCCAGATCGGCAAAGCGCTCAAGGTGTTCCGGGAAAAATTGAAGGATTATCTGTGACCGTTTTGGCTTTTTATAAAAAATGATATATTGAAATAAGTGCGTCACGATTCCGATATACAAATTGACCTGCAACTGATAGGTAAATATCTCGCCGGTGAAGCTTCCCCGGAGGAAGCTTTTTCCATAGATGTCTGGAGAGGAAAGGCGCCGGAGAATAACGAATTGTTTGAAGTTGCGGCGCGTCTTTGGGATGAGGCTCCGGGAGGAGAGATTTATCGCCGGCCACATCAAATAGATGAATGGCTGAAGCTGAAAGAAATTATTGAAAAAGAACGAAAGCCTTTTATCGGCCGAAGGCTGTATACTGGCTGGAAGGTGGCGGCAGCCCTGATTGTCCTTATGGGCTTTGCGATCTTTTTTTATTTGATGCAACCTCATACAGCTTCTGTAATGTACAGTGAACGGATTGATGCCAAGACAATGGCGGTTAAAGATACCCTTCGGGATTCTTCTGTCGTCGTATTGTTTCCTCAAAGCCGTTTGCGCATCCAAGATCGGTTTGCTCAAACCGGCAGGAAGGTCAGGCTGGAGGGTCAGGGTTATTTTTCCGTAAAGCGGATGAGCGATAGTCCTTTTACTATTTATGCTGACAGCATAGAAATAATTGTGCTGGGTACGGTATTTAATGTAAAAAATGATGTTAAAAAAGTAACGGTGAGTGTGGAGAGCGGAATCGTAAAGATGAAAAAAAATGCGAAAAGCATCGTTGTCACAGCAGGTTCTTCCGGCGTTTTTTACAAGAGCAATGACAGGTTTGTCCTTTACCGGGATTCTTTAGACCGCAACAGTTATGGTTATGCTACCCGGTCGCTTTATTTTTATAGTACTTCGCTTGCGCATGTAAAGGAGGCGCTGGAAAATACTTATGGGGTAAGGGTAATACTGGAAAATAAGGCGTTGGATAGTTTGCGGATCAATACACAGTTTAATGACAGGTCGTTAGATTATGTATTGAAAGTAATAAGCGCTTCTCTGGATATTCAATACCGGAGAAAAGACGATACAATATACTTTTTTAAAAATGGACTTTGATAAGCCAAGGCGCTTTTTTGTCATTCTTCTTACCTTATTTCTTGCCATCCCGTGCCTTGCCCTGTCCCAAAAAAAGACGGAGCGGGCCCAGGTTCTTTTTTTGCCTGCCCGGACCATCCGACTTGATTCGCTTGGTGATTATATAGCAAGGACATCCGGATTTTTTCTTTCGTTCAGCACAGATAAGATAAACCCCGGTAAAAAAATAGCTTTTAACGGGGCTTCGATGAAGCTGGACGATCTGCTTACTTATCTGGATGATCAGTATCAGATTACCAGTGAAATTATGGGAAACCATATCATCCTTTTTCGGGATAATTCCTCCCGCAGAGCAGTGCAAAGTGAAAAAGCGAAGAGCGAACTGCGCGCTTCGACACGGAAATCGGGCGCCCCGGGCGACGTTCCTGCTGCCGGACCGGAAAATGTTCCTGAGCCATCTGTTACGGCTGTCCGGCCGGTGGTTAGATATGAAATACAGGCCATTGCTATGTCTGTCCGGTCGGGAAGGGAAGGAGAGAAGCTGGTGAGACAAGCTGATACTTTGCCGGCCGGAGCTTCCCGGCTGCCCTCGTTCTCCAGGGAAATTCCTGCATCTGTTTTTAAAGGCGAAAAGAAAAAAAGCCGGTCAGATAACGGTTTTTATCTGTCAGCCGGGCTTACCGCCAATGAGGTGTTTTATGCAAATCCTGGTATCCGTGCAGGATTACCCTGGTTATTTGCCACGGCCGCATGGAAGACGAATTTTAAGGCTTCCGGTTTCTTTTACGGCATGGGGTCTGCTGTTCCGTTGTCAAAAAACTGGGATATCTCGTTTTCCTTATCCACGGGTACGCTGTCCAAAGATTTCAGCTGGCCTTTTTCTAATCCTGATTCCACTCATCTTTCTGATTCTACCCTTCATCTGAAGTCGAGGCCGATCTCGTTGGGGCTTTTTGCTGCGAGGCAGATCAACGACCGATGGTCTTTTGAATTTGGCCCTGTTATCAATTTTATGAGGAGCAGTTATGCTTTAAGCGGCATTGACCCGGTAGGTTCTTCTTTGCCTTCGGGCCCGCCGGGCACCGACCCGTACAAGGAGTATTATCTTATCCGTCCGCCTTATTCGCTTGGGGCAAGTTATGATGAGAAGAGGGGTTCCGGTAAAAAAATATGGATTGGTTTTCAGCTGGGCGTATTTTACAGGTTGAGGTATTGATGGGTTTGGGATCAATATGACCGGTAAAAGGCTTTATTCTTGTAAAATGACGGGGGGGTACAAAAAGCGTGTCGAAATGCCTTTGTTGAGCAGAAGACAGGCCTTCTAATGTAACCAGTTTTTTTGCATCCAGCTTAAAAGCCCGGTAGCCGATCTTCTTAAAGAAGCTGATCAGTTCTGTAAAATGATCATTTCTGATCTCTACCTGCACCATGGGCTGATGCCTGACCAGGAGCGGCTCCATGTCCTTAAGTATTACCTTTTCATATCCTTCCACATCACATTTAATATAGTCAATGCGCGTTAATCCGCTGAATACTTCGCTTCCCTTTCGCTGAGCGGCGCCAAAGACAAATTTATTTTCTTTCAGGCCCTGCGGGTCCTGTATAGAAAAAAGTCCATGTTGGATATAGCCTGTTTTGCGGATCCCCTCTGGCAGGCCTAAGCATACTTCATCTTTGTTCTCATTGCCCAAAGCCAGGGGCAGGACGGTAATATTCTTTTTTCTTTTTATCTGCTTTTTCAACTGTTTTACAAGCGGAGCTACCGGTTCTATGCTATAGACTTTACCCCGGTTTCCGGTAAGTTTTGAGAAAAGACAGGAATAATATCCCATATTGGCTCCTATATCCAGGATCACATCACCTCTTTTTATTAAATTTTGAACAAAGTAATGCCAGTCGTAAACCGGATTTGTTTTTAACAAGCCGGCATTGAATATAGCGAAGTAAGATTTCCGGATAAGCTTTAAATAGCCATTCAATCCCAGGACAACAAATAAAAGGCGACGAATATACGGCATGAAGGGATTTTGTAAGGTGATTTATATTAAAACACATCACCGTAACAATACCCTTATTGTAAAGGAAAAATGTCGCTGCGGTTATGCCGCGGCATTCCGTAAACGGTTTGGATTTTGCGCTCACGGACCGGAGCAATATTGGCAGCTGAGCTGAATTATTTTAAGCGAAATTACCGGTCTGCATTTTGCCGGGACCCCGGACCGGTACAGAAAAGCCCGTCTCGAACGGTATAAGAATTGCCGGTCTTCGTTTCGCCGGGATCTCTAAAAGGCGTCGTGCGCAAGATAAATTTCAAACCGAAAAACCAGAAACGTCTTTCAGATCTGCCTGAGCCGGAGGTTGCGGCGGATGCCGGCATATCCGGCACGTTTCAGCGGCGAGTGACGGAATATCTCGCTGAACTTTTCTTCGGTCAGCGCTTCCCAGTCGCGGGTGGAAAAATTCAGGATCTCCGGCAGCGGTTCCAGGGCGGCTTCTCCCGTAGCTTTTGAAAAGCGGTTCCAGGGACATACGTCCTGGCAGATGTCGCAACCGAACATCCAGTCCCCGAATTTTTCCTGCATTTGCTCCGGGATCAGCTGCTCTTTCAGCTCGATGGTATAGTAGGAAATGCAGCGGCTGCCGTCCACCACGCGGGGCGCGGGAAGCGCTCCCGTGGGGCAGGCATCCAGACAGCGGGTGCAGGAGCCGCAGAAATCGGCAGCTACCGGATCGTCATACAGTAGGGGCAGGTCCACGATAAGGGTGGCGATAAAGAAGAATGAGCCGGCGCCTTTGTGAATGAGGTTACCGTTTTTCCCGATCCATCCCAGCCCGCTGCGCTGCGCCCAGCTTCTCTCGAGCACCGGGGCGGAATCCACGAATCCGCGTCCCTGTACTTCCCCGATCTCGTCGTGTATCCGTGATAGTAATTCTTTCAGCTTGTTTTTGATGATCTTGTGGTAATCCTTTCCGTAAGCATATTTGGACACCATCGGAGCGCCGGGCTGCTGTTCGGTTGCGGGATAATAGTTCAGCAGCAGCGTAATGACGGACCGGGCTCCCGGGACCAGCTTTCCGGGGTCTATGCGCAGGTCGAAATGGTTTTCCATATATCGCATGGAGCCATGCATGCCTTTGTTCAGCCATTGCTCCAGGCGGCGGGCATCCTCATCCAGCTGCACGGCCCGGGCAATACCGCAATAGTCGAATCCCAGCCTGGCGGTTTCGGCTTTGATAAAACGGGTATATTGCTCGGGGGACACGGCTTGCCTGCTTTTGGATACGAAGCTACATAAAGGTGGTGAAAGATGAAGGGTAAGAGGCAAAAGGTAAAGGGTGAAAGGCGAAAGGCACGATAAGGAAACGTCCTCCCGGACTTGATCCGGGATCTCATGAAGTGACTGAATTAATGAGATCCCGGGTCAAGCTCAGGATGACGTGGCTCGGGATGACGTTGAACATCAAACCAGAAACGAGAAACCAGACCACCCAAACTCGTGCCCTCGCTGAAATTTTAACAGTAATTTCATCCGCCATCTGAAATTCAGGCAGTATTTTTTTGCTGAAAATGACACAATTGCATAAAATTTGAGGTGGATTGTTATTTGCAGCAAAGCCGTAAATTGCTAAAAAAGGAGATCAATCAGAATTATGAACCCAAATAACCTTACCATTAAATCGCAGGAAACGCTGCAGCATGCGCAGCAGCTGGCTTTTGATGCGCAGAACCAAAGCATCGAAACCGGTCATATCCTGAAAGCCCTGTTGGAGGAGAATGAGGGGGTTGTGGATTTTTTGCTGAAGAAAAATGATGTGAACATCGCCTTTCTCTCTTCCAAGCTGGAGGAACAGCTGAAAAGCTATCCCAAAGTCAGCGGGGAGGGCGGACAGATGCTCGGGCGGGACGCCAATAACGCCCTGCTGCGGGCCGGCGGCTTTATCAAGGAGTTCAGGGACGAATTTATCAGCGTGGAGCACCTGTTGCTGGGCATCCTGGCCGGCAATGACGATACCGCCAAGCTGCTCAAGGATACCGGGCTGACGGAAGCCGGTCTGAAATCGGCCATCAAGGAGCTGCGCAAGGGAGCTACTGTGTCCTCACAGAGCTCGGATGCGCAGTACAATGCCCTGCAGAAATATGCCAAGAACCTGAATGAGCTGGCGGCGGCGGGAAAGCTGGACCCGGTGATCGGGCGCGATGAAGAGATCCGCCGCACGCTGCATATCCTGTCGCGCCGTACCAAGAACAACCCTATCCTCGTCGGGGAGCCCGGCGTGGGTAAGACGGCCATTGCGGAGGGGCTGGCGCACCGTATTGTAGACGGGGACGTGCCGGAAAACCTGAAGACCAGGATCATTTATGCCCTGGATATGGGCGCGATGATGGCCGGCGCCAAATACCGCGGCGAGTTTGAAGAGCGGCTCAAAGGGGTGATCAAGGACGTGGCGGAAAGCGACGGCGGCATCATCCTGTTTATAGACGAGATACATACCCTGGTGGGTGCCGGGGCCATGGAGGGCGCCATGGACGCTGCCAATATCCTGAAGCCTGCGCTGGCGCGGGGCGAGCTCCGTGCCGTGGGCGCCACTACGCTGAATGAGTACCAGAAGTATTTTGAGAAGGACAAGGCGCTGGAACGGCGGTTTCAGAAGGTAGTGGTGGACGAGCCTTCTGTGGAAGACGCCATATCCATCTTGCGGGGATTGAAAGAACGTTACGAAAATCACCATCATGTCCGGATCAAGGACGAGGCCATCATTGCGGCGGTGGAACTTTCGCACCGCTATATTACCGACCGGTTTTTACCGGACAAGGCCATTGACCTGATCGACGAAAGCGCGGCCAAGCTGCGGCTGGAAATGAATTCCATGCCTGAAGAGCTGGATGAGCTGGAACGCCGTATCCGCCAGCTCGAGATCGAAAGGGAAGCGATCAAACGTGAAGACGACGAGCAAAAGCTTTCCGAGCTGGGCCGGGAAATTGCCCAGCTGAACGAAGAGCGGGATGCCTTCCGCGCCAAATGGCAGCAGGAAAAAGAGATGGTGGATAAGATACAGGGCGCCAAGTCGGCCATCGAGCAGCTGAAGCACGAAGCCGAGCAGGCCGAACGCAACGGCGACTTCGGAAGGGTGGCCGAGATCCGCTATGGCAAGATAAAAGAGCAGCAGGATATTGCCGATCAGTATACCAAAGAGCTGCATGCATTATCAGACAGCAGCAAGCGGCTCCTTAAGGAAGAAGTGGATGCTGAAGATATTGCTGAAAACGTGGCCAAGGCTACCGGTATACCGGTGAGCCGTATGCTGCAGAGCGAAAAAGACAAGCTGCTGAACCTGGAGGAAGAGCTGCACAAGCGGATCGTAGGGCAGGATGAAGCGATCTCGGCCGTGGCCGATGCGATCCGGCGCAGCCGTTCGGGACTGCAGGACCCGAGGAAGCCCATCGGTTCCTTTATCTTCCTGGGTACGACCGGTGTGGGTAAAACGGAGCTGGCCAAAGCGCTGGCCGAATTTCTCTTCGATGATGAAAGCATGATGACCCGCATCGACATGAGCGAGTACCAGGAAAAGCATGCCGTAAGCCGCCTCGTGGGCGCTCCCCCCGGCTATGTGGGATATGACGAAGGCGGTCAGCTGACCGAGGCGGTGAGACGCAAACCCTACTCTGTAGTGCTGCTGGATGAGATCGAGAAAGCGCATCCCGATGTGTGGAACATACTGCTGCAGGTGCTGGACGACGGACGGCTGACGGACAACAAAGGCCGGATCGTGAATTTTAAGAACACCATCATTATCATGACCAGTAACCTGGGCAGCCAGATCATCCAGGATAACTTTGAAAACGTCAACGAGAAAAATCGGGAACAGGTGGTGGAAAGTACCCGGGAGCAGGTCATGGGCCTGCTGCGGCAGACGGTACGCCCCGAGTTCCTGAACCGTGTGGATGAGATCATCATGTTCCAGCCGCTGCTGAAAGCGGATATCCGGAAGATCATCCATATCCAGCTGGCGCACCTGAAAGCGCTGATGGCGCAAAACGGTATGCAGCTCGAGTTCTCCGATTATGCGCTGGATTACCTTGCCGAGCAGGGATTTGATCCCCAGTTCGGGGCCCGTCCGCTGAAGCGGCTGATCCAGAAAGAGATCATCAACCTGCTGAGCAAGCGCATCCTCGCCGGTGATATCGATAAGACCCGTCCCGTACTGATCGACGTATTTGACGGGGTAGTAGTGGTCCGCAATGAGGTATCCAAGCCTGTGGGCGAACAGGCTAATATTGAATAAAATGAACACTGAGCGGCGTCAGAATAAGGCTACCTTGGTTCTGTTTATTGCGGGTCATATGGAACCCGTTGGGATTGCCGAACCCCACAAACAGTAGGCATCACTAATGAAACCACAGCCTTATGATCAGTGATCTCGTACAAAATCTCCTGGGGGCGCTGAGCCACCTGCTCGGTAATTTGCTTTCCGTTCTGGCCGGCAGCTAAGGACGGCTTCCGTCCGGCAAATGCAGCCTTCAAAAAGTTATAAAGGCCCGGTGATCCGGGCCTTTTTGTTTCCTGTGGCTTCCTGCGGGCGGTTTCCCATGTTAGTGAATAAAATGAATGGATACAAGCGGACATATTTTTTAGCTTCGCTCAGGTTCCGTCAACAAGAGATAATTGGGGATGCCGAAAACCAATAAAAAGAGTAGGCGTAATGGTTATTAAATAAGATACTATGGACGTAGTACAGACTTTATTACAGCTCCTGGGGCACCTCCTCGGATCCGTGCTTGATCTGTTAGGACTGTAAATGACCTACGAAATTTCCCGGCGCCGGTTTTAATGCCGGCATGCCGGTCATTGGGATTGCCGAAAACCAACAAAAAAGAGTAGGCGTAATCATGAAAATCCAATACAATGGACTTAGGTAAACTTTTAAGCGATCTGCTGGCTACCGTCCTCGGATTGCTGGGAAGCCTGCTGGGCGGTCTCTAATCCGCTGTATGGCAGCAAGGAAGGACAAGCAAAACAGACTTCCTTTAAGAAGCCCCGTTCCGCCCCAGGCGGAACGGGTTTTTTATGGGCATATGCCGGCTGGCTGTAAACGCGGATTTCCCCGATGCCACTTGTCCGACGATGGCCGGATAAGGAGTATAATCTGATCTCCGTACTTTTGAAGAAAAGAAACATCATGGGAAAGCGGGAAGCACATTTTATGCAGCTGGCGATAGATCTCGCGCTGGAGGGCATGCAGCAGGGAAAAGGCGGCCCCTTTGGCGCCATAGTGGTAAAAGGAGATGAAATAATCGGGAGGGGAGCCAACCAGGTGCCGGCAACGTCGGACCCCACAGCACATGCGGAGGTGGTGGCTATCCGTGAAGCCTGCCGGAAGCTGGGCACTTTTGAGCTGAGCGGCTGCGAGATATACACCTCCTGCGAGCCCTGTCCGATGTGCCTGGGCGCCATCTACTGGGCCAGGCCCGACCGGGTTTACTATGCCGGTACGCGTGCGGATGCTGCCGGGGCCGGCTTTGACGACGCCTTCATCTATAAGGAGATCTCCCTGCCCCTGGCGGAACGCAGCATTCCCATGATCCCGATGATGAAGGAAGAGGCCCTGAGCGTATTTGCGGCATGGCGTCAGAAAGCGGATAAGCAGCGTTATTGAAGACAACAGTCAATGGTCAGCGCTGCGGATTTTCCAGCGGAGCTTCGGTGCGCGTGCTGTCCTGCCCGGGCAGGGTATGTTCCGGGGAGTGGCGGATGGCGTAGTGTATGGCGAAAAAGGCAATGATGAGTATCAGCAGCAGGATAAAGATGACCGCCGAAAGCCATACATAATACTTTTGCCGTTTGTTTTTGCGCTGATGCGATCGTAGCTCCCGCTGCAGCTGGGCATGGATCTGCCGGACGATGGCGGGCAGCTGCTCACGGTGCCGCATATCCGACAGACCTTCCAGCGCATCGCTGCACAGGGCGCAGTCCGCCACGTGCAGCTCCACCTCGTGTTGCTGGTCGGGGGGAAGACGGCCGTTCAGGTAATCCAGCAGCTGTTGCTGCGAAGGACATCCGTCTTTTACCTTTAGTATGTTGAGCAGTTCATCGTGCATGACATCTGTATAATATTTAACCGGCAGCCGGCGCATCATCCGGCCTGTCCCGCATCTGTTCGATCATTTTCTTCAGGTTACGTTTTCCGTTCTGAATAAAGCTTTTTACCTGCATCAGGGAATAACCCGTATGGGCTGAGATCTCCTGATAAGATCTTTTTTGCAGGTAGAAAAGCCGGATACAATTTTGCTGTTCCGGGGCAAGCCGGGTAACCGCCGCCTGCAGGAGCGTCAGCAAATGTTCCTTTTCCATCAGCCGCTGACGGCTTTGCTGCTCGTCTTCCATCTCCATCTGCTCCGGCAGGGGCTGGGACCGGTTCTGCACCGAAGGACGCAGCTGCATCAGGCAATGGTTCCTGGCTACGCGGTACAGCCATGCCTTGAAATAGGTGATCCTGTACCGGGGCAGCTCATGCAGCACTTTCAGATAGATCTGCTGTACGGCATCCCTGGCCCTCTCTTCCTGTTTCAGGTATTTCATGCACACGCCGAAAAGCAGGTGTGTGTATCTTCCCAGCAGCACGCCCAGCCATTCGTTATTGCCTTCCTGTTCGTAACGATGGAGCAATTCCTGGTCTGAAAGCTGTGATGTCATAGGCGCACTCACGGAGAATACCTGGGTTTATATAAAGATAGGATGCAGGAGAACAGATTTTTCACATAACGGGGAAGGATATTTTACAGCGCGGAGAGCAGCTGGCTGGCCTGTTCTTTCATGTTGCCGTTCTCCTTCACGATGTTTTTGAGGATGCGGCGCGCTTTGCCTTTACGGCCCATGGCCTTATAGCAAACCGCCATCTGATAATTTGCCGTTTCGTGGAACCGGCCGGAATTCCGGCTCAGGGGTTCCAGCTGGTCGACAGCCGCTTTCCAGTCGCCCTGTCCCATCAGCTTTTTGGCGCGGGTATAGGCCATTTCGTCCAGCGAAGGCGAGGGGGCGATGCTCTTTTCCGAGCTGCCCGCAATCTCCGGCTGGTTGACCAGGGAAGGCTTTGGATTGCTGGCAGGCTTTTCCCGGGGATGCTGTGGCGTGGTTGCAGGAGGGCGTTGCAGGGAATCGTCCTGCTTACCGGGAGGCGCTGTCTGCCGTTGCTCTTCCTCCCGTTTGACCGCGGGGGCCACCGCCTTCTGACGGGATGAGTCGGGTGCAGGTTTTTTTACAGGAGCAGCCGGAAGGGCGGCAGGGGGGGTACGGACGACATGGGAGGTGTCGCCCGCCGGAGCCTTGGTCGGTTTGTTCCCGGCGCTTTCCGTGTTGCGACGGGCAGCCGTGGCAACAAGGTTGGTCTTGGGAGCGGGATCAGGCTGCTCGGGCAGCGTAGTGGCTGCTTCGGTAGCCGGGTCCGCCGTCCCGCCGGCGGGTAATGCTTCGCTTACGGCCGGCCGTGTGGCAACGGCGGGCCGGGAGGCGATCCAGAAGGCAAAACCGGTGCCGATGAGGGCAAAGACGATGATCCATCCGTATTTCAGGAACACTTCGGTTTTCTGTTCCTTTTTTATCAGGCGGGCTTTCTGCTGGATAGCCTGGTGACGCTTCTTTTGCTCCGGCGCCGTCTGGTACCGGAAGCGGATTTTGGCATGCACTTCCTGCAGGAGGGGCGACAGCGCCGCCTGCTTTTCGGGCTGCAGCATCACTTCCAGCGCCGTGCTGCAAAGCGGACAGTCCACCAGGTGCTGCTCTACCATATGCTGTTCCACGGCCGGCATTTTCTGCCCTACGTACTGCAGCAGCTGCTGCTGGCTCAGGCAATGCACAGGGGTAAAAGCATTCAGCAATTGTTCTGCTATCGTCGAGGCGGTTTGCATACGTTATAGGGTAAAAATCGGGCTGTTTTCCGGTTTGTGTTTCTGATATTTCGTTTTCCGGGCGTCAGCATCTGCATCCGGGCCATGCCTTTCAGGATGCGGAATCGGCCTGCTCGAACAGCTGCTGCCGGATACGGCGTATTTTGATGAGCACCTGCCGGGCGGTGGTCCCGTTTTTCCGGGCAAGCGCCGCCAGCGGCTGCCGGTTCAGGTAGAAATCCTGCAGATACTCCTGGTCTTCGGGAGCCAGCCTGCGGAAGGCCGCCGTAAGTTGCGCAGCGGGAGGAGCGGCGTCCGTACGTCCGCCGATAAACAGGTTCTTGCCCGTCGCCGGCTGTGGCGTCTTCCCCTCTAAGTTACGACTTTCCTGTAAGATCTGCATACATTGCCGCGTAGCGATATGGTATACCCGCCTATTGAGCTGTGTTATCTTCCTGTTCTGGAGGTCTATGTTAAGCTGGTGCAGCGTTTTCTCGATGGCTTTATTGACATTATCCCGGTCTTTCAGGTAAAAAAGGCTGACTGCGGCGATCAGGTGACTGTACCGTTCCAGCAGTATGCCTATGGCTTCATGATCCGGCGCTCTTTCGATGCGAAGCAGCAATTCCTTATCCGACAAATTTCTTAACGATTGTGCCATGCGCAAACGGTGATGATAAGATAGTTTTCAGCAATTTAATATATTTACGGATAACGGCCTTCTGCCGGTTTTTATCATTCTGTTTAACAATTAACATGCCATTTGCCGTTTGTACAGTGCCGGTTATGCCCCTTCGCGGCGGTCCCGCGCATAAACAGGAGCAGGTTTCGCAGCTGTTGTTCGGGGAAACGGCGGCGTTGCTGGAAGATAGCGGCGGCTGGCTGCGGGTACGGAACGGGTATGACGGTTACGAAGGCTGGTGCAGTGCCGGACAGGTACAGGTGCTGGAACATGCGCCGGTATCATCAGGGCCGACATCGTATACCGGGGACTTCATTAATATGATGAAAATCAATGATATTCCCATGTGGTTGCCCCTGGGCTGCCCCCTCACGGGCTTTCAGGCCGGGATGGCGCGCTGGGGCGATCTTTTGCTGGAATACCAAGGCAGCTCCATTGCTCCGGCGGTCGGGGCGGCCACAGCCGGACTGCTGCGGCAATATGCCTTCTGCTTCCTGAATACGGCTTACCTCTGGGGCGGAAAGTCTGTTTTCGGCGTAGATTGCTCGGGATTTACCCAAACGGTGTTCAGGCTGCTCGGGCATTATCTTCCCAGGGATGCCTGGCAGCAAGCGGAAACCGGCGTGGTAGTGGGTTCTCCGGAGGAAGCCCGTTGCGGTGACCTGGCGTTTTTTGATGATCCCGGAGGGCGGGTCACGCATGTGGGTATCCTGCTGGAGCAGGGGGAAATCATCCATGCTTCGGAAAAAGTAAGGGTCGATGTCTTTGATGCATCGGGCATATGCAACCGGGAAACCGGGCGGCGCAGTCACCGTCTCTGCAGCATCCGGCGTACGGGGATATTTTCCGTGTCTCCCCGGCTCGGGGATTAGGCGAAGGGAGTGCCTTCCGTAAGGGGAAGGATATATTTTTTATAATCTTCGAGGCTGTCGAGAACGATCTTTTCTGCAGTATCCCGCTGTTGAAATTCCTCTACAATCACTTTTTTATTTTCCAGCGTCTTGTATTCCTCAAAGAAATGCCGCAGCTCGTGGACAAAATGCGGCGGGAGCTCGGAGATATCGTTCACGTGGTTAATGCTTACGTCATTGGCCGCTACGGCAATGATCTTGTCGTCCGCTTCGCCGTTGTCCGTCATTTGCATGACGCCGATGACTTTGGCTTCCACGACACAGAGGGGCACCAGGTCGATCTGGGAAAAGATAAGGATATCCAGCGGGTCCTTGTCGGCGCAGTAGGTACGGGGAATGAAGCCGTAGTTAGCCGGGTAGTATACGGAAGAGTACAGCACCCGGTCCAGCTTCAGCATGCCGCTGTCCTTATCCAGCTCGTATTTCGCCCGCGAGCCTTTGGGTATTTCTATGATCCCGTTTACATATTGCGGTATACGGTCGCCTGCGGCCACGTGATGCCAGGGGTTAAACATAACAGCTTTTATATTACAATCAGTAAAAACAGCGCTGCAAAGGTAAGGGAGAAAGGGGAGAAATCCTTATTCCCCCGGGCTGTCAGGGGCGGGAGCGGAGCTGTCGCGGACAGCGGAATCTCCCGGCGGCACCGGCAGCGCAGATTCCCCGATGGAGTCCGGCATGGAGGGGCTCGTCAGATCGGGCATGAGGGTATCCTTGGTAAAGGCTACCTTCCATTTTCCCTTTTCGCGGAGCAGCTTCAGGGTCCGTTGTACGGTAGTGTCGGATTTGTTGGTGTAGTAAACGGTGGCTTCCTGTCCGTTTTGCTCCACATGCTTTATCTCGAATTGCTCATGCTGGTATTTTTCCCGGGCGGAAGCCGGCATCATCTTCTGGAAGGAAGCCAGCGCATCGAGCATGCTTTTGCTGCTTTCGGTGGCATATTGCTTGGCTTCTTCATAATGCATCTGCTGGATGGCGCTGAGAAATTTCAGGGCAACGCCTTTCGGGTCATTATCTTTCCTGCAGCCGGGCAAAGCGCTGATCGTCAATAACACAAAAGAGAGGAGAAACAGGAATTTTTGCATCAGGAAAGATTTATGATGTCCACGCAAAAATAGCGGTTAAGCCCTGAACCAACAAAAAAGTATAGGGCTAACGATAGGTAACGCGACAGACCTCGGTGGCATGCGGATTCAGGAAGAGGTTGTCCACTGCCACATAGGTAAACCCCGGCAGGTGGGAAAGGGGCAGATAGCCATCGTCGCCCGTCGCCAGCCGGAGCGCTTTGTATATAAATTCCGCGCAGTACATCCTGTTGTTGGTGTGCAGGTCGAACTGCAGGTCGAAAGGCAGCTTTTGCCGGTAGAACAGGGCTACGACGCTGTCCAGCCGGTGCTTTTCGCAGCCGGAGAGGCTGTAGCGGTAAATGCCGAAGCCGAGGTTGTGAACGGGGTCGCAGAAGTTTTCAAAGCGTTCCCGGCGGAGCGCCGCATCGGGGTTGTCTTCCCCGCCGAGCGCGTGGTACACGTAGGGAATGCCGTTTTCGATATGTACGATGCCGCCGTGGGAATAGGTCTTGTCGCGGAAGGAAAACTGCCGCAGCACCTGGCTGGTAAAATCGTTCCCGGTACGGAGTACAAGATCGCCGTCCTTCAGCGAAGGGCCGGCTGAGCCGATGAGGGTAAGGGCTCTCCGGTAGCGCCGGGTGGCCGCGGGGTCGGTTTTATACCAGGCGGGCATGCGGAGCGAGCGGGGGGCCGGATGGGGAACAGGGCGGACGGCGCGTGGAGCGCCGGACAGGCGCAGTTCTTTTATGCCGGGATAAAAAGCCATACCGGCGGTCAGTGTGGCCAGCAGCAGCGCCAGGCGCAGACCTGTTCTAAGGATGGCGCTGCCGCGGGGCGGCGGGTACTTCCTGTTCGTGATCTTTTTCATACGCCTTGATAATGGCTTTTACGAGGCGGTGGCGGACCACATCTTCCTCATCGAGCTCCAGGTACCCGATACCGTCGATATGCCGGAGAATACGGGTGGCCTTCAGGAGGCCGGACTGCTGATTTCTCGGAAGGTCCACCTGGGTAAGATCGCCCGTAATGATGGCCTTGGCGGAAGCCCCGATGCGGGTCAGGAACATTTTCAGCTGCAGGTCAGTGGCATTCTGCGCTTCATCGAGTATGATAAAGGAGTGATCCAAAGTCCTGCCTCTCATATACGCCAGGGGCGCGATCTCGATGACGCGGGTGGCCATGTAATAGCTGAGCTTGTCGGCCGGTATCATATCGTCCAGGGCATCGTAAAGGGGGCGCAGGTAAGGATCTATTTTTTCCTTGAGATCGCCGGGCAGAAAGCCCAGGCTTTCTCCCGCTTCCACGGCAGGGCGCGTCAGGATGATCTTCCGGACGGCCTTGTTTTTCAGCGCCCGCACAGCCAGCGCTACCGCCGTATAGGTCTTTCCCGTTCCCGCGGGGCCGATGGCAAAGACGATATCGTTTTTGCCGGCCAGGCTCACCATTTTTTTCTGATTGGCGGTACGGGCCTTTACCATACGCCCGTTGGGCCCCAGCACCAGCACATCGTTGCTGTTCTGTTCGGCAAACTGGTCGGCGCCGTCCTCCCCGAGGATCTGTTCAAAATACTGTTCGCTCAGGTGTCCGTTGCGCTCCAGATATTTCACTACCTGCCCGATCTTTTCCCGTGCCGTATCGATTTCTTCCGGGGCTCCCGAAAGCTTCAGCTGTGTACCCCGGGAGAGAATCTTCAGCAGGGGGAATTTTTTTTTGAGGATATCCAGCTTCCCGTTGTTGGTGCCAAAGAACTCTACGGGGTTAACGGTATCCAGGTTAATGATCGTGTCTGTCAAGGTTCACATGGATTTCAAAGATGAAAAAGAGCTTCTGCTTTTACCGCTGAAGCACCTTGTAGCCATTTTCCAGGAAGGCTTCCCGCTTAACTTTACAGTCGATTTCCGATCTGTCATGATGAATGCCTTCCTCATGTTCTGTTTTATCTTGTGACGTTAAACAGTTTCAAAGATATTCAAGAAAATGCAAACCGGGATAACGGCGTTACGCTGCCGCTCTTTATCCAAGCTTGAGCTGGCGGATCACGGCAGCGGGGTTGTCGCTGTTGAAAACCGTATTGCCGGCCACCAGCACATCGCAGCCCGCATCGGCCAGCCGCGAGGCATTTTCCAGCGTTACCCCCCCGTCTATCTCTATCAGGGCGCCGGATGACGTATCGTTGATCAGCTGCCGGAGCTGCCGGACCTTGGTCAGGGAATGCTCGATAAATTCCTGCCCTCCGAAACCGGGATTAACGCTCATCACCAGCACGATGTCCACGTCCCGGATGATATCGGCCAGCAGCGATACGGAAGTATGGGGATTGATGGCCACACCGGCTTTCATGCCCAGCTGCCGGATCTGCTGTATGTTGCGGTGCAGGTGCGGACAGGCTTCGTAATGAACGGTGAGGTGATCGGCGCCCGCTTCGCGGAAAGCTTCCGCATAGCGCTCCGGTGCGGTGATCATCAGGTGAACGTCCAGGGGCTTTTTGATCTGCTGCTTTACCTGCGCGAGGATAGGGAGGCCAAAGCTGATATTGGGTACGAAATTTCCGTCCATCACATCGAAATGCAGCCAGTCTGCCTCGCTGTTGTTGATCATATCTATTTCCCGGTCCAGCTGCAGGAAATTGGCCGACAGGAGGGAGGGGGCAACGTATATTTTTTTTGTTTGCAAAGCGTGTGTTTTAAGGTTTAAAGATAATCTTTTCAGGGGTTAACCGTGAGCCGTCTTTATTTTTTCCCGCCGCTGTGCAGGCGCTCCAGCGCTGTCCGCGGAGCCTCATAACCACTATCCAGCGCGGCCGCCTGACGGTAATCTTCCACTGCCCGGTGGCTGTCGTCCAGCGCTTCGTAACAACGGCCCCGCTGATAAAAGGCTTCGGCGCCGGCAGGCTCCACCTGGGTGGCCATCGTAAAAATATGCAGCGCCTGCTTCCATTGTCGGCCGCGCATATAAATTTTCCCCAGGCCCAGGTAGGCCGGTATATAATAGCGGTCTGTGCTTATAGATTGCCGGTACTGCTCCAGGGCGGCGGACAGATCGTGCTGCTGTTCGTGGAAGACGGCTTGCGCATACAGGGGCTCGGCCCGGGTGGTGTCCAGCAGGTAGGCCCGCCGGTACCAGCGCAGGGCTTCGTTTTTCCGGAGATGGCCGAGCAGGTCGCCCAGCGCCATGAGCGCATCGTAGTTACCGGGCTGCAGGGTCACCGCTTTGCGCATGTCGGGCAGGGCGGCCAGCGTATCGCCTTTTTCCTGCAGCACCTGTGAGCGCAGGCCATAGCCCTCCGCCGTTCCGGGATGTTGATCCAGCAGACTGTCCAGCAGCTGCAGGGCGGCCGGGTACTGCCGGTGCTGGAAATAGATATAGGCCAGCCGGAGGTAGGGCTGCGGGTTGGCGGGCGCTTTTTGCAGGGCCTGCCGGAAATGACCCGCCGCCTGCTGCCATTTTCCCAGCGCATCCTCGGTTTCGCCCAGGGCAAAATAGTAGCCGGCCTCTGCAGGACTGAGCTGTATGGCTTTCTCCAGATCGCGGCCGGCGGGTACATATTGTTTTTGCCGGTAGAAAGCCCGGGCACGCTCTGCGTAAAAACGGGCGCTGTCCGGATGAGCGCGGATGGAATCCGTCCAGGCCGCCGCTTCCGGCGACAGCTGCGCAGCGGCTTTGTCTCCCGCCTGCCGGTCGGCATGGCGGCAGCTGCTGCCTGCCAGCAGCAGGCATGCGATAAGGAACGCCGGAAAAAGAGAACGGGCCATGCGGCAAAGATAAGGGTCATCGACTGTTCCTTCATACCGGACTCCGCAACAAAACGGGAAAGCGCAAATCCTCTTTTTCTGATGGCATGGTTTTGGCGGGCGATGGTGAAAAAAAATTTGTTATGAAGACCTATGCCACGCTGATCTTGCTGGCGGCCATCGCCATCGGAGCCGTATCCTGCTCGAAGTCCGGCGATGATGCTCCTGCCAAAAAGAAGACTACCGTTACCCTCGAGAACAAAGGGGATATCGACTTTTCCAATTCCGTTATCGTGGCCTACCGCGGCAAAACCGCCGCCGAGATCGAGGAGGACACCACCCATAAAAGCTTTATGCTGGGAGCGCTTGCGCAGGGTGAAACATCGGAGACCATCACCATTGACTCGGGCTACAAGAGCATCGTTATCGGCTTCGTATATGCGAATGAGTTGCTGGGCCATCAGTATGTGTGCCAGATCACCGAGCTTTCGGGGGATATCGACTGTAATCCTTATGTGCTGAAGGCAGGGGAGAACAAGCTGGTCTTCGACACAGCGGCCACCTATCAGATCATCAGCTCTTCTCCGCTGGAAACCGGGGGACAGACAAATGACGCCGCCGGCCTGTCGGCCGATGGGTCCGTTAACATACAGGCGGGGAAAAGCGCATCCGCCGCCGCCATCCTCCATGCAGTTACCCCGGATATGAACCGCTGATCCTTTGCGTTTTTCATTTTATGCAGACTTTCGGATATTCGCAGGGTAACAAGCCACAACAGTTTTATGGAATACAGACAAATCGGTAGCAGCGATCTGAAAGCATCGGTAATTACCTTCGGCGCCTGGGCCATCGGCGGGTGGATGTGGGGCGGCACGGACCGCAAGGCCGCCATCAGCGCCATACGCGCCGCGCTGGATGAAGGCGTCAACACCATCGATACCGCTCCGGTATACGGTCAGGGGCTGAGTGAAGAGCTGGTGAAGGAAGCCCTGGAAGGTGTTCCACGTGAACGGGTGCTGCTGCTCACCAAATTCGGCATGCGATGGGATCTGGAAAAAGGGGTGCTGAAGATGCGCAGCCAGGACGCTGCGGGAAAAGATATCGCCGTGTACCAGTATGCCGGCAGGGAAAGTGTCATCAAAGAATGCGAGGATAGTCTCCGCAGGCTGGGAACCGATTATATTGACCTGTACCAGCAGCACTGGCCGGATGCCACCACTCCCATTGCGGAAACGATGGAAGCGGTGCAGCGCCTGATCGAGCAGGGCAAGGTACGGGCTGCCGGGGTGTGCAACTATTCGGCAGATCAGATGCGGGAGGCGGAGCAAACGCTGCCGCTGGCGTCCAACCAGGTTCCTTACAGCATGGTGCTCCGGGATATAGAGAAAGCGGTAGTGCCCTATTGTCTGGAGCACGGCAAAGGGATCCTCGTATACAGCCCCCTGCAGCGGGGTGTGCTCACCGGCAAATTTTCTCCTGAGCATGTTTTTGAAAACGACGATCACCGTTCGGGCATGCGTTACTATCAGCCTGAAAACATCCGGCGCATCAACGCTTTTCTGGAAAAGCTGCGCCCGCTGGCCGAAGAAAAGAAGGCCAGCATCGCGCAGCTGGTCATCCGCTGGACCATCGCGCAGCCCGGCATTACCGTTGCCCTGGTCGGCGCCCGCGACGCCCGGCAGGCGCAGGAGAATGCCAGGGCAGCCGCCATCCGCCTGTCGGAAGAGGAGCTGCAGCTCATCAGCCGGGAGCTGGAGGCGCTCCGGCTGGCCTGAGGCCGCTGCCGCGTTCCTTTTTCTGCAAAAAAAGCGCTACCCGCATGTACGGGTTGCCAAAGCTTTTGTAATTTTACAGGGAATATTTCCATCTGCAGGCCTGTAAAAGAACAAATTATTTTTCCGATGAAGCAAATAGGGGTGCTGTTGGCATTGTGCTGGGCGGTACAATTACATGGACAGTCTTTTATGCAGCAGCAGATGCATTCCGCAAAATTCCGGGAAGCATATGCGCAGAAAGAATTTGAGCTCAGGAAAGCCTTTGCCGCCAAGGGACTGACGTACCCCGCCCGGTATATCTATCTGCGGTCTTTTAAATACGACAGCGAGCTGGAGGTATGGGTAAAGAATGCGCCCTCCGATACCTTTACGCTTTTTAAGCGCTACCGTGTCTGCGCGCTGTCCGGGACCATGGGCCCGAAACGCCGGGAGGGCGACCGCCAGGTGCCGGAAGGTTTTTACTACGTCAACGAATTTAATCCCAACAGCCTTTACCACCTGTCGCTGGGGCTTAACTATCCCAACTTCTCCGACCGCCTGCACGGAGATAAGGAAACCCCGGGCGGGGGCATTTATATACACGGCAGCTGCGTTACCGTCGGCTGTATTCCGCTCACCAATCCCCAGGTAGAGGAAGTGTATCTGCTGGCCGCGCATGCGCGCAGCCTGGGACAGGACTATATCCCCGTACATATCTTCCCCATCCGTTTTAACAATAAACGGTCGCTGGATTATCTCGGCAGCGTATCGCTTACCGATGACGTATCCCAGCGGTTCTGGCTGAACCTGAAAAAAGCTTACGATTATTTTGAAGAGACCCATGAGCTGCCCGTGGTGATGTTCGACAGCAAGGGCAACTATGTGCTGCAGGAATACCGGCCGGCGCCGAATGCGGCCGCAAAGCCTGCTGCCCCGACGGCTTTTACCGAGCCGGTGGGCGCGCCCCAGTAGCCGCGGTCATTTCAGCACAAACTGTACTGTCTGCGGTGCACGCTGCTCCAGCAGCAGCGTGCGTCCCGCGGTAAAGCTTTCCAGCAGCTCCGGCTGGTAATGCCGGATGGTGAGCAGCTCCAGCCCTTCGTGGTAATTCACGCTGAAATCCCGGTGAAGGGTCTTGATCAGCCTTTCTATTTTTTCCCCGTCGTGCTCGATGCAGCAGGAGAAGCTGATGGCGCCGTTCTGTGTGAGGTTGATATGAATATTCAATCCGTGGAAGATATCGTAGATATCGCTGATCTTGTCTTCCGTGATAAAGGAAAAATCCCGGGAAGTAATGGTCAGCAGCACCTGCTTCTGTTTTAATACGATCAGGGGCGGCAGCTGACGCGAGTGATCTCCTTCATGGATGACGGTGCCCGGAAGCTCCGGGTCCAGGAAGCATTTCACATACAGCGGTATCTTTTTGTTCTGCAGCGGCTTGATGGTCTTGGGATGGATCACCCTTGCGCCGTAGTAGGCCATCTCGATGACTTCGCGGTAATTGATCTCCCGTATGCTGATGGTATCGGCAAACAGCTTGGGGTCGGCGTTTTTTAATCCCTCCACGTCTTTCCAGATCGTCAGGCTTTCCGCGTTCAGCATGTTGGTAAAGAGGGCCGCCGTATAGTCGCTGCCTTCCCGGCCGAGGGTGGTGGTATGCCCTTCCGCCGTGGAGCCGATGAAGCCCTGGGTTAACAGCAGGCCGTGCTGCCGGAGCAGCGGCAGTACCTTTTCGGTCATCTGCTGGCTGCTGTAAGGCCAGTCTACCTGCGCATCGCGGTAGGTGGCGTCGGTCCGGAGAACGCTGCGTACATCCAGCCATTCGTTGCCGATACCTTCATCCTTCAGATAGGCGCTTACGATAATCGACGAAAGCAGCTCTCCCAGACTCACCAGCTGGTCATAATAATAGTCGAAAGGCAGGTAAGGCTTTTCGCCGAGCCGCCATTCGGCCTCGGTAAAAAAGCGGCGCATACACTCGATGGCAGCATGCTCGGGATCGCGGAGCAGGGCCTCGGCAATTTCGAGATGGGACTGCTTGATGTTCTGCAGCAGCCGCGCTGCCGTTTCCCGCTGTCGCCGGTAATAGTGGATGGCTACTTTTTCCAGCTCGTTGGTGGTCTGCCCGATGGCGGATACCACCACCACCAGCTCTGTGCCGGAAAAGGGACGGATGATGCCGGCCACATTCCGGATCTGGTCGATCCCGGTCAGGCTGGCGCCCCCAAATTTAAAAACCTTCATAACTACTGCTGTAACGGTTGAAACCGGTCGTAATGATATCGCTTTGATATTCTTCGATCCTGCCTCAGGCAGGATGGTCATCTAAAGATAACCGTGACCGGATAAAAAAACCGGGGGCAAAGTTCGCATTCTTTAAACCAATAAAAAAATAAAGCCGGCTCCGGCACAACGAAAGGAAGATCAGCGGTTTTTATAGTAATTTAGGCGCATTTTTATCAAATAGACTGTGCTAAGATGAATCCGCAACGTAAGATCATGACCCTGGGGGAGTTCACCATCCAGGAACTCCGTAATTTCCCGGCGGCTACCGGCGAGCTCTCCGGCCTGCTCCGCGACATCGGCCTGGCGGCCAAACGGGTGAATGTGGAAGTCAGCCAGGCGGGGCTGGTGGATATCCTTGGCGATGCAGGCAGGATCAATGTTCAGGGCGAAGATGTAAAAAAGCTGGATATCTTTTCCAACCAGCAGTTCATCAGCGTGCTGCAGGGCGGCATCAACTGCGCCGGGGTAGGATCGGAGGAGAACGAGGATATCCTGGTGTTTGACGATCCGCTGAGCAACCAGTCCAAGTACGTATTGCTGATGGACCCGCTGGACGGCTCCGGCAATATCGATGTAAACGTCTCCATCGGCACTATCTTTTCCGTGCACCGGCGGGTGACCCCGCGCGGAACGCCCTGTACAAAGGACGATTTCCTGCAGCCGGGTAACTGCGTGGTGGCGGCAGGGTATATCATATACGGGTCTTCCACCATCCTGGTATATGCCACCCGCCGGGGGGTGAACGGATTTACGCTCGACCCGTCCATCGGGGAGTTCTGTCTTTCGCATCCCAACCTGAAATGTCCCCCGGACGGCAATATTTTTTCGGTGAACCTGGGGAATATGGAGAAATACGATGAGCCCGTCAAAGAATATGTGCGTTACTGTATGCATCGCGACCCCGGCAGCGGCCGTCCTTATACCCACCGGTATATCGGCTCGATGGTAGCCGATATTCACCGCAACCTGATCAAGGGCGGCATCTTTATTTATCCCGGTACGTCGGACCGCCCTTCGGGCAAGCTGCGCCTCCTGTATGAATGCAATCCCATGGCCTTTATCGTGGAAGTGGCCGGCGGAAAAGCGCTGACCGCGGCAGGGCAGCGGGTGCTGGATGTACAGCCCACCGCCATTCACCAGCGCACTCCCATGTATATCGGTTCCCGGCATATGATGGAAAAACTGGAAGATTTTTTGACGAATGCAATGTAACTTGCAGCCATGAGCGCTCCGCAGCAGATCATCGAGGTAAAAGAGCTTGTAAAAAAGTACGGCGATTTCACGGCGGTAGACGGCATCAGCTTCGGGGTGCGGGAAGGAGAGATATTCGGGCTGCTCGGGCCCAACGGAGCGGGGAAATCCACCACCCTCGAGATCATCGAGACCCTGCGGGAAAAAACTTCCGGCGAGGTATGGGTGGGCGGTTTCAGCCTCGACGAGCACCCGGAACAGATCAAAAAGATGATCGGCGTGCAGCTGCAGAGCTCCGGCTATTATCCCGGGCTGAACCTGACAGAGCTCATCGAGCTGTTTGCCGGGCTGTACAACCGGAAGGTAAAGCCGATGGAATACCTGGAGATGGTGAACCTCGGCGACAAGGCGAAGGTCCGGTACAAAGCCTTGTCCGGAGGCCAGCAGCAGCGCTTTTCTATTGCCACCACCCTGATCAACCAGCCCAGGATCATCTTCCTGGACGAACCTACCACCGGCCTGGATCCGCAGGCCCGGCGCAACCTTTGGGAGCTGATCCGGAAGGTGCGCGGTCAGGGCGCTACTATTGTCATCACCACTCACTATATGGACGAAGCCGAATACCTCTGCGACCGGGTGGCCATCGTGGACAGCGGCAGGATCATTGCCCTGAATTCGCCGGACGCGCTGATCGACGAGCTGGTAGCGGGCGGGTTTGAGCGTCCGCGCGCCGTAAAAAAGGCCAACCTGGAAGACGTGTTTATCCAGCTTACCGGCCGGGAGTGGAGGGGCGATTGAATATTGATTACCTGTTTGTATTTTTAGCCTATGTATCCTACAGTTTCCGATCTGCTACATGACCTGCTTGGCATCCGTGTGCCGCTGCCCATACAGACCTTTGGCTTCTTTGTCGTGGTCGCCTTCCTGGGGGCCGCCTATACGCTGATGCGGGAGTTGAAAAGACGGGAAGAGCTGGGCTGGATGAAGGGCGTAACGGAATCTTACTGGGTAGGTAGGCCGGCCGGTACGGGAGAGCTGCTGTGGAACGGGATATTGGGTTTCATCATTGGTTTTAAGCTCGTATATGCCCTTTCCCACTGGTCCGCCTTCTCCGCTAATCCCCAGCAGGTGCTGCTGTCCGTCGAGGGTAACTGGCCGGGTGCCCTTGCCTTTGCCGCCCTGTTTGTATTTCTGAGGTACCGCGATAAGAAAAAGCGCCGGCTGGATCCGCCCCGGCAGGAGAAAAGAACGGTGATGCCCCATCAGCGGGTGGGCGACTTTACCGTGCTGGCCGCCATCGGCGGTCTGGTGGGGGCCAAGATCTTCGACGGGCTGGAAAACTGGAACAGCTATATGGCCGACCCGGTAGGCAGCTTCTTCTCTTTCAGCGGACTCACCTTTTACGGGGGGCTGATCGTGGCGGCCATCGCCATCATCTGGTATGCCCGCAGCAAGCAGATCAGCGGCTGGCACCTGGTGGACAGCGCCGCCCCTGCGCTTATGCTGGCCTACGGGCTGGGCCGCATCGGCTGTCATATGGCGGGCGACGGGGACTGGGGTATCGAGAACCCCCATCCGAAGCCTTTTGCCGGGCTGCCGGACTGGCTCTGGAGCTATACCTACCCGCATAATGTGAACAATGCCGGCGTTCCTATCCCGGGCTGCGAAGGGCCGCATTGCTTCCAGCTGCCGCATGGCGTGTACCCCACTCCGTTGTATGAAGTGATCGCCTGCCTGATCCTTTTCGGCGTGCTATGGAGCATCCGGAAGAAGATTACCCGTCCGGGTATGATGTTCGGTATTTATTTCATTTTCACAGGAATAGAAAGATTTCTTGTAGAAACCATTCGGGTAAATACCCGGTATCATTTCCTGGGCATCAGCCCCACGCAGGCGGAGATCATCTCTACGCTGCTGGTGATCAGCGGGATCGGGCTGATCCTCTATGTGCGGAAAAAACATGCCGCGCTGCCTTTGATCCCGGCAAAGACTGCCGGCTGAACGGATAGGCGCTAACAGCGATATGACCTTTGCATCGGGATTATTTAGAACAATTATCTTATTGGGTGCTGCACAAGGGTTTGTGATCAGTGTGTTGCTTTTTTACTCGGGGAAAGACCGGCAGACGAACCGTCTGCTGGCCCTGCTGATCTTCCTGATCGCCCTGGCCTGTCTTGACCTCTATGGCAGCTTTCAGGGCTGGTTTGACCGTGGTATCCCCGAGCTGATCTCCTACTTTGTACCGATGATCGTGGTGATGCCTTTTGGTCCGCTCATCTTTTTCTATGTAAAATCTTCCCTGGATCCCGGTTTTAAAATGAGCAGGCGGCTGTGGATCCACTTTTATCCGGTGGTGATCGACTGCGTCCCCCAGCTTACCGCCATGCTGTATTTTGCCGGCCTGGCTACCGGTCTCATTCCAAGACACCCTCAGCCCTGGGGGCGTTTTATCGATACCTATAATGTATATTCAGATATTCCGAGATGGATATCTGTCAGTACGTATACTTGGTTATCAATAAAAAATATTCATTCATTTAAAATAAAAAGCGAGAATCTCACTATCTTCTATGACCCTGCCCGGCTGCGCTGGCTGCAACAGCTTACCCGTGGATTCTTAGGTTTCCAGGTGCTGTGGCTGCTTTATCTGATCCCTTATGTGATTCCCCGTTACACCAATATGATGCTGGATGTGTTTGACTGGTATCCCCTGTATGTACCCCTGGCGGTGCTGGTCTACTGGCTGGGAATAAAAGGATACCTGATGGCTCAGCAGGCCCGGCAGGGCGTCAAAAAGGGATTGGGCAAATCTGCGGTCCTGGAGGATGCTGCCGCCGGCCGGATACTTGCCATTCTGAAAAAGGCCATGGAAGACGACAGGCTATACCTGGACCCGCTGCTCAACCTGCAGGGTTTGGCGCGCCATACCGGGATTGCGCCCAAGACGATATCCGCCGTCCTGAACCAGCACCTGCATAAGAATTTCAACGAGTTTGTGAATGCCTACCGGGTGGAGGCTTTTAAGGAAAAGCTGTTGCAGCCGGAGGTGGACCGCTGGACCATCGCCGGCATTGCCTCCGAATGCGGGTTCAATTCCTCCGCCAGCTTCCAGCGTATTTTCAAGCAAACCACCGGGATGTCCCCTTCCGTTTACCGGAGTCAGGTTGTCTCTGCCGGAACATCCGTTTCCGGTTCTTCTCCTGTTTAACAGCGCTCAAATCCGGATCTGAGCACTGGATAATGCGCTTCATTTTACGGTTTTGGCGGAAATTTACCGCCGGGATTGCGTCCCTGCCGTCCTGTGTTTTTCCGGGGTTGTGTTCCTGCGTTTTAAGCGCATCTGTCATAAAATATTATAATTTCTTCTGTATGAAAATGACGTACTTAATATTATTTACTTCTATTTTTACTATAAATTCATCTGCCCAATCAGGGAAGGACAGCTCCCGCATCGCAGCATTTGAAAAAAAGATCGAGTTCCTCCGCAGGAAATATCATATCCCGGGTCTGTCTGCCGGGATCGTGAAGGGGAAGACGCTGGTCTGGTCAAAAGGTTTTGGCTATGCCGATGTGGAACATCGGACCGTGCCCGACAAGAACACCGTTTACCAGATCGCTTCCGTGACGAAGACGTTTGGCTCTATCCTGCTGATGCAGCAGGTGGAGGCCGGCCGGGTCAGTCTGGACGATCCTATTGCCCAATACGGCATCAACCTGGGCGCCCGCTGGGGCAGCGACCCCAGGATCAGGGTGAAGCATCTGCTGACCCATACGGCCATGGGGAACACGCTGAACGGGTTCAAGCCCGGCTATAGCTTCCGGTATAACGGCGGATGGTACAATGAGCTGACAAAGGTGATCGAAAGATCCTCCGGCCGACACTTTGGGGAGCTGCTGATGGAGAATATCGTACGGCCCCTGGGCCTGAAGAACACCGTTCCCAGCACGGATGACAGCGCGGCCTTCGCGCTGACGGGCTATGACCGGGAGGAGTTTATGCAGCGGGTAGCCAGACCTTATGACTGGGATAAAAAGCAGCTGAAGCCTGTCAGGTTCTCTTACGGCTTCGGCGCCGCTGCCGGCATTATGAGCACGGTGGCGGACCTGGCGGCTTATTCTGTAGCTATCGATGAAAAGCGGTTCCTGGACACGGCTACCTGGGAAAAGGTCTTTACCCCATTTGTTACACCAAAAGGAAAAACCCTGCAGTATGGCCTGGGATGGTTTGTAAAATATTATAAAGGGATAAAGGTGGTCTGGCATACCGGCTGGTGGACCGGCTATTCGGCTCTTTTTGTAAAAGTTCCTGAAAAGGGGCTCACCTTTATCGTTCTGGCTAACTCCCAGGACCTGAGCCGTCCCTTCTACCACATCATTCATCCTGTTCCCGGGATCGGCATGTTCAATCCTTTCCGCCGGAACCTGAACCGTACCTTACTGGGTTCGGATTTCGGACGGGCGTTTATGGAACAGATGGCGGGACTATAACGTTCCCGCGGATAGGTACGCGGAGTATAACTGGAGCGCATATACTCCTTTTCCCCGTGCTTACCGGCCGGCCGGTGAAATGGTAAAGGTCACCGGTATGGTATTGCAGGCGTCGTTCCAGTCCGGGCGGTCGGAGTTGTAAACGCTGAAGACCATACGCAGCTGCTTCCCATCGTGGCTGCTCCATTTGTTGGGAAATTCGAAGCCGAGGTATTCGCCTTTGTTCAGCCCGCCCCAGTGGTCGCTGTAGTAAACAGTCTTCCAGGGTCCCCAGGGCTCCGGCGCTTCGAATATGCCTATGCAGCCTGCAGGGCCGTGACAATCGGTAAGCAGATACCGTTTCAGTCCCGCATTATAAATGATGACGGGAAAGGGGTTGGCCTCTCCTGTGTCCTGGATGCTGAAAACAGGGTACAGGGATGCGGTGTTCCGGTTCCAGGAGGGGCGCCGCCGCCGGTCCAGGCCGCTCAGGCATTCGTATGCAGCAGGATATTCCAGGCTGTCCCGGTCGGCCCGCAGCAGATATATCCGATGTAGCGTATCCCCGCTGTTGAACCCGGCAATGTATATATTATGGTCGCGTGCGCCGGTATACCCCTGTCCGAAATTGACAAAGGATACCGGCTTAAAGCCTGCAGGACCGAACACTACGGGCAGGCCGGACCAGGACCTGCCCCGGTCGGTCGATCTGATCAGCCGGATATCGCACAAGGGATATTTTCCGTTCTGCTCGTTTTTCCAGGCATACAGGGTATCGCCGAGGGCCAGCAGTCCGGATACCTTTCCCTGCCGCACGCCGGGCGGGCCGTAAAAGATGTCCCTGCCGGCCCATTGGCCCGCCGAGTCGTCCAGACAGGCCAGGCCCCAGCTGACCTTTTTCGGACCGGAGAATCCGTTACCGTCGCCCCAGGCGGTGTACAGCCGGTCGTCTGCAGCCCAAGTCGCCGGCCAGATATCGCTGCCGCGGGCAGATGTTCTGACCTCGTTGAAATGGAAGATCACGTCCGTGATAAGGCTGCTGCGGGGGTAGGGAGAGGCGGTCTGGGCCCGGACGGGCATCCCGCTGCCCAGGATAAAAGCGAGAGAGAAGAGGCGGAGCAGGAGATTGATCATTGGTATTCGTTTTGGGAATAATTATATGTTCATTAGTTATTTGATAAGTAAATTATTACAAAATCTACTTGAAATTAAATAACGAAATTTTGAATGCTTTGTCTCTTTATTTACTTTAACTGAAGATCGGATTGGCCTCTTGTGTTAAAAATGTGTCTGATTTATTTTATGTTGTTTGTTGATTATTGGTTATGAATTTATAATGAGATTTATTTCAAGTTAAATATTATACGTGATCAATCTTGTCTTCGCAACCGTTACCCTCCTTCTTACCGGCAAATCCTGTTCGTACTGCTAATATAATCATTAAAAAAATCACCGCCTTTGTACATCAGCATGCCGTTGCTGCTAAAGCGGTTTTCCGGTTTCTTCCGCCCTTTTCCACCGTTCGTCCCGTCCTACAGACCGTTTGTGTAATACTATGTAGTATGTATTACATAGTACATATCTTTGCATTGTAACTGGTTAAAAAAAGTTCTAAATAAGTGTAACATTTTCTATGGCCGGATCGTCTTTGGATGAAAATAAAAAAAGGAAAAAAGACCGGTAGACCTTTTATAAACTCTGAAACTATTTAACAAACCCTATTGAAAGACCTCTGTCATGAAACCAGCCATTATCTATTCACGGTCTTCTTTTCGCATGCTTGTTCTTGCTCCGGCATTATTGTTTCTCATACTGCTGAGCCTTGTCCGTTCCCTCCGCGCCCAGGAAAAAGAGGGGAGTATCCTGGAGGGAAAGGTACAGACCTCCGAGGGCGCTGCCGCCTTTGTAACGGTCACCCTGCTGAACGCTTCCGATTCCTCCCTAGTAAAGGGAGCGGTCACCGATGAAGCCGGGCATTACCGGTTCAGCGAGGTGCCTGCCGGTCAGTACCTCGTTTGCGCTTCCATGATCGGGATGGAACGGGCCTGCAGCGCTCCTGTCCGTCTGGATACCGGACAACAGACCGTCGGCCTGCCGCTGCTGACCCTACGTCCCGGCACCCATGTGCTGCAGGGCGTACACGTAAAGGCGGCCCGGCCTTATATCGAGCACAAGCCCGGGCAGACCATCGTGAATGTGGAAAACAGCATCGTCAGCGCGGGAAACACCGCGCTCGAGGTGCTCGAAAAATCCCCCGGCGTTACCGTGGATAAAGACGGTAATATATCCCTAAACGGGCAGTCCGGCGTTACCGTGATGATCAACGGGCGCCCCACTCATCTCTCTTCAAAACAGCTGACCGCTCTGCTGAAAGGGATGTCGGCCGACGCCCTTTCGCAGATCGAGCTGATGACCCAGCCGCCGTCCCGCTACGATGCGGCCGGCACCGGAGGGATGATCAACCTCAAGATGAAAAAGAATGCCGGCACCGGGTTCAACGGTAATCTGACCGTCGGCGGTGGGCTGGGGGCCTTTCCGCGGTACAATGCCGGCGGCTCCCTCAACTACCGGAATGAGCATTTCAGCGCTTACGGGAATTATAACTTTAATCATGACAAAGACAAGAGCAGCCTTCTGCTGACCCGGAAGTTCTTTTCCCCCGGCGGCAAGTCCCTGCAGGCCATCCTGCGGCAGATGAGTGAGTGGGAGGAGCCGGCCGACAACCACAACGCCCAGGTGGGCATGGACTATTTTATTACCCCGGCGCATACTCTGGGCTTTGTGCTTAACGGCAGCGCCAGCAATTCCAGCTTCCACAGCCACAGCCCGGTGTATTTTATGGACGCTGCGGGAAAAACGGATTCCCTGGCTACTTCCGATAACCGTACGGGCGGCCGTTGGGAAAATCTTTCCGCCAACCTGCATTATACCTGGGATATGGACAGCGCCGGGCAGCAGCTGAGCTTTGATGCGGACTATGCCTATTTTAATATGCCCGGCTCCCAGTATATCCGTACGGATTTTACCGGCCCGGAGGGGGACACGCTCCGCTCCCCGGAGATTCGGCGGGGAGGGCAGCCTACCCGGGTCAATATTTATTCTGCCAAGATGGACTATACCCTTCCCCTGAAAGGCAATGCCAAGCTGGAGGGCGGTTTGAAATACAGTCTTGCCCATACAGACAATAACAGCTATTTCGAGACCCTCAGCGGTGACAAGTGGCAGCCCGACGCGGGCAACATCAGTCACTTTGTCTACCGCGAGAACATCAATGCGGCTTATCTGAACCTGAGCAAGACCTTTAAAAAAGGCTGGAGTCTCCAGGCAGGGCTGCGCGGGGAACAAACCATCTCCCGGGCCGAGCAGCTGACGATCGACTCCACGGTAAAACGCAATTATTTTCAGCTTTTTCCCAACATCTCCCTCAGCCGCCAGCTGGGAAAAGACAATC
Organism: Compostibacter hankyongensis; assembly: GCF_039541075.1. Classification (NCBI taxonomy): domain Bacteria; kingdom Pseudomonadati; phylum Bacteroidota; class Chitinophagia; order Chitinophagales; family Chitinophagaceae; genus Compostibacter; species Compostibacter hankyongensis. Next base: position 845,284 of record NZ_BAABFN010000002.1, on the reverse strand, counting down.
ATGTCAGCCTCTCGTATGCACGGCGCGTGGACCGGCCCAGCTATCAGGACCTGAACCCCATGACCTTTTATGTGGACAAGTTCACCTATCAGTCCGGCAACCCTTACCTGCAACCCCAGTTCAGCCATAATATCGAGCTGTCCTACACCCTGAAAAACCGCTATATCGCTACGCTGGCTTACAAACGTACCGATCATATCATGACGCAGGTATTCCGGCAGATCGATTCCATACGGACGACCTTCATCACCATGGGTAACCTGAACAGCCGGGAAGACTACACCCTGAACCTGAACATCCCAATCAGCATTACCCCCTGGTGGTCCACGAACAACAACCTGCTTTTTATCTACCAGCGCTTCCAGGGTATCTATAACGATGTGCCCCTCGACAAGGGCATGCCTTCCTTTATCGGCAATACGCAGCAAACCTTTACCCTTCGGCACGGCTGGAAGGCCGAGCTGAACGGGATGTACCGCAGCACCGTCCTCGAAGGACCGCTGGTGGTATATCCGGCCTGGATGCTTTCCTTCGGGATCGAAAAGTCGTTATGGGACGACAGGGCTTCTCTGAAGCTGAATGTGCAGGATGTGTTTCAGACCCAGAATACAAAAGCGGACATGAGCATCGGGAACATTGACCTCTACCTGGAGCAGCGGCATTTCCGGCGCTGGGCCGGGCTGACCTTTACCTGGCGCTTTGGTAATGAAAAAATCAAGGTCAACCGCCACCGGAATACGGGGATAGAGGAAGAGCAGAACCGTATCCAGAGAGGGAATTAGAACAATTTGAGATTTTTTTTGAAAAAAACAGATTTTTTGGTGCAACCTTTTTCCAATTAGTTGTCTTTAACGATGTGCAACCAGGCAAACGGACAGATGGACACCCGGCAATTGCTGGAGCGGTACCGGCAGGGGAATGATCCCCTGGCGGCACGCCAGCTCTATGAGGCCTATGCCGGCGCGATGTATAACATCTGCCTGCGGATGCTGAATGACGTGCAGCTGGCGGAAGACACCCTGCAGGATGCTTTTTACCAGGTTTTTAAAAGCCTGCACACCTTCCGGGGGGAATCCACCCTGGGCGCCTGGATCAAAAGCATTGTCGTAAACCGGTGTCTGAACCAGCTGAAGAAGAAAAAGCACTTCTTCATGCCGGTGGACGAGATGGAGCTGACCGAAGAGGAGCCTGTGGACGAAAAGGCGCATGCCTATACCGTGGCCCGCGTGCAGGATGCCATCCGCAAGCTGCCGGACGGGTACCGGGTGGTGCTGAGCCTGTATCTCTTTGAGGGATACTCCCACAAGGCCATCGCAGCGGAGCTGGGTATCAGCGAATCTACTGCAAAAACGCAGTATCTTCGGGCCAAGGCCAAGGTTCGGCAGTGGGTGCAGGAAACGGCACAGGCCGGCTGAGCACAGCGCGGACTGCCGCAGACAACAGGAAAAGCAGGTATGGACCAGTTTGAGAAATTTGTGCAGGATCATCGTGAAGACTTCGACTCGGGGGGACCCTCTCCCCGGGTATGGGAGGGTCTGCAGGCTGCCCTGGAGGAAAAGCCCCGGGCTGTGCGTATCCGGCTCCGCCGGAAGACCTGGATGAAAGCCGCCGGCTGGCTGCTGCTGGCGGGTCTGGCGGCATGCCTGGGTATCTATCGCCTTGCCCGGCAGACAACGGTTCATCCCCTGCCGGAAGAGCTGAGGGAAGTGCAGTCTTATTACTCCGGCCGCATCAACACCCAACTGGAGGTAATAGAGCGGTACCCGGAAGCAAAAACAGGTTTGTCCTCCCGCGATCTGCAGGCTTTCCGGTCGGGCGACAGCACTTATCTTCAGCTGCGCCAGGCTTTGCGGGAGAACCCGGGTGACACGAGGATAAGGGCGGCCTTTGTAGAGTATTACCAGAGCAGACTGGAGGCGCTGGATAAGATAACGGGGCAGCTGCAGCAGCTCCATTCCTAAAACAAATACAAATGAAGCATACTTTTATACAACTGGGTTTATTTTTATTGTGCCTGCCCGTCCTGGCCCATGCGGGAGATCCTTTTCCGTTCAAACGTACGCTTGTGAAAACCTATCATGTACAGGCGGGCGCCGAGCTGAGCCTGGATAGCAAGTACGGCAAGATCAATCTCCATGTCTGGGATCAGCCGGTGATCAAGGCTACGATAACGATCACAGGCTTCGGACAGGATGAGGACCAGGCCCGGAGTATGGCGGAGGGAGCGTCCGTAAGCGGACAGCAAACAGGCAATAGGGTGAGCCTGCAGACCCGCTACGCCACGTCTTCATCCGGGAGCGGCGGGTCCCTCTGGAACCGGCTGCTCAGCTCGGTGGGGAACCACAACGGCAAACAATATGTGAACGTGGATTATGAGGTTTACCTGCCCCGGAGCCTGGCCCTGCTGTCGGTTGCCAACAGCTACGGGGATGTCTGGTGTGAAGATGTGACTGCCCGTACCCAACTGACGATTAAATACGGCAAGTTCCGTCTCGGAAATATGAAGGCGCTTTCGCTTGAGTCCGGCTACAGCCAGGGTACTGTGGGCGGCGCGGAGCAGATAGCGGTTAACGCCAGCTACAGCGAAATAAAGATCGATAAGGCCGGGCAGCTGAAGATAGATTCCAAATACGGGAAATTCAATCTGGGCGACATCGGGAATCTGCAGAACAATTCGAGCTACGATGCCTTCGCGGCAGAGCAGGTGGAAAAAACGGTAAGCGACTCGCGTTATACGGATTATAAGTTTGGCAGCATCCTGCTGGAGGGCGACCTGGATATCACGTATGGGAAGGTAAAGGTAGATGCCCTCGGAAACCGCTTCAGGCAGCTTCAGGTAGACGGCCGCTATGCCAATATAGACCTCGGATTGCCCGGGTCTCTTTCCTGCCGGCTCGACCTGGAGCTCGATCATGGCAATGTAAACCATTCCGGGTCCTGGGATTTCCGGAAAGTGGAAGACGTGAATGACAAGGGGAAGCGCACGTTCCGCGCCACCCTCGGCGATGCCGGTGAGGCTGCTGCGCCCATCCGGGTAAGGGGCGCCTATACCGATGTATCCTTAAAACACGCCAAATGATCAGTATGAAACCGGGCATGATAATAGTGCTCACACAGGGTTATGTTAATATGCGGGGTTTATCTCGTTCATAATAACAGTCATAGGTCTCGATGCACCTTCGGTGTCATCCGATCACTAAAATTAACGGATGAAAACATTTAAAATCGCCGCTGCGTTCTGCTGCCTGCTGCTGGCAACGGCCTGCACGGTAGATGGGCAGAAGGTCCGCGGCAACGGGGATATCCGCACGGAAGACCGGACAGCCGGCTCCTTTAACAAGATCAGCTGCGCCGGCATTTATCATGTATACCTTACCCAGGGGAGTTCAACCTCGGTAAAGCTGGAGGCCGATGCCAACCTGATGCCTTTTCTGCGGACGGAGGTACATGGAAATACATTGGAGCTGTCCGTAAAGCCCCGGACAAACATCGACCCCTCCCGCACCGTGAAGGTATATGTGACCACCCCCCGTATAGAAGCGCTTAATATCAGTGGGGTGTGCGAGATCGAAAGTCGCAATACCCTGCAGGTAAAAGACCTGAAGATCGGCGTAAGCGGATCGGGTGAGCTGGACCTGGATCTGACGGCGGATGCGGTGAAGACAGACGTTTCCGGTACGGGAAAGGTTGAGCTGGAAGGGAAGTCGACCGAAGCGGAGTACCATATTTCCGGTACAGGCAAGGTGTCGGCGGACGACCTGCGGACGGCCCGTACTTCGGTAAGCATTTCGGGTATGGGAAAGCTGGAGGTATATGCCACGGAGAAGCTGGATGTATCGGTGTCGGGCATGGGAGAGGTGCGTTACAAGGGCAACCCGCAGATCCACCAGTCGGTGTCCGGCATGGGAAGTATACGGCAGGAATAGTTTTTAATACAAGTTTAGATTTTGGTTAATGAATCGGGGGGTTGTCTAACCTCCCTTTTCGCGTTTAGGGGTTTCTGGTTTCGGGTTCCGGTTTCTGGTATGAAATTTATCTCGTGCACTATGATCTTAAAGGTCTCGATGAAACGAAGTTCGGCACCCCCATTTAAAAATAATTAAATCCCGTGCTGCGCCTTTCGCCTCTCATCTTTCACCGCCTTTATGTATTTTTGTATCCTACCAAAATCTCTTGCCATGCCTTCTTTTGATATGGTCAGCAAAGCCGACCTGCAAACCCTGGACAATGCTATAAACACCGTAAGAAAAGAAATAACCAACCGTTTTGATTTCAAGGGAAGTCCTGTGGAGATCGAGCTGGACAAGAAGACCTTTAAGCTGAACCTGGCGGCGGAGAGCGAAATGAAGCTCGATCAGGTCATTGATGTGCTCATCAGCCGTTCCATGCGGCAGGGGCTGGCGGCGGAAGTATATGATACCGGCAAAGAGCCCTTTCAGAGCGGTAAGCTGGTAAAAAAGGAAATACAGATACGCAACGGCATCCAGCAGGCCGACGCCAAAAAGATCGTAAAGCTGATCAAAGACAGCGGGCTGAAGGTACAGGCGGCCATTATGGATGATACCGTGCGGGTCAGCGCCAAAAAGATCGACGACCTGCAGGCCGTGATCCAGGCCTCCAAAACCTGGAACCTCGGTATCCCCCTGCAGTATATCAACATGAAGAGCTGAGCCGGGATAAATTGACGGCTGGGAGCGGAATATTATCAGATGGCCGAGGACGTGCAAAAGCTTGTTCTGGAAAAAATAAGCTTTTAAATATTGTCAGAACCGCTTCACCTCCACTTCGCGGCTTTTGTCTGTCAGCTCAAATACCAGATCGGGATTGTTGTCTTTGCGGACCTGCAATGCCCGGGCCGGGGCGCCGGAGAAGGGGAGCCCTTCCGTTTCGGGGCGTATCACATAATGATTCAGCGGCAGGAAAAGGGAGAAGGCGCCATTTGCATCCGTGAGGGTGCTGAAGGTATGGTTCAGATCGTCCGTGGCCGTAATGCGGATGCCCTCCGGGTTGACGGCCGCATCTTCCAGGTATTGCTGCCTGCGGATCACAATATGCCCGTCGAGCCGTCCGCTTCTTACCAGGGGCACCGCTATCTTCCGGTTCCGGGAAAGCGCTACGGACAGCGGCTTCATGAGGTACCAGTCGCTTCCGTTCACCAGCCGGACACTCTGCAGGCCTTCACGCAGGTTAGCATAACTGATCTTGCCTTTTTTGTTGCTTATGGCCGTTGCGCCGGCCACCTCCGCGATGATGCCGGGTAACGTATTTTCACCGGGATCCTGGCGGCCGTTCACATTTTTATCCGCGAAGAAGGTAAGCTCCAGCTTTTTCAATCCCGGAGCATTGTCCTGCATAAACTGTTTCTCCACGCCGATACGCGTCTGAAGGTTGCTGCCGTAGCCTTGCAGGTTATAGAAGGTATGAAAGACCTGGCCTTTCAGCTGCCAGGTCCTGCCCAGCCGGAAGCCGGCGCTGCCGTTGAACGTATTGTTCCAGTCCGCGAGATAAGCGTTATAGTTCAGGTAGTCGCTGAAGCTGACATCCAGCTTGTTCTTAAGCGCCCTGAAACGGATATTGGGCCCGAAGGAATAAGCGCGGTAACTCCCGTCCCGGACATATACCTCTTCTGCCAGGTAATAAGGTGCGGTCTGGACCGTCGCGTTAAGACCCCAGATACGGCAGTAATAGTCCGCTTCCACTTTCAGCGAGGAGTAGCGGGAATGCTTTAGCAGGGGATTGTCGCTTTTGACGCTCCCATAGTCTGCCGATAACCTGAAATGATGAGGCTGCAGATCATACTGCAAGTCCGCGGCCATACGGAGGGCATCCGAGCGGAGGTGGGGCAGGCTGTCTGTTTCCGGGAAAAGCAGGGAAGGCTGCATGTCCTGTTCCAGCAGGTAGGGTTTTGCGGTTAAGGAAAGACGCGGGGATATCCGCTGGGACCATCCGGCTTCGTAAGCAGTGATGTTGTTGTAGTTTCCTGCGGAAAACCCGTTCAGCGTATCGGTGATATAGGCCGGCCGGTTGTGCAGGCGGTTATAACGGAGAAAAAATGAGCTGCCGGATGACAGGCGGTATCCCAGCTGATCGTCCAGCTGTACGGCGCCCCGGCGCAGACCGCTGTAATAGGGAGAGCTGAAGTAGTTGTTCAGCCGGATATCCCATCGCGGGCTGTTCGAAGCATAGGTAAAACCACCCCCGTAACCGGGGCGTGCTTTTGTGCCTTTGTTGCCGCCTTCACGGCTGTAGCCCGCCTCGAGCTGCAGGTGCTGTTTCCCTTTTAACCGGATATCGGCCTGTCCGTTGACGAGACTGGCGAGCTCGCCGGTTCCCGGTGAGGGGCCGCGGATAACCGATAGCCTTGCCTCCGTTTGAGAAGCCGGCCTGTACCGGTAGCTGGCCGCCCAGGTAGCCGGCCGGTCCGGCGGTTTGTAGAGCTGGGAAAAAAGCATATAGTCGTCCTCCAGGTAATAAAGATCAAAGCCGCTTTTCCCGGAAGGCATCAGGCTTGCCTTTATACCGCGGCCGTAGAGGGGATAATCCAGGTTGTCATAGATATTGCCGGCTTTGACGCCCCAGTGCTTTCCCGTAAAAGCGACCCAGGTATCGTATCCTTCCAGGGCATTCAGGCGGTCATAATAATCGAGGTTAAGATGATAGTCCAGGCTTTTGCTGTCCCGGAGTGAAACATGGCCATTGCCCTGCAGCTGATAGAAGGAGGGGCCGTTGCTCATCGCCACTCGGGTCAGTCCTATACTGTTCTGCAGGAGATTGCTGTAAAGATCGCCACCCGTCGCCAGTCGTTTCTCACTGCTGAGGCTGAGCGCCCGCAGCTGTGTGCCGGCAAGAATGTTCCCGTCTTTGCCGGCGGCGGTTACCTGTATGGAAAAGTCCGTGGTATAACCTCCGCGATGCAGCAGCCGTCCCCGAAAAAGGAGGACGCGCTGCTCACCCGGTTGCAGCTGCAGCTCCTGGGTGGCCGGCGTGATCTCGAGCCCTTCCGGTATGGCGATGGCGGAGATGCGGAAGGAGAGGGGAGCGTAACCGCTGTTGACACATTTTACGGATATCTTGGACAAGCCGGTAGCGGGATCCGTATAGGTCACCGGTTCTGCCGGGCTGAGCAGCAGTTTTTCAGAGGCATCCGGCTGTACATAAAAGGTGGCAGTGACCGGCGGCAGGGGGACGCCCCGGAGGCGGAGCTGCACGGTAAAGGCTTGTAGTCCGCCCTGGAGGATAGCGGCGCTGCCGAGATACTTGACCGGCAACAGGCGAACGGCGTGCGGCGGCAGCAGGACGGTATCCGGCAGGGCAATAAGCGCGTCGCGGGCGCTGCCGGTACTGGTCAGGGTCAGCGTGGTGTCTGTAGTATTGGTAAGCTGCAGCTTATTGGAGAAAGTTGACCCGTAGCGGATCCGCACCGTGTCCTGCAGGAAAATACAGCGCACAGCTGGGGTATGTTGGGCGCGGCATATGACGGGGGCGGCCATACAAAAGAACCACAGTAAAAGTGCGGGGGAACGGGACATAGCTAACCGGAGAGATCGTCTGTTTCCGGCGGTTTTATGGAAAAGGGCGCGAAGGTACGGGTTTGTTTTGCAGGATATTCAGAAGGGATCTTGTCTTTTTGTTCAGTTTTGATTTCTGAAAAGGAGATTTGAGATAAAAAGGAACAAAATGAATGAACAGAGATAATCCCTGCTTTATTCTTAAGCGTACCTTCGCCGACCTTTTTAAACAACAAACCAAAAATGAAAAAATGTTTTCTGTACACGATGGTATTGCCCGCCATCCTGCTGGGTCTGCATCAGACCGCTAAAGGGCAAAACACAACCGGTACTACCACGCTCAAGATCCGGTTGGTGGATGCGCTGAATATTACTGTGAATCAAAGCGAGGTTGAGCTGGCCTTTGAGACTGCCGGGGATTACCAGGCCGGCAAGCAGGTGCTTATGGCCAATCACCTGACGGTCAGCAGCAATCAGGCCTACAGCCTGAATGTAAAGGCGGCTGATGCGGATCTTCCCGGTACTGCCTCCGGAAACGCGGCTACCATAGCTGCCAATACGGTGAGTGTGACGCTGCAGTCGGGAGATCTCGGGAATGATCCGACCCCGGTAACGCTTTCTACTACCGATCAGCAGCTGGTTACCGAGGCTACGCCGGTAATGAATAAGAACATCGACGTGGAATATGCTATTCCCGGCACCGTTTCTTCAACAGACGCCATCCTCGGGAAGCCGGCGGACACCTATCACACGACGCTGACCTACACCATCAGCCAGGATTAAGCAGTAGAGATGATGCACCTGCTGAAAAGGATGTCCCCTGCTGTGCTTGCCTTTATCCTTTGTCTGGGCAGCATTTCCGCCGCAAGCGGACAAGGGCTTTCGGTAGCTCCTTCCCGCATATTTTTCAGCGGCGGCGCTCCGGGTCAAACCCTCACCACACAGCTGGCGCTTTCCAATACCGGGAAAGCGCCGGTTGCTTTCAGCGCTGCCATGGCGGACTGGAAACGAGACAGCACGGGTAACAAAATATATGCTCCCGTCGGCAGCCTGCCCGGGTCCAACGCTTCCTGGGTGGAGACAAGGCCGGCGCTTACCGAGCTGGCTCCCGGAGAGCGGAAGGAGGTAACGGTATTGCTGCATATTCCCGGCGGTCAGCCCGCGAAGGCGCTTTCCCATTCGATGCTTTTCCTGACGCAGGTGAATGCGCAAAACGCCTTTTCCGGCTCGGATAAGCAGGGCAACAAAGTCGGCATCGATATCCGGCTGCAGGTGGGCATACATATTTATTATACCCCGCCGGGTCTTGCTCCGGGAAATCTCGAGCTGGTGGCCTTTGAGGACCGGGGCATGATGGCCAGGGAAAAAGACACCATAAGGCGGCTTGTCCTGAAGGTCCGCAATACCGGCGCTGCGGTAATGGACGGGAATATCCGTTTTGAGCTGACCAGTAAGGAAAGCGGAGAAGAGCTGCCGGTTCCCCCGCGAGCCGTATCCCTTTTGCCCGGCGCTGAGCAGCTGGTATATATGGACCTTCCTGCCCATCTGCAGGGGCATTTTCTGGCGGTAGCCCTGGTAGACAGCGGCGCCAAAACCCATCTGAAAGTTGCGGAAAAAGAAGTGGTATACGGGCCTTAAAGTCGGCATGGGTTTGCTCTGGTTTTTTGTCGCAGAGACAGTATCAGGACAAGCCAGTCTGACACTGCCGCAGGCGAATATCGAAAACGGGCAGCAGTATAAAATCCAGCTGGCTACCACAACTTACAATCAGCTGCTAAGTGTTGCTCCTAAGATATACATGTCCGCTGAAAGTGTGCTGAACTCCGGCGTCAATACTATTCCGCCGGAACGGATTGGTGTGCAGTTGGTATCGGTCGGTGGGGTAACCCTTCTTACCTCCACGACGAAAGTCAACTTGAGTCTTATCTCCCAAACTGTCTATAACGGCTTGCTTGGACTTCTTCCAGGTTCAGTAATTATTGAATATACTATTCCTGTCAGCGGATACGCATGGGTAGCTGGCAAGTACACTACAAACCTCCTCTTTGATCTCGGGGGAATCAGCGTTGCTACAATAGCAAGTCCCAAGCTGCTTACCCTAACCATTCCCTCTTTTATTACCTTTCAGCCGGCCGGAAACATTTTGCTGCATGTGGACAATTTGAGTTATTTCCGCAGTCAGGGTATTTCCGCTCAGCAGAATCTTTCCCTTGCCACGACAGTAGCGCACGGCATTCGTCTGAAGACCGCTTCCGGTACTTTCGGCTATGTTCCCCATGCGGATTACAGCAATGCCCCCGACCCCCATACGCCGGTAGGGCAAGTGCAGGTTCAGCTCACCGGGACCTCGCCGGGGCCTCCCGTTGCGCCTTCCACCGATTTTCAGGTGCTGACCCCTTCCGGGGGACTTCCGGTTGTTGCCGGCAATCATAATACGGATATGCTGACTTATACCCTTAGTCCCTCAGCCCTGAAAGCAGGATTCGTCCAGGCCGGTGCCTATACGGCCAATCTGGCCTATGAAGCTTTCGATGCCGGCGCCGTTCCGCAGGCGGGTCCTGTGGGGCAGGCTTCCGTGCTTACCGTCCAGGTGGATGATATGTCCGAGCTCAAGGTCAATGATCCCGGGATCGAACTGGCTTTTGGCGGCACGGCCGACTATGCCCAGGGGGTATCGGCAGAGCTGCCGACCCATCTTACGCTCAGCAAGACCACGCCTTACGAAGTATATATAAAGGCCACCTCGGCTACGCTGAACGACGGGCAGCAGCATACCATCCCGGTAAGCGTGGTACAGGTGGGTCCGGCTGCGGGACAGGCCGGGGTAACTGCCATACAGCTTTCCGAAACGCCCCAAAAGATCATAGACGGGGCCGCCCCGGTGGTCGACCGTACGGTCGGTATCCGGTACAGCATCTCCCCCGAGGCGGCACAGGGTCTTCTCGGCAAGCCTGCGGGAAACTACACCACTACGGTGATCTACAGCTTTACTGCTCTATAGAAGATAAAGGAAGTTACGTCTACGTTATTTTTCTAAGCACCAGCTCCTTTACGGATGTCGAGACCTGGTAATATTCTTTTGCTTCCTCTAATTCGGGAGCAGCATAATGGTGAGGATAACGTGCCCTGACTGCGAAATATTCTAAATCCTTGAAATCTACATTCAGAAATTCGGGATCAATAAGCGCACAATTCTTGAGCAAGAGGTCAAGATTATGGGTTTTGCTGATCTCCTGATCGCTGAAAAATAGAAAGGCCTTTAAAAGCTTTTCTGCGCTTGCTGACAATGAAAACAGGCAATGTCGAGAATAATAGGATTTGAATCTATGATCAGGGCGGCTGCAGTAAGATCGTGTTCTGCCCGTTCAATCCATTGGGAAAGAACCTCTCTATCTACTGGGTTCATAATTCAACCGCATCCTTTAGGGCATAATAGGTAATATAACCCTTCGAATTTCTGTAACGGTCCACTTCATGCTTACTCTGTAGTATAACATCGAATGGGGCATGTAAGGACCAGACCAGCGCCTTCCGGATCTTGCTTTCCCAGTTCATTTTTTCTCTGGGCGCATAGGCTTCCTGGGTAACCACGAGCAGATCGTAATCACTATCCGCCTGCTGGGTCCCACTGGAGCGGGACCCAAAAAGGAAAACCCGGGCATCCGGAAGAAAGGAATGTACGGTGGATTTAATGCTGTAAAGTGTCTCCTGGGTGCTCATGTAGCAAATATACCATAAATAACTCATGCATTTAGGCTTTACAAATCTGTTTTTTCCGGAAAAAATCCCTATCTTTGCAGCCGCATCAAAAACATGCCTGGCTGAAATCAGGCAATAAAAGTCATTATATGAAACAGGGAATTCACCCGCAGAATTATCGTTTTGTCGTGTTTAAGGACATGTCCAACGGATACAGCTTTCTGAGCCGCTCTACCGCTCCCTCCAAGGAAACCATCGAATGGGAGGACGGCAAGGAATACCCGCTGATCAAGCTGGAAATCTCCAATACCTCGCATCCCTTTTATACCGGTAAGAACGTACTGGTGGATACCGCGGGCCGTATCGACAAATTCCGCAAGCGTTACGAAAAGAAAGGCAAATAAGCCGTTCGGGATAAAATCGCAAAAGTCCTCCGCAGATTCGGGGGACTTTTTTTATTTTTGACTGCAGATGCCGAATTATATCCTTTGCGATACCGCCGACCGTAAGTATCTTTTCCCTTTCACCCATACCCGCCCCATCGCCGATTGCCGGGTGGGTATCCTCACCATCCGGGAGAAATGGGCTTTTTGGCTGGGGCAGCCTTCCTCCACACTTACCGAATCTTATCTTGCCGCCGGATATCCCCTGGAGATGGGCGATGACAATATATGGATCAACGGCAGCCTGCTGCCCGACGGGGAGCTTGCCGGCCGTATAAAACAGCTCCGACCGGGAGAGCGGCTGGTGCAGGGAGAGCGCTGGCTGGCCGCACGGATGCCGGAGAAATGGTCGGAAGCCGGACTGCAGCGGCTGACAGCCGTGACCTATACAGGGGCGGTACTGCGGCTTACCCGCCCGGAACATATCTTTCAATGGAACGAGGCCGCCCTGCGCGCGGATTTCGACCTCCTCACCCGGGGACGGGTTTCCCGTCCCGCTGACGCCTCCTGCCAGCTGAATGGCGAAGCCGTGTTTATAGAAGAAGGAGCTGTCGTACGCAACTGTGTATTAAATGCCGAGGCCGGGCCCATCTATATCGGCAAAAATGTGCAGGTCATGGAAGGCAGCCTGATCCGCGGCCCCTTCGCGGCGGGGGAAAACGCCGTTGTCAAGATGGGGGCCCGCCTATACGGCGCCACCACGCTGGGGCCGTGCTGCGTGGCGGGTGGAGAGATCAAGAACAGCGTGTTTTTCGGGTATTCGAACAAGGCGCACGACGGTTATCTCGGCGATGCGGTGATCGGTGAATGGTGTAACCTGGGCGCGGGCACTACCTGTTCCAACCTCAAGAACAGCGCCGCTCCCGTGAATATATGGAGCGAGGCGGAAGAAGGTTTTTATGCGGCGGGCGAAAAGTGCGGAACGCTGATGGGCGACTATTCCCGCACGGGTATCGGCGCATTGCTGAACACGGGCACGGTGATCGGCGTCAGCTGTAACCTGTACGGAGGAGCGCTTTTCCCGCGCTATATCCCGGGCTTTCTCTGGGGCGGAGAGGAGCGCTGGGCGGAATATATCCCGGGGAAGGCGGTTGCCCATGCAGGCAACTGGATGCGGTTGAAAAACAAGGAAATAACGAAAGCAGAAAAGCAGATATTACAGAAAATTTTTGAAGGCACCGCCGCCGCCCGGCAGCAGTTCCTGAACACTTACCCAAAATAAAGCTATACATCATTATGAGAAAAAAGATGGTTGCCGGCAACTGGAAGATGAACCTGACCCTGCAGGAAGGGGAACAGCTGATCCAGGCTATCCTGGATGCCGGACTCCGGCTGAACGAGAAAAAATCTGTGGTCGTGGCCACTCCTTTTCCTTACCTGGTGAGCGCCAAAAGCCGGCTCAGGAATTATCCGCATTTTTATGTGGCGGCGCAGAACTGCCATTCGCAGGCCTCGGGCGCTTATACCGGAGAAGTATCGGCCGCCATGCTGCAGTCGGTAAAAACGGACTATGTGATCCTGGGCCATTCGGAACGGCGGGAGTATTTCCGTGAAACCAACCAGGAGCTGGCGCTGAAGCTGGACCAGGCCCTGCATCACGGACTGAAGGTCATTTTCTGTTGCGGCGAGCCGCTGGAGGTACGGAAGGCGGAAACGCAGAATGACTATGTGGCCCGGCAGCTGGAAGAATCGTTGTACCACCTTTCCGCGGAGCAGCTGGAAAATGTAGTGATCGCCTATGAGCCCATCTGGGCCATCGGCACCGGGCTGACAGCGTCTTCCGCGCAGGCACAGGAGATGCATGCGCATATCCGGGCGCTGCTGTCCAGCCGTTACGGTCAGGAAGCAGCGGACAGCACAAGCATCCTGTATGGCGGCAGCTGCAAGCCTTCCAATGCGGAAGAGCTCTTTGCCTGCCCCGATGTGGACGGGGGGCTGATCGGCGGGGCTTCGCTGAAAGCAGAAGATTTTACGGCGATCGTGAATAGTTTAAAGGTTTAAAGTCTAAAGTTCCATTCCAGTCAGATAAACCTTGAACGTTAGGCCTTAGACTATTGAACGTCAAACCAAAAACCTCAAACCGAAAACATCCGTGTCCCGTATACACAAGTCGATCATGGTAACCGGTAAAGTCCAGGGCGTATACTACCGCGCCGCTACCCGGGAGCAGGCCCTCGCGCTGGGGGTGACCGGCACGGTGGAGAATCGCGCGGACGGCACGGTGGTCCTTGAAGCCGAAGGGGAAGCAGCGGCGGTGGATGCCCTGATCCGCTGGTGCCGGCAAGGCCCGCCGGCGGCGGAGGTTACAGGCCTCACCGTTACGGAAGGGGCCGTACAGGGATATGCCGGTTTTGAGGTTATTCGTTCCAGATGAAGAAATCGCCCCCTTCGTTAGATGTTTTTTAATAAATAGGCTATTTTTCGAATTTATATCAAACTATTTTTACATTTTCGTGAATATCCCTACATTTGTGCCGTTATTTTCACAGGAGCGTGGCAGCCGGAGATGCATCCGCGCTGTATAACGCGGTAGTCACATAAAAAAACCTGATCAAGCATGGAATTAGCCCAACGATTGAGCCGTATTGCTGAATCGCAAACCATTCAGATGGCCAAGCTCAGCCGCGAACTGCGCGCACAGGGGCAGGACATCATTGACCTGAGCATCGGTGAGCCGGATTTTGATACCCCGCAGCACATCAAGGATGCCGCAAAAAAGGCTATCGACGAAGGATATACCCATTATACGCCGGTGCCGGGCTATCCCGAGCTGCGGAAAGCCATTTGTGAGAAGCTGAAGCGGGATAACGGTGTGGAATATACGCCCGATCGGATCGTGGTGTCTACCGGTGCCAAGCAGTCTATCGCCAACGTGGTGCTCAGCCTGGTGGATCCGGGGGATGAAGTGATCATTCCCACTCCCTACTGGGTGTCCTATTCCGAAATTGTACGGCTGGAAAAGGGAGAAGTGGTTTTTGTGAAAGGCACCTTTGAAAACGAATACAAGATCACACCGGAACAGCTGGAAGCGGCGATTACGCCCAAAAGCAAGCTGTTTATCTACTCTTCGCCCTGCAATCCTACCGGTTCCGTATATACGCAGGAGGAGCTCGATGGTCTTGCCGAGGTATTCAAAAAGCATCCCCAGGTATTCATCATTTCCGATGAGATCTATGAATATATCAATTACCAGGGTGCGCATGCCAGCCTGGCTAAATACGATTTTCTGAAAGACCGGCTCATCATTGTCAACGGTTTGAGCAAGGGCTATGCCATGACGGGCTGGAGACTGGGATATATCGCGGCGCCTGTGCCCATTGCCAAGGCCTGCGATAAGATACAGGGCCAGATCACCTCGGGCACCTGCTCCATTACCCAGCGTGCAGGCATTACCGCCCTCACTTCGGACATGAAGCCGACGCATGACATGGTGGCCGAGTTCCGCCGCCGCCGGGATTATATGGTCCGCACCCTGCGCACCATTCCCGGGCTGAAGGTTACCGAACCCCAGGGCGCGTTTTATGTATTCCCGGATGTAAGCGCCTATTACGGGAAGAAGGCCGGAGATACCGTGATAACAAATGCGGATGCGCTGTGCATGTACCTGATCCGGGAAGCTCATATCTCTACGGTTACCGGGGAAGCCTTTGGAGAGCCGGATTGCATCCGTCTTTCCTATGCCGCCTCTATGGATAAGCTGGAGGAAGCGCTGCGCCGTTTAAAAGATGCACTTGCGAAGCTGGGAGATTAGGCGTTTGGGGGCCGGGGGGGCTCCTTTCACCCTTTACCTTTCACCCTTATCCTTTTGTAGATCCGTATCGCCATCATCAGCAGGATCATGATCAGCAGCAGAATGGCGATCCCTTTCAGCATATCCAGACTGCTTTTTAAGACAGCCAGGAACACGATGGCGATCAGGAAGATCGTGGCTACCTCGTTCCATATCCGGAGCTGGGTGCTGCTATACCGGAAAATACCGTGCATCTGCTGCCGGTAGATGTGCTGCAGGGAAAAATGATAGAGGTATAGTCCCAGTACAAATGCCAGCTTTACCCATAACCATTCCTGCATATGTCCGTAGAGGTAGAGCATCCAGGGGCCGAATATCAGCGTCAGGATAGCGGAGGGCCAGGTGATGCCGAGCCATAACCGGCGGATCATGATGCTGTACTGCCGCTGCAGCACGGTCCGCTCTGCTTCGGGCCTTTCCTGCGCTTCCCGGTTGTAAATAAACAGCCGGACCATATAAAACATTCCCGAAAACCAGGTGACGATAAAAATGATATGAAGGGCTTTGACATAGAGGTACATAAGACAAAGCTAACATTTTAAAAAGAAACATCCTCAGGCCGGGCTGCCGGCCCCGGCGAGGAGCCACCGGTGCAGGGCCAGCACCTGGGGGATCAGGGCCTGCTGACCGTCGTTGGTGATTACCTGGTCGCACAGCCGCATTTTCAGGGTTTCATCCAGCTGCCGGCTCATCCGCTGGAGCACCTCTTCCCGGCTGATCCCGCTGCGCTGCATGGTGCGCCGGATACGCAGGGATACCGGAGCATATACGCCGATGATATGGTCCATCTGGTGAAAAGCGCTGGTTTCGAACATCAGGGCAGCTTCCTTGATCACATAGGGCGCGGTCTGCCGTTCCGCCCAGGCAGCGCTGTCCCGCAAGGTTACGGGATGCACCAGCGCATCGAGACGGGCCAGCTTTTCGGGGTCGGCGAATACGGTATGGCCGAGCCAGGAGCGATCCAGGCGCCCGGAGGCATCATAGGCCCTGCTCCCGAACGCCCTGGTTATCTCCGCCTTTAAAGCCTCGTCTTCGTTCATCAGTCTCCTGGCGGCTCCATCGGCATCGTATACGGGTACCCCCAATACAGCAAAAATCCGGCAAACAGTACTTTTGCCGGATCCGATACCGCCGGTGATACCCACTTTCATCCGTTGAGATTTATCTTTTGTTGGGTTCGCCGGGTTATTTCTTTACCTCGGCGCCGGTGGTACCCTGGGCTTTCTTTTGCTGGGCCGTGGTATATTCCATGCTGATGGCCGAGCGTTCGATGGTCATATAAGAGCCGGGGCTTACCTCCAGCTGGAGGGTGTCGTCTTCGTTTATCTTGCTGATCCTGCCATGGATGCCGGCGATGGTGACCACCCTTTCCCCTTTCTGGATACTGGCGTTAAATGCCTTTTGCTGTTTGGCCTTTTTTGCCTGCGGACGGATCATAAAAAGATACATTACCACCAGCATGCCGCCGATAAAGATCAGGGAGCTGGTCGGATTGGGCGAGCCGTTTTGACCCATCATCAGGAAAGTCATCGAAGTCAGATACATGATTGTTTGGATTGTTTATGAATAGAAGAGATCAGTGCATGATACGGAGCAGAAGCAACCGGAAGCGCTCTCCCGCAGGGCCGCCTCCGGAAGGGCAAAAGTAAGCAATTTGTTTTATTATTTACCGCTGCGCTCCGCCTTGCGGATTTTTTGCGCCGTTGCGGGGTCCTTCAGAATATTGTCGAGGATGCCGTTTACGAAATGCCCGCTCTGGGGGGTGCTGTACACCTTGGCGAGGTCGATGTACTCGTTGATCGTCACCTTGGTGGGGATGGTAGGGAAGTACAGGAATTCGCAGATGCCCATTTCCATCAGCAGCATGTCTACGGCGGCAATGCGCTCCGGATCCCAGTTCTGCAGCCTCGGGCGGATCAGGGAAAGGCAGTAATCCCGCTTGTCGAGCACCGTCTGCAGGAGGTTGCGGGCATATTCGAGCTTTTCTGCGCTGATAAGCTGCAGGAAATTGAACAGCCGGGGTTTATGAAAATAGTTGTTTACCAGTACCGACATCATTTCCCGGTCGTCGTCCCAGTGGAGGAAATGGTCTTCGAGATGCTGGCCGAAGGCCTCGCTTTTCATCAGCAGCTCATTGAACAGGTAGCTGATGATCTTCTTTTCCTCCGCCGGCGTCCGCTCCAGGGTGCCGGTATATTCCTTATAGCTTTCGCTGCGGGCCAGCTGCAGATAAAGCTTTTTTATCAGGCCTTTATCCGCCAGCTGCGCACAGTGCATTTCTTCCGCCTTGTGCTGGAAGCCCTGTTCGCTCAGCAGCTGCCAGAGATAGTCGTTGCCGGCAATCTTGGTATTTACATTCAGATCGTCCTGGGAGGGCAGGTGCTTGGATGACCTGATCTGGGCGTCTGTTTCGGCATAGAGGGCTACCTGGGCGATGTTATACAGCAGGTAAATAAAAAGCTGGCTGGTCTGGTCGAGATGATGCTGCAGGATGCGGGCGGGATCAGCATGGCGCCGGGGGCCGGCGGCAGGGGTTTCAGAGGGCTGTTCCACAGATTCCAGGGCATACAGGGTCTGCATAACCTTTATACGGATATTTCTTCTGCTGATCATACGAAGGCAAGAGCTTTTAGCGGCGCAAAGATAAGAAAATGTAAGCATGAACCAATATCCGCTTTTGTCTTCCGGTTCCGCCGGTTTACCACCCGGCTGGGGAGGCAGGGCCGGCCGGCAGCGGTTTCCCGTCTTTTTCTCAACTGAAAAAATGGCATATAAAAAAATAGAGTACCTTCGCAAACCTGTCAAGAAACTGAAAAATTGGCTTTTCCTGCCGCTTGGCATAATTCTCGATGCGGGAAAAAATATTTCATTTCATTATTAAATCAGCCTTAAAAATTGCACAACTATGGCCAAAAGTGTAAGCATCAAACCTCTGGCGGACCGGGTGATCGTACAGCCTGCCGCTGCTGAAGAAAAGACCAAGGGCGGAATCATCATTCCGGATACTGCCCAGGAAAAACCCCAGAAAGGCACCGTTGTGGCGGCCGGACCGGGCAAAAAAGACGAGCCTGTAACCGTGAAGGTGGGCGATACCGTGCTGTACGGCAAGTATTCCGGCACCGAAATCAGCCTCGAAGGGGAAGACTATCTTATTATGCGGGAATCTGATATCCTGGCAATCATCTAACTGGCGGTGTGCCTTACAGAAAGGAATGTCGCTTTTTATTTTTTAAAATCAAAAATCCTCAAACCGATTTATCATGTCAAAACAATTGTTTTTTAATCTGGACGCCCGCAATAAAATGAAGAAAGGGGTGGACACGCTGGCGAATGCCGTAAAGGTGACCCTGGGCCCGAAAGGCCGGAACGTGGTCATTGAAAAGAAATACGGCGCTCCCTCCATTACCAAGGACGGTGTAACTGTTGCCAAAGAAGTTGAGCTGGAAGATCCCATTGAGAACATGGGTGCCCAGATGGTGAAGGAAGTGGCCTCCAAAACGGCCGATATCGCCGGGGACGGTACCACCACCGCCACTGTGCTGGCTCAGTCCATTATCAGCGAAGGCCTGCGTAACGTAGCCGCCGGCGCCAACCCGATGGATCTGAAACGGGGCATCGACAAGGCTGTGAAAGCCGTAGTGGACAGCCTGAAAAAGCAATCTGAAAAGATCGGTTCCGACAGCAACAAGATCGAGCAGGTAGCCGCCATCTCCGCCAACAACGACAGCGAGATCGGAAAGCTGATCGCCGAAGCCATGGGCAAGGTGACCAAAGACGGCGTGATCACCGTGGAAGAAGCAAAAGGCACCGATACCTATGTGGACGTGGTGGAAGGGATGCAGTTCGACCGCGGTTATCTCTCTCCCTACTTCGTAACCAACAGCGAAAAGATGCAGGCCGAAATGGAGAATCCCTACATCCTGATCTATGACAAGAAGATCAGCGCCATGAAGGATATCCTCCAGATCCTGGAAAAAGTGGCCCAGCAGGGTGCTCAGCTGCTGATCATCGCCGAAGACCTGGAAGGCGAAGCGCTGGCTACCCTGGTAGTCAATAAGCTGCGCGGTGCGCTGAAGGTGGCTGCGGTTAAAGCTCCCGGCTTTGGCGACCGCCGCAAGGAAATGCTGCAGGATATCGCTACCCTTACCGGCGGTATCGTGATCAGCGAGGATCAGGGTTACAAGCTGGAGAACGCCGACCTGACGTATCTCGGCCGCGCCGAATCCGTAACCATCGACAAGGATAATACCACCGTTGTGGACGGCAAGGGCAAGAAAGAAGATATCCAGGCCCGGATCAACCAGATCAAATCCCAGATCGAGGTGACCACCTCCGATTATGATAAGGAAAAGCTCCAGGAACGTCTGGCCAAGCTGAGCGGCGGCGTAGCCGTACTGTATGTCGGCGCTACCACCGAAGTGGAGATGAAGGAAAAGAAAGACCGCGTGGACGATGCGCTGCATGCTACCCGTGCGGCTGTGGAAGAAGGTATCGTGGCCGGCGGCGGAACCGCCTTTATCCGCGCCATCGAAGTGCTGGACAAGCTGGAGAACAACCATGAAGACGAGAGCACCGGTATCAATATCGTAAAGCGCGCCATCGAGGAGCCCCTCCGCCAGATTGCCGCTAACGCCGGCATCGAAGGCTCTATCGTGGTACAGAAAGTAAAAGAAGGGAAAGGCGATTTTGGCTTCAACGCCCGCAGCGAAGTATATGAGAAATTATTCTCCGCCGGCGTGATCGACCCGACCAAGGTAACCCGCATTGCCCTGGAAAATGCAGCTTCTATCGCCGGTATGCTGCTGACCACCGAGTGCGTGGTAGCCGACAAACCCGAACCCAAGCCCGCCGCTCCCGCAGCTCCGGGTGGAGATATGGGTATGGGCGGTATGGGTTATTAATCCCCGCACCCCACGAAAAGAAAAAGCCCCTCCTGCTTCAAGCGGAGGGGCTTTTGTTATGTGCTTAAGTTGTTTTCTTTCAAGGCGTCTGAGCGGCTTGTTTATCTTTCAGCTTGCGCTCGGCCCGATACGAGCCAGGGTTCACTTCGATAATTTTTCGGCCTGGACAATTGCGAGCGCCTTTCCGCTCGATCCATTGAAGGTCAGCAGAAGTTGCTTACCGTCCTCCGTCAGCTTACGGCATTGTTCAAATAGGGTCTGAGGCTGTTTTTTTCCGTTGATATAAAGCGCCCTGTCATTCATCATTACGGTGTAATGAATATTATCCTTTAGGAGTCCGTGCCGCTTCAGGACCTCCGTCACGGGTGACCGGAAATCGCCTGCCTGTGCATCCCCGAATATTCTTCCGCTGACCTTCGTGGCCACTATTATGCTGCCGGGATTGCGGGGCGCAGCCGGAACCGGTCCGGACAGGCTGTCCGGGGGAGCGGGCGGCAGGGGCGATGCGTTGGGCGCGACCGGTTTGTCCTGGCGGTTCCATTTTGCCCGTTTTATGGCCGTGTCTGCCTGGCGTAGCGAAGATTCCATCTGCCGCCGCAGGCTGTCCCAGTTGGTCCGCTGCAGATTGGCCTGCGCGTGCCGTAATGCTTCCATGCTGCTTTGTCTTATGCTATCCCAATTCGTTTGCCGGAGCTGACGCCGGGCTTCTTCCATGGCTTTGCCGGTTTGCTGCCTTATACTGTCCCAATTCATCCGCTGCAGCTCGCCCTGCATCTTGCTGAGGGCTTCCATGCTGCTTTGTCTTATTTTTTCCCAGTCGGTTTCCCGGAACCGGCGCTGAGCCTCGGCCATAGCCTTGCTGGTCTGCCGTTGCAGGCTGTCCCAGTTGATGTGCTGCATTTCGGCCTGTGCCCGTCGTACGGCTTCCATGCTGCTTTGCCTTATACTGTCCCAGTTTGTCTGCCGGAGCTGACGCCGGGCCTCGGCCAACGCCTGGCGGCCTGCCTGCAGCTGAGACTTCTCCAGTTGCCGTAACATTGAATCTACCTGCTGCTGTGCGTCGGCCTTGCGCTGGTGGTAATGTTCCAGTTCTTCATTCCAGCGCTCGCGGCTTTCGTTGAGGCGTTGCCTTGCCTCGTCCTCATTTTTCAAATCGTCCGTCCCGTTCCGGGGAGCCGTGGTATCTGCCCGGGGGGCCGGAGCAGCGCCGGGCGCCGGGGCCGGCAGGGGGATAAATACGGGAACAGCGGCCTGCAGGGTAACATCGGCAGAAAGCGGCGTAGCGTGGGTGCTGCCGGAGCTCCGGTGCCGGATGGCGTTGTGACCTTCTTCGGGGGTAAGCCAGGCTACGGAGGCAATTCCTCCGGCCAGCACCAGCAGCGCCAGGAGCTTTTGGGTGATGCTGGTCTTTTGTACTCGTTTTTCCATGATATGTCGTATTCTGCAGAAAAGTTGGTGGCGGCGGCCGGTGACCGCCATGGCGATCTGGTGCTGCTGCCGTCGATATTCCTCTACGGCTACCAGGGTATGGGCATAGGTCAGGGGCGCGGTGCTGCGGGTAACGATCTCATCGCAGGCGTTCTCCCGTTCCAGCCGGATATGCCGGCTGATCAGCCATATAAAGGGGTTGAAAAAGAGCAGGGTCTCTGTCATCTGCTGGAGCAGGTTCAGCAGGTAATCATGCCGCCGGATATGGGCCAGCTCGTGCAGCAGGATAGCTTCGATCTGTTCGGGGCTGAGCTGGCTGGCGAGGCTGAGGGGCAGGTATATGACCGGTTTCAGGTGACCCGTCATCAGGGGCACGTCGATATGTGCGGACAGGAAAAGTTGCACCCGTTTTGTGATATGCAGCTGCGCGGCCAGCTTTTCCAGATAGTGTTCCCAGGCCGGATCAAAGGGAATGGCCCGCCGGGTGCGGATACGGCGAAGCTGCCAGCCTTCCCGTCCCAGCCGGAGAGTGCGGAACAGCAATCCGAGTACATAGCATCCCACCAGGTAGGGGAGCCAGGTGTTGATTTCCGCCCATAACGGAACCGGTGCAGGCGGAGGTGCGACGGGAAGAACCGCCGGGTATGCCTGTAGCGCGGCGGCCGGGAGCAGCGGAAGCCGTTCCCCGGCAGGAAGCGGATGCCAGAGCCGGAAAAAGGTAAAGAGGAACCAGGCGCCTGCGGCTGCCAGTGCGGACAGCGAAAGCAGATAACGCACGGCGGCAGCGGCGCGGCGGCAAAGACGCATCAGCAGCCAGAGACAGGCGCTGATCAGCATAGCCTGCCACACCGAGTGGAGCAGCGTCCACCCCAGGGCCTGTACGAAAGAATCAGAAGAGGACCACATGGGTTATTTTTTTGATCGTTCCAGTTGTTGCAGGTAATCTTTGATTTTTTCCAGTTCTCCGGCGCTGGCCCTGTGGTGTCCCAGGGTCTGCATCACCAGGCTGGCCGCCGAGCCGCTGAACAGGGTATGGATCATGCGGTCCAGCAGCTGGTGCTGGGTGTCTTCCCGGGAGACGGAGGCTTCATAGATATGAGTGCGCGCTGAGGTATCCCTGCGGAGGGTACCCTTATCATGCATGATCTGCATCAGTTTCAGCGTAGTGGTGTACCCGGTTTCCTTCTGCCGGGCCAGGACCTCATGCACCTCCCTTACGGTGGAAGGGCCTCTTTCCCACAAAACCTGGAGAATCTCCAGTTCGCTTTCGGTGGGGCGTGGGTGTTTGTCTGCTGCCATAACGTATGTTTAAAGAGATCGTCCGGTGCGGCGATTACGATGATTACGAAACTTATCGTATTCAAAAGTACGAATTTGTTCGTAATAACAAAAAAATTTTATTCGGCTATATATTTCGAGAATGATTTCGGGAATAATGAGAAATAGATCTTTCCAGACGGCGGCTGGCGAGGTGCGGTCAAAAACATTAGCTTTGTAAGCATGACGGGCCGTTTTGATGCTTGCCATCCTTAAACAAAGGAAAAATGAAATCAATGCTTTCTTCCGCCGACAGGGCCGCGGAGATTTCAGGTTGGGTCATCCTGGCTGGGCTGTGGATCCTGACACTTTGGTCCTATCCGGGTCTGCCCGATATTATTCCTGTTCATTATAGCGGGACCGGGCAGGTCGACGGTTACGGAAGTAAATCGGCTCTTCTTATACTGGCCGCTATAGGAACTTTTCTTTTTATCGGTATGACCATACTGACCAGGTATCCTTTTATCTTTAATCATCCGACCGGTATAACGGAGACGAATAAAGTCGGACAACGTACCGGTGCAATAAAGCTGATCAGGTATTTGAAATTGCTCGTGGTGCTTGTTTTTACGATCATCGTATACAGCACCCTCCAGATAGTATCGGGGAAAAGCG
Organism: Compostibacter hankyongensis; assembly: GCF_039541075.1. Classification (NCBI taxonomy): domain Bacteria; kingdom Pseudomonadati; phylum Bacteroidota; class Chitinophagia; order Chitinophagales; family Chitinophagaceae; genus Compostibacter; species Compostibacter hankyongensis. Next base: position 821,583 of record NZ_BAABFN010000002.1, on the reverse strand, counting down.
GAGGGCTCCGCATCTGGTTTTTGCCGCTGATCGAGGGACTGATCTTCGTACCGGTGGTTTATTTTGTAATCAGATCGCTCCGGACAAGGCCGCGAAGCCGGCAGTCCCGATAAGCGATATTCGTCAACCTCAAAATCATCCGATCATGGAAAAGCCGAAGCAGGCAAGACCGGCAAAAACCTGTTATTCCCATCTTGGCGGCAAGCTGGGAACCTTGCTCATGGAGACATTTGCCGAAAAGGGCTGGATTGCAAAAACCGGTGGAGCCGACAAACATTTTTACATTACCGGCAAAGGGGAGAAGGGGTTCGCCGCCCTGGGGCTGGACCTTTCCCAACTGAAGCCGGAAGCCCTTTGAGCGCATCCGGAAGCCGCTCGTGAGCGCACCGGATGCCGCCAGGCTATATATCGCTTAAGTCTTATCCCGGAAAGCGGTTCCGGTCAGGAACCGCCATGATGCGCAGGTTTTTTACCTCGGGGCCGTACAGGAAGGTGCTTGTCGCTTGTGCCCGGGCATCGCGGTATTCCGTCTTTGCGCCGGAGGGACTTACGGCGCCCGTCTCCGGAACCGTACTGTTAAAGCGGTTGGCCAGCGTGGGTGCGATCACCAGTGAAACGATAGACATCAGCTTGATCAGGATGTTCATGGAAGGACCGGAAGTATCCTTAAAAGGATCGCCCACGGTATCCCCCGTTACCGATGACTTGTGCGGTTCGGAACCTTTGTAGTGGGTAGTGCCTTTGATATCCACCCCTTTTTCAAAAGATTTCTTGGCGTTGTCCCAGGCGCCGCCGGCATTGCTCTGGAACATACCCATCAGGACCCCCGACACGGTTACGCCGGCCAGCACGCCGCCGAGCACTTCCGGGCCAAAGATAAATCCGACCAGCACCGGCACCACCAGGGCGATAGCGCCCGGCAGTAACATTTCCCGTATGGAGGCATTGGTGGAGATGGCCACACATTTCTCATATTCCGGTTTGCCTTTTCCTTCCAGAATACCGGGGATTTCCCGGAACTGCCGGCGTACTTCCTCTACCATGGCCATAGCGGCCCGGCCCACCGCCGCAATGGCGAGGGACGAAAAGATAAAGGGGATCATGGCGCCGACAAACAGCCCGGCCAGTACCCGGGCCTGGTAGATATCAATATGCTGTGTGCTGGGATCGGGCATGGCTACCCCGACGAAAGCGGCAAACAGGGCCAGCGAGGTCAGCGCTGCAGAAGCAATAGCAAAGCCTTTTCCGGTGGCGGCGGTGGTATTGCCGACTGCATCGAGAATATCCGTTTTGGCCCGCACATCTTTGGGCAGCTCGCTCATTTCGGCGATGCCGCCGGCATTGTCCGCAATGGGCCCAAAAGCATCGATCGACAGCTGCATGGCGGTGGTGGCCATCATCCCCGCCGCCGCAATGGCTACGCCATACAGGCCGGCAAAAGCAAAGGAGCCGTATATGCCTGCCGCCAGCACGATCATGGGCAGCATGGTGGATTCCATACCCACAGCCAGACCGCCGATGATATTGGTGGCATGACCGGTAGAGGACTGGCTTACGATGCTGTTCACCGGGCGTTTGCCCATCGCCGTATAATATTCGGTGATCACGCTCATCAGGGTGCCGACAACCAGGCCTACGATCACCGCGCCGAATACTCCCCCGGAGGTGAAGGAATGACCGCGCAGCGTGAGCGTGGCGGGCAGCATGTTTATGATGATGAAATAAGCGGAGATGGCCGTCAGGATCACGGCGATCCAGTTGCCCACATTCAGCGCACGCTGTACGTTTCCGCCTTCTTTTACCTTTACAAAATAAGTGCTCAGGATGGAGAACAGGGTGCCTACGCCGGCAATGACCATCGGGAGGATCACCGGGGAAAGACCGTTATACCCATCCGTAAAGCCGGGTTGCTTGCTGATCTCCCCGCCCAGGACCACGGTGCCGATGATGGTGGATACGAAAGAACCGAACAGATCGGCGCCCATACCGGCTACGTCCCCTACGTTGTCTCCCACGTTATCCGCAATGGTAGCGGGGTTGCGGGGATCATCCTCCGGGATGCCGGCTTCTACCTTACCCACGAGGTCGGCTCCTACGTCAGCCGCTTTTGTATAAATACCCCCGCCCACGCGGGCAAACAGGGCGATGCTTTCCGCACCCAGCGAAAAACCGGTCAGCACTTCCAGCGCTTTCTCCAGCTCTCCGTTCTGCGCATTGATGACGCCGAAAAGATTCAGTACCACGATCAGGAGTGCGCCCAGCCCCAAGATGGCCAGGCCGGTAACGCCCAGTCCCATCACGCTGCCTCCGGTGAAAGAAACGCTGAGCGCCTTGGAGAGGCTGGTCCGGGCGGCTTCCGCCGTCCTGACGTTGGACTTGGTGGCGATCCGCATGCCGTTGAATCCCGCAAAGGCGGACAGCACGGCGCCGATGATAAAGGCAATGGCGATGATCCAGCTGGAGCGGGGGTTTACATAACCCATATAACCCAGCAGGATGGCGGCGATAATTACAAAATAGGTCAGGATCTTATATTCTGTCTTCAGGAAGGCCATCGCCCCTTCGGCGATGTGACGGGCGATTTCCGTCATTTTTTCATTTCCGCTTCCCTGCTTCGAAACCCATACTGATTTGGCAATCATGAATAGCAACGCAATGATTCCCATAACGGGGATAACATACAAGAAATTACTCATACAGTAGTTTTAACCATTTTAATTTTCAGCCGTTAAATTTTGTCTTTTATTTCGTTCATCATGTCCTTTCAAAAGGTCTCCATGAACGCTCCGCGTTTCACTGGCCGTCCCGGGCCGGTAAAAATAAGGCATAATATTTAATGTTGCATGTCCGTTCCGGCTATTTCCAAAAAGGCCGCGCCGAGATGGTCGATGATGTCGGAGGCCAGCATGCTTTCGGGGGAGAGGGCTGCGGCGGCATGATCGCCGGCACGACCATGAATATACGTGCCAAGCAGGGCTGTTTCCAGGGGAGTATACCGCTGCGCCAGCAGCCCGGTGAGGATGCCGGTGAGCGTATCCCCGCTGCCGGCGGTGGCCATGCCGGCATTGCCGCTGGTGTTGAAGAAAAAGTTCCCTTCCGGTGTACAGGTGCAGCTGTGATGTCCTTTCAGGATAATATACACGCTGTGCTCCGCGCAGGCTTTGCGCATTTTTTCGAGGCGGGCGAAATCATCCGCATCGGGGCCGAACAGCCGCTCAAATTCCTTGGGGTGGGGGGTAAGGAGGCTGCCGGCCGGCACATGCTTCCACAGCTCCGGGTGCCGGGCCAGGATATTCAGCGCGTCGGCATCCAGCACCACAGGACTGCCGGCCCCCTGCAGCAGCTGCTCCAGCGCCCGCACCGTATCGGGGTGCTGTCCGATCCCCGGACCGATCCCGATGCTCTGATAAGGGGTATCGTCTCTTTCGCCCGGGACCAGATGGGTCTCTTCCTCATCGCACAGGCACATGGCCTCGGGCAGCGCCGTCTGCAGCGGTATATACCCGCAGCGGGGAATCCGGCAGCTCAGCAGTCCGGCTCCGCTGCAGAGACAGGCCCGCGCGGAGAGCAGGGCGGCCCCCATTTTTCCAAAGCTGCCCGCCGCCAGCAGGGCATGTCCGTAAGTACCCTTGTGCGAAAAGGCCGCTCTTTTTTTATAAAAACGGCGGATGAGCCTGGCGTCGATGGTCTGGTAGGGTGTCGGCGTTTCGGCGATATAATCCGGGTGCAGCCCGATGGGGAGCACCGTTACCTTGCCGGCCGCCGGCGCGCTGGCCGGGAGCAGGAAGGCCAGCTTATAAAACATAAAGCTGAGCGTATGGGTAGCCCTTACCGTTATACCGTCTTTGGCGGGAGGCTGGTCTGCATACATGCCCGAGGGAATGTCCACAGAAATTACGGGGTTGTGCAGGTCGTTGATCCGGAGCACGATATCCCGCATGAGCCCGCTGAGGGGCCGGGTAAGACCGGTGCCCAGCAGGGCGTCCACGACAAGGGCTCCGGCCGGCAGCAGCGGAAATTCTGTAGCGCTGCGGATCATGACAGGGCCCTCTCCGGCCTGCTCCAGCCGCTCCCGGTTTATTGCGCAGTCCGGGGAAAGCCGGTCAGCAGACGTCACAAGCCAGGCCTGCGCGGTATATCCGCGGGCCCGGAGCAGGCGGGTAACGGCCAGCCCGTCACCGCCGTTGTTACCGGTGCCGCAAAAAACACAGACGGGGACAGTTGCGGGAAACCGGCTGCATATCCAGTGCGCGCAGGCCGTGGCGGCTTTTTCCATCAGGTCCGTGCTGCTGATGGGCAGATGCCGGATCGTATAGGCGTCGGCGTCCCGGATAAGAGGAGTGGTAAATACTTTCACGCGTAAAAAGATAAAAAGCCTTGTCGCCCCAAGGGGCAACAAGGCTCAGAAGATGTGCTAAGCGGTTTTTACTTAAAAGGCGTACCGGATGCCCAGGCCGAACCTTGCCGCCAGGAAGTCGGTGCCGTGCGTCAGCGAAAACAGCGGACGCCAGTCGAAGGAAAGGGCAAAAGGTGCGGCGCGGATCTTATAATCCAGCCCGATCAGGGGGCGGATATCGAAATCCGTGTAGTGCTTGCCAAAAAGCAGTTCCGGACCCAGACCTGCATACCACTTGAGGCCCGCGGCGCCGGTAATGTCGCTATGGTATTCATACAGCACGTTAATGCCGGCTCCTCCGTTGAAGAACATCAGGTTGGCTTCTCCCACGTTATGATCCGTGAAGAAATGCTTTCCGGAAATACCCACCATGGTAGCTCCGTCCCCGAAGTCAACACCGAGCCCCAGCCCTGTACGGTAGCTGGAGGAAGTGTTTTGGGCGAAGGTTTTGCCGCTGCTTAATCCTATGACGAGGACTACAACGGAAAGAAAAAGCAAACATTTTTTCATAGATGTGTAGTTGAGGTTACATTTCGGCTGCAAGTTAGCGAATAATTTGCAGTTAAGTTCTTTTACAGCAGATATAGCATAAAACATACCAAATATCGGGCAGCGGATAAGGCGGCTTATTTTCTGCGCCCCAGATAGAAATACCCGGCTGTTCCGGCCAGCAGCGATGCGGCGATGATGGCTATTTTGGAAATAACCTGCAGGGATATTTCGCCGAAGGCGAGCGTGGCAATAAAGATAGACATGGTAAATCCTACACCCGCGATCATACCGATGCCGATCAGCTGACCCGTCCGGGTCCCCGACGGCAGCGCGGCCAGCTTCAGCCGCGTGGCTGCGGAGGAGAACAGGAAGATGCCCAGGGGCTTGCCCAGCACCAGTCCGCAGACGATACCCCAGGTTATCGGGGAAGCATATACGGGAGCCAGCGAACGGGGAAACACGATAGCGGTATTGGCAAGGGCAAACAGTGGCATGATGATGAAATTAACCGGGTCGTGCAGGCGATGCTCCAGCTTTTCAATGTGGGTCATCGGCATGCAGAAGGCCAGCAGCACGCCGGAAATGGTAGCATGTATACCGGAATTAAAGATGCAATACCAGACCACAAGACCGGGTAGAAAATAAAAGAGCGGCTGCCTTACCTTCAGCAGGTTCAGCAGGGCAAGCGCCGCAATGATGCCCAGCCCGGCCAGCAGGAAACCCGGCTGCAGCCCGGTGCTATAAAAGATGGCAATGGTAATGATGGCCCCAAGGTCGTCGATAATGGCCAGGGCGGTGAGGAACACCTTCAGGGAAAGCGGCACCCGGTTCCCCAGCAGGGACACGATACCCAGGGAAAAGGCAATGTCGGTAGCCATGGGAATGCCCCAACCGTGATGATAAGGGGTGTTGCCGTTGAACAGCAGGAAGATCAGGGCCGGACATATCATCCCACCCAGTGCGGCCAGCACGGGCAGCATGGATTTTTTCGGAGAGGAGAGCTCTCCCTTCAGCAGCTCTCTTTTGATCTCGAGTCCTGCGAGGAAAAAAAAGACGGCCATCAGTCCGTCATTGATCCAATGCAGGATGCTGTGGGGCAGCGAAAGGCTTTCTGTGGGAAGGTGTATTTCTTTTTCCCAGAACGACGTATAGGCGGCACTGCTGAAAGGCAGGTTGGACAGCAGCAGCGAAACGGCGGTGCAGGCGATGAGCACGATGCCCACCGAGCGGCTGTCCTGCAACCATTCTTTCAGGGGACTTAATAATCGGCGGATAGGCTTGTCGGCCATGGAGATCGAATAAGGTTAAAAAATCAAAAAGGGCCCTCTGCCGGCGGCGTCAGGGCTGCGGCAGGATCAGCGACGCTTTTGTCTTCGGTCTTCGCTTTTCCTCCCAGCGGAAATTACGGAGCTTCAGCTCCCGGGGGTCGCTGACCTGGGTCAGGGGCGTCATGGTGCCGTCCACACTCTTTAGCCAGGTCACTTTATACAGTTGACCGTCTTTGAAGTTGATGCGTATGGCGGATGACTGGATCCGCGTGCCGCCGATAAACCCGCCGTAATCGTCCTTGGCAAAATAAACGGTTTCGGCGTTGCCGTTGACCTGCATCCAGTCCAGCCTGTTCTCTTTGAAATAACCGTATATGATATTGCCTTTGATCTGGTTGTAAAAGCCGGAGCCGGCATCGTTTACGATCAGGGCATTGTTGAGCAGGTCAATGCGGTCCGCACCCTGGTTGCGTGTATGCAGCAGGATGGTGTCGCCGGTCAGCTGGCTGCCGGATACCCAGAGGATAGGGTCGTGGTAAAAACGGAAAACCGAATCGCGGTCGGAATAGTAGAGGCTGTCCGACAATCCCTGCATGGAGTCGGAGAACAGCTTTACATGGTGATAAGCGATGATGAAGCGGGGAGCGGTGCTGTCCTGCTGTGGTACGGTAGCGCTGTCCCGCGGCGGAGGCGTAACGGTCCGCGCGCTGTCCTGCGCCGGAGCGGCAAGGCTGTCGGTTTTGGTCGCTGCGGCAGGGGCGGATGTGGATACTTTGGCCGCCGTATCTGTTTTTGCCGGGGCCGGGGCGGCGGTTGCTTTGGCTGGTGCGGCAGCAGTATCCTTTTTCTTTGCCGGCTCCTGCTGCGCTGCCGAATCCAGACTTTGCTGCAGCAGCGCCTGCGTATGCAGGAAAGCATCCCGCTGGGCGGCAATACTGTCTTCCGCTGCCTGGAAAACCGGCAGGTCTTTGAGCATATCGGCGGGCTTCACCGTGATGCTGTCGCCTTCCGGGGGCGCCATTCCCGAAAAGAGGGTATCTGCCGCGAGGTACAGGGTGTCCGACTGCTGCATGAGTATCATCACCGGATGCTGTATCGCCAGGATGGTCTGGGTCTGCGAGTTGGAGACCGCATAGTTGGACAATACCGTGATATTCCTGAGCGTGTCGGTCCATACCACATTGCCTTTGGCCACGCCGACCCCGGTGGTCTTGTCATAGTTCAGCGTATCGGCCGACAGGTGCTGGGTGCTGTCCACGATAGAGGAGCGGCTGCACAGGTGGGCATAACGCTGTTCGGTATCGTAATAACCGCAGGTGGTATTGATATCCGCGCTTCCGGTATGGATGGCGGTGGGCGCTACGAAGGTGGCAATCTTGCTGACGGTATTATAAAGCAGGGTGTCGGTGGTCAGCACATACTGCGGGTCGGTCAGCTTTACATTGTTCTTGAAATAAGCGTCTTTGGTATTCGAATAATAATAGCCCTGCCGGCTGGTGAGCACGGTGCTGTCGGTCACCAGCTTTCCGCCCTGGCTGTATATGCCCACATGCGTATTGAGGTCGTAATCCAGCTGCGGCGTGGTGAGGACCATGGTGCCGTCCGTCATCTTCACGTTGTTCCGCAGGGTAGCTTTTTTTTCGTTGCCCAGGTAATGCAGATAATCGGAATAGGTATGCACGCTGTCGGCCTGGTTGATATGGATATGGCCGTAGGCATCGATGATATTGAGGCTGGCGTTTCGGATAGCGCTGTCGCAATAAAAGAGGGTGGTACCCTGCTTCAGGATCACGTTCCCGATCAGCTTATCCAGATTGCCCGAATCGTTTTTGGACTGGATGCCCTGCAGCACGTCCGCCTGTATCAGCTGCACGGCTTTTGCGGAATCGATACGCGGGACCGGCGAAACCGGAAAGGGCGTCGGCTGCTGGGCGCAGGCTACGATGGCCGGCGCTAAAAGGGCGGCTGCCAGCAGGATGCGGCGGCTTTGCCTTTTCAGGGAAAAAATATGTTTACGCGGCTGCTTCGCCATCTTGCGTGATTCCTGGTTCTGCATCCTGCCTCCGGGCAGGAGGGGAAGACATTATTGTTTCAGCGTTGTATCCGAAGGCAGCGGCCGCGCTGTTTCTTTTCTCCCGAACAGGGAGAAATGTACATACCGCTTGGGGTTGAGCCGGAGGTCCTCCATCAGCAGGTTGAGGTTGTAGGTAGTAGCCTGCAGGTTGTTGTACAGCTTTTTGTCGTTGATGAGCAGTCCCAGGGATCCGTCGGGACTGTTGACCTTGGCGATGATGCCGTTCAGCTGATCCACCGACTTGTTGAGATTGTCAAGCGTTTCGCCGATCGGCGCATCTGCGATCTTTGCAGTGGCGCGCTCCGTATTGTCCATGATCTGGCTGATCTTCTCGTTGTTGTTCCTGAGGTTGCCGGTGATGGCATTCAGGTTTTTGGTCAGTTGCCCGAGAGAATCGGCTACCCTTGAAAAGGATTGCATGGCATTTTTCATCTCGGCGATGGACAGCTGCAGGTTGCGCCGGGTATCGGCATCAAGGGTGCCGTTCACCGAAAGCAGCACGGAGTCCAGGTGGGTGAGCGTGCCCTGCACCTTGCCGCTCAGCGGCTTGATATCCTTCATAAGGGAGGAGGTAAACGATCCCTCCACAGCGGCCCGGATGGAATCCCCGTCGTTCAGGCCGGTTTTGCTGTCGCCCATGTCGATGCGGACGGCCTTGCTGCCCAGCAGATCGGCGCTGATAATGGACGCCACGGAGTTGGAGGGGATGTCGATCCCCTTTTTTATGGAAAGGGTCACCCGTATCTTATCCACGTTTTCATCCATGAAGTCGATACTGGACACGCTGCCCACCGCCAGCCCGTGTATGCGTACGGGGTTGGAGGTGGCCAGTCCCTGTGTGTTGTCATAATAAGCATAAAGGGTAAGGTTTCTCGAAAAAAGATTTTTCCCTTTCAGTAAGTTGAAGCCTAAGACAAGCAGCACGATACCCACGACGGTTAATGCGCCGACTTTCGTTTCGTTCGAGATTTTCAAAGCTGATCGGGTTTGGTCCGCTACAAAAATAGCGAAATTATAAGATGCCGCTTTATTCGAGTCTTTTTCCGTTCTGATAGCCGACGATAAAGGCGTCCCGGAATCCCATCAGCTTGATCTTCTCGAGCTCACGGTCGGCCGAATCGTAATCTTTGTATTCCCCTTCCAGACAGCGGTACACCTTCTGGTTGTTCAGCTTTACCGATTCTATGGACACGGGACCGTCCAGCTTCTTGAACCGGTTGTCGTCTGCCTTGACGGGATCGTTGCTCACCATCAGCTGTATCTTATAGATCGTGCCGGCGGCGGGCTGCGGGATGGCCGGGGAGGTTTTTCCCGGGCCGGCCAGCTCCTCCGCGCTGATGCCGCGGATACCCGCCAGATACCGGGTAAAGGCTTTATAGATGCACCCGACCAGCTCATCCTGCTGATTGATCAGGTAATGTTCTTCCTCGGGATTGCTGATAAAGCCCGTTTCGATGAGCACGCTGGGCATGCCGGTGGCCTGCAGCACCCAGATGCCTACCTGCCGCTGCTTTACCTCGCGGCTTACGCGTCCCACCTTGGAAAACTCGCCTTCCACGTTGGCGGCGATATCCAGGCTGTGACGCATCACGTCCCGGCGCATCATGTTCACCATGATCTGTCCTTCTGCAGAATTATCGGAATTCAGCAGGGACTTGAACTCAGGATCGTCTGCCAGGGGACCGTTTTCTTTCAGGGCCAGGTCTTTATCGGAGTTTTTCTGGATACCCCATACATAGGTTTCCGTACCCCGGGCCGGGCTGGGCGTGTTGTAGGTGCGGTAGGTAGGTACCCGCCTCCGAACTCTTTTGCCGTGGCTCCTGACGTATACGGTCCGGTAGCCGGACCGTACACGATGCCGGGTATAGGCAGAATTGCAGTGTATGGAGATAAAGAGGTTGCCGTGGGCCTTGTTGGCAATGATGGCCCGCTGCCGCAGCGAGTGATTGATCCGCTGCTTGTTGGAGCCCTGGTAGTTATCACCCGGCAACACGTCGGTGGTGCGGGTATAGACCACCTGCACGTTCGGCACCTGGGCCATCAGCTTTCCGAGCTTGAGCGCTACCGACAGGGCGACGGTTTTTTCGTTGGTGACCTTGCCGATCGCACCCGGGTCGATACCGCCGTGCCCGGGATCGATGACCACCACAAAAGGGGGCTCGCCGGGAGGAGGGGCGGGGAGGGCATCAGTGGAGGCAATGGTATACCGGGGAAGCAGGCAGCAGATTAGCAATAAAAACCAGCTCGTAAAAGAGACGCTCAGCAGTTTTCGATACATCACGATTGTTTTTCGACAGGTGATTGAGGCATGTTCTAAACAAACATCCTGCAAGGTCATATCTTCAACGTATATTTTTCAATTGTATTATGGAGTTTCCGGCAGAATAATACCTTATCCCCGTGTGTTTTATAGGTAAAAACATGTAGGTTTGTGCCGTTTTTAGATGAAAAATATCCGCAAAAATAGCGTAAAATTCATTCTGCCGGTGCTATTTTTAGCCGGGGTGCACAGCAGCTTCCGAGTCTGTGCGCAAAAGACTACAGGCAGGGATGCCGTCCTTCCTGCCGCAGCGGATACGCTTCCTCCTTCCCCGGACCGCCTTCCTCCCCCTGACATCATCCTGCCTGCAGACAGCGGGGCCGCCCAGTCGTCAGACAGCCTCCGGCCCGCCGGAAATACCACGGCTCCCTCCCGGGATACCGGTACCCTCTCTCAGGACACCACGCATGTCCCTTATTCCAAGGACACGCTCGATGCGCCCGTGAAGTTCCAGGCGGAAGATTCGGTAACCCTGGTAGTGCCGGAAAAAAAGATCTATTTATATAAAGGAGCCAACGTCGACTACAAGGACATCAACCTGAAGGCCGGGAAGGTAATGCTGGATCAGGCTACGCAGGTCGTGGATGCGCATTATATAAAGGACAGCGCCGATGAAAAGACGGAGCTGCCGGTATTTACCCAGCAGGGGCAGGAGCCGCTGGAATCGGATTCCATGCTGTACAATTTCAAGAGCACCCGCGGCAAGATCTACAATACGGTGACCCAGCAGGGGGAAGGGTTCCTGTATGCGGATCAGGCCAAAAAGCAGAAAGACAACTCGATTGATAATGCCGAAGCGATATTCACCACCTGCGACGAATATCCGCCGCATTTTGCTTTCCATGCCAAAAAGGTAAAGATCATTCCCAATAAGCTGCTGATCTCCGGACCCGCCAATGTGGAGATCATGGAGATACCGACGCCGCTGTTCATCCCCTTTGCCATTTTCCCCCTCACGCACGGTCAGCGGACCGGCATACTTCCGCCCACCTATGAAGCGGCCCAGCAAAAAGGTATCGGGCTCACCAACGGGGGGTATTATTTCGGGCTGGGGGATTACTTTGACCTGACGGTGCGCGGGGATATCTATTCCTACGGCAGCTGGGCGCTGAACCTGAACCCGCGTTATTTCAAAAGATACCATTACAGCGGATCGATGATGCTCAGCATTGCCACCACCCGCTTCGGCGATCCGCAGACCTCAGATTTTACCCGCTCACGCGACTTCCGGATCATGTGGTCGCACAGCATGGACAGCAAAGCCCGTCCGGGTGTTACCTTTTCCGCCAGCGTAAATGCCGGCACCTCTACCTATAACCAGTATAACGTTACCGATCCTTCCATCCGCCTGAACAATACGCTGAGCTCTTCCATCGCCTTTTCCAAAGCCTGGCAGGGTTCGCCCTTCAACCTGACGCTGAGCGCCAACCATAACCAGAACACGTCCACCCGGCAGGTGAATATCACCCTGCCAGAGGCGGCCTTTACCATGAATACCATTTACCCTTTCCAGCCGAAAGAGTATGCCGGCACGCCGAAGTGGTACGAAAAGATCGGTATCGGCTATTCGCTGAATGCGCGCAACTCGGTGGATTTTATCGATACCACCCTGCTCAAGCCCGGCTTTTTTGACAAGTTCCAGACCGGCATCCAGCACCAGGTGCCGATCAGCCTTACCCTTCCTCCGCTGGGACCCGTTACCGTATCGCCCAGCGTCAGCTATACCGAGCGCTGGTATACCAAAAAAATGTACCGCACCTTTGACGCCAAGCACAATCGGCTGGATACCACTTATGACAAGGGGTTGTACACCGCCCGGGAAATGACGATGGGCCTGTCGGTAAGCTCCGCGGTATACGGCATGTTCCAGTTCAACAAGCGTAACCGGAATGCCAAGGTACAGGCCATCCGCCACGTGATGCGCCCCAGCCTGAGCCTGAGCTACAAGCCGGATATGAACCAGCAGTACTATTACAATGTGAAGGTGGATACCTCGGCCCTGACCCCCTATCAGCGGGTATCTGTATTTGACGGTATCGGCTTCGGTCCCTTCTCGGAGGGCCGGTACGGCGGTATCAGCTTCGGGATAGACAATAACCTTGAAATGAAGGTCTTTTCCAAAAAGGATACGGCCACCCATTCCAAGAAGATAAAGCTGCTCGACGGCTTCGGCATCAACGGGGGATACAACCTGGTAGCCGATTCCTTCCAGCTGCAGCCTTTCAGCGTATATGCCCGCACGTTATTGTTTGATAAGATCAACATCTCGGCCAGCGGTACCGTGGATCCCTATGTCCACGATTATACGGGCCGGATGATCGACAAGTATGTATGGGAGCAGGGCCGTTTCAGCCTGGGCGAGCTGCGCAACGGCTCCATCAGCATCAGCACTTCCTTTAAATCGCCGGATAAAAAGGGCAAGAAGGAGGAGGATACCCAGGATGAGACCGACCAGCTGCAGCCGGGTCAGAACCCGCTGGACCTGCAGCAGGAGCAGATGCGGCGGATGCAGGAAAACCCGGGGGATTTTGTGGATTTCGACATTCCCTGGAGCATTAACCTCTCCTACAGCCTGAACTTTACCAAAACCCGCACGCCGGACTACAAGCGGGATACTACCATCTTTGCCCAGTCGCTGAACTTCAACGGCGACTTCAGCCTCACTCCCAAATGGAAGATCGGCCTCAGCAGCGGCTTCGATTTTCTCAACAAGCGTCTGACCTATACCACGGTCAACATTACCCGCGACCTGCATTGCTGGCGCATGTCCATCAACATCGTGCCGCTGGGCTTTTACAAATCGTTCAACATCACCCTCAACCCCACCGCGGGCATCCTGCATGACCTGCGGATCAACCGGCGACGGCAGTTCTACGACGTATTCGGGAACCCGCAGTCCACCGGCGGCGGATTTTACTGATAGCCTGCACGAAAGCGGCAGACCTGTCCGGCGCCTGCGTGCTCAGGCTTTTCCGGCATTGCCTCCCGCTCCCGCTATATAGCCGTCCCTCATCTGATGGAATATCTTTTCCGTTAAGGCGGGTACGTCATCCGGTCCCAGGCCGGCGGTGGGCACCGGCGGCATATACCGGATGCGGATACGATGGGGCCAGGCATAAAACGACAGCCCCGGCGGAAGGATCTCGCGGGTATGAAAGATCAGGGCGGGCACGATGGGGTGCTGCGACTCCACGGCTACCTTAAAAGCACCCTTGTAGAAAGGCTTGAGCGGAGCGGAAGTTTTGTTGCGCGTGCCTTCCGGGTAAAGGATCATGTGCATGCCCTGGGCGAGCACCGCCTTCATGTCTTCGATGCTTTTCAGGCGGCTGTTGGGGTCGCTGCGGTCCACCAGCACGGATCCGCTGCGGTAGATCAGCCCGAAAACGGGTATTCTTGCCAGCTCTTTCTTGGCCAGCGTTTTGCTGGCTCCCGGCACATAGGGGGTAGATACCAGCACATCCGCCAGCGAGTTGTGGTTGTAAACGACCACATAGGTGGTGTCCGGGCGGAAATGTTCCTGACCCGTTCTCGTAACGGGACAGCCGATCAGCGGTAGGTAAACGCCCATCCATACACGGTAGCTGTCCATGACGATCTTTGTCCTGCGCCGGTCGTCGCGGACCAGGAGATGGGCAAGGCTTACGGGGATAGCCACCAGCAGGATGGTGATGATAAACATCAGCAGGGCGTACAGCGCATAGACCCGTCCCAGGATGCGCTGCAGGGCCGGTATTCTTTTTTGTGTCACAGTGTCCAGTCTATAGGTTTTTTGCCTGCCTGACGCAGGAGCTCGTTGGTTTTTGAAAAATGGCGGCAGCCGAAAAAGCCGCGGTCGGCAGAAAAAGGCGAAGGGTGGGCGGCCTTCAGAACGGGATTGCGCGCGGTATCGATCAGCGCTTCTTTCTGCTGGGCAAAACGGCCCCATAGCAGGAATACCACACCTTCCTTTTGTTCGGATATCTTGCGGATAACGGCATCGGTAAACTGCTCCCAGCCGGCCTTGCTGTGGGAGGCGGGGGCGCTGGCCTCCACCGTCAGAAAGGCGTTGAGCAGCAGCACTCCGCGGGTGGCCCATTTTTCGAGATTGCCGGAGCGGGGAATGGGATCGCCCGTATCGGCATGCAGCTCTTTAAAGATGTTTACCAGCGAAGGTGGCGGCGGTACGCCGTCCGGCACCGAGAAGCAGAGACCATGCGCCTGCCCGGGACCATGATAAGGATCCTGTCCCAGGATGACGGCCTTTACCCGGTCAAAGGGCGTCTTGTCAAAAGCGTTGAAGATAAGCGGTCCCGGAGGATAGATGGTTTTCCCTTTCTGCTTTTCCGATTTCAGGAATACGGCAATATCATGAAAGTAGGGCTGTTCAAACTCATCCTGTAAAACGGCTTTCCACGAGGGTTCGATCTTTACATCCATAGCGATTGCGGAATTTAGGGCAGGCGCTGGTCCTGCCGCGTTGAAGTTCCGAAATTAGTAAAATAATTTTACCTTTGCCGCGCAGGCTGCGCAGGAGATGCGCTCCTGCTTTTTGAAATACTCCGACCCGGTAGCTCAGCTGGATAGAGCAACAGCCTTCTAAGCTGTCGGTCATGCGTTCGAATCGCATCCGGGTCACTTTCCTAAAACAATCTTTGCTGAAAACGGGGGGCTTCCAGCTTTGTCCCGCAATGTTTGTTGAGCGCCTGAATCAGATATAAACACAGTTCAGGGGAATCCTTTTCGTCATGCTGATGCATAAAAAAATAAAGCTGTTTCAACCCCTGCTGTAACCAGCTTTTTATCCGCAGTACCCATTCGTCTATACGCCGGTAATCGGTAGGATGCAGGTTGTTGCCCACAAAACGCACAAAGGCCCCGGGTATGGGCAGCTCCATATGGGCGCAGTCCCTTCTTCCGGAAGTGTCCGTGATGACCGCTCCCAGCTGTAATTTCCGTAGCAGTTCGAACAGCTCCCTGCGGATAGCCGCATCGCCAAACCACTGCGGATGGCGCAGCTCGAGATAGCAGGGCAGGTCCCGCGGCAGTGAGGAAAGATAGGTATACAGCTCGTCGCGGCGGCCCGGGGAAAAGTGTTCGCTGAACTGGAGAAAGCAGGGGCCCAGATGGGTCTCAAAGGCCCGTATGCTTTCCAAAAAAGCAGCCGTCAGCTCCTTTGCAGCATACAGGTTGCCCTCGTGGCTGATGACTTGCGGGAACTTGGGGCAGAACAGGAAACGACGTTTCCCGGCCGTCAGCGACCAGCGGCGGATGGTCTCCGGCTCATATATCTTATAATGGGTGGCATTCAGCTCGATGGAGTTGAACTGGGTTACATACTGCGACAGGAAGTCCCGTTCCTTTGTGCCCGGCGGGTACAGCTTATCCACCCATTCTTTTCGTCCCCATTTGGCGCAGCCGGTATAGATGACCGGCGCTTCCTGTGATTTCGCGGCTTCTGCCAGCACCTGCCGGGTCAGCGGCGGGTCGTCAGGAAGACGGAAATCAATTTTATCAATGGCGGCGGCACTTACTTTTCCAAAATCCATACCTGCAAAATAACGCAATGACAGAGAATGAAGGATTATCTTTGCCCGATGAAGGGAAAACTGTTTCATTACCTGGGCATGGCCGCGGCGGTGCTGATGATCGTCAGCGCTTACCTGCCCTGGATATACATTGCGCCGATACAGGCCACTTACAGCGGTATGGATACCGGCACTTCCAATTTTGGCGCTCCGGGGATACTGAACATTGGTCTGGGGATACTTTTCCTGATCTTCAGCCTGATCCCGCGCATCTGGGCCAAACGCACTAATCTCTTTATCGGCGCTGCCATGGTCGCCTGGAACATCCGGAACTATTTTATTTTTGCCCATTGTGAAATGGGATATTGTCCCGAAAAAAAGATAGGATTGTATCTTACCCTTATTCTTGGCCTGCTGATGCTGGTGGCGGCCATGCTGCCCTATGTGCCCCCTTCCCGGATAAAGCGTTAGCTCAGGCCTGCGTAAAAAGCCGCGCCACAAAAAAAGCGGCCGCCGCTGCCAGTCCCCCGATCAGCAATACCCTTAATGCGCCCTTCCAGGGCGACTGGCCCGTGACGCTGGCCTTGAAATAGCCGAATACAAGCAGACAGATGGCGGTGACGATACAGGAATATTTCAAACCCGAAAGGGGAGTGCCGGTAAAAAAGTAAGGGCTCAGCGGAACGATCCCTCCCACTACATAGGAAAGCCCGATGTTGAGCGCGCTGTTGCGCGCCCTGCGGGGATCGGGTTTGTCCAGCCCCAGCTCGTACTTCATCATAAAATCCACCCAGAGCTTTTTGTTCTGCGCCATCTCTTCGGCCGCTTTCTGCCGTATCTCCTCGCTCAGGCCGAGGCGCGCAAAGATATCCCGGACCTCTTTTTTTTCGGTTTCGGGAACCGTCTCCACTTCCTGGTATTCCCGCCGGAGTTCCGCCTGATAATGGTCCAGCTCGGTTTTTCCGGCCAGGTAGCCTCCCAGGCCCATGGCGATAGCGCCTGCGGCGATCTCGGCTATGCCGGCCGTGATGATGATGCCCGTGCTGCTGACGGCGGCGCTCAGCCCGGCCGCCAGCGCAAAAGGCACCGTCAGCCCGTCGGACATGCCGATGACGATATCGGTGAGAAAGTCCGAGCTCTGCAGATGCCGTTCCTGGTGCTCAGTCATGAGAAGTTTCCGGTTTGAGGTTTGGGGTTTCTTGTTAATTGGTTTAAGGTCTAAGATTCAAGGTCTAAAGTTAATTTGTTTGGAATGAAACCTTAGACGTCAGACTTTGAACCTTAGACTTCCTTAAATGCCTTTCGCCTTTATCCTTTCACCTTTCGCCTTTTTCAAGGACCCGCAGGCTTTTGGCAATGATGTCCACGCATTCTTCCAGCTGCTCCCGGGTAATGGTAAGGGGAGGGGCGAACCGTATTTTGTCGCCATGCGTGGGCTTGGCCAGCAACCCGTTTGCTTTCAGGGCCAGGCAAAGCTCCCAGGCCGCGTCTGCGCGGGAGTGGCGGATCGTTATGGCGTTAAGCAGGCCTTTGCCCCTTATTCCGCTGATCAGCGGCGACTGCAGCGATTGCAACGCCTCCCGGAAAAAAGCGCCGGATACGGCGGCATTTTCCGCCATGTTTTCGTCCTGCAGCACTTCGAGCGCCGCCATAGCGGTCCGGCAGGCCAAAGGATTGCCGCCGTAGGTGGACCCGTGCTCTCCCGGCCGGATGGTCAGCATCACCGCGTCATCGGCCAGCACAGCCGATACCGGCAACATCCCCCCGGAAAGGGCCTTGCCCAGGATCAGTATATCGGGATGCACCGCTTCATAATCGCAGCAAAGCATCCTCCCCGTGCGGCAGAGCCCGGTCTGTATTTCATCGGCGATAAACAGCGCTCCCGCCTCCCGGCAATACCGGAAAGCCTGCTGCAGATAACCGGCGTCGGGGACGATCACGCCGGCCTCGCCCTGGATGGGCTCAACCAGGAACCCCGCCACCTCCTTGTCCTGCAACGCCGCGGCCAGCGCGGGCAGATCATTGTATGGGACTACTTCAAAGCCGGGGGTATAGGGGCCGAAGCCGTTTCTGGCCGACGGGTCGGTGCTGAACGAAACAATGCTGACCGTACGTCCGTGAAAGTTATTCCGGCACACGATGATCTTTGCCTTTCCGGCGGGAATGCCTTTTGTTTCATACCCCCATTTGCGGCACAGCTTCAGCGCTGTTTCCACCGCCTCCGCACCCGAATTCATGGGCAGTACCTTGTCATAGCCAAAGAGCGTGGTGATATAGCGGCAGAACTCCCCCAGCTGGTCGTTGTGAAAGGCCCTGGAGGTAAGGGTGAGCCGCTGCGCCTGGGCGGTGAAGGCAGACAGGATGCGGGGATGGCTGTGGCCCTGGTTGACGGCGGAATAAGCGGAAAGAAAATCGTAATACCGCCGGTCTTCCACATCCCAAACAAAGACGCCCGATCCCCGGGTCAGCACCACGGGGAGCGGATGATAGTTGTGTGCGCCAAACTGTTCTTCCAGATCGAGAAAACGGCGGGTCTGGTCATTGCGGATATGGGCTTCGGTCATGGTCCAAAAATACGAAAAAACATATCGGCCCGATAACGTACTTTTGCGGGCCAACCGGCGCGTCTGTATCTTCAGCTGCGGCCGGTTTTGCTTATCTTTGCATGGAGTTTTTTTATATGAAGCACATCCGCAATTTCTGTATTATCGCCCATATCGATCACGGTAAGAGCACCCTGGCCGACCGGCTGCTTGAGCATACCCATACCATTACCAGCCGGGAAATGCAGGCCCAGGTGCTGGACGATATGGACCTGGAGCGCGAGAAGGGGATCACCATCAAGAGTCACGCCATACAGATGAACTACGTGTATGACGGCACCACTTATATTTTTAACCTTATCGATACCCCCGGTCATGTGGACTTCTCCTACGAGGTGTCCCGCGCCCTGGCGGCCTGCGAGGGGGCCCTGCTGCTGGTAGACGCCACCCAGGGTATCCAGGCCCAGACCATCTCCAACCTGTACCTCGCGATCGACAATGATCTCGAGATCATTCCGGTGATCAACAAGGTGGACATGGATGGCGCTATGATCGCCGAAGTAAAGGACCAGATCATGGACCTGATCGGATGCCCGGAGGAAGATATCCTGCTGGCCAGCGGGAAAACGGGCCTGGGCGTAGAGGAGGTGCTGCAGGCCATTATCCGCCGCATTCCCCCGCCTAAAGGCGATCCGGAGGCGCCGCTGCAGGCGTTGATCTTCGACAGTGTATTCAATTCCTTCCGCGGTATCATTGCGTATTACCGTGTATACAACGGCGTTATCCGGAAGGGCGATCAGGTAAAGTTTGTCAATACCGGTATGGAGTATGAGGCCGACGAGGTGGGCACGCTCAAGTTGGGACTGAATCCGAAGGAGCAGGTGGGTACCGGTAATGTAGGATATATCATCACCGGTATCAAAAATGCAAAGGAGGTGAAGGTAGGGGATACCATTACCCTGGCCAAACGACCCTGCGAAAAAGCCATCAAAGGCTTTGAGGAAGTAAAGCCGATGGTCTTTGCCGGCATCTTCCCCGTGAATACGGAGGATTTTGAAGAGCTGCGCGAATGCATGGGCAAGCTGCAGCTCAACGACGCCTCGCTGGTATTTGAGCCGGAGACCTCCCAGGCGCTGGGCTTTGGCTTCCGCTGCGGTTTCCTGGGGATGCTGCACATGGAGATCATCCAGGAACGGCTGGAACGCGAATTTAACCAGTCGGTGATCACCACCGTTCCCAACGTAAGCTATTTTGCCTATGCTACCAACGGCCAAAAGCTGACGGTAAACAATCCTTCGGAGATGCCCGATCCCAGCCGGCTGGCGCGCATCGAAGAACCGTTTATCCGCGCTCAGATCATTACGCTTCCCGAATATATCGGCAGCATTATGACGCTTTGCCTGAACAAGCGGGGCATGCTGAAAAACCAGAGCTATCTTACGCCTACCCGTGTGGAACTCACCTTTGAGATGCCCCTGGCAGAGATCGTGTTTGATTTTTATGACCGGCTGAAATCCCTTACCCGCGGCTATGCTTCGTTTGACTATACACCGCTGGACTACCGGGAATCCGATATTGCCAAGATGGATATCCTGCTCAACGGGGATACCGTCGACGCCCTGAGCGCCCTTATCCACCGCAGCCGCGCCCAGGATTTTGGCCGTAAGCTCTGTCTGAAGCTCAAAGAGCTGCTGCCCCGGCAGCAATTCCAGATCGCCATCCAGGCTGCCATCGGCGCCAAGATCATCGCCCGCGAAAACATCTCCGCCATGCGCAAGGATGTGA
Source organism: Compostibacter hankyongensis (assembly GCF_039541075.1). NCBI lineage: Bacteria > Pseudomonadati > Bacteroidota > Chitinophagia > Chitinophagales > Chitinophagaceae > Compostibacter > Compostibacter hankyongensis. The sequence goes on along the minus strand of NZ_BAABFN010000002.1, from coordinate 801,201 downwards.
CCGCCAAATGCTACGGCGGCGATATATCCCGTAAACGCAAGCTCCTCGAAAAACAAAAAGAAGGTAAAAAACGCATGCGCCAGATCGGCAATGTGGAAGTGCCGCAGGAAGCCTTCCTGGCCGTGCTGAAGCTGGAGGATTAACCCGTTCCTCATCATCCTCTGAAGGCGAGGGCTTTTGAAGGGCGGGGGCTTTCCGCTTCAAAGCCCGCCCGCTTCCGGGCTTGTTCTGATGAGAAGTAAACGATTTTTTCGTTTTATTCCGAAATATTCGTAATTTGCCGGATCGTAATTCAGATCCATGCGCAGAATATCAATCCGTTTTTTTCTTTGCTGTCTGATGGCCGGGTGTGCCGGAGTCGTATACGGACAGGTTGGTACCTATACGGTCCGGGGCGTGCTCCGGGATTCCGTCAGCCGGGAGCCGTTGCCGCTGGCCACGGTATATGCAAAAAAAGTCAGGGACAGCTCTCTGGTCAGCTACACCCTCACCAATGACCAAGGTGCATTTCTGCTGGAAGGCATTCCCCGGGATACGCCGGTGCAGCTGACGCTGTTTTACACCGGCTACCGTTCCCACCGGCAAAGACTGGAAGACGGTGCGCAGCAGCTGAACCTCGGCACGATCTACTTGTCGATGTCCTCCACCGCCCTGGACGAGGTTACTGTTACCGGCGAACGGCCTCCCATTGCCATACGGGGCGATACGCTCGAGTTCAACGCCGCCGCTTTCAAGACCCGTCCCAATTCGGTGATCGAGGACCTGCTGAAGAAGCTGCCCGGTGTGGATGTGGATGCGGATGGCAACATTACCGCAGAGGGGAAGCCTGTATCGCGTATCCTGGTGGACGGGAAGGCATTTTTTGGCAACGACCCCAGGGTGGCCAGCAAGAACCTGCCGGTAGAGATCGTCGACAAGGTGCAGGTGACGGATACCAAGACCCGCGAAGAAGAGCTCAGCGGGGCTCCCGCATCGGGAGATACCAAAACCCTCAACATCACGCTGAAGAAGGGAAAAGACCAGGGCTTCTTCGGCCGGGCTTATGCAGATTACGGCACCGACCGGTATTACGATGCCAGCGCCATGCTGAACTATTTCAAAGGTAAGCAGCGCATCAGCATATTGGGTGCGGTAAACAATATCAACGACATCGGCTTCAGCATCGATGAGGTGGTGGACATGCTGGGCGGCGGCGGTGGCGTCCGCACCGTCATGGTAAGCCGCAACGGCGCATTCGGGATCAACGGGCTGAACTTCGGCAACAATGAAGAAGGGATTAAGAAGACCACCACCGCCGGCATCAATTATAACAATGACTTCGGAAAGCACTTTTCGCTGAACGGCAGCTATTTCTACGGCGGCCTTTCCCTGGAAAACGATACCAAAACCGCGCGGCAGAATCTTCTGCCGGATTCATTGTCTTATTACAATACCGAGAAGCAAGAACGGAGCAACAACATCAACCACCGCATGGCGGCCACGTTGACCTATAAAGATTCCCTCTGGAACGTCTATTACGCTCCCAACATCAGCTTCAGCAACAAGCAGGGTGTCAGCAACAGCCATTCCGTGTCGCTGGGAGAAAAGCAGCAGCCTGTGAATGAAAGCGACAGCCGGTATGTCACCGACCAGCAGGACAATACCTTCAGCCAGAACCTGAACATTTTCCGCACCTTCAAAAGAAAAGGGCAGATGCTTTCCCTCTCCGCGTACAGCAACATCAAAACATCCCGGGCCGGGGATTACAACAGCTACCGGAATAGCTTTTATGACGACGCCACTCCGGACGATTCCGTAAACCAGTATATCGATAATAATGTCAGCAGCAATGACTATAACGCCGGTCTGCGCTATACGCAGCCACTGACGGATAAGCTGAGGGCGACCTTTGCCTATAACCTGGAGGGGCGTTACGGGCTGACGGACAAAAAAACGTTTGACCTCGAAGCCGCCACCGGCAAGCATACGCAGCTGGATTCCGCCTATACCAACAAGTTCCGCAGCAATGTAAACGTACAGACACCCAGGTTGGGTACGGCCTATCAGGACGAAAAATGGCAGCTGGATGCTGCGGCCGATTTTAACTTTATCGGGCTGCACCATTATTCCTATACGCATGACCTGTCCATTGATCAGCGACAGTTCTTTATATCCCCTTATGTGAATCTTGCCCGCAAGATCAAGAACGGCCGGCTCAGCCTCCGCTACCTCGCACAGGTGCAGCAGCCGGATATCGCGCAGCTGCTTCCGGTGGCGGACAATACCAACCCGCTTTATATCATAAAAGGCAATCCGGATCTGAAGCCCTCCATATACCGGAACCTTTCGCTGGACTTTAACAATTTTGATTTTAAATCCGGGAATAACGTCTATGGCAATGTGACCTACAGCGATATCAAAAATGCGATCACGGACGTCACCACTTTTGATGAACAGCTACGGCAGGTGACCACCTATACCAACGTTGCCGGTAATTACCAGATCCGGGGCTATGGGGGGATCGGCAGGGACAAAAAGAAGGAGAATTCTCATTGGAGGGTAAACCTTAACCTGATGATGAACTATAATCACACCCATGCTTTTGTAAACGAAGCCCCCTATGTGAGCAACCGGCTCATGCTGGCGCCTCGCCTTTCCTATACCTACGGGTACAAGGAGCTTTACGAGATCACGCCTTCTTACCGCTTCCGGTACGAAAGCAGCCAATACAGCCTGGGATCCATGGACAGCCGGCACAACATTATGCATGAGGCCGGATTTTCGGGCAGCCTCTACTGGCCCACCCGTCTCAGCTGGGAAAGCGACCTGAACTATACCTATAACAGCGATGTGGCGCCGGGCTTCCGAAAAGGCTACTGGCTCTGGAATGTAGGAGTGGGAGTGGACCTCTTCAAAAAGCGTCAGGCCACGCTCAAGTTTACCGTGTATGACCTGCTGAACCAGAATACCAGCGTGCGCCGCGAGATCACCGATACCTATATCGAGGACCGGGAGACCATCGTGCTACACCGCTATTTTATGCTGAAGCTGATCTATAACCTGCGCAAGTTCGGGGAATCGGACAAGAATGGCCCGGGGCGGCATGGGGGCCGCATCATGATCGGGGGGTAAAGGCAATTTCTTTTCTGAATGACCGACTTCTTATATTCCGGCAAGCGGGAAGGGCTATTGCCCGGCTTCGGTGGTATCGGTCACCTGCCTGCGGAATTTCAGCGGTGCGGGAACCGGCGGCTTTTTGGAGACCTCGTTAAAGACCTTGTCCACATGCACCCACATGCCGTTCTGCCATTTAAAGCCTTCATAGGTGCCGTCCGGCACGAGGGTGTACTTTCTTTCCGGTGTTTTGTTCAGCGACTGTAAATGATCATAGAGGATCATGTGCATGTCGGGGTCGTAATTCAGACCGGCGTTGCCGTCTTCTTTGTATTCGAGAATAAAGCGGTTGTAGGTGGCGGCGGGCAGGCTATCCCGCTGGTAATGGAAAACCGGCGCTCCGAACACCGGCTGTCCGTTCCGGAAGCTGAGCGCTTCCAGGATCTTTTTATTGCTGCGCATATTATTGCCCTGCCAGCCGAATAGGGTATAATAGGTTTTTCCTTTGTATTCCGTTTTGATCATCTTGTAGTACAAAGCCCCGACCCAGGCGTTGGGGCCGGTAATGGTATCGGCTGCCTGTGCAGTATTGACGGAATGGTCGAAAAAGGGAAACATGCGCAGCGTATTGTTTGCTGTGCGTTGCTGAAGCGTACCGTAGTAACGGTAAGTGCCCATATCGCCGGCGAGAGCCCAGGTAAATATCCGGAAGCTGCTGTCCGGGGGATAGACGACGGATATCTCGCGCAGGGAATCGAATTGAAAATAAAAAGAGCCCTTTACTTTCAATGCCTCGACAAGCTGGGGGACGAAAGTCCTGCAGGCCTCCAGTCGCTGTTCTGCCAGCGGCGCATTGACGAGCGTATGGGTCAGCTTTTTCAAAGAATCCTGTTTTTGCATCAGCAGGTCCCTGTTTACGGCGGACAATTGCGCTTGTGCCCGGAGGCAACAACTGCACAGCATCATGAAAAAAAGCAGTTTCCCTGGCATCAGACCTTGTTTACAGGTAATATAACAATAAAAGGAGGTAAAAATTGCATGGTCACAGGAAATTGATGACTATCCGCCCGGGAGCCGCGCCCAGCGCAGGGCATTGATCAGGTCGGAAAGATGGGGAAAAGCCATGTCTACCAGGGGGTGGGTATCGTCCAGCTCAGGGTGTGTGGTCTGCAGCAAGCAGGTATACATGCCCAACCTTTTCCCGAATTCCATATCCGACAGGTTATTGCCGATGATGAGCGCACGGCTGAAGTCGAGCTGCGGAAAGTCTTTCTGCGCCGCCAGCCCCATGCCGGTATTGGGTTTGCGGCAGGGACTCTCCGCTTCCATGTCGGTACAGCAGTAGATCCTGTCCAGCCGTCCGCCTGCCGCGGTAATGGCCTCGGTCATGTGGAGATGGATGTCTTCCAGATCGCGGAGGCTCATCACCCCTTTGGCCACTCCCCGCTGGTTGGTGACCATCAGGATGGTCCCGAATTGTTTGGCAAAATCGCGGAGCGCGGGTAAAACGTCCTCATAAAAGACAAACTGTTCCCAGCAGCGGACATAGTCGTCCGGCCGCTCCACATTGATGACGCCGTCCCGGTCCAGGAAGAGCGTCCAGCGCCGGTCGATATGGGGAAGGGCAATGGTCATGGGTCGGTATTTTCCGGTTTATCTCGCGCACTATGATCTTTAAAGGTCTCGATGAACGCTGCGCGTTTTTGGTTCGTGGGTCTAAAGTTCAAAGTCTAATATCTAAAGTTCCTTTTCCAGGCAGATAAACCTTAGACTTCTTTCATTTCCCGTTGCGCTCTTTCATAATCCTCCGGTACTCCGATGTCGATAAAATAAGCATCTTCGGTATAGCCGAAGAACGGGTATTGACCGGTGCCCGGAACCAGGAACTCATTTTCAAAGGAAAACTTTTCCGGAAGGGAAAGACCCAGCAGCTTCTCCCGCTGCAGCAGGTATATCCCGCCGTTGATCAGTCCGTTTTCCACAAATTGCTTTTCCGCAAAACCGGTGATCCGTTGTTCGGCATCAGCCTGCACCGATCCGTACCGGCTGAATGCCCGCATGGGCTTCAGGGCCAGCGTTACCAGCGCCTGCTTCTCGTGGTGCAGGGCGTACATTTTACCGAGGTCTACCGGGAAATATGTGTCTCCGTTCAGTACGAACACGTCGTTTTCCCCGGCATATTCCAGGGCATACCGGATAGCTCCTCCGGTACCCAGGGGTTCGGGCTCGATCACATATTGCAGGGACAGCCCCTGTCCGTGTTGCCTGCACCATTCGGTGACCTGCTCATGCCGGTGACCGAGCGAAAGGATCACCTTGCGGATACCCTGCGCGCGGAGCTGCCGGAGCACATAATAGAGGAAAGGACGGCCCGCTACCGGCGCCAGGCACTTGGGCAGATCGTTTACCACGCCGCGGAGGCGCGTGCCCAGCCCCCCGGCAAGCACGATGGCTGTGGAGGTCATTCGCTGAAAAGCTTTTCCTCCACCAGCTGGCAGATGATATGGCCTACGGTGATGTGCGCTTCCTGTATTCTTGGGGTATCCGTTTCCGGTATATTGATGAGGAGATCGCTCAATGACTTCATGCTGCCGCCGGTAGCCCCGGTAAAGCCGATGGTGATCATCTGGTTGAAGCGCGCCTGCTCGAAGGCTTTTACGATATTGACGGAATTTCCCGAAGTGGAGAGCCCGATGAGTACATCACCCGGATGGCCGATGCCTTTGATCAGCCGGGCATAGATCATATCGTAGCTATAGTCATTGGCCACGGCGGTCAGATAAGAGGTATTGCAGTGCAGCGCCTCCGAAGGCAGCGGTGTGCGGTCTTTATAAAAACGACCCGAGAACTCAGCGGCCAGATGCTGGGCATCTGCCGCGCTTCCCCCATTACCGCAGAAAAATACATGATGTCCCCCGCGGAAGGCATCCAGCACGGTCTCTGTTGCCCGCAGAATGGTTTCGAGCAAAGCTTCGTCTTCCAGGATGGCCTGTTTGGTATTGATCGAGGCCTGCAGGATATGTTGTATCTGCGCTTGCATAATAAGGGGTTTACTGTTTATTGCTCCAGGTGCACAGCCCGTTTTTTACAAACTGGTACTGCTTGAAATAGCCGTCGAAGTGCTGCAATGCTTCCATGACGGCATAACGGGTGTTGCCGGGGCAGTAAAAGATCATGAATCCGCCGCCCCCGGCCCCGGAGATCTTGCCTCCCGTAGCGCCGGCTTTTTGCGCGGTGGTATAGATATCGTCGATCAGCGTGTTGGAGATGCCGCTGGCCATCTGCTTTTTGTACCGGAAGCCATAGTCGAGGATATGGCCGATCTGGTCGGTTTCGCCGCGGAGCAGGGCTTCCTTCATCATCCGGGACTGCTCCTTCAGCCGGTGCATGGCGTCGATGGATTTTTCCTGACGAGTTTCCACATTCCGGCTCTGCGTTTCAATGATAGCGGAGGAGAGCCGGCTGGTGGCGGTAAAGTACAGCAGCAGGTTATGCTCCAGCTCATAGAGATATTCCTGCCGTATTCGCAAAGGATTTACGATCACCTTGTCCCCGGCATAAAATTCCATGAAGTTGACGCCTCCGAAGGTGGCGGCGTACTGGTCCTGCCGTCCGCCGGCCATCCGGAGGTCGTTCCGTTCTATATCGTAGGCATAGTGGGCCAGGTCGTACTCACCCAGCGGCAGCTTCAGCCATTCCCCGAAGGCGCCGAGGATGGCCACCACCAGGGTGGAGGAGGTGCCCAGACCCGAGCCGGCAGGCACGTCCACATAAGTGCTCAGCCGCAGGCCGCGGGGTTGCAGGGCGTATTGCCGGCAGATGCTGTTATAGACGCCTTTGGCAAGGTCCAGCTTTCCGTCTACCGGGAGGGTGTCTGTGAGCGGGAAAACCTGCTGCTCCTGCCGGTCCAGCGCTTCAATGATGATCTTTGGCTCTTCCAGCAGGGTAATGGAAGCATGGGCGTACAGGGATACGGTGGCGTTCAGTATGGCGCCACCATGGAGGTCTGCATACGGACTTACATCCGTGCCGCCACCGGCCAGCCCGATCCTTAAAGGTGCTTTACTTCTGTACAACATCGCTCAGCTCAAGAATGGTCCGGGCCATACGGGCCCAGGAATATTTTTGTTTTTCTTTTTGGATAAAAGGCACAAAATGCGCCTCCCCAAAGGTATAGTATTTCAGGATGGCGCCGGCCAGGGATGCCGGGTCGGGGTCCGTTACGAGGCCGACCTGCTCATCGGGGACCATCTCGGGCAGCCCGCCCACCCTGGTGACTACCATGGGCTTTTCAAAATGATAGGCCATGGGGGTAATGCCGCTTTGCGTAGCCGAGCGGTAAGGCTGCACCACCAGGTCTGCGGCACAGAAATAATATTTTACAGCGTTGTCCGGGATAAAGTCTGTGCGCAGGATAAGCTGGTCCGCCAGCCCGTATTGTTCGATCAGGCGGTCGTATCTGTCCCGGTCTTCATAAAATTCCCCCGCGATCAGCAGACGTATGCCGGCCTGCCGGATCCGCTCGTCATGCATGGCTTCGAGCAGGAGATCAAGCCCTTTATAAGGACGGATAAACCCGAAAAAGAGGATGATCTTTCCGGTATCGGGCAGGTCCAGCTCGCGGCGGGCAGCGGCTTTCGGAACGGGGGTGCCGAAATTGTCGTACAGCGGATGGGGGATCAGCCGGGCCGGTTTGTCGGGGGTGAAGCGGCGCAGGTCGTCGAGCACGCTTCGGCTCATGGCGATAAATGCGTGGCAGGCGCGTATGAAATAGCGGGTGAAGGCGCGGTCGCCCGGCCGCTTCTCATGCGGGATGACATTGTCCAGGATGGATACGGCTTTTGTGGAGCGGCCGCGGCAGGCGATCCGCAGCAGGGTGCCGAAGCAGGGACCCATGAACGGCAGCCAGAACTTGCAGACCACGATATCCGGCTGCTCTTTCCGGATACGCCGCCCGGTAAACCACCAGTTGAGCGGGTTGACGGAATTGACGGCAACGCGGATGTCCAGCTCCGCGGGAGGCGGTTCCTCCGAATACTGGCTTTTTCCGGGAAAGAGAAAAGAAGGATACTGCAGGGAAAAGGTATAGATCAGCACCTCATGGCCCATCTGCTGAAACTCGAGCGCCAGGCGTTCGTTATAGGCTGCCAGCCCGCCGCGCAGCGGATGGGCCGACCCGATGATAATGATCTTTTTTCGTATGCTGCGCTCCGTTATCTCTTTTTCCATGATCGTATCTTCGGATATTTTGCCGCTCCCGGAAATGGTGTGCTCAGAGCCGGATGCGTTCTTCTACCAGATAATGGTTCCGTTCCGCGGCGTTGCGGGTGACCAGCTCTGCCAGGAAGCCCGTGAGGAACAGCTGCGCTCCCACGATGATGGAGACGAGGGCAATATAGAATATCGGCCGGTCCGTCATGTTGTATTGCTGAAAGGCAAATTTGGCGATGCCCAGGTACACGCAGATGCAGAAGCCGATAAAAAAAACCAGCGTTCCCAGCGAACCGAAGAAGTGCATCGGCTTTTTGCCGAACCGTCCCACGAACATGATGGACATCAGATCCAGGAAGCCGTTGATAAACCGTTCCAGTCCGAACTTGGAGATACCATACTTGCGGGCGCGGTGCTCCACCACCTTTTCCCCTATCTTCCGGAATCCGCTCCACTTGGCGATGACCGGGATATAGCGGTGCATCTCGCCGTATACTTCTATGGATTTTATTACCCTGCGGCGGTAGGCCTTTAATCCGCAGTTGAAGTCGTGCAGCCGGATGCCGGACATTTTCTGGGTGACGCCGTTGAAAAAACGGGAAGGGATGGTCTTTGAAAGCGGATCATGCCGCTGTTTTTTCCAGCCGCTGACCAGGTCGTACTGTTCTTCGGTGATCATCCGGTACAGTTCGGGAATTTCGTCGGGACTGTCCTGCAGGTCGGCGTCCATGGTAATGACCACCTCGCCTTTTGCCGCCCGGAATCCTTCGTTCAGCGCAGCGGATTTTCCGTAGTTGCGCTGGAACCGGATGCCTTTCAGACAGGGGTTGCTTTCAGCCAGCTGTTGGATGACCTGCCAGGAAGTGTCCGTGCTGCCGTCGTCCACCAGGATGATCTCATAGTCAAAGCGGTTAGCCTCCATTACCCGGCTGATCCAGGCACAAAGCTCCGGTAACGACTCCTCTTCGTTGAACAGGGGAATGATCACGGAAATATCCATATCGGTCAATTCGGGTTTGCGGTTAGTGACTCATCCGGGCTGTCCGGCGTCATCCTGCGATCGTCCGGCGCTTTCCTTTTTACGGCAAAGGCGATGATCAGCGAGATGAAGAAATAAATGATCAGGGTGGTGCCCAATCCTACGAGTGAACCCCCGATGCTGACCTTGCTTTTTTCTTTCAGGGTGGCTGTCTGCTCCTGTATCTTTTCAGCCGAGGCGCCGGACCGCTTCATCATCTGTATATACTGGCTGGCCCTTTCCTGTTGCACCTGCTGATCGAAAGCAGGATCGATGACCTTAAAAAGCAGGTACTGGAAAAGCACATTCACGACCGCCACGATGACCAGCACCACAAAAGCGGAACGGAGCGCGTCCCTGAATTCGAGGTATCCGCCCTGCCGGCGCCGTTTCAGCAGGGTGGCCGCTACAGCCAGCAATACGATGACGGCGAAGCCGATCCATTGGTAGGTGCTCATGAAATAATACACACCCGCCCGGTAGAGCAGGTAGTTGGACAGCACGGATACCAGCGCGGCTATTGCTCCAAAAATCATTCCGGTATTAGAAGAAGGTCGGTTGGCCATAATGATGAAAAGAATTTGGCTATAAGAGCCGGACCGGCTTAAATGCCGGACGGCGGGTTTTCTCCCGGTGTTTCCCCGGTCATTTCGGGATGGGCGTCCTTTTTGGTGACGGCTGCACCGATCAGCGAACCGATAATACCGGTGACAAGGTTAAAGAAGATGCTGCCTATTATTGCAAAAACCATGAAAAAGCGGGAAGTAAAGGCAAGCCCCTGATCTATCTGCTCTTCAGACAGCTGCTTATGTTCCATCTTCTCCCTGGCTATTTCCAGGGCGCGGGACTTGACATCGGGGAAGAGCAGGATAAAGACAACCAAAAAAACAAGCATGATCAGCGTAATAATCAGCGTTGTTTTGAAACCGCTGCCGAACAGCTTTCCGAAGGAGGCAGTATAGGCTTCGGATTTACCATAGCTCCGGACTTCCATGAGGACGCCGATTAACAGAAGAACCTGGTTGATATAACCGAACCAGTTTTCCTGGGAGATCCCAAATACATAGCCGATGACCTGTACCAGGATAAGGATGATGGAGATGGTTATTGCATAGCTGATATGCATTTTTGTTGCGGTCGTGTTTTCCATGAGGATTATGGTTTAGGGGTTGAGCAGATGAAGCTGTTGTTTGTTATAGATGCCCAGCGGCTTCCCCTTTAAAGTCCTGCCGAGAAAAGGGGTATTCGCGGATTTGGAACGCAGGGCCTCCCGGTCGAAAACCCATTCCTTTTCCGGATCAAAAAAAGTAAGGCAGGCCGGGGCGTCTTCCTGCAGGGTGGCGGAAGGCAGACCGAACAGCTCCCTTGCCCTGCCGCCGAGCAGTTGTGCCAGCCGGTCGGCAGAAAGTCCGGGCAGGGCTTCCCGCAGCAATCCGAAGCAGCTTTCCAGCCCGATCATCCCTTCGCCGGCATATTCAAATTCCTTTTGCTTGCTGTCCCGGTCGCGGGGCAGGTGATGGGTAGCGATGCAATCCACGGTGCCGTTTTCCACGGCTTCCCGCAGCGCCTGTACATCGTCGTTATTCCGCAGGGGCGGGTTTACCTTCAGGTTGCTGTCGTATTGCTCCAGCGCCGCGTCGGTCAGCAGCAGGTGATAAGGGGTGACGGAGCAGCTGACGGCCAGGCCTTCTTTTTTGGCGGCGGCGATCAGGGCTATGGATTTCCGGGTCGATATCCCGGTAAAATGAATCTTTGAACCCGCATAACGGGTCAGCTCAATATCCCGTTGTACGAGAATGTCCTCGGCCAGGGCCGGTTTGCCGGGCATGCCCAGGCGGGTGGAGTGGATACCTTCGTGCATAAGCCCGTGCCGGGAGATGCTGGTATCGTCGGGCAGCTGGATGATGGTGCCTTCAAAAGCCTTTACATACTGCAGCGCTTTGAGCAGCAGGCCGGAGGATTGTATGGGATGAAGGCCGTCGGAGAAGGCGACGGCGCCGCTTTGATGCATCTCGTACATCTCGGCGAGGGAGCTGCCCTCCAGCGACCGGCTGACGGCTCCGATGGGATGAATGCTTACCGGAAACGGGCGGGCCCGGTCCAGCACATAGGTGATCTGGGCTTTGGACTGCAGGCAGGGCGACGTGTCCGGTATCAGCATCACGTCGGTATAGCCGCCGGCGGCTGCGGCCAGACTGCCGCTGCGGATGTCTTCCCGGTATTCCATGCCGGGATCGCAGAAATGGGCAAAAAGGTCTACCCATCCCGGGGAAACATGCAGGCCGGGCTGCTCCAGTACCTGCACCTGCCCGGACGGCGCATCAGGGCGCAGCGATGCGCCGATTTTTTTTATCCTGCCGTCTTCGATAAGTATATCCTGCAATTTCCCGTTAAAGGAGGAAGCGGGATCAATGATGCGGGCCTTTTTGATAAGGAGTTGCATGAAATTAGCCGGGCTTTTCGATGATGACAGGTCAACAGCTTGTCAACTATGCCGGTCCCTGTAGGGCTACGCACCCAGGCGGCCGCTCCTGTCATAAAGGTCAGCAGCAAAAGTAATATAAAAGTTTGAAAGCCGTTCTCCTCAGCCCAGGAAGGTCTCCGCCAGCAGCAGGGCTCCTATGCCGGCAAGACCGAGGTAGACGTACCGGTAAAATCTTTCACCCTGCAGGCGGTGGTTGATCCATCTTCCCAGGAAGATGGCCGGCAGCATGGCGGGCAGGCTCCACAGAAAGTAATCGGTGACCGCAGCTACCCAAAGCCCTTCCAGCCAGTAGCCGGCCATGCCGATCAGGCTGGCGGGAAGAAAATAGGCCTGCAGGGTAGCCCTGAAATGCTGGGCCGTCCAGCGGCGCATAGAACCGTACAGGGCGAGGGGAGGACCATTCAGCCCGTAGGCGCCTCCCAGCACGCCGGCCACAAACCCGCATCCGAAAAGCCAGGCCCGGCTGCCGCTTACGGCGGGCCTCCTGCCCGACAGGAAGTAAAGGGAAAAACCTATGATGATGACGCCCAGTACTGCCTTTACGATCTGCTCATTCCCCGAGGTGAGCAGCATAAGACCCAGCGGTATGCCCAGCAGGGTAAAGAATACCAGGCCTCCTGCGCTGCGGATATGGATCTTTTTCCAGTCCTGTGCCACTACTATACCGGCTACGGAAACAGAAACGAGCACCGAAACAGGAACGGCTATATCCAGCGGAAGACGAAGCGCAAGCAGGGGCACCGCCACCAGCGATTCTCCGAATCCGAACGTGGAGCGGATCAGGGTAGCCAGGAAAATAACGATCATCACGTAGGCGGTAACGGCGTCTATGTTCATTTTTGATATGGGAGCTTTCCTACCCGGAATTGGGTATAAACAGGGACAATCTTTCTAATTGCGGTGTGGTTTGGCGCGTTCGTACTGCACCGGCCAGGAAATTTCCTGCCCCAGCTCCTGCGCGGCATGCAGCGGAAAATAAGGATCCCGCAGCATCTGCCGGGCCAGCAGCACCAGGTCTGCTTTATCTGCAGCAATAATATCCTGTGCCTGCCGGGCATCGGTGATCAGGCCTACCGCGCCGGTAGCCATACCGGCTTCCCGTTTCAGCTTTTCCGCAAAAGGCACCTGATAGCCGGGGCCGAGCGGTATCCTCACCGGTGCATTTCCGCCGGACGAGCAGTCGATTAGGTCAACGCCCTCGGCCTGTAATTTCTTTGCAAGGAACACGGAATCTTCCGGCGTCCAGCCTTCGTCAGTCCAATCCGTTGCAGATATCCGCACAAACAGGGGGAGCTCTTCCGGCCATACTGCTCTGACTGCCCTCGCAATCTCCACCGGCAGCCTGCACCGGTTTTCCAGGTTGCCGCCGTATTGATCCGTACGCCGGTTGCTCAGGGGAGAATAAAACTGATGGATAAGATAGCCATGTGCCGCATGCAGCTCAATCACTTTAAAACCCGCCTCCCGGGCCCGCAGGGCCGCAGCAGCGAAATCGCTTATCACTGCGGCGATCTGCCCTTCGGAGAGGGCCGCAGGAAGACGGTCTTCCCCGCGGAACGCCAGCGGCGAAGGCGCCAGCGGTTGCCATCCGCCTTCCGCTTCGGAAAGCTGATTTCCGCCCTGCCAGGGCGTGGCGCAGCTGGCTTTGCGACCGGCATGCGCGAGCTGTATGCCGGGCACGCTGCCCTGGGAGGCGATAAAACCGGTGATCCTTTTCAAAACAGGAACATGTTCGTCCCTGTATATGCCGAGATCGCCGGGAGTAATGCGCCCGGCCGGCGACACCGCCGAGGCTTCCGTCATCACAAGCCCTGCCCCACCTACCGCCCTGCTGCCGAGATGTACTACATGCCAGTCGTTGGCAAAGCCGTCTTCCGAGGAATACTGACACATGGGAGAAACCGCTATTCTGTTCCGGAAAGTAATGCTTCGCAGTGTTAAGGGATCAAATAAGGAGGCCATGCTGTTGCTGTTGGATGAAAAACGGGGCAAATTTAACCAATCTGCGGCTTTCCTGCCGCATTATCCACACTGGAGATCTGCCCCGTTCTGCTGTATTTCGTAAAGTGCCGCCTGCCGGCCTGGTTTTTGAGCTCCTGCTAAAGATATTCCGGTTATAAGCCCGTAAAATAAAACCACCATGAAAAAGATCATTTTTGTGGATGACGACGATGGTATACTCGATATTGCAAAGCTGGTTTTTGAACGGGATGGCTATCAGATCACACTGATGTCCAACGGAGAAACCCTGCTGCAAAATGCCTTTGAGCTGCCCGATGTTTTTATCCTGGACAAACAGCTGCCGGGGATGGACGGGCTGGATATCTGCCGCACGCTTAAAAACAGGGAGAGTACAAAAGATATCCCCGTCATTATGCTTTCCGCCAATCCGGATATCCGGGAGCTGGCGCGGAATGCGGGAGCGGATGAGGTGATGGAAAAGCCGTTTACGCTGCAGGCCCTGCGGGACGCCGTAGCCCGGCATACCGCCTGAATATTATATCTATTGCCACAGCGCGTCCAAAAACCATTTTCTGGAGTCAAATAAATGAAGAAGGGGCTTGAAGCCTGCTTCCGCAGCGAGCTCATCTGTCTGCCCGGCCGTATACTTCTGTGAGATCTCCATAAAAATGCGCTCGTCTTTTTCGAAGTGTATCCAGCCTTCCTCGCCGATGCGGACCTTTTGTCTGGCTGTACTTTTTAAAAAGCTTTTACAGGCCCCGGTCTGCTCGTCATAAACAGGACAATGCTCAAACCGGTCCGGGTCAAAATCAGCATCGAGCTCATCGTTTATCCTCTTCAGCAGATTGAGGTTAAATGCTTTGGTGAGACCGGCGTCGTCGTTATAAGCCTTTAATATAATGGCGGGATCTTTTTTCAGGTCAAAGCCGGTAAGCAGCAGATCGCCGGGCAGCAGGCGGGCTTTCAGCTCGCGCAGGAAAGACGCGGTTTCCTCAAAAGGAATGTTCCCGATGCTGGATCCCAGGAAAAGCACCACCTTGTTTTTGCCGGATTGCTGTTTTATTTTTTCCAGCATGGCGAAATACTCGCCGTTCAGGCCGCATACTTCCAGCCCGGGCATTTCTTTTTGCAGCTTTTTACTGAGCTGCATGATGATGTTTTTTGAGATGTCTATGGGATAATAGGTGAAGTCCGCTTTTTGTTCCCGTAGCTTTCGTAACAGATGAACAGATTTAAAACCGTCGCCTGCTCCCAGCTCAACGATGTTGAAGGCTTTCAGGTTTGAGCAGATCAAAGCTGAGATCCGCTCGGCCTGTGTCGTAAAGATCTCCAGCTCACAACGGGTCAGGTAGTATTCCGGGCTCTTCATGATCTGCTGGAACAGCTTATCTCCTTTTTCGTCATAAAAATATTTTGATTGCAGGTATTTGGGCGTCGCATGCAGCCCCTGCCATACATCCCGGAAGAATTGGTTCATATTTTTGAAGGTTTTACTGTGCCAGCCGGATGCCGGTAAATTGCCATCTCGAATACGCCTGGAAAAAATTTCTGTAGGTGATACGGCTGTGGCCGGGCGATGTTGCGCAGGATGCGCCCCGCAATACCATCTGGTTGACCATAAATTTTCCATTGTATTCTCCTATGGCGCCTGCAGCCTTTTTGAATCCGGGGTAGGGGAGATAAGCGCTTTCGGTCCATTCCCAGCGTCGGCCCCAGCTGAACCTGTCGGCGGCGGCTTCCCATTCCGCTTCCGTCGGCAGCCGCATGCCTTTCCAGGACGCATAAGCAGCTGCTTCATAGTAGCTGATATGGCACAACGGCTTTTCAGGATCTGCAGGCGTAAGTCCGCCCAGGGTATAATGATGCCACCGGTCCCCGATCCGGTGCCAGTAAAGCGGCGCCTGTATCTGATTTTTCTTTACCCAGTCCCATCCGTCGGAGTGCCAGAACCTGAAATCTTTGTATCCTCCGTCCTCCATAAATTCCATATAGCTGCCGTTGGTCACCAGGGCGGTATTTATCTTACAAGGCTGCAGGTAGACCTTATGCCGGTTCATTTCGTTATCAAAGCAAAAGCCATCCCCGTCGTATCCGATTTCGTATATCCCTTCCGGTATGTTCAGCCAGCCGTTTTCCTCCGGGACCTCCTGCCCGGCCAAGGCTGTTTCGGCATAGCGGGGAAACAGGGGGTTGTGACCCAGGATATACTTTATATCGGTATACAGCAGCTCCTGGTGCTGCTCTTCGTGATTCAGCCCCAGCACGGTCAGGCCGGCGACCGTTTCGTTCAGGGGAGCACTGAGTAAACGGAGCATGGCTTCATCCACATGCCGCCGGTAACGGTATATCTCCTTTACCCCAGGGCGGCTGAGGTTACCCCGGTCCGTACGGATGACACGGGCGCCCACGGTTTCATAATAGCTGTTAAAAAGAAAATTATAATCCGCATTGAATTCCCGGTAACCGGGGAGGTGGGGTTTTAGCAAGAAGGTTTCAAAAAACCAGGCAGTATGTCCCAGGTGCCACTTGGGCGGGCTGACGTCGGCAACCGGCTGCACCACATAATCTTCCGTCTCCAGCGGTCTGCATATTTCTTCGGTACGTTCCCGGGTGGCTTTGTATCGGATGGTCAGCGCGGTCATTAGTCAAAGGTCAAGGGTTAAAGGCAAAAGGTCAACGGTCGGTAGTCAACAATCAATGGTCAATGGTCAGTGCCTGCCGCTATTCCAGCTGGCTGAATAAATTGTTTAGCGATTCGGCGAAGGTGGGGTGGGCCAGGATCATCTTGCTGATTACATCGCCGGTGACGCCCCCCAGCATGGCCATCTGCAGCACCGACATGATCTCGCCGCCTTCGGAGCCCAGTATGGCCGCCCCCAGGATCTTGCGGCTGTCTGCATCTACGACGGCTTTCATAAGCCCTTTTGTTTCCCCGGTCTCTATGCCGCGTGCCACGTGCTCCATGGGCAGCCTGGCCACCTTCACGGACAACCCCTGCTTACGGGCCTCTGCTTCCGTGAGGCCGATGCGGCCCAGCTCGGGATCGGTAAATATGCAATACGGTACCATTCTGTTCCCGGCGGAGGAGTACCCGTTGTTCAGGATATCATCGCTCAGCACCACATAGTCGTTATAGGAGATATGGGTAAATGCCGGTCCCCCCTTGACATCGCCCATGGCAAAAATGCCGGGTATATTGGTTTCCAGCCGTTTGTTTACGGATATATATCCCTTGTCGTCCGTCTCTACCCCGGTGGCTTCCAGGTTCAGCTCCTCTGTATTGGGTGTCCGTCCTGCCGCCAGCAGCAAATGCGAACCTGTGATCCGTTGCTCTTTCCCGTCTATCGTTGCCGTCAGCGCTATCTTCCGCTCCTCCTGTCCTACCCGGTCTGCGCGGGCTTTTATCCGGATGTCGATACCTTCTTCCGACAATATCCCGAACATAGCGCCGGCAATGTCTTCATCTTCCCGGGACAGGAAGCGGTCTCCCTGTTCCAGTATCGTTACCCGGCTGCCAAACCGCTTGTACATCTGCCCGAATTCCAAACCGATGGGGCCGCCGCCGATGATGATCAGGTGTTCCGGAATTTCTTTGTATTCCAGCAGGGAAGTCGCGGTGAAATAAGGGATTTTATCCAGGTCCTTTATCGGGGGGATGGAAGTGCGCGTACCGGTGTTGATAAAAATATATCCGGCGCCAAGCTCTTCCGTACGTCCGTCTTTCAACGTGACCAGGAGCCGTTTTTCACCGGTAAAGGCAGCGCTGCCTTCATACAGGTCCAGGTTGGGGGTTTCTTTTATTCCTTTTTCAATACCGGTACGGGAGTGTAATACGATCTTTTCCTTTCTGGCGATGACGGCGGGCATGTTTACGGTATAGCCGGCCGTCTCAATGCCGTAATCGCTGCTTCTGCCGGCCTGGTAGGCCATCTTGGCCGAGCTGATCATGGCCTTCGTGGGCGTGCAGCCGTCATTTACGCAGGTGCCGCCCAGCCACCGTCTTTCTATCAGCGCGGTCTTCCAGCCGGCAGCGGCCAGTTTTCTGGACAGCGGGGTTCCGGACTGACCCGAACCGATGATGATGGCTTTATACGCTTTCAATTTTTTAAATCCTATTTATCCGGTTCAAAATCCAGGGAAACGGAGTTCATACAAAATCTTTTATGGGTAGGGGGAGGACCATCGTCAAAGATATGACCAAGATGCGAATTGCATCTGCCGCATTCCACTTCGATGCGGTGCATCCCATGGGAGTTGTCTTCCTTATAGATCACGCTGTTGGGCCTGATCGCCTCAAAAAAGCTGGGCCAGCCGCAGGTGCTGGCAAACTTGGCATCGGAGCGGAACAGCACATTGCCGCAAACCGCGCAGTAATAAGTGCCTTTGTCGTCACTGTTCCAGTACTGCCCGGTAAAGGCCCGCTCGGTGCCCTGTTCGCGGGCCACATGGTACAGCTCAGGCGAAAGGATCTTTTTCCATTCTGCATCGCTCACCTCGAGGTGCGTCGTATCCGTATGGGAATAATAGGGATTGTCTTTCTGATGTGCTTTCATGGCTTTGGTTTCCTGGGCGTTGCTTTTGCAGGCGGCCTGCATCATAAAGGCAAGCAGCAAAAACAGGACCGGTTTTAAGGTTAGTGGCTTCATTGTGCTTTGTTTATACGCCGGATACTGTGCCGGTATGTAGGTGCCGATGGGCGGTTACCCTCCGGTTTTCTGGTGTTTCAGCTTGTCTTTGAATACTTTTTTAAACTTGTCCAGCTTGGGAGCGATCACAAACAGGCAATAGGGCTGGTTGCCGTTACGGCTGTAATAATCCTGGTGGTAATCCTCGGCCCGGTAAAATTGGGTCAAAGGGCTGACGGTGGTCACGATCTTCGACGGATAAGCTTTTTCCTCATCCAGGCGTTTGATATAATATTCCGCCAACCGTTTTTGCTCGGCGTTATGATAAAAGATGGCAGAACGGTACTGGGTGCCCACGTCGTTGCCCTGTCTGTTGAGCTGGGTAGGGTCATGGGCTACGAAGAAGGCGGCCAGCAGCTCGTCGTACGATATTTTTGAGGGATCATAGATGATATTGCAGGCTTCGGCGTGACCCGTCGTACCGGTGCATACTTCCTCATAGCTGGGGTTGGGCACATGGCCGCCGGTAAACCCGGACACTACTTTAGTGACGCCCTCCAGCTGTTTGAACTGGGTTTCCACGCACCAGAAGCATCCGGCGGCAAAGGTAGCCGTGTCGGAGGTGCCGCTGCCGGCTGGGTTGTTTTTGGCTTCTTCCATGGCTTTAAAGGTAGGGGTATGGCTGATATCGGTACGGTGTTGGGCACAGGCTGCCAACGGCAATAAAAGCAACGTTATGCAGCAGTTTTTTATGCCTGCAGGAATCTGGAACTTGCTCATTTCAGCTTTTATTTTACGGGTAAGGCCTGAAGACGCCCTCACTGTTCAAGAACAGCCGAAGGGGCGCAAAGGTTGACCTTATTTACGGATATAGTCCCGCTTGCGGATGTCTGCCGGGCCATATTTGGGTTATTTTTAACATAAGCGGTGTAAGCGGCAGCGCTGTACCGTCCGTCCATCGGTGTTATAACATGCCGGCCGTGGCGCCTCCGTCGACGGATAAATTCTGCCCCGTAATAAATGAGGCCTCGTCCAGGGCAAGAAAGGCCACGGCAGCCGCCACTTCCTTATCCTTTGCTACACGTCCCGCGGGTGTGCGTTTTTCTATGACCGACCGCTTTTCGGGCTGCGATAAAAGATCCCGGGTCAGCGGTGTTTCGGTAAACCAGGGAGAAACACTGTTTACCCGGATGCCGGCATCGGCCCACTCCCGGGCCAGGCTGCGCGTCATCTGGAGCATCCCCGCTTTCGACATGCCGTAGGGCGCACCGGTCTGTGCATCAAAAGAACCGGCCACCGAGGCAATATTAATGACGGCGCCCCGGCCGCTTTTTTGAAGCGGGACAAACAGCAACCGGGACAGCTCAAACGGTGCAAAAAGGTTGGTATCCATCACCTGTGCATACTCGCTGGCGGAATAGGTTGCCGAAGGCTTCCGGATGTTTATGCCGGCATTGTTTACCAGTACATCCAATCTTTCCCAATGCTGTTCCACCCATGTCGCGATGCTCGTCCGGTGCCCCTCATCGCTGACATTGCCGGGAAGCGCATGCACCCTAAAACCCTGACTTGCAAACTCCGTCTGCGTGCTTTTCAGTTCATTTTCGTTCCTCGCCGTAAGCAGCACTTCTGCACCCAAAGACAGCAATTCTGCAGCGATAGCTTTGCCGATGCCCTTGGAGCTGCCGGTGACGACGGCCTTTTTATCTTTGAGATTCCAGCTCATTTCCGATGTTTTAACAGAAAATTAATTGTCCAGCGCCGGAGCCGCAGGGAAATCCACCGGCACCTTCGTCACCGCATGCAGGATATTGCTGATGGTACGGTCGCCCACCAGCATGATCACGTCCACCAGATTTTCCCGGGTGTAGCCTGCGGCCAGGAATTCGTTTACCAATTCGGGATCAACATGCCCCCTACGCTCTGTCAGGCTTTTCGACAGCCGCGCCAGCACATCCAGCGACGGGTCGAAGGAGGCCGTTCCCTGGCGCAGCTCCCGGATCTGAGCTTCCGTGAAGCCGTTCATCGTTGCAACGACGCTATGCGCGCTCAGGCAATATACACATCCGTTGACCTGACTTACGGCAAGGTTAACTACTTCGAGCTGCTTTTTGCTGAGGGAAGCGATGCTGTTTTCCAGATTCAGATAGGCGTCCAGCGCATTTTCGGAATACGCCAGGGTAGCATAAAGATTGGGCACCTTACCCATTGTACTCTTCATCTCATCAAACAGCTGTTGGTTCTTTGGTGAGAGGTCTTCTTTTTTCGGAACAGGGAATCCTTTCATTTTTTCTTTTTTTATGATAAATAACAGATGAACAGAAAGCAGGCAGGACCCTTTGATCCTGCCCGCAGATCATTACCGGATCGTCACCTTTATCATGTCTTTTACGGCCGGCAGGGTAGTAAAGGCATTGGGGTTGGGCACTTCGCCGATGGATTTGCTTTCCGTGGTGACGGAGCCGCCCAGGTTGAACTGCTCGTTTCCGGCGCCGGGATACTGGTCCACCGCCGTTCCGTCATCGAACAGCTTTATGGAATCAGAGATATCGCCGGTCTGAGCAGGGTCTACGCCGTCGCCGGCAGTAGCAAAGAACCAGTCATTGGAGAAACCGTACATGGTGGCCAGCGCCAGGCGATCGCCTTTGTCCAGCTTGAGTTGCTGGGAAACGCTGCTGCCGGGCTGGTCGCCGACTGCCGGCAGCAATACCGTACTGCCGGTCGCGGCAAGTACATATACCTGTTTTACGCCGTCCGTTTCCTGCAGCGCCTTCGACAGCACGCTGGCATCGCCCTGCTGGGCCAGGTTCTTGAGGCCCTTGCCGGCATCTTTTTCACCCAGCTGATAGAGCGGGTTGCTGATGCCGTTGTATACTACTACCAGCACGGGAGACAGGGGAGTAAAGGTGCCGGTATTGTCTTTGATATAGCTGTAAAGCTCCGAGTTGTCGCCCGTTTCCGCCAGCGCTGTCAGCCCGTTGGCCGTCGGTTTTCCGCTGGCATAAAGCGGAGCGGCATTCAGCGGACTGCCGCCTGCGATATATGATACGGCCCAGAGGCCGGGGCTCAGCGGGGTTTCATTAGCGGTACCGCCGGAGATGTTTTTCAGCGTCAGCGTAAAATAGGAACCTCCTTCGTATTTTAAGGTGGCCTGAACCAGGGAGGAGGCGGCCAGATAGGTGTGGCCCTGGGCATCCTTATCTTTTACCTCGGTGACCGGTTTCTGTTCCGCGTCGCCGGGATGGTTGACTGCAGATCCGGGCGACTGATTGATCCGGGTGCCGTTATCCCATAATTTTACCTGATCGGATACATCGCCTTCGATGGGCTTTTTGTCCTTATCATACAACGCTATGCCGGGGTTGGCGGGGGCGAAGAAAAGATCGTTGGACCAGCCATACATGGAGGCAAAGGTCACGGTCTGGCCGATGGCGGCGGAAAACCGGAAGGATACGGATTGACCCGGCATGATCAGCGGGGAAGCGCCATCTTCCGCATAGGTGCCGGATTCTACCAGGCTCCTGGCCTGCAGGACATTTTCGATGGTAATGGTTTTTTCCTGCGTGGAGGGCTGGTTGTCGTCGTCATCTTTATTGCAGGCTGAAAAGACCAGCGGGAGCGCAGCGAGGGTCAGCCATTTCAGGGAGTTCTTGTTCATCTTTTTGTTTTTTGATTAAACAAGACAAAAGTAACCGCGTTATTACCCATACGGAATAACGGCATTTCCCGAATGATTGATAATATTTCCCGAGTCAGGCTGGAACAGTATACAGGTGTATCTGAGCGACGGCAGATCCCATCGACCCTTCTTACAAGAGATAAACAGAAAAGAGCGGCAGATACATCCTGGAGCTCCAAAGCGATAAAGCTATTGATAAAGGGAAAATCCGTATAGGTCCTTTTACTAATTCGGCAGATACTGTAAATTTAGCCCTGTAATGACACGAACATGTTCGCTGCGTTGTTTGCCGGCGGTAATGGTAAATGGGCATGGGTTGCAATGGGCGACGGTAAAACGAAGCATTTAAAATAGCTGTGGAAACACGTTAAGCGGCATTAAACAGAGGCCGTTAAAACCATCATATTAAACAGGACTAACCCGATACAATGACACAGGCTGATTTCAATAAACCTTTGTTGCGCATGAGGGGGATTTCGAAGTCATTCTCGGGAGTGACCGCGTTGGATGCAGTGGACTTCGCCCTGGAAAGAGGAGAAGTGCATGCTTTAATGGGGGAGAACGGGGCCGGGAAATCAACCCTGATGAAGGTACTGGCAGGCATATGTAAAAAAGATGCGGGACAGATTTTTCTAAATGGGATGCTGGCGGACATCGAAACGCCGAAAACCGCGCTTGACCTCGGCATCTCCATGATCCATCAGGAGCTGAGCCCCGTGCGGGAGATGACGGTCGCTGAGAATATTTTTTTGGGTAAGGAGCCATGCCACCGATTCATGGGCATTGTCAATACGGGGAAACAGCGGCAGATCACCCGGGAGCTGCTTGGCGCATTGAACCTGTCCCTTGATCCCGATCTAAAAATGCGTGCCTTGTCCATTGCCGAAACACAGATGGTGGAGATCGTAAAGGCGGTATCCTACAACGCCCGGATTATCATCATGGACGAACCTACCTCGGCCATTACCGGAACGGAGGCTGCAAAGCTGTTTGAGATCATTTATAATCTTAGATCAAAAGGTATCGGGATCATTTATATTTCGCACAAGATGGACGAGATATTCCGGGTTTGCGATACCGTTACGGTGCTCCGGGACGGCCGGTACATTGAAACGCGGCCCGCTGATCAGCTGGATCATGATACGCTGGTAAAGCTGATGGTAGGCCGTCAGATCAGCGACATGTTTCCCAAAAAGAATGTAAGGACAGGCGATGTATCCCTGGCAGTGGAGGGCCTGACGAAAAAAGGGTTGTTCCGGGATATCAGCTTTAAAGCCAGGAAGGGGGAAATATTGGGCTTTGCCGGATTGCTGGGCGCCGGAAGGTCCGAGATCATGGAGGCGGTTTTTGGTTTGCGGCGTGCGGAAGCAGGAGGTATCAGGATCAACGGAAAGCCGGTCCGCATGCAATCACCACGAGATGCGATAAGGCATCATGTTGCCTTGATTACGGAGGACCGGCAGCAAAAGGGACTTAACCTAAAAGGATCAGTAAAGGATAACATTACCCTGGTAAATTTGAAAAAGCTCAGCCGGCTCAATCAATTCATAAGATTTAAAACAGAACGGTCGATTACGGATACGGAAATCGGGAAGCTGCGTATAAAGACAAGGGATCACCGCCAGCTTGTGCATACCCTGAGCGGGGGGAATCAGCAGAAGGTGGTCGTAGCCAAGTGGCTGCTGACAGATCCCGAAATCATCATCTTTGATGAGCCTACCCGGGGAATCGACATCGGCGCTAAGGCCGAGATTTATAAAATGATCTGTGAGCTGGCGGAGCAGGGGAAGACTGTCCTTATGGTTTCATCCGAACTGGAGGAGATATTGGGGCTTTGCGACAGGGTCATTGTTTTATATCAAGGCAGGATAAGCGGGGAATTTGAAAGGAGCGCATTTGATCAGGAACGGATCATGAAAGCGGCTATGGGTAATGAACCGTTACTGATACATAACTAACCATGAGTAAATTGGCAATATGTCCGAAATAAGCAACTGGAAGAAGGCGGATACTTTTTTTTCAAAATATGGGATCTACTGCGCCTTTCTGATACTGGTGGGGGCGCTTACTATCGCTTTTCCTCCCTTTATAAAACCCTCAAATATCGTCAATGTATTGCGTCAGACCGCCGTCAATGGCATACTTGCGGTAGGAATGACGTTTGTGATCATCACTGCGGGGATCGATCTGTCTGTAGGCTCGGTGTTAGCGCTGTCGGCCGTGGCGGCTACTTCCCTGGCGCATCCGGGCGAGTATCCCCTGATCCTTTCCCTGCTGATCGGCTTGCTGGTCGGCTGCGCTTGCGGTGCGCTCAACGGCGTGCTGATCGCAAAAAAGAGGCTTGCACCTTTTATTGTGACGTTGGCGATGATGTCAGTAGCCAGAGGGGTGGCATTGGTTTATTCAAGCGGCCGCCCGATCATTAATTTAAGTGATTCCTATAATCAGATCGGAGGCGGATACCTGGCCGGGATACCGGTACCGGTCATCATTTTTCTGGTGATTGTTTTGTCAGGCGTCTTTGTGCTGCGATATACCCGTTTCGGCCGGTATGTGTATGCCATAGGGGGGAATGAACTGGCTGCGCGGGTATCGGGAATTAATACCACTCGTATTCTTATCTGGACTTATGTGATCATGGGGGCTTTGGCCGGAGTGGCAGGTATTGTACTGTCATCGCGGGTAATGTCCGGGTCGCCGGCCATGGGAGAAGGGTATGAACTCGATGCCATTGCGGCGGTGGTTATTGGCGGTACCAGCTTATTTGGCGGCGTAGGCTCAATTTCGGGAACCGTTGTAGGCGCGCTGATCATGGGGGTAATGGATAACGGGCTCGATATGCTCAATGTATCCTCCTACTGGCAGCAGGTTGTCAAAGGCGCGATCATCGTGCTGGCGGTGCTGCTGGACAAGCGGTCCAGAAATTAAATATTGCTGCAATAAATAATGATATTGACATGAAAAGCGGCTTCAGATATAGTGTAGTTACCGGTATTGTTTCGTTGTTGATTTCCTTTTCCGGATGTAATCTGCGGGATAAAGGACCCCATCAGCTTGTTATCGGCGTTTCCTACCAGGACCTGCAGAATGAGTTTATCATTAGGTTGCAGGATGCCATCCGTGCGGAAGCAAAAAGATCGCATGTCAAGCTCGTTGAGCTGGATGCGCAAGGCCGGGCTGAAAAGCAGATATCCCATATTGAGAATTTTGTTTCCCGCGATGTGGATGCTATTATCCTGAACCCTGCCGACGAGCAGGGCTCTGCTCCGGCCGTAGATATTGCTGTGCGGGAGCATAAGCCGGTAGTAGTGGTCAACTCCCTGGTCGCAAACCTGGAAAAAGCATCCGCTTTTGTAGGGTCCCCCGATGAGGAAGCCGGCCGCATCGAGGCTTCGGAAATAATGAAGGTACTCAACGGAAAGGGGAATATTGTCCTGATTCACGGTGTATATGGCCATTCCGCGGAAGTACAGCGAACCAAAGGCATACGGGAGATCGTTTCCAGGTTCCCGGACATCAAGATTACAGCCGATCAGACCGCTAACTGGAGCAGATCCGCTGCGCTGTCGGTAATGGAGAACATACTTTCTTCCAATCGTGAGGTCAATGCCGTCATTGCGGAAAATGACGAGATGGCGCTGGGGGTTGCCAAAGCGATAGCAGGAGCGGGGAAGCAACATACGATCCATGTAATCGGCATAGACGCCATCCAAGATGCATTGCGGGCAGTGGCTGACGGCAGGATGATCGCCACCGTTTATCAGGATGCCGGGGGACAGGGCGCTTCCGCGGTTGACCTTGCCTGCCGGCTTATCCGGGGGGATACTGTAAAACACATTAACTACATCCCTTTTCAGCTCGTGACAAAAGCGAATGTAAAGGATTTTCAAAGCCGGTAACAGTCAGCCGATAAGCGTGCGGCGGTGCGCTGGCTACGCCGTCTTTGGTTTTTTTCAGCAGCTTTTAACATCATTTCGTTTGTTTATCAAGCGCGGCTTTTATCGCGTCGCCCATCCGGCTTACATTGTCCTGGTTGATGTTGTCGTTTACGATGATAATGATTCCCGTTTTTTGCTTCGGATAAAAGATGCAATGTGTATTAAATCCGGTTCCTGTATGCCCCTCATGGAAGACATATTCTTCACCGTCGCTGGTATTCATCATCCATCCCAATCCTATGGCAAAGCCATCTTTATTTCCCCATGTAATCCGGTGGGTAAGTTTAACCGCACGGTCTTTCTCCTCAATATTTGCCTGCAGGTAAATAAGCATGTCGCTGACCGTAGCGTTCATGGATGGTCCGCCTGTAAATCCTGTATAATTTATATAACGCTGGGGCGTGTTATGGGCATCATATCCCTGGGCAAGCTGTTTTATTTCATCGTCGGTCAGCCATGTCTTTGTATGATGCATTCCCAAATTAGTCTTCAAATAATGCGTGACAACCTGTTCGTAGGGTTGATGATAAATCCTTTCTATCAAAAGTTGTAAAAGCAGCATTGCATTTCCGTTGTACTGGTACTTAAAACCGGGGATGGTGTCTGGCTTTATATGATGCAGATCGGCAAGCAGGCTGTCCTCATTGTAGCCGTTAAAATAATGGGTTTGCGCTGCCCGGTCTAATTTTCCGATACTGTCTAAAATAGCTTCTGGAAAGACATGAAACTGCAGCGGCAGGGCGGAGGTATGGTTGGCGAGGTCCACCAACCTGACCGGATGACCTTGATATTGTAAATTAGGATATGGGTACGGTAAATATTTCCGGATATCATCTTTGAGATTGGCTTTGTGCTCTATTACGGCTTCCGAAAGCATGGTGGCTATAAAGGTTTTGGCCACTGATCCCAAGTTATAAAAGGTTTGCGCGGTAGGCAACTTTCCGCTGCCTTTTTCTACTTCTCCATAGTTGTATGCGTATTTGTTTCCCCGGTAATAAATGCCAATTGAAATTCCGTTTGCATTCCCGTCCTGCATGTATGCAACGGCAGCTTTTTGTACCGCAGTATCCATAAATGTTTTTAACCGGTTGTCTGTTTGGATCCTTCCGTTTTGTCCGTAGCTGCTGTCGGGTATAAGATAGATACCGATAAAAAGCAGAAAAATCGTTTGCTTCATTATTTGGCGATGTTATAAAAATAAGCTTTGTATAAACAGGGATCGGCCCGGCTTCAATACCTGTCGTATTCAGCCGCTGAGATCATCGAATTTGCATTGCAATAGTACGATATTTATCGGCGGAATTTATATCTCACAAAGCCGATTTTGAGGGAGGGGGCAACTTGTAATTACCAGTCTTTGGGTAGCTTCAGCGACCAGATGTCATTGACGAGCGGTGGGGTATTGCCGCCGGCTATCCATATCTTATCATCAAAAACAAATGCGGAAGCTTCATGTCTTGCCTGCCAGGTTACCGCCGGTTTAAGTTCTTTCCAATCCTTACCATCTTTGGAATACCAGATGTCGGACCAGTTTTTCGACGGATCATTTGACCATCCGCCCATGACCCATATACAGTTCCGGTATACTACTGAAGAGAACCATATCCTTTCATGCCATGGAGCCTGATGACAGACTTCGGTCCAGTGGACGCCGTCTTCCGTACTCCAGACATCGTTTCGGGCATGATATTCCGGGACATAATTTCCGCCGCCGAAAATATACAATTTCCCGTTGAGTACCGCTGCCTGCAGATAGGCGCGGGGCGACCAGGGGGCGTGGCCGGTTGCGAGCTTCCAGTTTTTACCATCGGATGAATACCATACGTCGTTTTTAAGACTCTTTGCATCCCCGAAATAATAATCTTCCGTACCGCCCAGCAACCAGAGCTTTCCTTTAAATACGATCAGGGCCGCCGCTAATCTCGGCGTCCAGGTTGCCTGTTTTGTCTTCAATTTCCAATGAACGCCATCTTTGGACGACCATACTTCATTAGAAGCCGAATGCCCTTTCAGTCTTCCGTTATACCATCCTCCCATCATCCACATCTTATTCCTAAACGCCACAGACATCGCGAGATCACTGTGTATCCAGGGCGCCGATTTATTGACGAGCTTCCAGGACCGTCCATCTCCGGAACTCCATACATCCCGGGGCGGTTTTGCATAAGAATCGAACCATCCGCCCAGGATCCATAACCGGCTCTTGAAGACAAGCTCACCCTGGGAATCCCGGGCTTGCCATTGGGCGTGCGGATTTTCGACGACCCAGGTTGACTTATACTGCGCCGATGCCCCCACCGGTGATAAGATCATACTTAATACTATCACTGATAACCGCTTCGTCATCTTAAAAGGAAATTTTTCTACTTGATCTGTGAGGGATGGACTGCTGTATGATTTAATATTTTGTCAATGAACCGGTATGCCTGTAAACGGGCTTCCGTTGGGAAATCATGCTCGCTCTCCGGATAACAGACCTGAAGATTGCCCCGCGCATGCAGAAAGTCATATACTTTTGACACACGGACTATTCCTTGCCTTATGCCGTCGACGTTGAAGTTGGCATCATGCAGGGGAGAATTGGAGAAAAAAGCCCTGGGGGCGATCGCAGCGATCACCTCGTCGAAGTCAAAAGGTACTTTGTCGGGATCAAGATCATATTTATCCCGGAATAAAGGCATGTATCGTTCCTGGGCCCAGGGCCACAGCTTACCGCCGTATTTCTTTTCCGCTTCCCGGTCTCCGTTGAAATAATCATGCAGGAGAGTCCAGCCGCAACTGGATACAATTACTTTCAGCCGGGTATCAAATGCGCCGACGAACATCGCGCTGTGCCCGCCCAGCGAATGTCCGATCACACCTATGCGTCCGGGGTCGACATCAGCCCTTTCCTGGAGCAGGTCGATACAGCGCATGTCATCGAAGACGTTTTTCATTGTTCCCGACAAGTACCGGTCTGTTTTGAAATCATAATCTTTCAGGTCGCCGAAATCGGGATAATCCGGCGCGATCACCACGTAACCCCTTTCTGCCAGTTCCCTGGCATAGGCCCGGTTTTGCAGATCGCCCTGCCCGTCGACGATCTTCTTCCCGAGCGGGCCGGTCGGGTGCAGGGCGAGCATAGCGGGAAATTTATCGCCGGCGCCGGGTCGGACAGGGACATATAAATAAGCGGAGATATTTTCATGCTCCGCTACGGTAAACGTTATCGTGTACCGGAAATAATTCCCCCCGTTTAAACTATCGATATATTGAATGTTCATGGGCGGCAGATGGCTCCTGTCGGGTAGCGGCCCCATGACGGCCTGCATGCTGTCGCGTATCTGGCGCTGTTTTATTTTCCATTCTGCTTTGGTTTTTATCCTCCTGGACCGCCCTGAAGCATCGATATAGGAAAGCAGGGTATGGTTTTGGGGAATGATGGCGCCGGACAGGAATACGAGCAACGCGATTAAAGCCATGGAAGTCCTGTAAGTCATATAATCCCGCCGATTAAGTTCAATACCCCGGATTTTGCGGAAAATCAGCGCCGCTGTTCAGATCAATTTCCTGCTGGGGAATGGGCCAGAGCATATTGAAAGGCTGAACTTCAGCGCCGGGAAACAGAGGGTTGTCATTATATTTTTTCACCCTTTCATAAAACTTTCCCGTACGGCGTAAGGTAACCAGTCTCCACTCCTCGCCGTATAACTCCCTGGCCCGCTCATCCAATATATAGTCAATAGTAACATCTCCCGGATTTACCGGCGCCGCATGCGCCCTTGCCCTGACCTTATTGATGTCTGCTGCGGCAAGGTCCGGCCGGTTCATATCGACATAGGCTTCAGCCCGCAGCAGTAATGTGGAGGCAAAGCGCAAGGCATACCAGTCTTTAAAAGTTCTTCCTGCCCCGCCTAAAGAAGGCAATGTGGGATAATTGAACGGGTCCAGGAATTTGGTATGTATCGCCGGCCAGATGATCTTGGTGGTGTCCAGCATATTGGGACGGGAAGGTCCGTAATCATGGATCCATTCGTCCATTGGCTTTTTATAATATTTAGAAGCGGGATTGTCACAATACACATGCTTCAGCATATTATAATTCTCATGCCGGGTATCTCCCTTTGCATTGCCCCATATATCATAATAGATGTAGTTTGTTCCGCGACATTCCGCCGTACCGCGACTTAACGTATCCGAATAGCCTGTATACGCCCCGTTATACATTCCTCCTAAAATGGCTTTTTGATTATCGGGAGTCGGTCCTATATCGAAGTAACGCGGCCCGAAGATATAGGCCGTAGATAACATGCCGCCGCCCTCAATAAAGGGTTCTACCTGTATTACCCACATTGCTTCGGTATTCTCCTGCAAATTTTGATTGCCATTGGTAAAAAGATCATAATAAGCATCTCCGTCTCCAAAAATATCATGCCCGAGCTTTGTTCCAAAACGGTTGGTCATCAGATGATAGTTGTAATCATCAACCACATGGGAAAGGGCCTGAACGGCCAAGTCCGGTTTATGCATTTCCAGATACGTTTCACCGAGATAATGCCAGGCAGGGCCCTGGGTCAGCCGGCCCGGTGCGGCCTCCTGTCCGGGCTTGGGTAAATGAGTGGCTGCAAATTGGTAATCCTCCACCATCTGTCCGTAGATCTTATCTACAGAATCACGTCTGAAATCCACTTTTGCCTCCTGTACCGGTTGGGTCAGCAGCGGAACCGCTCCATAGGTCGATACGAGATACCGGTACGACCAGGCCCTGAAAAACCTGGCTTCGGCAATGTATTCGTTTTTGCCTTCGGCGCCATTCTTGAATAAGGAAGAGTCGGCTTTTTCAATTCTATCAATCAGCACATTGGCCATATTGATAATTTCGAACCCGGCATTCCAGGTATCCACGACCCATCTGGAGGTGGGCGTCATGAGCTTATATGAATTAAGATAAACGGTAAAAGAGGGGTCTTCACCTGTATATCCTTCGTCTGATCCCATAGTCGCCCACATCATCACACCAAAATCAGAATAGGAAAAATAGTGGAAAGCCACTCTTCCATAAATAGCATTTATGCCTTCTTCCGCACCCGCCTCGTCCACATAGGCATTCTCCGGTGTGAGGAAATCAAGCGGCTCCTCATCGAGGATATTTTGATTACATGAAGTGAATGAAACGGATAGGGCCAATACAGCCATAATAAGCCATATTCCATATCTCAGGTCGGTTATCTTTATACTTCTATACATGACTTGGCAATTTAAATTTGATAGAACGCAGGGTTAATGGATCTGGAAGCGCTAAAAGCTCAGTCTTAGTCCGAAAATGATATTTCTCATAAGTGGGGTATCGCTCGTGCCGGTTTCGGGATCCCATCCCTGCCATTTCGTCCAGACGTAGGGATTTTTACTGGATACATATACCTGGGCGCTCTGTATGTTAATTTTATGGATCAGCTCGCTCGGCAGGGAATAGCTCAGGGAGATATCCTGCAGCCTTACAAAGCTCCTGCTTTGATAGATGCCGCTTTCAACCGGCGGCGTGTTATAGATCCCGGTCGTATTCGTGGTCGGCCTATCCGGTCTCCAATACGGATTAATGGCCGGCGTATTCATCCGGAATGAAAAATCATAAGCGGGGTTGACCATCGCGAAATTGTTGGCTAAATAGTATTTTTTCCCGCCCTGAATAGAATTAATAAAAATGGAAAGCGTGAAGTTTTTATAGGATAGCATATTGGCAAGGCTGAACCGGTAACTTGGCGACGCATATCCGATTATTTCCCTGTCGTTGACCGGTTCGATCTTTCCATCATTATTTATATCTGCATATTTAAACTGTCCCGGATACCATCCTTCATAAATGTTTTTATTGAAAAGATCCTGCTCCTGCCATACCCCCAATATCTTATAATCGTATATGGATTTAATAGGTTCTCCCACAAACCAGGAATTACCGATATCCTTATCCCCTCCGTCTCCGTACAATCTTTGGATCTTATTCCTGTTCAGGGAGAAGGTAAATTTGGTCGTCCAGTTAAAAGCGCCTTTGACATTTACGCTATTGATCTCCAGATCGATCCCCTTATTACTGATCTGTCCCAGATTCGACCATACGGAAGTATATCCGGAGGCCCTGGGTATCTGCCTTTCAACCAATACATCCTTTGTCTTGCCGGTGTAAAGATCAACGGAGCCTGCAATTCTGTTGTGCAAAAAGTTAAAGTCGATTCCGAGGTCCGTAGAACTGGTTTTCTCCCAGGTCAATTCTTTATTGCCCAATGTGGTGGGATAAATGCCGATGGCGGTCTGTGAGCCATACACATAATCATAGGTATTCATTTGAGAAAAGCTGGCGTATCTTCCTATTCCCTGATTCCCGTTGATACCGTAAGAAAGCCTGAGCTTCAGATAAAACCCTTTATCTTTCAGAAAGGGTTCTTCTGTAAGCACCCATCCTGCGCCTACGGAAGGAAACGTCGCCCATTTGTGATTGGGTGAAAAACCGGAATAGCCGTCTTTACGAACCGTCCCGGTAAGCAGGTATTTTGACCGGTAGCTATAGTTCCCCCGGGCCATGTAGGAGAGGCTGTTTTCTTCATAAGCCGTCGAAGCAACCACGGGAAACTGACCCAGCTCCATGTCGTTATATCCGAGGTTTTCGATGCCAAAGTCGGTGGCAGAAAGCGTGGAAGAGCTGCCCGTTCCTTTTTCCCGGCTGAAAAGGAGCGTGGCATTTATCTCGTGGTCTCCGAATGAATTGGAATAGTTAACGATATTATCCAGGATCCAGTTATTGGATTCAATCGGATTTTTTACCGCCTCGCCATTATTATCCACCCCATTGATGGTTTTGTCACTGTAAAAGGTATTGTTGTTCTCTGTTTGATGCAGACGGGAATATCGCAGGGTATATTTCAGTCCCTTTACCCAGGGAATGTTGATATTGATCGTTCCCACTGAGAACAGGTTGGTCCTTATATCCGAATTATCTGCATAAGTATATACAAGCGGGTAAACCTGATACAATTCCCCGCCCAAATAAATCTGATAATCGGGACTTCCCAAAGGATTATTCAGCTGCAGCGGACTGGCCACCCTTGCCGCGCTCAGGCTGGCCGGAATACCTGAGTTATCCCGGTGGCTGTAGGTAGCGTCCAATCCGATCTCCAGCCAGTCGTTTATCTTGTCGCTTAAGCTGCTGTGTACGGTAGACCGTTTAAACTGATCATTTTTCTGGATACCTTTTATGTTTGAGAACGAACCGGACAAATAATAGGTTATGCCATCTTTAGAGCCCCCGGTCAGACTGATGTCGTAGTTCTGCATCGGGGCCTGGCGCAGCACCTCATCCACCCAATCGGTCCCCTTTCCTGCCAGATAGTTTTTCTTTTCTTCAGGGGTTCTCAGAAAGGAGGCTACCGTCTCCCTGTCGGTTGCATCAGGCCTCGCGGGTCTTCCCGCCTCACTGGTAGGATGGGTTGCATACCAATTATATACATCCCTTTCCCAGGTCCAGTCAAGCAGTCTGAGCGCAAACTCATCTCCGTTCATTTCCCGGACCGGGTTGTTCGTCATCCCCTGGAAACCGGCATATGCGCTGAGGGAAAAGACAGATTTTCCTGCTCTCCCTTTTTTGGTATTAATGATCAGGACACCGTTTGCGGACCGGCGGCCATACACGGCTGCTGCGCTGGCGCCTTTAAGCACATCTACCGATTCTACATCATTGGGATTGATGTCGTCTATATTTCCGTAGAAAATGGCGCCGTCCAGTACAATCAGCGGCTGAACAGAACCGGACAGGGATGTTTGTCCCCTGATAGAAAAGCCCGGGTTGCCGGCAGCTCCTCCTCCCTGGTCTACATTCAGACCGGCAGCGGCTCCGGCCAGGCTCTGAAGAAGATTGACATTCGCGTTATTCATCTTATCGCTCATGTCGATTCTGGTAATTGCGCCGGTTAGGTCCTTTTTCTTTGCCGTTCCGTATCCGATTACTACGATCTGGTCCAGCTGTGAAGCGCTGGGAGAAAGGGACATCTCTAAAGTAGTCTGGTTTCCCACGGGGATTTTTTTCACCTCATAGCCTACATAGGTAGCAATCAGGGTGTCGGCTGCCGAGGCGTTTTCAAGTTGAAATTGTCCCGCGGCATTGGTAACCGCTCCGTTGTTTGAATGTTGTATCTGTACAGTCACACCGGGAATCGGATTCCGGTCTGTTGAGGAATAAACCGTTCCCGTAATAGTTTTCTTTTGCGCACTTGCGGACGAAAATGCACCGAAGAAGAGGATGAAGAAAGTTTTCCATGTCTTCCTTCGAAGGAAAAATGATGTTGTCATAAAAAGTAGAACTTAACGCATTAAAGGTTTATAATGGCATGATATCAAATACGAAATCCTACTTACTGCTTGCACTATAGCCGGAGAAGCCACTCGGATCGTAAAATCGTGTACGTACACGTACCTATAGACGGAAATTATTATTTCCGGTAAAAATTTATGTTTCCATCACGAAAGACAAAAAAGGACTATTTCCACGCTGCCGTCAGTGCTCTTTACGACCGGGACTTCTTGCTATATTCTATAGGTATGTTTTCTACTTATCCCTTATCCATATTACGTTTCATGACATTAATAGGAGAGAAGACCACTTGTGCAAAAGGCGGTCCATTCCCTTTCGTATGCTGCCTGGTCTATCAGAACGCTGCATTCTCTATGGGCACGCCAAAGCAATTTCCGGGTGGTTGCTGATCAGACGGAGCGTGTACGTACACGAATTTATGGACGAAAATTATTATTTCCAAACAATTTTTATAATTTTCGTCCTAAAGGCAGAAAAAAGAGATTCCCGCTCCGCCCGTGATGCTTTGTAGCATCAACCGCCGGCGGAGGTATTCAAGTATTACAGTGATCTTAAAACTTATACCTGAAAGCAACTTTAAAGCTTCTGCCAAGCAATGGACGTGCTATGAATGAAGTGGCACCTGCATCACTGCTTTGGAACTCTCCCTGGCGCGGATTCCCTTCGGTAAGACCTAAGGAATTACCAAGATTATCTATAACCCCGAAAATCGAGATTTTGTCCGTGAGATTTGCCTGAGCATTTATATCAATTTTTGTATAGCCTGGAAGAACCACTGAGTTTGCAACATCTACATAGCGTTTTGCTTCGTATTCTATTACAGTTTGCAGGCGAAGATGGTCGGCAAAAAGATTAAACCCCGGAACCACTCTTAACGAGGCTGCCGGTATCCTGATGAGCTGGTTGTTGTTATAATTGATTAAGTTCCCGGAATTATCGGTATAGACATATCCCTTATATTGGGCATGCTGTAATGTAGATGTTGCTGAAATATCAAACCATTTTACAGGATAATAGCCAGCTTCAAGTTCAAGGCCGAAAGTCTGTGTATTTGCATAGAGGTTTTCTTGCGTGTTAGATCCGTCCAGATTAAAAACATAGTTTGTAAAGCCTACATTATTATATTTTGTCCAGAATCCTGTACCGTAAAAGGAAAGTTTAGAAGCGCTGTATTTGTATCCTATTTCGCCGAGTTTCATTGTTTGGGTAACAGGCGCTGCAGTAGCATTGGTTACATAAGCGCCCAGCCCGGGAATACGTGCGGCAGAAGTATATCTGGCGAATGCGCCCATGTTATCCGAAAACTGATAATTTGCTCCCAGTGTCCACGTGGTGTAGTTAAAATGCCGGTTATAGCTTTGGAATATTCCGCTTCCGGTTAATATTTTAGAGGTAGCAAAAGTTCCTAAGTTTGCAACCTTTGTCTTTTCTACAATGCCTTCCGTCTGTGCATTCTCCCAACGCAATCCGCCGTCAATACGCAGCGCATTCGTTATCTGCCATTCATCACTTATATAAACGGCATGGGTTGTCTGTTCGCCGTGAGCATCCGCAAACTCATATCCGTATTGGTATATTCCGTTATCGGTAAATGATTTTAGGGTGTCTCCATTGGCGCCGACGGCTACAAGATCCAGCAATCTTGCATTATCCTGAACATCCAGTAATGCGCTTGAGGAATACCGGTTGAAGTCTTCATCGAAATGAGCGTAATAGTATCCGAAGTTAAAATCATGCTTTGAGGAACCTGTAACAAAAACATGCGAGACATGAAAATCATTTGTAACTTCCCTGACCGGTAATGTAAGGCCTCTCATCCCTCCTATGATAACAAGACCGTTGCCGTTTTGGTCAGCAGCATTAAACGGCGTGCCTGTAGTTACATAGCGCAAAGCCAATTTCTGCGCGCCCGGAACGGTCGCTATCAGCCCTGCTTGACTTGAAAGAAGCGAATCGGCGCTTTCTAAAGAATTCGGATATACGCCGTTACGCTGTGTTTGTGTGTTATCGTAACGAAGCGTATTTTTTAAAATCCAGTCATTAAAAAGCTCAGTCTTAAACTTAGCGGTCAGCTGGTTTCTTTTTACAGCCGTGCCAACCGTATTGTCAAAATTGTAAGTGCTGCCGTCTCCCTGAATCATATTTACTTTTTCTGTTTCCGGTCCTGCCACTGTTCCATAGTTGCCGTTAAATCCGGGTACAGCTGTTATTTTGCCGTTTTTATGCGTCATAGGAATACCTAAATAAAAAACCACATCATCGTCCAAATGCTTAAAATCAACATCGAACGATGATTTTTCCCATTTCTTACCGATAGAGACTCTGATCTGTCCGCCATGGTTGCCGCTGTAGCCTGGATCGCGTACTCCTGTCCCGACGCGGTAAAACCCTCCTGTAGCAAACTTCCATCCGTCACCGATAGGGGCTCCTACCCAAAAGTCTCCTCGATAAAGATTATCGCTTCCCAGACTTAGTTTAAAAATACCTTCCGTTCTATTGCCGACGGTGCGGGGAATGTAGTTTACTGCTCCTGCCGGTGCATTTGAATAAAAGACAGAAGAAGGGCCGCCCCGAACAACTTCAATAGATTGAATGGTTTCGTCGAAGCGGAATGCCTGGTCCGCATTCAGATAGCCTAATGCCGGATCGTGCTGTACGGGAATGCCGTCTTCCAGTAACTGGATCGATCCGTAACCGTCCACAGGCACGCCTCTTGCCCTTACATTTCCGCTCGCCTCACCTCCGGACGATTCAACCCAGAAACCCGGTACTGATTTTAAGGTCTCGGTAACGCTTGTGGGAGCCTGCAGGCTAAGCGCATTGTACCCTATATCCGTCACCGAATAGCTTGTTTCGAGTTTGGTCCGATTTCTTGCGCCGGCACGTCCGGTAACAATAACTTCGTTTAAATCGTTCGCTGTCGATTTTAGCCTGATCACTAAAGAGATGACGGTGTCGGAGGGTATGCTATAACCAGATAGGGTCTGCGGTTGAAAACCTATCCGTGAAATCATAAATGAATAAGAACCTCCTTCGGGTAAATTGCGATAAGTGAAGATCCCCGAAGAATCTGTTTGTGTAACGGAAGTTCCGCCGGTGGTTTGGTTCTTTGCAAGAACAGTGGCGTCGGCAACCGGTTGTCCGTCTTCATCATTTACCTGCCCCTTTATGGTATTGCCGTTTTGTGCATATACGGTAATCTGAATATGGCAGCAGATTGCCAACAATAAAACAGGCAGAAATGGCCTGATTTTGATAGTTGATTCGACCATACCGTTGATTTAAGGCTTTTGAGAAGGAACCGACCCTGTATCAGGATTTATGTATCATAAAGATGTATATATTTTCGGCTTCTTTGGCCAATCCGCCTCATCATAATGATAATTTAATATGCTGTATACGACACCTGCTCAGTACCACTGATCCGTTTCCCGGCCGCTTAAGTAAATATAAACTTTATATGGAGAAGTACCTGCTATAATTATTAGCCTGCGCATAGTGCAGGACTAAGCCGTCATTTTCAAAATAAAAGCGGCTAAATGCGACACTACAATTATTGATATTGACACAGGGGAGTTGGCGTTTTAGCGGAGATAAAGGCTCATCCCGGCCTTACTTGTCTAAATCCTTATTCATCTTGGCCACCTGCTCTTTCAGCTCTTCCTTATAGTTGTAAAGTGCTTTCATTAGGGATACGTCGGCTGTGGCTAAAACTTGTATCGCAAGCAGGCCTGCATTTTTTGAAGCATTCAGTGCCACGGTAGCTACGGGTACTCCGTTCGGCATTTGCAAAATAGATAAAACGGAATCCCAACCATCTATAGAATTACTGGATTTTATCGGTACTCCGATTACCGGTAAAGTAGAAGTTGCCGCCACCATTCCAGGCAGGTGAGCTGCGCCTCCCGCCCCTGCGATAATTACTTTCAAACCCTTCTTTTCTGCTTCTTTTCCATAGGCAAGCATTTTTTCAGGAGTACGATGCGCAGAAACGATCTCAACTTCATAAGGGATATTAAATTTTTCGAGCATTTCTGTTGCTCCCCGCATCACCGGGAGATCGGATTGGCTGCCCATAATAACGCCTACTTTTGCTTCCATTTTTGGGTTGTATTTTATGCGATTACTTTTAATGCGCTTTTTACTTTTTTAGCCTTCATTTTTGCTTCTTCCAATGAAGGAGCTACAATGCTGACATGTCCCATCTTACGAAATGGCCTTGTTTCATATTTTCCATATAAATGGATATGAGCGCCGTCTATTTTTAAAACCTCTTCCACGCCTTCATAAATAGCTTTGCCGCGATAGCCTTTTTCCCCTAACAGATTTACCATTACGGAAGGTTGTATAATCGCAGTATTGCCGATCGGCAGGTTGAGAATAGCCCGCAAATGCTGCTCATATTGTGATGTGCTGTTTCCCTCAATGCTTTGGTGGCCGCTATTGTGTGGCCTTGGCGCCACTTCGTTTACCAGCAATTCTCCTTTTTTTGAAAGGAACATTTCCACGGCCAGTAACCCTACCATTTTCATTTTCTCGACGATAGTTCTTGCTATTGAAACCGCTTTCTTTTCCGTTTCGGGAGAAATGCCGGCCGGGGAGAAAAGATATGCAACCATATTGGCTTCAGGATTGAACTCCATCTCTACCGGAGGAAAATGCGCGACTTCACCCTTGGCATTTCTGGCTACTATTACGGAAAGCTCTTTTTCCAGATCAACGCTTTGTTCCAAAACGCTGGGTGCATCGAAGGCTTTTTGAAGGGTGTTTTTATTTTCTAAAAATTGTACACCATAGCCATCATAGCCGGAAGTAAGCAACTTTTGAAATACGGGAAAATCAATATCGGCTTGAGCGATATCATCGCGGTTCTTTATCAGCACAAAGGGCGAAGTGGGAATTTTGTGCTGTTGATAAAATGACTTCTGTGACCCCTTGTTCTGAATGATCCTTAACACAGCAGGCTGGGGATAGACCTGCTTCCCTTCTCTTTCAAGCGCTTCGAGCGCTTCCACATTCACATCTTCAAATTCTATAGTGATAAGGTCGAGGTCTTTCCCAAAATTATAAACCGTATTAAAATCTTTAAAATCACCTTGTACAAAACGATTGCAGAGATTTCTGCACGGCGCATTAGCAGAAGGATCCAGTACTGCAATATGCAAGTTAAAATCGTGTGCTTTTTGCAGCAACATCTTCCCAAGCTGTCCGCCCCCCAGGATACCGATTTTAAACTCCCCGGAAAAAATATTCTTCATTGAATTAGATTAGCAGTTATATTCCGCAAAGGTAATACAGAATCTAATGCTGTGGTTCCCGGAGAAAATTCCAACTTGTCCGGCCGGGTCGGGGAGATCGGATTGCCTGCGGCGATTTTCACTTTTCTTTCTGTCGGAGAGACTGGATTAGCTGCACTGATCCAAAGAGGAAGGGGAAACAGCAGGAAAGGCCTGCTTTGCAGCTTTTATTTGTCGCTGCTGTCCGAAAGCAAGCTTTCTACCATCCGCTCCAAATAAAAAGGCCCATGCTTCGCATGAGCCTTTCTTGCTGTCGGGGAGACTGGATTCGAACCAGCGACCACACGCCCCCCAGACGTGTACTCTAACCGGGCTGAGCTACTCCCCGAAATTTTTGTCCCGCTGGCCCTGACTTCAAGGGGGTATCTGGTGGGTCATCGGGGTGGCAAAGTTAACGGATTCATTTCATTTTGCAAATACTCATTTTCTTCCTTCCGGGAGCTCCCGGAAAAAAATTGCTGTTCTTTCCGGAACCAGGCCGATTCTTCCTTCCGGAGCGGAACGAACAGCCGCTTTTCATTGGGGGAGGGAACGGTATTGCGTAAGGGCTGCTCCTCCGGCCGGCCACCGAATTTGCGGCTTGCTGGTTGTACTTTGGCGGCAGCAGACCGGCGGGAGCCATATCCGTTACAGTGAGGCGGTATTTTCCGGACCGGGGATATTTTTCTACGTCCTTTTCCGAAAAGGGGGCCGCGGGGGCCTAAAGGGTGTCTCCCGGTTTTGTGCAGGCGGGACCGGTCTGCATGCCGGAAGCGACAGGAAAAAGCCGGCCTTGGTATAAGTTTTGGATCATTTCAGTAAGAGAAGGGGATATGCCAATAATAACCGACAAAATCATTCCCGATGAGCTATATCCGAGAAAACAAGACCGTTTATCTTTCCTTTGGCAGGAAGGCAGATTTGTCCAGGCTCTTCTTTAACCTGCTCGAAAAGACCTA
The DNA here is from genome assembly GCF_039541075.1 of Compostibacter hankyongensis. NCBI lineage: Bacteria > Pseudomonadati > Bacteroidota > Chitinophagia > Chitinophagales > Chitinophagaceae > Compostibacter > Compostibacter hankyongensis. The sequence continues at coordinate 760,617 of NZ_BAABFN010000002.1, read as the reverse complement.
CTGGGCGGAGCAGGAGCTGCTGGGGGTGATTGCCGAAATGCGCTCCGTATCTTCTTCATCCGAACTCTGGGATTTCTTTGACCTGCACCACCGGCAGACCTTGGATCATATCCGCCGCCTGGAAGATATCTTTGCCCTGTGGGGCAGGCCCCCGGGCGGGAAAACCTGTTATGCCATGGAAGGGCTTCTCCGCGAGATCCGCCAGCTGATCCATGCGCCATACGACGACAATATCCGTGATATCGGGTTGTTGCTTGCTTCCCGTAAAATAGACTATTATGAAATCATCGCTTATAACACCCTCAACCGTCTTACGGCAGGGATCGACTTCGCCCGTTATAATTCCCAGGAGGATGACGCGGTCCGGAACCTCCTGAGCATGTACCGCTTTGTAAACTGAACAAAAATATATCCGCCCCTGATATCCCATTGCTGAAAAAGGGTACAGGGGCGGAATGCATCAGGCTGAAGGATAGGCTTATTTCTTGCTGCTTTTCTTTTTGACGCTGCTTTTCTTCGAAGACGATTTCTTCGACGATGCTTTCTTTGAAGATGACTTTTTTGAGGACGACTTCTTTGAAGCCGATTTTTTGGAAGATGCTTTCTTCGGGACTTTGGCGCCTTCTTCCCGCGCTTCGGACAGACCGATCGCGATAGCCTGCTTACGGCTGGTCACCTTTTTACCGCTTCCGCCGCTCTTCAGCTTGCCCTCCTTCATTTCGTGCAGGGCCTTTTCAACCTTGTCCCCGCTTTTTTTTGAATACTTTGCCATGATCAGATGGTTTAAATGGTTGTGAAACAATAGGATAAAAACAGATCAAAATGCAGGCCAATTATCCGCCGTTTTTGATTACCTTTGCAGCACTTATATGCTCACCTGTTGTGTTTTGTCCTCAAAGCTTCGTGCAGGCATGATGTGTAAGGCGGGTAAAGTGCAGGTCCCGACCAGCAGCCTTACCACCATTTCAATCACCAAAAATTAAAAATTTGTCATTCGAATCATTACAGCTTATCCCGCCGGTGCTGAAAGCGCTGGGCGATAAAGGATATTCTACACCCACACCTATCCAGCAACAAGCCATTCCGCTGATCCTTCAGCAGCGGGACGTTCTGGGCTGCGCCCAGACGGGCACCGGCAAAACGGCCGCCTTTGCGATACCGCTGCTGCAGCTGCTCCACCAGGAAAGGGCATCCGCTGCCAAAGGTCCCCGGCGCATAAAGGCGCTTATCCTGACGCCTACCCGGGAACTCGCCATCCAGATCGATGAAAGCTTTGCGGCCTACGGGCGATATCTCGATCTGAAGCACCTCGTTATTTTCGGAGGCGTATCCCAGCATGCCCAGACCCAGGCGCTGAAAAGAGGCGTGGATATCCTGGTGGCCACACCGGGACGGTTGCTGGACCTGATCAACCAGCAATATATCAGCCTGCGCGACGTTGGATTCTTTGTACTGGATGAAGCCGACCGTATGCTGGACATGGGCTTTGTGCATGATGTCAAGCGCGTGATCGCCCAGCTGCCGGACCAGCGGCAGACCCTGCTTTTTTCGGCCACCATGCCTCCGGAGATCCAGAAGCTGGCCGGCGCCATACTGGACCATCCCGTTAAGGTGGAGGTTACCCCCGTATCCTCGACCGCAGAAAGCATCAGCCAGGCTGTTTATTTTGTGCAGAAACAGGATAAAAAGCATCTGCTGCTTCACCTGCTTAAAGACCAGCAGGAGATCGAAACGGTATTGGTGTTTACCCGTACCAAACACGGGGCGGACAAGGTGGTAAAAGATCTGAACCGGTCAGGTATCACGGCGGAAGCTATTCATGGAAACAAGTCCCAGCAAGCCCGTCAGCGTGCGCTGAATAACTTTAAAGCGCGGAAGACGCGGGTGCTGGTGGCCACCGATATCGCCGCCCGGGGCATCGACATCGACGAGCTGACCCACGTCATCAATTTTGAGCTTCCCAACGTGCCCGAAACATATGTGCACCGTATCGGCCGGACAGGCCGGGCAGGGGCCAGCGGCACAGCCTTTTCTTTCTGCGATGGAGAGGAAAGGGCTTATCTGCGGGATATCCACAAGCTCATTTCCCGTAACATCCCCGTGGTGGAAACCCATCCCTATCATGACGACGGCGTGATAAATGCTTCCCAGCAGCCGGTACCGCAGCAGCCCTCCCGCGGGCATCATGGAAGACCGGCAGGAGGTCACGGAAATTCAGCCGGAGGTAACGGAAGATCTGCCGGAAGCAACGGCAGCGCAACAGGAAGCAACAGACCGGGAGGCGGGAACCGCCAGGGCTGGAAAAGACGCCGCAGCGACCGGCAGGCCGCCCGGTAGGCAGACGCCCTGTTTGGGCCGTACCCTTCCATGAGATAATGATGGCCTCTTGTCCCGCCCGTTAAAAATGTCATCCGGGCCGCTTGGGTTGTTTGTGGAAACTTCCCCTTCCCTGTAAAGACGGAGAATGCAGCGTTGGCTTGAGCCGGGCAGCGATAACAAATCTTATTTATTCAGGAGGATGCGTTGTCGCCATTCCTTGCGCTTATAAACCCGCCGGCCAGGGAGCTAACGGCAGTCAGCAGGAAGAAAAGCAGGCTCACGGCAATGGCCTGCGCCGGCACTGCGCCCAGCAGCGGAGCCCCGGCCATAAAAACCAGCTCCCGGGCGCCCATGCCGCCGATGGTAAAAGGAATCACCGCAGCAATCGAACTGCTGAGGAACAGCAGCAGGTAAGGCAACAGCGGCCCATGAATATGCAGCGCTTTCATCAGGCAGATCATAGCAGTCAGCTGCAGTCCCTGCACCAGCCCGGAGATTAGGGTGGTCCTGGGCAGCACCTCGAAATACCGGGCCAAAAAACGGCGCAGCAGCGCGGCAAACAACACCATCCCCAGCAGGTAGGCTACGGGCAGCAGCCAGGCCGGAAAAGGCAACAGTCCCTGAGGCAGGAGCCCGCTGCCGGCGATCAGCACGATCAGCAGCCCCAGCACAATCAGTCCGTTGACCCGGTCCAGCAGCGTAGCGGTGAGCAGCTCCCTTACCGGCTTGTGATAACGGCGGAACAGATAATGGATCTTGTACCCGTCGCCCCCGATGCCGCCGGGCAGGAACAGGTTATAAAACATGCCCCTGTAATACAGCCGCAGGTTGAGATAAAAGCCGGGAAACAACTCCAGCGCGCCATAGAAATATTGCAGCCGCCAGGCGCTCGCCCACTGGGATGCATTGTAAAAGAGCAGGGCAGGCAGCAGCCATATCCCGTCTGCAGACAATAGTAACGTCGCCGTCTGCCGCCATTGCACCTTCCGGAAGGTGAGGTAGAGGGCCGCCGCCGTAACTACTATCTTCAGCGTCCATTTCAGCCATTTATTCATTGAGTGCGGCATTACCGGTGAGGACCGCCTTGATCCTGTAGTTTTCCTTAGACTGCGATTCGTAATAAATGCGCATCAGGATCTCTGCCAGGAAGCCGAAAAGGATGATCTGCAGGCCTCCGAGCAGCAGGATGACGCCCAGGATCAGCAGGGGCCGGTCTCCGATACGGTTGCCCATCAGTTTCAGGATCAGCAGGTAGGCGTTGATCACCAGGCCCACGAGGAACATGAGCATGCCTGCCGGTCCGAAGAAATGCATGGGGCGGGGAAAATACCGCTGGAAGAAAACAACGAACAGCAGGTCGCTCACCACCCGGATGGTTCGGCCCAGCCCGTATTTCGACTCGCCGTAGAGCCGCGGATGATGCCGGACCGCTACTTCGGTCATGCGTGCGCCCTGCATGGCCGCCAGCACGGGGATGAACCGGTGCAGCTCTCCGTACAGCCCGAGGTTTTTTGCGATATCCTTCCGGAATATTTTTAACGTACAGCCGTAATCGTGAAGGCGAACGCCGGTCATGCGCCGGATCAGGAAGTTGGCGATGCGGCTGGGTATCTTACGGAGCAGCAGCCCGTCTTTCCGGTTCAGCCGCTGCCCGGCTACCACGTCCCAGTTTTCAGCGAGGGCCTTTTCATAGAGCATGGGGATATCCCCCGGATCGTTTTGCAGGTCGCCGTCCAGCGTGACGATATATTCGCCCTGCGCTTCCCGGATGCCGGCCGCCATAGCGGTGGTCTGCCCGTAGTTTTTTTGCAGCACAACCAGCTTTACCTTGTCATAGAGATGTTCCCGGGCCAGGGCTACTGTCTGGTCCCGCGAGCCGTCGTCTACCAGCACCAGTTCATAATCCTGGCCGGCCATCGCCGTTTTTACCCGCTCCAGCAGCAGCACCACATTTTCGGCTTCGTTAAACAAGGTGATCACAACGGAAAGCTTCATGGCTTTGTTTTTTAAGATCAATATTTTTCCTTTCCTCCATAGATCACCGCAGTATGCGAGTTGAATATCTCGTGGTCCTTTCTGATCAGCTGCAGTTCAGGCAGGCTGTCCAGCGGAGCCCCGTGACCGGTATCGCTGATGATCAGCCCGTCCGGATGCTGCCGGATAAAGCTTCTTATACTATCCGTTTCATCGGTAACGGTCACGGGATAACGGGTATAGAAAAGGAAGGCATTGTTAAAGGACTTGTAGACCATTACCGGCCGGGCGCCATCCTGCAGCAGCGCTTCGGCTTTTCGCATGGGCGTCTGCGCATCCAGCAAGGGATAGGGCCAGGCAAACAGCAGCAGCGTGTTCAGCATATATCCGCCCGCCACAGCGGTCAGGCTTTTGCCCGTATCGCCGCGGCGGTAGCGGTACAGGGCCAGCAGCACACCGGCAGGAAAGCATAAAAAGCAGAGAGCGATCCAGCCAAAAGCGGATAGCTCCGGCAGCGAGCGGGTCCAGAAATAGATGCCCACGGGTATGGCCAGACTGAAGACAAGCAGAATAATCAGCTCCGGCAGCAGTTTTCTCCGAAGCTCGCCCGGAGCCGTGATCTTTGAAAGATAGTGTCCGCTGAGCAGGGCCAGAAAAGGATAACAGGGGGTAGTATAATTGATCAGCTTGGTGCGGGAAAGCATGTAGAAACCGACCACACAACAAAGGGCGATCAGGGCAAACAGCAGCAGGTCGTTTTCTTTCCGCAGCTTCCAGCTGTGCCGCAGGATGCGGAAGATAAAAACGGAAAAAGGGAGCATGCCCAGGAGCACAAAGAGTAACGTAAGCAGGAAGATGCCGCCGTGACCGCCCGTAGGATCGCTGAAGCGACCGATATTGTGCTCAAAGAAAAATCCTTTTGTCCAGGCTCCCCCGGTTTTCCGGTGCACCAGGAGATACCAGGGAGCGGCCACAACCAGGATGAGCAGCAGTCCCCACCAGGGCTGCAGCCGTTTGATCACCTTCCAGCTGAATTGCTTTTTGAACAGCAGGAACAGGAAGATAGTCAGCCCCGGCAGGGCGATGCCTACGGGACCTTTGGCCAGCATGGCCAGCCCCAGGAAGAAATACAGGCCGATCCACCAGCTTCGCCGGCGGGAAAGCCATCCTTCGATAAAGCAATAGAGCGAGAGGGTATGGCAAAGGATAAGATAAGGGTCGGGCGTAGCCAGGCGAAACTGGACAATGGTATGGACGGAGGCCAGCAACGTGAGCGCAGACCACCAGGCTGCCCGCTCTCCGGCATATTTCCGTGCCAGCAGGAAGGTAAATATCACCACCAGCAGACCACAGAGCGCGGAAAAGAACCTGGCGCTTCCTTCGCTGATGCCGCCGGCCGCAAAAGCGGTCATCATGGCGAAATATTCCAGCGCAGGCTTGTCGGTGCGCAGCTCTCCGTTGAAAACCGGCACAACGGGATTCCCGTTTTCATACATCTCCCGGGCGCATTCGGCGTTTCGCGCTTCGGCCACCTGGTAGACGCTGGTGCCCCCCAGCCGGAGAAAGAAAAGCAGTATTCCCGCCGCTATCAACAGCGGAAGCCTGGTCTGCGCCTTCATGGATGAAGGTTTGTGGGGTTAGCGGAAGTCTTCTTCCATTCGAGAAATGCGGCTATGCCTTCCCGAAAGGAGATGCCGGGATTATAATGCAGCTCCTGCCGGGCCAGCGACAGATCGGCCCAGGTCTTTCTGACATCCCCGGGCTGTTCTCCGGTATGACGGATGTTTGCCCTGCACTGCATGCTTTCGCTCAGTACTGTCACCATTTCCTGCAGGGACAAGGGCCGCCCGCTGCCGATGTTAAAGACGGCGTAGGGGTTTTTGTCATACTGCATTGCCGCTTCAATGCCCGTCACGATATCGTCGATATAGGTATAGTCCCGCGCCGTTGATCCGTCACCGTATAGTGTTATCTCCTGTCCCTGGCTGAGGCGGTTGTAGAATTTGTGGATGGCCAGATCGGGGCGCTGCCGCGGTCCGTATACGGTAAAAAACCGCAGGGCGATAAACCGTATCGCATACAGATGCGCGTATACGGCGCCGATCTCTTCCCCCGCCAGCTTGCTGGCCCCGTAGGGACTGATGGGACGCAGTCCCGTATCGCTTTCCTTCCAGGGTTGTTTTGGATTGTCGCCGTACACGCTGCTCGAAGAGCCAAAGATAAAACGGGATATGGCTTTCCGCCGGGCCAGCTCCAGGAGATGGAGGGTGCCGGAGACGTTGGTGCGATAATACGCTTCCGGCATCTCCAGGCTGGGCCGTACGCCGGCCTTGGCCGCCAGGTGTACGATGATATCGACCTTGCCGTCGCCCGTAGCGGCATCGAGCATGTCCGGCGTAAGCGCCAGTATATCTTCCCGGAGCAGCCTGAAGTTGGGATGGTTGGATACCCCGCTGAGATTATGTTCCTTGTCTGAGGCGGGATAGAAATCGTCGAAGTTGTCCACGCAGATCACGCGGTATCCGCCGGCCAGCAGCCGCTCGGTAAGGTGACCGCCGATAAAGCCGGCTCCTCCGGTTAGTAGTACGGTATTCATATGTGCTGTATGTTCCGGATGATCACCGGAGCAAAGCATAATCCCGGCGCCGGAAGCGGTAATATCCTTTTTCCGCGGGAGGCGGGGTTTATGGAGAGGCAAAGATACAACAAAGAAAAAGGGGAAAAAAGCAGTTACTTTGCAATATGCAGGATAAGGATACCATCAACCCCTGGCAGGTTCTCGGCAGTCGTCAGCAATACGACAACCCCTGGATCACGGTCGCCGAACACCAGGTCATTAATCCCGGAGGCGGACGCGGTATTTATGGAACGGTACATTTTAAGAACCGGGCCATCGGTATCGTAGCGATGGATGATCAGGGCCACATCTTCCTTGTAGGGCAATACCGTTTTCCCCTGGAGCGCTACAGCTGGGAGATCCCCGAGGGCGGAGGCCCGCTCGAAGAGGCCGATCCCCTGGAATCGGCCAAACGTGAGCTGCTGGAGGAGACCGGGCTGAAGGCCGCCCGCTGGGACCGGTTACTGGAGCTGCATCTTTCCAATTCAGTAAGCGACGAATACGGGCTCATCTACCTGGCCAGGGAGCTGACGCGGCACCAGGCGCAGCCGGAAGAAACGGAGCAGCTGACCCTGAAAAGACTTCCCTTTTCAGCCGCCTACCGGATGCTGGAAGAAGGAGAGATCACGGATTCGCTGACGGTGTCGGCTTTGCTCAAAGTGAAGATTATGATACTCGAGGGACAATTATTATGACATACGGCATGCAAAAACGGAAGCCGGCACTGATCATCGGCCGTCAGCCGGTTATGGAAGCCCTCAGAAGCGGGCAGCTTATCGAACGGATCTTCCTGCAGCGGAATGCCGGCGGGCCCGCCGTGCAGGAGCTGCTGCAGCTGGCGGATGAGCAGCAGGTACCGGTAAACCGGGTGCCGGCAGAGAAACTCAACAGCATGAGCGGCGCTTACCGTCGCCCCGGCACGGTAAATCATCAGGGCTGTATCGCCATCGGCGGGCTGGTCCGTTATCTCGACCTGCAGGACGTGATCTCGCATGTGGTGGAGCAGGGCAAGGTTCCGTTGTTTCTCCTGCTGGACGCCATTACGGATGTGCGCAACATCGGCGCCATAGCGCGCAGCGCGGTATGTTGCGGCGCCCAGGCGCTCATCCTGCCCGATAAGGGGGTAGCGCCGCTTAATGAAGAGGCGGTGAAGTCTTCTGCCGGGGCTTTTGCAAAGATAGCCGTATGCCGGGTGGACAGTCTTCTGAAAGCGGTGGACCTCCTGCATCTCAACGGCATAAGCGTGGCCGCGAGCGAAATGAAGGCGGACGCTCCGTTGCATAAATGCGATCTTCGGATGCCGGTGGCCGTGATCATGGGATCGGAGGACAAAGGCGTACATCCGTCCCTGTTAAAGGCTACCGATATCGTCTTTAAGATACCCATGGCCGGGGACTTTGAATCGTTCAATGTGTCCGTAGCGGCGGGAATTATCCTGTACGAAGCCATGAAGCAAAGAATGGAATAACATGCCGGATAACACCATAAAGCTGATCGAATGCCCGCGGGACGCTATGCAGGGATGGCCCCATCCCATATCCACGGCGCAAAAAACAGCGTATATCCGTTCTTTGCTGACCGTAGGGTTTGATACCCTTGACTTTGGCAGCTTTGTGTCTCCGAAAGCCATTCCCCAGATGGCGGATACCGGTGAGGTCATTGCCGGGCTGGATACCGGCGTCTCCCGTTCACGGCTGCTCGCCATCGTCGCCAACGTCCGGGGGGCGGAGGAAGCCCTGAAATACGAGGCGGTTCACTTTCTGGGATTCCCCTTCTCTATCTCCGAAACCTTTCAGCGCCGCAATGCCAACAGCACCATTGCCGAGGCCATGGAGCGGGTTATTCGCATCCGGGAGCTTTGCCGGGAGCACGGCAGGCAGCTGGTGATCTATATCTCCATGGGCTTTGGAAATCCTTACGGCGATCCTTATGACCGGGGAAAGGTCATTGATCGGGTGCAGCAGCTTGTTGCTGCCGGCATAAGCATCATTTCTCTGGCCGACACGGTAGGCGTCGCCGATCCCGGAACGATCGCCTGGCTTTTTGGCCAGCTGATCCCCGCTTTCCCCGGCGTGGAATTCGGCGCCCATCTGCATGCGCGTCCGGATGGCTGGGAGGAAAAGATATCGGCGGCCTGGGAACAGGGCTGCCGCCGTTTTGATACGGCGCTGGGCGGCATCGGCGGCTGTCCCATGGCCGGCGACGAGCTGGTCGGCAACATGGCGACCGAGCGGCTGGTCCGCTATTGCGAAAAGCATCATATCGTCCATAACCTGGACACGGCTGCCCTGGAAAAAGCCAGCGACCTGGCGTCGCAGCTTTTCCGCATTCCATAAAACTTCCCCAGGGTGTTCCGGAAGAACTTCCCTTCCGGGTATCCCGCGCGAACTTCAATAACCACCCGCCCCGGGAGGGCTTTTGGGTTTCCGAAAAAGCGTTACGAAAACGATCCATCCCGCCACGGTGCATACCGCAGCGGAGAGAATGGGAAGGTTGATGTTGATGCCGGTGATAAAACCGGCGATGATGGGCGGTCCTGCCATGGCCAGCGCCTGCATGGACTGGCGCATGCCCAGGATGCTGCCCTGCTCTTCAGACGGCACCTGCATGGAAATGATGGCGGTAAGATTGGGCGTGGTAATACCGCTGAACAGGGCGATAAAAGGCACGATCACATAGATCCACCAGGACCGGGCAGGCCACAGCAGAAAGGGAAAGACTATGGCCAGCAGCAGGATGGTCCAGGCGACGATGCTTTCGGAAGAAAAGCGTTTGTTCAGCGGCCGCATGAACAGGCCCTGCGTCAGCACCAGCCACAGGCCGATATAGCCGAAGAGGTTGGCGATATCGGTGGGAGAGAAGCTGAACTTTCCGATCAGGAATACCTGGAAGAACTGCGTAAAAAAATCGAAGCCGAAAGTGACCAGAAAGACGGTGAGAAAAATGGCCCGGAGCCGTTTTTGCGCGAAAGCGTTGCGGATATTCCGCATCCCCGTCAGCAGGCTGACCTTCCGGGTTTTCCGCTGCTGCAGGGTTTCCGGAAAGAACAGGATGAGCACGAACATGTTCACCACACCCAGCCCCGCGGCAAACCAGTACGGGGTAGCCAGGTTGAACCAGGATATTATAGCAGGATTGGCCAGCACGCCGCCGATAAAAGGACCCAGGATAAAGCCGAGGCCAAAGCTCATACCGATCAGCCCGAAATTTTTTGCCCGGTTTTCTTCATCCGTGATGTCGGCGATGGCGGCATAGGCGATGGAAATGTTACCGCCGGTAAAACCATCGAGCAGGCGGCTGAAAAAGCACAACAGGATATCCTGCCGCGCGATGCCTTCTGCAAAAAGGAGATAGCCCGCCGCCGTGCCGGCCAGCGAGAGCAGCAGTATCTTCCGGCGTCCGTGCCGGTCGGCCAGCGCACCCAGCACCGGGGCGCCGAAAAACTGGGCGAGGGAATAAATGCCCAACAGAAAGCCCAGCACAATAGCGCGGGCTCCCGTTCCATAGTCCGGCGGAAGCATACCCTCCCCGGGCGTCAGCAGCAGGGGGGCCGCGATGGGGATAACGATACCCAGACCCAGCAGGTCCAGGAATACGGTGAGCATGATCGGAAATAAGGGACGTGCTTTCTGTGGCTTCATATATCCGGGTGGAAGGCAAAGAAACAAAAAAAGCCGCAGTACTCCGCTACCGGTTCCGCGAATAAATGCGGTAAAAGTTTTAATTTTAGGATTCTTTTTATCATGGATTTCCGCCTTACCTTTCCCGTTGCACCGCTGCTGCCCCCGCTGAGCTACCGCCATAAGCTGTTGCTGAGCGGTTCCTGCTTTACGGAGGAGATCGGTCATCTGCTGACCCGTTATAAATTCGATGTAATCCTGAACCCGCACGGTATCCTGTACAATCCGATCAGCATCCTCACCGGTCTGCAGGCCTGTTTGTCCGGCCGGAGGTATACGCAGCAGGATCTCTTCCGGCACGAAGGCTTATGGCACAGCTGGGACCATCACGGGGTCTTTTCCGGTCCCGATCCGGCGCAATGCCTGGAGCAGATCAACCGCGCCTGCCATGAGGGGGAGCGTCGGCTGAAAGAGGCCGACTGGCTGATGCTGACCTTCGGGAGCGCACAGGTGTATGCCCGCCGGGAAGACGGCCGTATTGCGGGCAACTGTCATAAGGTGCCCGCCACTCATTTTACGCGGCGCATGCTGTCGGTACAGGAAATTGTCTCTGCCCTCGATAATTTCATCCATCCGTTGTTTTCGGTGAATCCGCGGGTGAAAATACTTTTTACCGTCAGCCCGGTACGCTATGCCCGCGAGGGCGTCGTGGAAAACCAGGTCAGCAAGTCTACCCTTTTGCTGGCGGTTCATCATCTTGTCGGCAAATTCGACCGGCTGTATTATTTCCCGGCTTATGAGCTGGTGATCGATGATCTCCGGGATTACCGTTTTTATAAGGATGACCTGGTACACCCCAATGAGACGGCTATCCGGTATGTATGGGAAAAATTCTCAGAACAGGGTATGGATGCGGAAAGCCGGCTCCTCATCGCTGAAGTGGAAAAGCTGCGGCTGGCCATGCAGCATCGTCCCCTGCATGCCGGTACGGAGGCGCATGTCCGCTTCCTCGAAACGCATTCCCGGAAAGCGGCGCAGCTGGCCGGTCAGTATCCCGGGCTGGATTTCAGTAAGGAAATGGATTATTTCAGCGCTGTAAACTAAAAAACAGCTGGTTACCAGCTGTTTTACGATTTTGTTCTTATCCCGGGCGGACCCGGTGTAAGAGGTGCTGAGCGGATTCGAACCGCTGTATAAGGTTTTGCAGACCTCTGCCTAGCCACTCGGCCACAGCACCTTTTTTGGGAAGGCAAATGTAGTGTTTTTTCCGTAAAACAAGCAAGGATTACCGTACCCTCCTCAGGAATACGCGTGTTTCCGGGTGAGGGTCTGTTTTTTCAGTTAATTTCCTGTAGGTTTGCTCCGTCAAATCACCGGTTATGACCGTCCTTGCCGCATCCGAAATGATCCTGAACGAACGCGGCGCAGTGTATCACCTGAACCTGCGACCGGAAGAGCTGGCTCCCCTTGTGATTACCGTTGGCGATCCGGACAGAGTAAAGGAAGTGTCTGCGCATTTTGACAGGGTGGAATGGCAAACCGCTCACCGCGAGTTTGTCACCCATACCGGGTATATCGGACCGCAACGTATATCCGTAGTGTCTACCGGCATCGGTACCGACAATATCGATATCGTGCTCACCGAGCTCGATGCGCTGGTGAATATCGACCTTGAGGAGCGTCGGGTGAAAAAGCAGCATACTGCGCTGAAGATCATCCGTATGGGAACCTGCGGCGGGCTGCAGCCCGATATCCCTACGGACGGCCTTGTGGTCTCGGTCTTCGGTATCGGTATGGACAATCTGCTGCACTTTTATCGCCGGGAAACACCGCCGGAAGAGCAGCGGCTGCTGGACGCCTTTACTACCCATGTCAGCGCCGGCAATGCAGTGCATCCCTATATCGCCGGTGCGGACAGCGGATTGCTGGAGCGGTTCGGGGAAAAGGATTTTATTCCCGGCATCACGGTCACCTGTCCTGGTTTTTACGGCCCGCAGGGACGGCGTATCCGTGCAGTCCCGGCTTTCCCTGACCTGCAGGAGCAGCTTTGCTCCTTCGTTCATGAAGGGCGCCGCATCACCAATTTCGAAATGGAAACGGCGGGTATCTACGGGATGGGAAGATTGCTGGGTCATGCCTGTCTTTCGATCAGCACCGTAGTGGCCAACCGGAGCTCCGGTACTTTCAGCGCCGACGGCAGAAAAGCGGTAAAGCGGATGATCGAGCGTTCGCTGGCCGTTCTGCCGGGCATTTAAAACACAAATTTTTGAGTATGCAGATCCATTTTTATAAATACCAGGGCGCCGGCAACGACTTTGTGGTGCTGGACAACCGCGAAGGCATCTACGACGGGCTTTCCACGGCGCAGATCCATTTTTTATGCGACCGCCGTTTCGGTATCGGGGCAGACGGTCTTATGATGCTGAACCCGCATACGGAAGGCGATTTCGAAATGCGGTATTTTAATGCCGACGGCCGGGAAGGCAGCATGTGCGGAAACGGCGGACGATGCCTGGTGGCCTTTGCCCGCCACCGGGAGCTTATCGGAACATCTACCCGCTTTTATGCCGTGGACGGCTGGCACGAGGCCCATATACAGGACGATGGCTGGGTAAGCCTGAAAATGCAGGATGTCGGCGAAGTGGAGCGCAGCGGCGATGACTTTGTCCTCGATACCGGTTCCCCGCACTATGTAAGGTTTGTGCCTGATGTGGATGCGGTGGATGTGTGGAGATCCGGGCGGGATATCCGGTATAACGAGCGGTTTTCCGGGGAAGGTATCAACGTGAATTTTGTACAGCGTACGGACGGAGGACTGAAGATACGGACCTACGAACGCGGCGTGGAAGCGGAAACGCTGGCCTGCGGCACAGGGGTGACCGCCGCCGCTATTGCGGCCGCCGGAGATCAGCCCGGTTCCCACGCCGTAGCGGTGAATGCCCGGGGAGGCCGGCTCGAGGTCCGTTACCGGCAGACGGATGAACAGCATTTTACAGACGTCTGGCTTTGCGGGCCGGCCGCTTACGTCTTTGAAGGCAATATTCCGGTGGAATAACGGTGCCGGGTAAACGCCGTTAAGACGCTATTTCCCGTATCCCGTCCCTTCCTTCCTGCTTTGCCGGGGAGAGAGGCTGAACGTGCGGGAGATATTGAACCCCCAGCGGAAGCCTCCATGCGTCCAGGAACGGGTGGTATAGGGTATAAACTGGTTTTCCAGCAGGGCGGTGGAGTTGGTAAAGTTGATGTGAAAAACATGCCCTCCCGTTTCGATCTCCCAGCCTATGGCCAGGGGCGGGTAAAACGTGATATCCTGCTGTTTGAAATAGTCCCGGCTTTCCCGGCTGCGGAAAGGCAGGAAGCAGTCCATGATAATAGCCATATGTCGTGTGAATTTTATCCTTCCGCCGAGTCCCAGTGAAAAAAGATTGTTCATATCCCCAAAGGCCACCAGGTTGCGCCTGGAATAGGTGGGCAGCACCGCCAGCGAAAAATTGTCGCTGAACTTGCGGGCAATGATCGCCTGCCCGGTAAAGCTCCACCGGTCGCCGAAATCGCTGAAGCTGATGTCGGAGGTAGGGTCGTCGAGCGCGGCCCGGGAAGAAATCACCGCGTTGGAAAAGAGGGTGATGGCAAGGGGAACCTTGTTGTCCGTGGTCTGCTGCAGCAGCCGGAATTTGAGGCTGCCTTCCCAGAGCTGTGTCTCCGAGTTGAAACCAATGGCGGTGGCGCGGGCTTCCGGAGCGCCCTTGGCCCTGGCAAGACCCGCCGTCAGGCGGTCGCTGATGCCGTACTCCAGCTGGATCTTTATGTCGGTGGAATTATCGAGACCAAAAAATGTTTTGATGCCTCCGTATTTACCGGCGATGTCGTCGAAGCGGTGAGATATATTGACCACCAGGTCTTGCCGGTGCAGCGTTTCGTTGGATTGTCCGTTTACAATATGATCCGACTTAAAAGTGGCCGTTACCGGCTGGGGCTGCTGCAGCGAATCGCCGGAAAAAAGCCGGCTCAGGGATTCCTGGGCGGCTACCGGGGCAGATATGACCGGTAGCAGTAGAAAAAAGAGGTACTTCATAGCGGATTATGTTTTTTTATACAGGGCATGGACCTTTACGGCAACCACTTCTGCGATGTTGTTAAAAAGCAGACGCGGGATGGTTATCTTATGATCTGTCAGGCGTACCTTGAAGGCGGCATCGATGGTGATCTGCCCGTTCTTTACCGTCATCGTTCCCGTTTCCCGGTAGGTTTTGTTAACGCCGTGGATGGAAAGCTGTCCTTCCACGGTCACCGTATGGCTTCCTTCGGCGGAGATATTTTCGGCATCTGCAAAGCGGCCGTTGAACTCAGCATAGGGGTAACGGTCGCTTTCCAGATAGTCTTCGTTGAAATGCTCCTGCATCAGCTGTTTCCTGAACCGGAAGCTTTTAACAGGTACCTTGAAATAGATGGTCTTCCGGCTGGTGTCCAGGGCCGAGAGGCCTTGTTCGGTCCGGGCTTCGATATCTTCGATAGGGGCAGATGAAAAAAAGGAGACCTGCGCATTTTTGCAGACAAATACATCCTGACCGGTAGCTGCGCCGGCGACGCCCAGGCTTAACAGTCCTGCCAATAATAACTTTTTCATAAGCTTAGTTTTCCGGTGCGCAGTTGCCGATCCAGATATTCAGGGAATCCCGGATGCTTTTCGGCAGGGGGGCATTGCCCTGTGGCATGTCTGCGTGGTCCTGTATGACCCGGATGTTGAATGCCCCGGTATAGGGACGCAGGCCGGCATAGGTTCTGAAATCACCCGGGGAAATGCCGCCGTTGCCGTTGTGACAACTGGAGGTGCAGTAGGTGCGGATGATATTTTTTACATAGTTTTCGTAGGTCACGTGTTGGTCGGGGAAGCGGGGGGTGCAGTCGCTTCCGTTTCCGGTTTCCGCCGGTTTCTCGGCTGTCTTGGTACAGCCCCAGTATAGGGAAACGGCGGTCAGCAGCAGGGCTGCCACGGCTAAGGTTTTCTTTTGCATAACAGTGGTTGTTTGTGTGTGCAGTCCGGGGTGGCTCCGTGCAGCGGGTTTTCTGTGGGGCGGGTCCTCCGGGCCCTGCCATCCCGGCCGCGCCGGGATGGCATGCCGAAGGAATAGCAGGTTTAATACGAATAGCCCCCGCCGCCGCCATTATCAGGGGGAGGCGTGGTGGTGCCCCCGGTAGCGGATTTTTTCTTTAACGGGAAAATGATTTCCCCGCCGGGATATTTGGCCGTATGGATCTGGCCGTACAGCTTGCCCGCTTCGAGATCCTGTATCCAGGCATCGTCTGTCAGCGTGGCCGATCCTGAAAAGGTGCCGCTGGCATCGGTAGGGAAGTCGCCTTCTTCGAAATGTATGATAATGGATCCATCGCCCTTATGGATATGAAAGCCGCCTATGGTACCGGTAAGCCCGCTCCATTGGAAGGTATAGGACAGCTTTTTGGTAGCCGGGTCATACGTGGCGCTTGCCGTGCCGGTAGCGGTGGTTTCCACAGATGAGGAGGAGGGTTCGGCCGTACTTTCAAACGTTTCCTTGCTCGGGGCCGGAGGGGTATCGCTATCCTTGTTGCAGGCGCTGAAGAACAGTGCGCCGCTCAGGGCGAGACAGCTGAAAAGGGCCGGGACCAGGGCTGCCGACGGACGGGCTGCTGTCTTAAGGGATGTAATGCATGATCGTTTCATGGCTTTGTTTTTTTAAGGGTGAAATGATAACTGAATAGCGCGCAGGCGGCCTGTCTGCCGGCGTGAGCACAGCAGTCCCTCCTGACGTCACCGGCGGGTGACAGTCCGCACATTACGCAATGCGTCTGATAAATGGTTGTTTGGCTTTTTACGCCGCCCTGCAGGATTTGCGGCGTTTAAAATCCGTATTTTAAAGAGACGAGAATACCTGTTCCGGTCAGCCGCACCTTTCCGTATCCTATGCCGCCCATGGGTATTTTTACATACGGCGCTGCCTGTAAGGAAAGGCGCTTCCAGCGGTATTCGTATCCCATGGATAAGTTGACTATGGAAAACAGGTGCCGGTTTTGGTTATAGATGCTCCATTCCCGGCTCCGGGTTATCCCGTCTGTTTTATAGTTATAGGTATAATCTTCTTTTTTCATCCAGAATGAAGAAAGGCCGGCGCTGGCATACAGACGACTGTTGCTTTTCTGCAGGAAGTCGTATTGTATGTTCAATGGCAGGTCCAGGACCGTACAGTTGGCGTCCACGCTGCTGAGCGGATATCCCGGAAGCGTAGGCGGGTGATAATCTTCCGGCCTTGAGGAATAGATCTTGGTGGCGGCCAGCAGACCTGTTTCCACGGACCAGCGCCGCGAGAAACGGTACTGCAGGGTCAGGCCCGCATTGACGCCGGGGGCATGGCCGCTCTTGCCGTGGATAAAGCCCATATCAGGGCCGGCGGTCAATCCTATCTGCCATCTGGGCGCTTTATATCCTGCTGCTTTCTTTCTCGCGTTGCCGTGTACAGCCCCGCTATCTTCTGATAAAGCGTCGGGGAGGCTTTTCCTTTGCCCCGGCGTTTCGGTGTCCCCGGTAAGTCCCCTTTCCGCATCTCCGGCAGCTTGCGCGGCGGCGGGAACCGTGTTCTTTCCGGCGGCCGGGAGCGCGGCATGGCCTTCAACGCCCTGATCCGCGGCCGGGGAAACGGCGTTATCCGGAGTACGCTGCGCTGCAACCTGGGATGCCGTATGGTTTGCCCTGCCGGACCGGGGGAGCGGCGCACCGGATACGCCGGCTGCGGCATTGTCTGATCCTCCGGACCCGGGCAGCCCGGTCCTTCCGGAGAGACCGGAAGCCTCCCGGGCAGGCTTCCCGGCTGCTTCTCCTGCAACATCTCCGGGGGCATCCTCGGCAATCCTCTCTTGTCCCCCGGCATCCGGCTGTTGCCTTCCGGTGCCTGTCTGCTGTCCCCCGGCGCCCGTTTGCTGTTCTCCGGCATTTGTTTGCTGTCCGTCGGCATTTGGCTGATGCAGTCCTCCGGTCGTTGCGGATGCTCCGGCTTCCCCGGAACTTCCGGCGGCGCTATGGAGGTCCGGTCCCGCAGCCACTTTGTTTTCCTGCTGCCGGCCCGGCATCTGCCAGAGCAGCACGGCCACGGACAATAGCAGCAGCAGCGCTATCCATCCGTATTTCAGGAAACGGTTTTTGTTTTCCTTCCCGGGAGGCTTGTCCAGACGCTGTGCAAACCTGTCCCAGGCATCCGGTTCGGGAGGGGGTTCATACTGCGCTGCCGCTTCCCGGAATAACCGGTCCAACTCCTCATCGCTCATATTTGGCGGCGATTTCTTCATGCGTATTTTTTAACAGGTGGCGTAAATGAAGTCTCGCCTTGGACAGGTTCGACTTTGAGGTTCCTACCGAGATGCCCAGTATGGCGGCGACTTCCTCGTGGGAAAACCCGTCGATAACAAAAAGGTTGAACACAGCCCGGTAAGCCGGGCTCAGCTGCTGGACCACCCCGATCAGCTCTGCATAGGTCATACGGTTCAACGGGTCTCCCTGCTCATACACCGCCTCTTTGCCTTCCTGCAGCTCATATTCATGTTCCTGTGCATGGTGTCTGGCGGAGCGGTAA
The DNA here is from genome assembly GCF_039541075.1 of Compostibacter hankyongensis. NCBI lineage: Bacteria > Pseudomonadati > Bacteroidota > Chitinophagia > Chitinophagales > Chitinophagaceae > Compostibacter > Compostibacter hankyongensis. The sequence goes on along the minus strand of NZ_BAABFN010000002.1, from coordinate 742,486 downwards.
TAATCGATGGCGGTATGGATCATGATCTTCCTGATCCAGGTAACCAGGGAACTGGGCAGCCGGTTTTCGTCCTCAGGATAAGAGAAGCGGGGCAGGCCTCGGAATACTTTCAGAAAGCCGTCGTTCAGGATTTCCAGGGCATCTTCATAATGCCGGGCATACCGCATGCAAATGCTCATGCCATACCCGTAAAACCGGTTATACAGCTCCTTCTGACTCGCCCGTTGCTCCCGCTTGCACCCTTCCAGGATAATCCGCAGGTTATGATCAGCAGGTATCACTCATTTAGTTTTCATCTGTTAAGATATGTTTTTAATGATCATCCCGCCTTAGGCGGGAACATATCAACATATCCGGTGCGATCCGCCTTTGGTGGATTGCCATGCTCGGTTTCCTGCATGATAATCCGTAATGCATCAGTAATAGCGGAACTGAAGGCATAAAGGTTGCCCGGGAAAGAAAAAAACAGGGGAAGTAAGCGGCAGGTTACTGGCGCTGCAGGGTATAGATAATGGAAGCCTGCTGGCCCTCCACGTCTACCGCAGCCTTCCAGGTCATCATATTGCCTTCCAGCGAAGCGATGTTTACCCGGTAACCGGTTGCAATGTCTTTAGGCTTCACGCCCTGTTCCATTTTTTTGAACTGGAACTGGCCGCCTTCCACCGACCATATGATCTGCTGGGTAACGGCGTTACAACCCGGATTGGCCTGCAGGGTATACGATCCGTCGCCATTTACCTTGAGGTTCCAGCTGCTGCCTTTGAAACAGGGGTACGCCGCTTCATCGAACAGGGTGACTTTGGATCCGTCGGGTATGCCTTCGAAGCGGATATCCGAGATCACCCAGTTGCCGGTAAGGGATCGCATAGTGATGCCGGAATTGCCGGTGGTGCCCATCTGTGTAGCGCAGGAGCTGAAGATGACGGCGGTAACGAGGGCGGCGGAGATAAGATGCAGGGCTTTTTTCATCGTCTGGTTTTTTTATGAGGACAGGGCATAGGGATCATGCCTGTTTTCCGATTAAAAGTAAGGGATTTTTGGCATAAATCCATCTGTCGTTTAAGGTTTTATGACCAGTACGGACGGAATATGGCTGAGCCATAAGCTTTGGGTGCCGATCAGCTTTCTCCAGCTTTCCAGGCTGACCAGCATCAGGTCCTGCCGGCTGAGCAGCTCCTTTTCAATGGCGTTGTCTTCATAAAAAGCAATATGATTGGGTGCGGTCTGCTCAATGCTCCGGATCGTTTCCTTGATGGCCGTGTGCTGCCGGATGGTGCCGGAGGCGTCGAGAATGATCACCCTTGCCTCATTGTTATGGATCAGCTTTTGGGCATACTGCAGCAGGAAATGATCCTCGCCGGAAAAAAAGGGGATAAATACCGAGTTGGAAGCACGGAATCCCTTGTTGATGAATATGCCGAGCGGAACGCGCGCATAGCGGATGATCTGCCGGACCCGTTCGTCGAAGATCTTCTCAAAAAATTTCTCCCGGCCGGTGATCGAGTCCAGCCAGCGTTCGGGGTTGATGATATGGGAGGTAATGCCCAGGATCTTGCCCAGCATGGAGCCGGTGTATATGGACTGTCCGCTGCCGATCAGCAGCAGATCGTAGTTGCCGTTGTTGGCAGCTTCGGGTATGGACCTGTCGATATCCGGAGAGGGTCTGAACAGCAGCTTCACCGTTATGCCCAGGCGGCCGGACTCGGCCTGCAGGGGCGAAAAGCTCTGACGTTCGTAGGTAACGGTATTGAACCGGCCGATATCATTGACGGGGGTAAGATGCAGGGCCGTGATGTCGGCATGATGGGGAGATTTCCGGGTAAAGCCGTGTGCCAGCCGTAGCAGACTGCGCCCGCCTTCGGGGTTACCCAGGGCAATCAGTATCCGGTATTTGCGGTGTTCCTCGATCTCGTTGGGTATGGGGCGCGCTTTTCCGGGTCTGCCGATCCGGCCGGTGAGGGCCAGCAGGGGAGCGGTCATGAGGGTAGTGATCAGCGTGATGATGACCATCAGGGTGAACAGCGCAGGCGGCAGCACGCCCAGATCGTACCCGATGTTCAGCACCACCAGTTCCACGAGCCCGCGGGTATTCATCAGCGTTCCCGTCATAAAGCTTTCCCGCCAGCGCTGTCCGGTAAACCGGGCGGCCAGCGCAGTACCCAGCAGCTTGCCGGCAACAGCGGTCAGCAGCATCCAGGTGAGGGCGGTCCATGCAAGACCGCTCGCCAATATGCCGGTATGGGTGCGTAAGCCCGTATAAAGGAGAAAAAGCGGCAACAGCAGCACGAGCGCCACATCTTCGATCTTTTCGATGAAGATCCGGCGGAAGTTGACATTTACCGGCATGATCACACCCGCCAGAAAAGCGCCGAACAGGACATGGATGCCGATCGCCTCCGAAATATAGGCCGATCCCGCCAGCGTCAGGAAGAAAACGGCAACCACCGGTTTGCCGAAGTTTTCCCGGTTGGAATAGATATCGCCCAACCTTTTCAGAAAGGGACGGATGAGCTTCAGCATAGCGGTGACATAGATCACCGCCAGCAATATCGTATATCCGGCACCGTAAAGAGAGCCGGCTTTTATAAAAGCGATCATTATGGCCAACAGGCACCAGGTAACGATATTGCTGACCGCGGCGCTGCCCAGCGCAAGGCTGCCTGTTTTTGTCCTGCTGAGCTCCCGCTCCTGCACGATCCGGGCCAGCACCGGAAAAGCCGTGACGCTCATGCAGATGCCCAGGAACAGGGCCAGAGCGGGGAAGGAGACGGCCCCGTAAACAAAACGGGGATAGAGATATCGCGCCAGTCCCACCCCGAGGACGAAGGATAAGAGGATGCCGGCGTAGCTGATCATCGCGGTATCGCCGGCACGACGTTTCAGCATTTTCAGGTTCAGCTCCATGCCGATGATGAACATGAACAGGATGAGGCCGATGCGGCTGAGCAGCTGCAGATTGCCGAGCGAGGCAGCGGGGAAAAGAAAACCCGAAAAGGCCGGAAAGCAGGCGCCGAGAAACGAGGGCCCCAGCAGAATGCCGGCCAGGATTTCGCCGGTAACGGCCGGCTGTCCGATCTTTTTAAAAAGATAGCCCAGTATCCGGGCCGCTCCGATGATGATGACCAGCTGCAGCAGCAGGACGGAGAGCGGCGCCGCAATATTGCTTTGCAGGGAGCCGGCAAACTGGAGCCAGGGAGGGGCGTCCGGCTGCGGAGAAGCAGGCTGTAAGCTTTGTTCTCCCCGCAGCCACCAGGCTGTCAGCAGAACAAAAACGAGGGCGCTGCTGCCGTAGAACAAACTATTCCTGAATTTTCTGCTCCGCATTGGCCGGTGATTGTAAACCATTAAAACGGCTGGCCGCCCGCTTTATTTTTGCAACAACCGGAGGAAACGGCTTCTGTAGGCGTCGCCGAGGGGCAGGCGAACTTCTTCATCCTGGTTTTGCTTCAGCTGGATGACTGCTTCGTCGTGCGAAAAGTACAATAAAGTTTTCAGGGCGATGATGTCGCGTTTGTTGATCCTGCAGAACCGTTCGGCAGGCAGCTGCTCGAGCAGCCTTTCCAGCGAGAGGTTTTTGATCAGCAGGTCCTGACCGTTGCGAAGGTACACCTTCTTGTCCCGCTTGTCGTTTTCCGAAACGGTGATATAGGCGATACGGTCAAAGAAGAGGACAGTTTTTCCCCTGTCGCTGTTGACCTGCAGAAAGGTCTTTTCCGGAAAAACGGCCCTGAGGTAGTGCGCGGCCTTTTCCACCGCTTTCTGCAGACGCTCCTGCTGCACGGGCTTGCGGATATAATCCACGGCTTCGAGGTCATAGGCCTCTGCGGCATACTCCTTATAGGCGGTGACAAAAATAACGGGTTTGTTCTTCAGCAGCCGCACCAGCTCCAGGCCATTGATACCGGGCATTTCTATATCCAGTATGCAAAGGTCGAAGTCCAGCGCAGCGCTTTCCTTCAGCAGCTTCATCGGATCGTTGAACGCCTTTACCACCTCCAGCTCCGGCATCTGCTCGCAAAGCATCTTCAGGTAGGTAAGACCCGGCAGCTCGTCATCCAGCAGCAAGCATTTTAGTTTTGTGTGCAAGCAGGTCTATTTTTAGGTGTGCGGTATATACGTCCTTATCGGCAAACTGTTCCAGCTTGTAGTTGCCGCTGTACAGGATATCCAGTCTTTTTTTGAAGTTTTCCTGTCCGAAGCCGCTCTTGTTTTTTTTCAGGGCGGGCCGGCTGCTGATCTTGTTGGATACGGTAAGGGCAAACTTATTATCCTTCAGCTCAAAGACGATGCTGATAAAGGCATCGGGACTTTGCAGGTCGGCATGCTTGAAGGCATTTTCGATCAGGTCGATGCTGATCATCGGGGCCACCAGCTTCTGCAGAAAAAGCGGGTCCGATTCATTGATCTTCTTTTTTATGTTCAGCTCAAAAAGCGGGCTCAGCTTTAAACGGTTGACTTCGATCAGGCTGAGCGCAAAGTCCAGCTCGTCTTTCAGCGTCACATACTGGCGGTCGCTCTCATACAAAATATAATCCAATACCTCGGCCAGCTTGTCCAGCGCGTAATAGGTCTGATAGGCGTGGGACTGGATGGCGTTGAGGGTATTTTTAAAAAGATGCGGGTTCATCTTGTACCGGATGGTATCCAGCTGGATATTGTTCAGCTCCGACTGCATATGCAGCAGCTCTTCTTTCATCTGTCTGTTGCGCCGCGCCGCGCTGCGGAGCTTCCAGCCCGTCCAGAGAAGGGCGAGCAGGAAGAGCAGCAGCAGTCCCGGCAGCAGCCATCCCTGTCCTCCCGCGGGAGCTACCCGTAACAGGAGAGGAGTGCAGGCGGCGGTGCAGGCTTCAAAGATCATCATAGCTGAAATTTTCCTGAAGGGGTCTTTGATATTACAGCTTCCGGATCCAGATATTCCGGTAGCTTACCGGATGATTATGGTCCTGGAGCTCCAGCGGCAGGTCGCCGTGCTTTTTATAAAAATGCTTACCGACATAGAGGGTCTGCCCTTTTATATCGACGTGGTTCTGGATGAGCACCCCGTTTTGCAGCACGGTTTCATAGGCTGGGCTTTTCACAGAGCCGTCCTCGTTAAACCGGGGAGCGGTATAGAAAATATCGTAGGTCTGCCATACGCCGGGCGGGCGGCAGGCATTTACCAGGGGCGGGGAGTCCTTATAGATGCTGCCGGCCTGTCCGTCCACATACGTGGAGGCATGATAGGAGTCCAGCACCTGCAGCTCGTACTGGCTCTGCAGGAAGATGCCGCTGTTGCCCCGGTCCTGGCCGGTGCCCTTCGGTGGGTTTGGCGTTCGCCATTCCACATGCAGCTGACAGTCCCCGAAAGATTGTTTGGTATGGATGGGCCCGGTGCCGGTTTTGGTAGTCATCGCGCCGTCGCTGACGGTCCACCCGGCCGGTCCGCCGTCCTTGGAGCTGACCCAGTTATTCAGGTTTTTACCGTCAAACAGGACGATGGCATCGGAGGGCGCTTCCCCGCAGTCTTTTCCGGGTGTAACGACCGGAGGCACGGGAGTATAATACTCGGTTTCTTCGGGTTTCATGTTTTTGTTTTCCGCCGGCTCGCTGGAAAGGTATTTGGCCGGTTCCTGGGCGAAGGTTTGCAGGGCGGCCAGCAGCAAGGCGGATGTCAAAAACAGGGCGGTTTTTTGCATAGTGCGTGATTATGGTTTGAGGAAAGAGGGTTTACATTTCCGCTTCTTCGTCTCCCAGGTTGAAGTTCATCATGGTGCCCAGCAGATCGCCGAACTCGGTCTGCTGCTCGGCGTTTTTCCGGCTGATGAGGGAGTGGGCCGCCAGGCCGTAGAGGACGAATTCCATCAGCAGGGCCGTTTCGCGGGCGTTGGCGCCCGGCACATGTTTTTTTACAAGATCCCGCAGACCCTGTACCCGGTTCAGCAGTTTTTCCTGCTCCCGATCCGGCGCATCCTGTATGAGGGGCAGCTTGTTGCCCTGTTCGAACCAGCTGATCACCGATTTATAGGGGTTCTGTCCGTTCGTCTGCTTCTTTTTCTTAAAAAGCTCGGGATCGGGGAAGTAATGTACAAAGGTGCTGCGGATAGACTTGTCGAGCAGATTGTGCGCCACCTGCTGGGGACCTTCCTGTTCGCCTTCGTATACCAGCTCTATCTTACCGGTGATGGCGGGGATGATGCCGATCAGGTCGCCGATCCTGACCTGGGTGTCTTTTTCCCCGTTGATCAGGGTACGCCGCTCCGCCGCGCTGACGGCATTTTCGTAGGCGGCGATGGAAAGACGGGCGGATACCCCGCTTCGTTTATCCACAAACTCGCTTTCCCGGGCTTCGAAGGCCACCTGCTCGATGATCCGTTTTACCAGGTCGGCTATCTTTACCCGGGCAGACTGGGCCGCGTCTATATTCGATTCCTGCGCGGTAATGCGCAAGGCCGTTTCCACATTGGCGGGGTAGTGCGTGATGATCTGGCTTTCTATCCGGTCCTTAAGAGGCGTCACGATGGAGCCGCGGTTCGTATAGTCCTCGGGGTTAGCCGTGAATACAAAAAGGATGTCCAGCGGCATCCGCAGCTTGAAGCCGCGGATCTGGATATCGCCCTCCTGCAGGATATTGAACAGGGCCACCTGAATGCGGGCCTGGAGGTCGGGCAGCTCGTTGATGACAAAGATGCCCCGGTTGCTGCGGGGAATGATGCCGTAATGCAGGGCCCTTTCATCGGCAAAGCTCAGCCGCAGGTTGGCGGCTTTAATAGGATCGATATCGCCTACCAGGTCGGCCACCGATACGTCGGGGGTGGCCAGCTTTTCGCCATAGCGTTCGCTGCGGTGCATCCAGCCGATTGGGGTATTGTCTCCCTCCGCGGCCAGCAGCTCGCGGGCGTAATGCGAAACCGGGTGAAACGGATCGTCGTTGATCTCCGAACCGGCCACCACGGGTATATATTCGTCCAGCAGATCGGTCAGCTGGCGCGCCATGCGGGTTTTGGCCTGCCCGCGCAGACCGAGGAACAGAATATTGTGCCGCGACAGCAAGGCTCTTTCCACATCGGGGATCACCGTATCCTCATATCCGAAAATACCGGGAAAAGGGGTTTTCCCGGCGCCGAGCTGCTGTATCAGATTGTTCCGGATTTCTTCTTTGACCGGCCGGGTGGCATGGCCGTGCTTCTTCAACTGTCCAAACGTCTTGATGTTTTTCAATGCCATACTTATTCAACTTAAATACTTCCGTTTATTCCGTTCAAAATCTACAAATACGAACTTGCCCAGCTGATCCAGTCCCGAGAAAAAGGCCTTGCCGTTGTTGGTTTGGGTAAACTCCCTGACGAACTGCTGCAGCCAGGGATCGCTGGCTACCATAAAGGTGGTGATCGGTATTTTCAGCTTGCGGCATTGTGCCGCCAGGTTCAGCGTACGGCTCAGGATCTTCCGGTCCAGGCCGAAACTGTTTTTATAATACTGCTTGCCCTGCTTCAGACAGGTGGGCTTGCCGTCGGTGATCATAAAGATCTGCTTGTTGGGATTTTTCCGCCTGCGCAGCAGGTCCATGGCCAGCTCCAGGCCGGCGACGGTATTGGTGTGGAAAGGTCCGACCTGCAGATAAGGAAGATCTTTGATGGCGATCTGCCAGGCATCGTTTCCGAAAACGATGATGTCCAGGGTGTCTTTCGGGTACTTGGTCGAAATGAGCTCGCTCAGCGCCATGGCGACCTTTTTAGCCGGCGTGATGCGGTCTTCCCCGTACAGGATCATGGAGTGGGAAATGTCGATCATCAGCACGGTGGAGGTCTGCGCCTTGAAATCGGTTTCCCGGATCTCCAGGTCGTCCTGCGCCATGTTAAAGCTTTCCAGCCCGTGGTTGATCTGGGCATTGCGGATGGAAGCGGTAAAATCGATCTGCTCCAGCGTATCCCCGAACTGGTAAGGGCGGGTGTCCGGATTCAGCTCATCGCCCATGCCCGAGGTATAGGTAGGATGATTGCCGGGTGACGATTTTTTCAGCTTTCCGAAGATCTCCTCCAGGGAACGTTTGCGGATGCCCTGCTCGGTTTTCGGCGTAATCTTGAACCGGCCGCTGCCCGGGTCCCTGTCCAGGTAACCTTTTTCTTCCAGGTTTTCGATAAAGTCCCCGATGCCGTACTTGCCGTCGGTCAGCTGATATTCCTTATCCAGCTCGGTCAGCCAGCTCAGGGCTTCCCCGGCATCTCCGTTCGTATAGGTAAGCAGTTGTAAAAAAATATCGAGCAGCTGCTCAAACGGCGACTTCCCCTCCGCAGCAGGCATGATTTTGCTAAACAATACTGCACGCATGATCGTTTCTTTTTCCGTTTCTGCGGTTACTGATGTGCTCTCAACACTGAAATTACACCAAAATGAGGGATTTGGTTGCGTTCTTTTTTCGTGTTTAGCAGATGCTAAAAAGGCATAACTTCGGAAGACGATGTAATGCCCTGTTAATGTACCGGTTTCAAATAAATTCAAATTATATATCATGCAAGTAAAAGCCCCTGTCCTGCCGTTTTACGCCAAGCTGGCCTTTGTGCTGGTATCGCTGCTGATCACCGGTTACCTGGCCATCATCGGGAAGGAGATCATCTCTCCGCTGCTGTTTGCGTTTTTGTTTTCCATCCTGCTGCTGCCCCTGGCCAATTTTTTTGAACGGAGGTGGTATTTTCCGCGCAGCCTTTCGGCATTGCTGTGCGTGCTGTTGCTGGCGGCGGCGATATGCGCGGTGCTGCTCCTGATCGGCTCGGAGCTGGTATCGCTGATGAAGGACTGGCCCCGGTTTAAGGCGCAGCTGATCAATTCTGTGCACGATATACAGGCCTGGATACAGGTACAGTTTCACCTGAACCTGGAAAAGCAGCGCGATCTGGTGCAGAATGCCACCAGCAATATGGTTTCCACGAGTCCTTCTGTCATCGGCAGAACGCTGCTCTCCCTGTCTTCGCAGATCATCCTGTTTATTTTTATGCTGGTCTACGTGTTTTTCCTGCTGTTCTACCGGCACCTGCTGGTGCGTTTCCTGGCTGCGGTATTTCATCCGCGGCACAGCACCACGGTATATGAGGTGGTGAGGCAGACCAAGTATATCATCAAGCGGTATGTGGTGGGGCTCTTTTTCCAGCTCTGCATCGTGGCCGCCCTTACTACCGCCGTGTTCTGGATAGCGGGTATCCCGTATGCGGGGTTGCTGGGCATCTTTACCGGTCTGCTGAACGTCATCCCTTATGTAGGCATCTTTGTGGCGCTTTTTCTCAGCATGTTCATCACCTTCAGCAGCGCGGCGGCCGGCAAGCTGCTGCTGGTGGTCATCGCCGTGCTGGTCATCCATTTCCTGGACAGCAATGTCATCCGGCCGCGTATCGTGGGCTCGCAGGTGCGGGTCAATGCGCTTATCTCGGTGCTGGGGGTGATCGTAGGGGAGGTCATCTGGGGCGTTGCGGGCATGTTTCTTTCTATTCCCATTATCGCTATCGCCAAGATTGTGTTCGACCGGGTGGAAGAGCTTCGCCCCTGGGGGCTGATCCTGGGCGAAGAGCCGGAAGAGCCGGGCAGCAGGATGCTCAGGCTGCGCCGGAAGGCGGGACGGCGCAGGGCCGACAGATGAGCCCGCAAGCGCCGGCACATATTGCCCGGTTAACCGATATTTTGTAATCTTGGGCTTCCGACATCGCTTTTTCTAACCTTTTAAACACAATGTATGAAACGTATCGTTCAATTTGCCGCAGTGCTGCTGCTGGCCGGCAGTATCTCCGCCTGCCAGTCTTCGGGCGGAAGCGGTTCCGCTGAGCAGGGAGACTCCACACAGGACTCCGTCACGGCTGATGCCCTCGGCTGGAAGATGGGCGTACAGGCCTATACCTTCCGCAACTTTTCTTTCTTTGAGGCGGTAGACAAGACCAAGTCGCTGGGGCTGCACTATATCGAGGGCTTCCCCGGTCAGAAGATCGGCGGGGGGCTCGAAGGCACGCTCGATTTCAAGATGGATGCCGCCGCTCAGCAAAAGGTGCTGGACTATCTGAAACAGCAGGATGTCAAGATGATGGCCTACGGGGTGATCACTCCGGAAACGCCGGAGGATTGGAAAAAGCTGTTTGACTTTGCCCGGAATATGGGGATCGAGAACATCGTTTCCGAGCCCAAGCCCGAGCATATGGATCTGGTATCGCAGCTGTGCGATCAGTACAGCATCAACGTAGCCATCCACAATCATCCCGCCCCTTCGCATTACTGGAGCCCGGATACCCTGCTGGCCGCCATACAGGGGAAAAGCAAACGTATCGGCTCCTGCGCAGATGTGGGCCATTGGATCCGTTCCGGTCTCGATCCGGTGGAATGCCTGAAAAAGCTGGAAGGGCGCATTATCGAATCGCACTTTAAGGATGTCAGCGCACGGGAGCCCAAGGCCGAAGATACCATCTGGGGCACCGGCGTCTGCAATCTGCCCGCCATGCTGGAAGAGCTGCACCGGCAGCATTTCCAGGGCTTGTTTTCCATCGAGTACGAAAGTCATCCGGAAGATAATATCCCGCAGATCCGGGAGAGCCTGCAGCATTTCGATCAGGCGCTGGCTAACCTGAAATAGCGCCGGAGCCCCCTTCGGGCACACCGGATATTCCCGGCGCTGTATCGCATAAAAAAACCTGTCTCGCCTTGGTGAGACAGGTTTTTTTATGCGATCGTCTGCGGCTGTATGACCGTCTGCAGATGGCCGGCTTGCCGCCGTACGGCTGGCGGCCCCCCGTAAGCCACGGGTTATTTTGCCCTTCCGGAGTCGGCGGCTTTCTTGCCGGAATCGAGCACCTGCGGCAGCTCCGGGGAAACGGTACCGGTTTTTCCGAGCTTTTCCTTCCACTCCTGCAGCTGGGAGATGATCATATTGGCCATCCGGGCATCCTGCTGCAGCCCCTGGCTGAATTTGCTCTGCGGCAGCGCATTGTAATAGTTGAGCTGCTGCTGACAATCCCGCATGATCTCGTCGGAGATCTTGCCGGCCTTGACCGTATCCCCCGCCATATAGTAGGCATACACCGTGGTGAGGGAGGTAATGTTATGCGAGTTGTTGGGGGACGTTAACGCATACGGGAAATTCTCCTCCAGGATGTTTTTATCGCTGCGGTTCAGGGCCTTCAGGGCGCTGTCCTTCTTGCCTTCCTGGGCAAGCGCAAGGCCCAGCTTGGCATAAGCGCTGCGGATAGACATCAGCATACGGCGGTTCGGCTCGTCGAAATAGGTGCCGGGCGTTTGCGCACCTCCGAAGCTGAACTTGTCCATCATGTTTTCGTAGGCGAAGCTCACATTTACATTTCCGGCGTCAAACAGGCTGTTGTTGTCCCCGGCGCTGCGCATGGGTACCAGCCGGTAGGTGAGGCCGTCCATCTCCAGATAGCTGCCCAGGCCGATGCGGCTGGGGCTCAGCGGGCTGGTGAAATAGACGGGGCGTTCCCAGTGGCTGGCCGCGATGATATTGAGCATCAGCAGGTCGTTCTTGAACAGCAGGGTCTTGGGGATCTGGAAGGGTACCTGGGCCAGGATCTGGCTGGTATCCGTTCCGGGGGGCACTACCTTGTCCCGGACAGCCTTTTCCTTATCCACCGGGATAAATACATTCTTGGTGGGCAGGTAGTTGAGCGGCTCCCCGCCGCCGCCGGATACTTTGTATTTGGGATCGTCATTGCCCATGAAGTTCATGATCTCGTTGAGGTCGAAATACCGGTCCTTGGGGATATTCTGAGCTTCTACCAGCGGAATATAATTGCGCTTGTCTCCCACATATTTATCCGGGGCCCAGCTCATGGGCACGGGAGCAGATTTGTTCACCGCATGGCGCAGGGCATCGATATACCAGTCTACCCCCAGCAGGCTGAGGTTGATGATCCGGATATCGGGCCGGACGCCTTCCACCTCCTGGGCATACCAGAGGGGATAGGTATCATTATCACCTTCGGTGAAGAGGATGGCATTGGGAGCGCAGGATTCGAGATAATCCGAAGCCACATCCCGGGGCAGCGTTTTCTGGGAGCGGTCGTGATCGTCCCATTCCTGGAAGCCCATGATGACGGGTACCGCCAGCAGGCAGAGCACGGAGGCGCCGGCCGCCGACAGGGTCCCGGAAACTTTCTTTTTAAAGAAGTCGTAGACGGACAGCACGCCCAGGCCTATCCAGATCGCAAAGGCATAGAAGGAGCCCGCGTAGGCATAGTCCCGTTCGCGGGGCTGGTTGCCCGGCTGGTTCAGATAGATAACGATGGCGATGCCGGTGAAGAAAAACAGCAGCAGGTTCACGAGGAAGTCGCGCCGGTGCCGGTTCAGGTGAAACAGCAGCCCGATGATGCCCAGGATAAAGGGCAGGCCGTACAGCTTGTTATGCGCCTTGTTGTGCTGGAGGCTGTCCGGCATCTGATGCTGATCGCCCAGCCGGATATTGTCCACGAAGGGGATACCGGTAATCCAGTTGCCGTCGCGCACGTTACCAAAGCCCTGTACATCGTTCTGCCGCCCGCTGAAGTTCCACAGGAAATAGCGTGTATACATCCAGGTAAGCTGGTAGGAAAAGAACCAGCTGAGGTTGTCGCCGAAAGTCGGTTTCTGTCCCTCGGCCAGCCCGAGCCACTGCCGGTAGAAGTCGGCATGTCCCTGCTCGTTGCCCGCATCCCAGATACGCGGGAAAAGGTGTTCGTCGCCCGCGTCGTATACCGGAACGGGCTTTCTGCCGGCTACCTCGTACTTGCCGGTCTTGAGGTTCTTTTCATAGACCTTGGCTCCGTCGTCGTAACGGATGGGCTTGGCGGTAAAGTCCGGCCCGTAAACAATGGGGAAGTCGCCATACTGGCTCCGGTCCAGGTAAGAGACCAGTGCGATGGGGTCGCTTACGTCCTGCATATTGATGGAGGGGCTGGCATTGGCGCGGATGAGCGTGGTGAAATAAACGGAATAGCCGATCAGGATAAATACCACGGAATACAGGCCCAGATGCACAAAATAATGTTGTTTTTTCCGGGCCCAGCGGATACCGAGGATCAGCAGCACAATGAGCAGGGCCAGATAAAAATAAGAGCCGCTGTTAAAGGGCATTCCGAAGCCGTTGACGAACATCACATCAAAAGCGCCGGCGCCTTTTACCGAATACTGGATCACAAAGACCTGCACAAAGCCGGTGATCAGGCATCCGATGACGAAGGCCCACAGGGTACCCCAGCGGGTAACCTTATACCGGCGGAAGTAATAGATCATCACGATGGCCGGGATGGTCAGTATACACAGCAGGTGGACACCGATAGAGAGCCCGATCATCAGCGCGATAAAGAGTATCCAGCGGTCCGCATGCGGATCGTCGGCCTGGTGTTCCCATTTCAGCATGGCCCAGATGATGAGCGCTGTGAAGAGGGAGGCCAGGGCATATACTTCGCCTTCCACGGCGGAGAACCAGAAAGTATCCGAAAAGGTATAGGCCAGCGCGCCGACAACGCCGGCTCCCATGATGGCGATGATCTTTTCGGTGCTGAGCACCTCATCCCGGCCGGCCATGGTCCGCCGGGCAAAATGGGTGATGGTCCAGAACAGGAACAGGATGGTGAAGCCGCTGGCCAGGGCGGAAAGCAGGTTCACATCCCGGGCAGCCGTCTGGGCCGTACCCCCCAGAAAGATCACAAACAGGCGACCGAGCAGCAGGAAGGTGGGGGTGCCGGGCGGATGGGGCACCTGCATCTTAAAGGCGCTGGAGATAAACTCCCCGCAGTCCCAGAAGCTCGCGGTAGCCTCACGGGTAAGGGCATAGACCGTACAGGCGATAATGCAGACGATCCACCCCGTAATATTATTGATCTTTCTGAAGTTCATGGTGCCGGTTTAAGGTTGCGGCAAAAATAGAAAAATATTGGTGCTTCCCCGTATCTATTTGGATATTTGGCAGGGGGCGCGGCTTTATTCAAAATAGATGCGGACGGTTTGATAGAACAGCTGGCTCTGGTAGTAATTGCCGCCCTTGAGCTGTTCCTGGTTAAAGCTCTGCAGCCCGAAAAGACCGGCCGCGTTTCCCTTGTTGACGGCGATCTCCAGAAAGCCGGCCGTATTGAACAGGGCCAGCTTGTTGCCTTCCGCCACGTCGGCATAGGTGTCGCTGATCTGGCTGATATACTCGTCGCGCATCACCAGGATGCGAAAAGGGCGTCCCCGCCGCTGGGCCTCAAACTGCTGCCGGGTAATGTTGATCACCACATTTTCAAAATGGTCGATATGGATGATCTGTCCTTCTATCCAGTCGTCATGGATCAGGGGCTGCAGGCTGAGCCTTTCCACCAGGGTATCCGTTTCCTCACCCAGTCGGTTGAGGGCTTCTCCCCGGGACAGGCGGTCGATGGCCATTCCGAAAAGCCGGACCACGCCCACCAGATGCCGGGGTTGATCCTGTCCGAAAGGCAGCCGGATGGTCATATCCGGTTTTCCGCCGAGGATCATGGTGAGCAGCCCGTTGTCGGCGCAGCAGAAATAATGGCCGTCGTGCCAGGCCAGCAGGAAGTGATCCGGCCGCCGGTCGAACAGGTTGACCAGGATAAGGTGAAAGGTGTTGTCCGGGAAATGCGGATAGGCGCTTTTGCAGAGATAGGCCGTTTGGGGGAAGTTGAAGGGGGTAATATTATGTGAAATGTCAATCACCTCGTGATCGCGGCACAGCTGATGAAGCTGTCCCCGGATAGCCCCGATCAGATAGTCCTGCATACCAATATCAGATGTAAGCGTAATGACTGACATGAAACCTATAAAATGTGCGAACCGGCAGGGCCCGGGTGCAAGTTTACTAAAAGCGGGGCATAAAACCCGTAATGACCGCCTATTTTAAAGGAGATCCGGGCTCTTTTTTAAAATGATTATAGACGATCCTGTCCATCATACCGGGTATCAGCCGGTTCAGCCATACGGTAAGTTTTCCCTGTCCGGTGAGCACGAGGGTGCGTTTCCGCTTCCGGATGGCGCCGAGGGTAGCCGCGGCCACTTCGGCAGCGGTCATCAGCCGGTCTTCCTGCAGCGGCGTTTCTCCCTGCACTTCCCCTTTTTCATTCAGCGCCGTATTCCGGATGTTGGAGGCGGTGAAGCCGGGGCATACCCACATCACATGCACGCCTGTATGAAGGAGCTCGGTCCTGAGGGTCTCCAGAAAGCCCTGCATGGCAAATTTGGAAGCGGAGTACCCGGTACGGCCCGGCAGCCCCCGGTAACCCGCAATGGAAGATATCCCCGCAATGACGCCCCGGCGCTCCCGGATATGGGGGAGGGCGTAGTGCGTGCAGTAGACCGTTCCCCAGAAATTGCTGTCCATCAGCTTCTTTAATACGGCCATGTCTTTCATGTCTCCGAACAGGCCCCGCATGGAGCCGCCGGCATTGTTGATGAGGATGTCGATGCCTCCCCAGGCGTGGACAACCGCGTCGATGAAGTCGCGGCAATCCGTTTCCCGGCTGACGTCGGCCCGGCGGGTGAGCAGGTCGCTGCCGGCGTGGCTGCTTTGCAGCGCAGCAAGCGCGGCTTCCTGCCGTCCGCAGGCGGCCACCTTGGCCCCTTCCTGTAAAAAGGCCTTTACCAAGGCTTCCCCGATACCGGAGCTGCCTCCGGTGATGACCACTACTTTGTCCTTAAAATCGGCGCTCATAGATCGTTTGCTTGGTTTGGAATGCAAAAATAGGAGAGATGGGGAGAATACCCCTATGTCGGGCATGTTTTTTGAAGTTTAACCGGAAAGACAGGCGATCACATGGTCGAGTTCAATATAAATTTCAACTATGACGCGGCGGACCACATGGCCGTGGTGCTGAAATCCGTCACGGCCGACCGTACAGACTATATCGTACGGCCGGTGGACCCCGAGTTGGTGCTTCGTTTTGGCAAGCAGGTCATTATCTTCAAGGAGCACGACAACTATAACTGCGGCAGCCATGTGGACGAGACCTTTATGGATTTTGTGGATGCGCTGGCCAATGCCATCCGGCGTCAGGACCGGTATGAAGCCTGAGCTGCCGGTTATCGTCCGCAGGATCCGGGATCCGGCTGCAAGCCGGTGAACGGAACGCCACTTTTCAACAGGTATCAATACAGCATCATATGGAAAAGCCATCAGAAATGACCACCGTCACGGCGGTGCTGGAGCAGCTTCATGCCCGCCGCATGGATGAGGAATTCGTATATACGCCGCAGGGTCTCGGCCTGGGCAGCGGAGCGGCCGAGTACTACCAGCCGGATGAGCTGAAGATCATAAAGGTCTATCGCTTCGAAGGCGAGTCCGACCCCGCCGATTCGGCCATACTTTATCTGATAGAAGCGCCGGGCCACAAGATCGGCTATAGCCTCGACGCTTATGTGGCCGATAACGGGCACAGCCAGGAATACAACAACTTTATCCGGCAGATACCGGTAGAAGACCGCGACGAAGCCCTCATCTTCAACTTGTAGAACCCGGCCGGCCCGGCGGGTTTTTCTTACCCAGAAAAATGCGGAGCTGTGGAGATTTTACCGCGACCTCAGGGTAGCGGAACCGTACGCAGCGCCTCTTGCAGAATGGCGCATTTCTTGTAAAATAAAAAGAAGAATCAACCAACATAACCCGATCATTTTTTGTTGGAAGAGAAGACAGCGCGACGGTCAAATCAGACGTCGGCTTTTGTAACCCCCCATAAGCGGATCATTATGCGTACACCACTCAGCCAGGCCGAAATCAGCCGTATACTTTATGAAAAGGATAACGGGTATATCGGTTTTTATGATGGGCTTCTGTCCCATCTGACCGCCGTAAAGTTTTTCCGTTCTGCCCACTATATTGTGGCGAGCACGCTGAGTAACAAGGTGCTGGATCACCTGCACGGGGGTATGGATGTTTGCCTGGTCGTGAACGACATCACCGAAACGGGCGATACCATAGAGGTGACGGTAAGGGGCCGGTATGTCGTACAGTCTTTCCCGCCCACCGAATCGATGCTGCCGGAGGCGGTCCAGATCCTGCACCAGCCCGGGGGGCAGTTCACGCCCACGGCGGCCGTGATCCGCGTAAAAATGCAACACCTTTCCGGCTGCCGGATATCCGTTCCCCGTGCGCTCAAAAGCCTTCACGCGGAGGAAGTGCCGCGCGAAGCGGTGCCTGTGATCTCTTTCCGCGAAGGAAGAGGAAAGTACAGTTCGAACAGCGCGCCGGTAGGAGAGCCGCTGGCCGTCACCAGGCCCTGATGATTGGTCATGACCTTGTGCACCACAGAGAGCCCCAGGCCGCGCCCGGGATAGTGTGAGGGAGTGGCGTGGAGGCGTTGGAAAAGCCGGAATATCTTTTTCCGGTAGAGGTTATCAAATCCGATTCCGTTGTCGCCGACGGCTATTTTATAGTATTGCTGTCCTTCCACAGCAAGGTCGTCTCCGATGTTTTCCCCGTTGACGACCGCACAGGAAAGGCGGATATGAAGGGGGACTTCCGGACGGGAAAATTTCAGCGCATTATCCACCAGCGAGCGGAAAAGGGCTTCGAGCTGATGCGGATAACCATATATCACAGGCAGCTCGGGAAGATCGAGGGTCGCCTTTTTTTTCCGCAGCTCCCCGGCAAAATCCTGCCACACCTTTTTTAACAAACGGTTCAGATTTACTTCCTCCGGCTGCTCGTCATGCAGGGAGAGGTTGGCGTAATGAACGATATCCTCCACCAACGACTGCATACGCAGCGCGGCCTCCTCGGTTCGTCTCAGCATCTGCTGCGCCTGATCGTTTAGATCCTGACTGTGACGCTGTATCAGCAGGTTGTTGAAAACCCGGATCTTCCGGATGGGTTCCTGGAGATGATGGGCAGTGGCAAAAGCGATCTGCTCCAGCTCCGAAGCATGCAGCTTCAGGGCCTGGTTATTTTTTTCCAATTCTATCCGGTACAGAAATCTCCGCCGGAATTCCAGTATGCCAAACAGAAAGGACCCCAGCAACAGAAAAAGCGACAGGTAGAAGATGGTATTAAAGTATTGGAACGATATTCTTTCGTACCGCTGAAGCCCGTGTTTCAGCTTTCCGATATTTGCACTGGCGGTATGGCCGGGATTTGTCTGGCCTGCGTATACCGAAAGGGTTTTTAGCTGGCGGTGAAACTGGATAGTAAGCCCGCTCAGCAGGGCCAGGGACAGGAAGAGGGCAATTCCGGCGAGTAGAAGACCGCGTTTCATGTGTCTGTTTGTTTTTTGACCGGAAAAACCTTGTGCTGGAGACGTTTTCTCCATCAGCTTTTAACCATCTCTTCCCCCGTGCCGGCTTTTTATGCCGGAAAGTAATCCCACATTTCCGTTCATTCATCGTTCTTTCGAGCAACACGGTGTCTCTGCAATATAAAACCAAAGAGGGCTGGGTAAAAGATGATCCGGTTTGCCGGGGAAACGGCTTTTGTTGTGGAAAAAAATCCCCATTTTATGGTAACTTTAACCTAAAGGAGATCTGTCTGCCACAACATGCGGTTCGTGTTCCTATGCAAAGATAAAGGACAGACGCCGGAATTTATATTTTACTTTTCAGGGAAGTCTGGCGTTATAGTTGCGGAAAATAAAGGATAGTGCTTTGGAAAAAACTCCGCAGCAGGAAAGCCATCAAAAAGAAACCATGCAGCAGTTGCTAATTATTGACGATGATCAGGACATGTGCCTGTTACTCAGCCGCTTTTTAAAAAAGCACGGATATACCGTACATATCGCCCACAGCGGGAAGGGCGGGATGGCCCTGCTGGAGCGTCATAAGGTAAACCTCGTGATCACCGATTTCCGGCTGGGGGATACGGACGGGGATAAATTGTTACAGGGTATAAAAACCAATTATCCGCAGCTGCCGGTGATCATCATGACCGGATACAGCGATATCAAGATGGCCGTGCAGGTCATGCGGGCCGGCGCTTATGATTATGTAGCCAAGCCCTTGCTGCCGGACGAGATCCTGCTCAGCATACGGCATGCCTTGTCGGATTTTGGGGAGAGCGCTCCCGAACCGGTTCCGGAAGAAAATACCGTCCGTCCTTCATTGCCGGCTCCCCAGACCTCGGGACCTTATATCTTCGGCGGCAGTCCGGCTTTCCTGCAGATCCTGGACCAGGTGGACCGGGTAGCGCCTACCAACTACAGTGTGATCCTCTATGGGGAAAGCGGCAGCGGCAAGGAAGTGATCGCGCGGGAGATTCATAGCCGGAGCCTGCGGGCAGACCGTCCCTTTGTAGCGATCGACTGCGGGGCCTTGTCCAGGGAGCTGGCCGGCAGCGAGCTGTTTGGTCATGAAAAGGGGTCTTTTACGGGCGCCTTTCTGCAGAAAACCGGGAGCCTGGAGCTGGCCAACGGCGGCACAGTGTTCCTCGACGAGGTAGGCAACCTCTCCTATGATATCCAGGTTTCGCTGCTGCGGGTGACCCAGGAACGGGAAATGCGCCGGATAGGAAGCAATAAGAACATCGTGCTGGACGTGCGCATTATCGTGGCCAGCAATGAAAAGCTCTGGGATGCCGTACAGGAGGGAAAATTCCGCGAGGACCTGTATCACCGGCTCAATGAATTTTCCATTGAGATACCGCCGCTCAGGGAAAGGCGGTATGATATTCCCGTTTTTGCCGCCCATTTTCTGAAAATGACCAACAAGGAGCTGGATAAGCATATCAGGGGCTTTAGCCCGGAGGTAGAGGAAATATTTAATAACTATGCCTGGTACGGAAACCTCCGCGAGCTGAAGAATGTGATCAAAAGGGCGGCATTGCTGACAGACGGGGAGTATATATCGCCCGTTTCCCTGCCCTTTGAGATTTCGCATTACCAGCGGCTGCAGTTTCCCGACACGGAAAAAGCCTCTCTGCCTGCCGGTCCTGCACTGACGGAAGCATCAGGAGCCAACAAGCTGAAAGGGAAAGGCCTGAATGCGGAATATGAAATGATCATTTCCACCTTGCAGAAAGTCAACTTTAACAAAAGTGAGGCTGCCAGGATACTGAATATCGACCGGAAGACGCTCTATAATAAAATGAAGCAATACCAGCAATTAAATAACGTTTAGCCCGTTCATGATGTCACCGTCTTCTTCGAAGGATGAAAGCCGCCGCGAGATACCAAGGCCGGGGCTTGGGGATGAGCTGGAACAGATGAGCTCCATGTTCCCGGGCATCGTGTATATCTATGAGGTAGGCAGCCAGAAATTCCGTTTCGTCAACGAGAAGATCAAGGATTTTCTGGGCTATACCCGGGAGGAGATCAGCGCCTGGGAGGACGACCTGGGCAACCTCGTTTTTAAGGACGATGTGGAGGTCGTGCGGAAAGCTTTTGAGGAGTATGCCAGCTTGCAGCAGTCGGTGAACGAGACCAGTTTTGAATGCCGCTTTAACCGGAAGCAGGGCGACTGGCGCTATTTCCGCACCCACGGAAAGGTATTGCATCGCGATGAACAGGGGAAGCCCGTCTCCTTCCTGATGATCTCCCAGGATATTACCGAACAGCTTTTGTCCGAAGAAGAGTTCCGTAAAGCCCGGGAGCTGGCCCTGGAAACCGAGCGGATGCTGCAGTACGGTATTTTCGAATGGGATTTCAAGAGAGAAAACGGCTCCTGGTCCCCCGGCTTATACGAGCTGCTGGAATATCCTGCAGAGCAGCGGCAGCCCAGTCCCGGCTACCGGCAGTACCAGAAACATCTGCATGCCCCGGAACGGCGCCAGCTGGATCTGATGGTGAAAGAAGCCCTGGAAAAACGTTCTGAGTTTGAATATGAGCACCAGGTGCTGACCGAGCAGAACCAGGAACGGACGGTGATCACCATGGGGAAGGTAATCGTAAACGAAGAGGATGATCCCGTAAAAATTATCGGGAACACCCGCGACGTTACCCGTATTCGCGAATATGAAAAGACCCTCAAAAAGAACCTGCAGGAGCTGAACCGTTCCAACAAAGAGCTCGAGGAATTTGCTTATGTAGCTTCACATGACCTGCAGGATCCGCTGCGGAAGATCATTATCTTCACGGAGCGCATCCAGGCCAAGGCCGGCCATCTGCTCAACGAGGAGGGCGTTATGTACTTCAGCCGTATCATGAATTCAGCCTCCACCATGCGCCGGCTGATTGACGATCTGCTGGAGTTTTCGCGCGTGAGCCGGCGCAATACCGAATTTGAACCCACCGATCTGAATGTGGTGCTGAAGAGTATCAAGAACGACCTGGAACTGAAGATGGAGGACACCCACACAACACTGATCATCAGAGATCTGCCGGTGCTTGAGGCCATTCCGCTGCAGATGAGCCAGCTTTTTGGCAACCTGCTGGGCAACGCCATAAAGTTCAGAAGAAAAGATATACAGCCGGTGATCACGGTGTCTTCGGCTCCGCTCAGCGCCGCGGAAAAGAAAAAGTTCCGTCTTCCGCACAACCGGAAGTTTTTTAAGCTGTCGGTAAAAGACAACGGTATCGGCTTTGAAGCCGCTTATTCCACAAAGATATTCCAGCTTTTCCAGCGTATGCACGGAAAAACGGAATATCCCGGCTCGGGAATCGGACTGGCCATCTGTAAAAAGATTGTGGATTATCATCAGGGGGTTATATTCGCAGAGAGCGACGGGGAGACCGGAGCTACCTTTATCATTATCCTGCCGGAGCGGCAGGAGGAGCGTATACCTGACCATTTATGATCTGTAAGTCATGAACCATCTCAAAGATATCATACGGGTATTGATCGTTGACGATGACGAGGATGATTATTTCATCACCTCCGAGTATCTCCGGGAGATCGAAAGCCGGCATTTTCATACAGACTGGTGCTACCGGTATGAAGATGCCTTGTCTCATATCCGGGAGCGCACCCATGATATCTATCTGGTGGACTACCGCCTTGGCGCCCAGACCGGGCTGGACCTGCTGAAGGCCGCCATGGAGCGGGGCTGCGAAGAGCCCATCGTGCTGCTTACCGGGAAGGGCAATAAGGTGGTGGATAACGAAGCCATGGCCACGGGCGCCACGGACTATCTTATTAAGACGGAGCTGAACGCCGAAAAGCTGGAAAGATGTATCCGGTACAGCCTCGACCGCTCGTCCTCGCTGAAGGCGCTGCGCGCTAACGAAAGGAAATACCGCGGAGTATTCGAACGGTCGAAGGATGCCGTTTTTATCGCCAGCAGCACACTTCAGTTTCTCGATGTCAACGAAGCCGCGACCCAGCTGTCCGAATATTCCCGCGAGGCGCTGCTCGCCATGAAGCTGCCGGACCTTATCCCCGGACGCCAGCAGCAGGCGCAGCTGTACGATATCCTGGCCGAGACCGGCGAGATCAACGATTATGAAACCGACCTGGCCGGAAGCGGGGGACAGAAAAAGCATTGCATCATTTCCGCCACGCAGGAGCGCGATCTGGAGGGAGGCATATACGTGCACGGTATTATCCATGACATCACCAACCTGCGGCAGGCCCAGAAAGCCCGGCTGCAGGTGGAGAAGCTCGCCGCCGCCGGGCGGCTGGTACGGACGCTGGCCCATGAGGTGCGCAATCCCCTGAACAATATCAACATGTCGGTGGAGCAGCTGAATGGGGA
The DNA here is from genome assembly GCF_039541075.1 of Compostibacter hankyongensis. Classification (NCBI taxonomy): domain Bacteria; kingdom Pseudomonadati; phylum Bacteroidota; class Chitinophagia; order Chitinophagales; family Chitinophagaceae; genus Compostibacter; species Compostibacter hankyongensis. The sequence goes on along the minus strand of NZ_BAABFN010000002.1, from coordinate 719,940 downwards.
GATGCAGGACGAAGAGAACCGCGTTTACCTCGATATCATCAGCCGCAACAGCAAGCGTATCGGCGACCTGATCAGCGAGCTGCTGGACTCCTCGCTGCCTTCGGAAGTGACGCTCCGGCGGATCAGCCTGCAGAACATCCTGGACGAAAGTATGGAGGTGGCTTCAGACCGCATCCGTCTGCAGAAGATCCTGCTGCAGCGCAAATATCCGGATAAGGCCGTTTATATCCGGGCCGACAAGGGAAAGCTGAAGCTGGCCTTTCAGAATATTATCATCAATGCCATCGAGGCGATGGAAAGCGAAAACCGGATGCTCGATGTGGAAATACTTCCCGGTAAGGAAAGACATACGGTGGCCGTAAGGGATTCGGGCTGCGGGATCAGCGAAGAGCACCTGACGCGGCTTTTTGAGCCCTACTTTACGGCAAAGCGCAACGGGATGGGGCTGGGCCTTTCCACCTCTTTCAATATCTTTCAATCTCATCTGGCACATATTGACGTTTCCTCAACGCCGGGCAGCGGAACCGTATTCACCATTTCTTTCCCGGTCGTAACCCCTTAACATTACTACTTCATGCAGCAAGGAACCCTGATGCAGTTCTTCCACTGGTATTACCCGGAAGGACAATTATGGAAACAGGTGATCCGTGAATCCGGCCGCCTGTCCGAACTCGGTATCACCGCCGTATGGCTGCCCCCGGCTTATAAGGGGAGCAACGGTTCGCACTCGGTAGGATACGACACCTACGATCTGTACGACCTTGGAGAGTTCGACCAGAAAGGAAGCACAGTCACCCGTTACGGATCGCGCAGGGATTATATCCGGGCAGTGCAGGCTCTCCATGACCACGGCATTCAGGTATATGCGGATATCGTGTTGAACCATAAGGCGGGGGCCGACGAAGCGGAGGATATCCATGTCCGGAAGATGAATCCCGACAAACGGAACGAAGCCATCAGCGAGCCTTATGTCATCCGGGCCTATACCAAGTTTACCTTTCCGGGACGCCAGGGAAAATATTCCGGGTTTATCTGGGACCAGCAGTGCTTTACGGGCATAGACTGGGATGAGCAGCACCAGGAAAAAGGCATCTTTAAGATCATGAATGAATACGGTGAGGACTGGGCTGAGGTGATAGAAACGGAGAAAGGGAATTATGATTACCTGATGTATGCCGATATCGAATTCAGGAATCCTGCCGTACGCGAAGAGCTGAAGCGCTGGGGAGGCTGGTATCTTGAAAATACGGGTGTGGATGGCTTCCGGCTGGATGCGCTGAAGCATATCAGCCCGGCCTTCTACGTGGAATGGCTGGATCATCTGCGGCAGCATACGGGCAGCGAGCTGTTTACCGTAGGTGAATTCTGGCAGCCGGATAACCGGGATGTGCTCATGGAATATATGCATGCCACCGGTCAGCGTATGCATCTCTTTGACGCCCCGCTGCACCGTAACTTTCACGAAGCTTCCCGTACCGGTAAGGACTATGATCTGCGTAACATCTTTAGCGGTACCCTGCTGGAAGCCGACCCGGAGCATGCCGTAACGCTGGTGGATAATCATGACACACAACCGCTGCAGGCACTGGAATCGCCGGTAGAGGCCTGGTTCAAGCCCCTGGCCTATGCCCTGATCCTGCTGCGTGAAAAAGGATATCCCTGTATTTTTTATCCCGACCTCTATGGTGCGGAATATGACGATAAAGGAAAAGATGGCGGAACACATCATATCGTGCTCGAGCCCTGTGCACACCTGGAGAAGATGCTTGATATCCGTAAGACAATCGCCCGCGGCGGGCAACGGGATTATTTTGATCATCCCAACCTCCTGGGCTGGACCCGCGAAGGCGTAAAAGAAGATGCCGCTTCAGGCTGTGCAGTCCTGATCTCCGGCGGAGACGGAGGCGAAAAGGAGATGGAGCTGGGCGCCGCGCATGCCGGAAAGACATTTTCGGAGCTTACCGGCAGCCGGGAAGAAAAAGTAACGCTCGATGAAAACGGGAAAGGCGTCTTTTTTGTAAATGGTGGGAGCATTGCCATCTGGGGCGCAGCATAAAGCCCGGGTATACAATACCCGGGCAGTAGTTTAATGGTTTAAGCAGGCTGCGGTATTATGCCCGCCGTCCGCGAATGATATCCAGCAGGATGACAATTACGGCGATCACCAGCAATACATGGATGATGGCTCCCACGGAATAGACGAAGAAACCCAATATCCATCCGATGATCAGAATAACGGCAATCAGATACAATAGTCCTCTCATAAGTAAGCGTTTTTAATAAAAAAATACCGGGATGTGGATAGGCAACCATGCCCGGGTTGATTTTCGTCAGCGTTTTTTATACTGATATATAAAACAGGGGCTGATGATAAGCCTTACAAGAAATTGACAATTGTCATGCCAATGTTATCTTGCGGGAATGAAGGCCCGGCGGGGGACATGCCGTGATTATTTTAGTGCATATTGTTATCTTTGTGGTATGATTTTTTGGGATAAAGACTAACAGCTGGTACTAACTGGGACGGATATGTGGAATTTTCTCCGCATGGGCGCCCCGCGTTTACTGTATCTGCAGCAGCATATGCTTCCTGATGATCAAACCGCTCTTTATTGAGCTTATCACTGTGGAAACAAACAAATTGTATCTTGCTGTACACAAACCTTCTCGCGGGTATTATCGTATATATCGGAGAGGTACAGTGGCATGGAGGAAAAGAAGAAAATATTGATCATTGATGATGAGGAAGATCTCTGTCTTCTGCTGGGCAATTACCTGATGCGCAAGCAATACGAGGTATACATTGCGCATACGCTGAAGGAGGGCCTGGCCGTCCTGAAAGAGATCAATCCCGCTATCCTGTTTCTCGACAACAATCTTCCCGACGGTATGGGCTGGGAAAAAGCAATGGCTTTCCTCGAGATCAATCCCGCGCTGCAGATTCATTTTATCAGCGCCTACCAGCACAACACCGTCTATCAGAAACCCGGCATCTCCATGAAGATATGGGAAAAGCCGCTCAGCTTCAGAGAGCTGGACCGCTATTTTTAGGGAAACCCGCATGATAGTCTTGCCGGAGGCGGGAGGGAACCGGCGCTTGTTGTACCTTGCAGGACTTCAAACCGATGACGATATGCACGCGCTGGACTGGAAAACACTTTCTTCCGAATACCTTTACCGCGATCAATGGCTGACCGCACGGCGCGACCGCTGCGTTACGCCCGAGGGCAAGATCGTGGATCCTTATTATGTACTGGAGTACCCCGACTGGGTAAATGCGGTAGCCCTGACAGACGCGGGGCAGCTGCTGCTGATCCGGCAATACCGGCAGGCATACGGGGCCACCATCCTGGAGCTGCCGGGCGGCGGCATGGAGCCGGAGGATGCCGGACCCGAAGCGGCTATGCGGCGGGAGCTGCTGGAAGAAACCGGCTTTGCTTTCGACCGTTTTGAGTACCTGGGAAAAGTATCCCCGAACCCGGCCACCAGCAGTAATCTTACGCATATGTTCCTGGCCACCGGCGGAAAAAAGGTGCAGGAGCAGCAGCTGGATATGAATGAAGAGATCATCGTGGAACCGGTGGAGCGGGAGGATATTTTCCGGCTGCTGGCCGGAAACCAAATCGTCCAGAGCCTGCATGTCAGCTGTCTGTATTATGCTTTTCTACGGCTGGGCTGGCTGAAGCCGGCCGGCTGATCCTTCTTCCGGTAGCACTTCACCTACCACAAAAAAGCTGCCGCATACCAGGATCATATCTTCCGGCCCGGCCCGGCGCTGCGCCGCCCGGAAAGCTTCCTGCACGCCGGGCCAGGCTTCGCCCTGCAGTCCGGCTGCCGCCGCCTGCGCCTGCAGCACCTTTTCATCCATCGCGCGGGGAAGGGCCGCCCGGCAGAAATAATAGACTGCGTTGCGGGGCAGCAGGGTCAGGATATGTCCTACCGTCTTGTCCTTTACAAAGCCCATCACCACATGCAGCTGCCGGTAAGAAGTATGGGAAAGCTGTGCAACGATTTCCCGGATGCCCCCTTCGTTATGGGCCACGTCAAATACTGTCAGCGGGCGGTATCCGGCGATTTCCCAGCGCCCGCGCAGGCCTGTGACCGCGCGGACCTGCTTTATGCCCTGCTGTATGACGGGAAGGGTGAGCCCCCATCCCCGCTCTTCCAGGAGGGTGCAGGCCGCGAGCAGCGTGCACAGGTTCTTGGACTGGTAAGCGCCGCCGAGGTCCGGCTCCAGGATATGATCAGCGCCGTCTTTTCCCCGGAAATAATACCGGGGCTCTCCCTGCTGCAGCGCCTGCCGGTGGAGCTGCCATTCCTGGTCGGCAAAGCGCAGAGGAGATCCCAGCCGCCGGGCGGTCTCCCGGAAAACGGGAGCGGTTTCCGGCTGCGTTTCCCCGATGACTACGGGTATGCCGGGTTTGATGATGCCGGCTTTTTCCCCCGCTATTTCGGGCAGCGTGTGGCCGAGTATATCCTGGTGGTCCAGGCTGATATTGGTGATGACGGACAATTCCGGCAGGATGATGTTGGTGCTGTCCAGTCGCCCGCCCAGTCCGGTTTCAATAATGGCAACATCCACCCGCTCCCGGGCGAAATGCGCAAAGGCCATGGCCACCGTGATCTCAAAAAAGGAAGGCTGCAGCGCTTCCATCATCGGCAGCAGGCGGTTGACAAAGTCCACGACCGCTTCCCGGGGGATCATCGTTCCGTCGATGCGGATGCGTTCCCTGAAATCCTTGAGATGCGGCGAGGTGTACAGCCCTGTCCGGTACCCCGCCGTCTGGCAAACGGCCGCCAGCATATGGCTGACAGAGCCCTTGCCGTTGGTGCCGGCGATATGAATGCTTTTGAAATGCTGTTCGGGGTGATCCAGGGCTGCGCAAAGCGCCCTGATATTGTCCAGGTCGGCCCGGAAAGCCGCGCTGCCGACCCGGCTGAACATAGGAAGCCGTTTGTACAGGTAATCGAGGGCCTCCCCATAGCTGCTCACCGTAAAAGACATGGCTGCGCCGCTTTACTGCTGTATTTTGAATACGAATACGATCTCGCCGAACTGCACGACGGGCGCGTTGGGGTTGACATTGAACTTGATCTGCTTCACCTTTTTCTCTGCCAGGCGGCTGATGGTGGGGTTGTCCGCGCTGATAATGCTGTATCCCGTGACATTACCCTGCTGATCCACCTTGATGCTGAGCCGTACCCGGCCCGGCTCCCGGAAAGCCCCTTCGCGGGAAGGATAGGTGACAATATGACGACCGTTCAGCCGGTAGCTGAGGCTGTTGCCGCCGAGCCCGGAAAATTCGCCGTTGTGATTGGCCGCGGTGGGATTGCCGTTTACCGCACCCTGGTCGCCCTGGCCGCTGGTGAGGCCCTCGTTCCGCGAATCGTTGGAAGTGCCGGCGCTGTTGCCGCTGCTGGCCTGGCTCGACGTGCCGCCGCTGTATATGGCCTTGGGCTTCCGCGTGGGCTTGGGCTCTACGGGAGCGTCGGGGCGGGGCGTTTTTGCTTTATTTTTTACTTCTTCATTGATGTTTTTGGAAACATCGGGCTTTTTCTTTTCTTCGGGTACTTTCTTGATCACGGCAGGAGCGTCCTCGGCGTCGTCGGTGACCACGTCCTCCGTGCGGGAGCCCGTTTCTGAACTGGCGGGGCTGGCTTCTGCAGGCTGGGCCGGCACGGGAGTAGGAGATTGCGGATTGGGATTCAGCGGCTGCTCGGTGCCGGAGCCGTCCCGGGCGTTACCCAGGTTGATCTCCATGCCCATATCCTGGTTGGGCAGGGGGGGAGGAGCCGAAAAGCCGACCAGAATGCACACGACGATCACCAGGCCGTATACCAGCACGGTAATGCCCAACGCCTTCACATTTTTTTGTTGCTCAAAACTGCGCATGAATGCTCCTTGCTTGGTTAACCCAAAAGTAATCATTTTATGCCTTCCGGCATAGGGTTCTCAAAGGTACCGTATCCTTAGTATATTTACACCGGCTTGATGGATGCAAAAGAAATACGGCTCTTTTTTCTCCGGCACGGCTATCTGCTCATTACGGCAGCCTGGCTGGTGACCATTGCTTTCCTGGTCAACAATTACTGGTTGTATTATTCTTCCCCCGCAGGGGTCAGGAACTCGCTGGAGAAAAACCTGCAGCGCCGGGAGCTGGAATTTAACAAGCTCTGTGACGATACGTCGCTGATGCGGCAGCTGCTGAACCGGGATTATGACGAGGCCCTCCTGCGACGGCTCACCCGTCCCCAGAGCGACTTCCATTTTTTTGTATTCAACGGTGAATGGGAGACCTTCTGGAGCACCAACAGCGTGGATCCAAGATCGCTGACCGCCCACCGCCTGACCGAAGGAAGTCATTTCCAGAAGCTAAAAAGCGGGTATTACGAAATTATCCGTAAAAATCTCAGCGAAGACGGCCAGCAATACATCCTGGGCATTGTTCCCGTAAAGGAGGAGTACTATTTCACCAACAGCTACCTGCCCAACCGCTATTACCAGCTGTCCCGCATCGGCAGGGAATATGTGATCAATCAGGAGGGGGAAGGGCAGCCTGTGCACACCGTTACCGGCCGCACCCTTTTTTACCTGGAGCACCTTCCCACCCGCCAGATGCTCCAGCCCAGCGGCATCAGCGGTATCCTGAAAATGCTGGCCACGCTCTGCATCCTGATCTTTGTCAACCTGTTTGCCGTATTTATCGGCCGGCGCAGCAATCCCTGGGTCGGTTTTTTCTTCCTGGCGGCCTTTTTGTTCCTGATCCGGCTGATCAGCTATGTCAGCGTATTCCCCTTCGCGTACCGGAGCTATGCGCTGTTTGACCCGAAGATATACGCCTCCAGCAATATCCTGCAATCCCTCGGCGATCTTTTTATCAACGTGGTGCTGGTCTTCTGGCTGATCCTGTATTTCCGGACACAGCTGGGCGACCGGCTGAAGCTGCCTGAGATGCCGCGGCGCTGGAAGTACCTGCTAACGGTGGCGCTGTCGTTTATCATGTATTATACAGGGCAGTTTTTTTCCCATATCGTACAGACGCTGGTCATTGATTCCAAGATATCATTCGACGTTACCGATTTCTTCAGCCTGAATTTCTTCAGCATCATCTACAGCATTATCGGTTTTGTGGTGCTGGGACTGATCGCTTTCTGCTTTTTCTTCTTTTCCCAGATCGTGAACCGGCTGCTGGACCAGCTGACCGGGGAACGGTATACCACCAAATATATCATCCTCGGTCTGGTGGGACTGCTATGGCTGCTGCTGCGGGTAAGGAATCCGGAGCTGGGTTACTCCGTAGGACTGATGATCTGGCTGCTGGCCTATATCTTTCTACTGGACATCATCCACCAGCGGATCAGCCCGGGGCTTTCCACCATCCCTTTTATCTTCTGGCTGCTGCTGCTTACAGTCACCACCACCGCCATACTGGTATATTACAACAACCAGCGGGAGCTGGAGAACAGGGAGCAGGTAGCCCGCCGCCTGTCCAAGCAGAAAGACCCCACCCTGGAATTCAACCTTGAGGTGATCAATAACAACCTGCTGCAGGATCCCCCGCTCCGCAATTTCCTCGTTACCCGCGATTCCGCCCATAAGCGCGATCTGGAAGAAAGACTGCTGGCCAGCTACTTCGGAAGGCTGGACAACCGCTACGAAGTCAGCTTTTATACTTACGATGATACGGGCCGCGCTATCAACAACGTGGATACCACCGGCATACGAACCTTCAACTATGTGCTGGAAAACCGGTCGGAGCCTTCGAGCTCTCCCAACCTGTATTTTCACGAGACCTCATTTAACAATTACAGCTACATCGCCCGGCTGCCGGTGTATGATACGGTACTGCTGTATAACTTTCCCCAGCGCAGGCTGGATGGCTTTCTGTATTACCGTCTTACCCCCAAGACGTTCAAAAAGGAAAGCCTGTACCCCGAGCTGCTGACCAAAACGGAGGATTATAACCTGGACCTGAACCTGGACAAATATTCCTATGCGGTATACGACAAGCTGCAGCTGGTCAGCAATCACAACGATTACCCGTTCCCGTTACAGCTGTCCATGAAAGACGTGCCGCTGATGGAGTTTTCCTATCGCGATGAAGACGGTTTCTCCCAGCTGTGGTACAAGCCGACCAAAGATAAAGTGGTGGTGATCGTGAGGCGGAACCGCAATGTGATCGAGGCCATCACCCTCTTTGCCTACATGTTCTGCATCTTCCTGGTGCTGGCGGGCATTTACCGGCTTTTCGACATGCTCATCCGCGTCGGTATGCGGCCGGCGGCCATCCGCGATATGATCCGGATCACCATACGGGTGCAGATCCATGGTCTGATCATCTTTATCGTGGCTTTTGCCTTTGTCATCCTGGGGGTATCCACCATCTCCTTTTTTATCAACCGGTACGATAAAAACCACCGGGACAAGCTGAGCAAGGATATCAACATACTCCTGGCGGATGTGCAGAAGGTCTATCATAACTTCCTGGAGTTTGACGATACGCAGCATTTCTATTCTCCCGCTTTCCAGAGCCGGCTGCAGACCACCATACAGAACATTGCCGATACCCACGGCGTGGATATCAACATCTACGACCTGGACGGCAACCTGGATATTACCACGCAGAACCTCATCTTTGAGAACGGGCTGCTTTCCGCCAAGATGGATCCGCTGGCCTATTACAAGCTGCACTATATGAAGCAGGTGCAGGTGACCCAGAAGGAGGATGTGGGCAACCTGGACTACCTGTCCAGCTACGCGCCCATCCGTGACTACAACGGGGAAACCCTGGCCTACCTGAACCGGCCGTATTTTACCTCGGAAACCGACCTGAACCAGGAGATATCCAACTTCCTGGTGGCGCTGATCAATCTGAATGCGTTTATCTTCCTGCTGTCCGGTTTGCTGGCCGTCTTTATCACCAACTCCATCACCCGTTCTTTTACGCTGATCAGCGAAAAATTCAGCCAGGTGAACCTTTCCCGTCAGAACGAGGAGATCGAGTGGCACCGCGATGATGAGATCGGCATGCTGGTGCGGGAGTACAATAAGATGGTGAACAAGCTGGAAGAAAGCGCGGCCATGCTGGCCAAAAGCGAACGCGAAGGCGCCTGGCGGGAAATGGCGCGGCAGATCGCCCATGAGATCAAGAATCCGCTTACCCCCATGAAGCTCAGCCTGCAGTACCTGCAGAAAGCCATGGGGCGCGACAATGCCGATGTGCGGTCGCTGGCGGAGAATGTGGCCCGCACCCTGATCGAGCAGATCGAGCACCTGTCACAGATCGCTTCCGACTTTTCAGCCTTTGCCAATATTGCTTACGCACATAACGAGGTGCTTTCGCTGAACGAGGTGCTGCATTCCGTGGTTTCGCTTTTCGGGGGCTATGCCAATGCGCGCGTGGAATACCACGAGCCGGAAGAGCGCCTGTATGTATATGCTGATAAGACGCAGCTCAACCGGGTGTTTACCAATCTGCTGCAAAATGCGGTACAATCCATTCCCGAAGAGCGGATCGACGGACTGATCAGCATTACGGCGGTAAGGGAGGGAGATCATGTGGTGGCGGCCATCCGCGACAACGGTACCGGCATACCCGAAGAAGCGCGGGCCAGGATATTCACGCCCAACTTCACCACCAAAAGTTCGGGGACGGGGCTGGGCCTGGCGATGTGCAAAAATATGGTGGAAAGGGCCAAAGGGCGGATATGGTTCGAGACGGAAACCGATACCGGCTCTACCTTCTTTGTGCAGCTGCCGTTGGTCCCGGATCACGGGCAGGGGGCATTGCCCGGAGCGGAAGAGGCCGGCTGAGGCCGAAAGTATCCGCAGCGTCCATAAAAAAGCCGGCTACGGCCGGATAAAAAAGTTAATCTTTGGCGGGGGTGAAGTTTTCCCGGAACTTGTCGAGCAGGCGGGTCTCCAGCACTTCTCCGGCGAGGGAGATCATCTTTTCAAAAGTGCTGCCTTTGGAGATGCCGTGCCCGATGATGACGGGTTCGTTGACCCCGAGCACCGGCGTGCCGCCGTAGTATTCGTAGTTGAACAGCTCGAAGTATTCGTCGCGGATCTGCCGCCGGTTCATGATGTCATAGACCGATTCGGCCATTTTCAGGACGATATTGCCGGTAAAGCCGTCGCAGACGATCACGTCGGCCTTCCTGCTGAACAGGTCGCGCCCTTCGATATTGCCGACGAAGCGTATCTTGTTGTTGTCTCTGAGCAGGGGATAGGCCGACTGGGACAGCAGGTTGCCTTTCCCTTCTTCTTCCCCGATATTGAGCAGGCCTACGCCGGGATCGGCGACCTTCAGGATGTTTTTGGCGTAAAGCGTACCGAGGATGGCGAACTGGACCAGGTGTTCGGGCTTGCAGTCCGCATTCACGCCCACATCCAGCAGCAGACCCGTCGAGCCGTCTTCACGGGGAACAAGGGTGGATATGGTGGGCCGCTGTATGCCGGGCATGCTTTTGATCGAATACAGCGCGCCGACCATTACGGCGCCGGTATTCCCGGCACTGATAAAAGCCTGGATCTTGCCTTCTTTGAGAAGATGCAGACCGGTATTGATGGAGGAGCGGATCTTCTCTTTCAGGGCCTTGGTGGGATGCTCGTGCATCCCGATTACTTCGGGAGCATGGATCAGGCGGTAACGGGAAGCGTCTATGCCGGCCTCATCCAGAAGCGGCTGGACCTGCGCTTGGTCTCCGATAAGGGCCAGATGAACGGCAGGAGAGGGGTGTTTGTCTAAAAATAATTTTACTCCGTTTACCGCTTCGCGGGGGGCGAAGTCTCCCCCCATCATATCAAGCCCTATGACCATCATGCGCTGCGTCGTTTAATCATTTTCCCGGTAAAGATAGCAAAATTATGACGCGCTGCTCTGTTGTTTTTCCATGACCACTTTACCCTTGTAATACAGCTTGTCTTCAGACCAGTGGGCACGGTGGCGCACATGGGTTTCGCCGCTGGCAGCGTCGGTGCTCAGGGTATCGGCTACCGCCTTGTAATGCGTTCTGCGTTTGGCGGAACGCTGCTGGGAATGGCGTCTTTTCGGATTTGGCATTTTATTCGGATTTTAAATATTCTTGAATTGGTCTAAATCTTTCCAGATGGGATTCCCGGTCTTCTCCTGCTGCTGCCGCATGGCATCAAGCCTTGCCAGCACCTGCGGGTTACAGCCGCTCTGGCCGTCGGGCCCATCGGGATGAATCCGCTGCATGGGGACGCTGAGCAGGATAAATTCATACAGCCAGTCTTCCACATGCAGGTGGGAATCGGTGCGTGCGATATAGGCCACATCCGGATCTTCATCCTGCGGCAGCGCATCGGGATCATCCACCAGCTTCACCACCATGGGAAACTCGTCCCAGATGTCGAGCATAAAGGGATCCCCGCAGCGGTCACAGATCACTTCCACAGCGCCGGTTACCTCGAACTTCAGCAGGAAAAATCCCGGCTGTTTATCCAGCGTCAGGTTCACCTGCAGCTGGCAAACGCCAAAATCCGGTTTTGTTTCCCGCGCCTCGAAAAAACGGTTATCAATATCATAACCGAAATGATGCACACCCTGCTTCAGCCCTACAAAAGCAATGTCGTATTGATGTCGCGGCTTCATGCCCGTACGTTATTCCCTCCGGAATTAAGGCTGCAAAGGTAAGTAAATCATTCGATAATGGGAAAAATAATGCACAGTTATTATCTTTGCATCCGCCGGGCAGGAGGGGAAGGCCGGGCACGCTCCCGGAATTACCCCGCCCGGAAAATATTTACCGGCTTTTGGCGTTTTCTCCCTGATATTTCCGGAGGTATGCAGCGTTTGTGCCCGGATGGCTGTCTCGCATGAGAAAGGTCCCCGGATCCTGTAAAACATTGAAACAAAACAGTCAAGGTCCCGGGGGCGGTTAAACGGAAAACAATTATAGGAAACCGAGCATAATACTGTCTTCTGTATACGGAAGTATGGATAAGCGAGGTTCGACCTGATCCTTAAAAAACAAAAAACCACAGATGAAAAAGAAACTCCTTTTTGTTGGTGCACTGGCTTGTTGCGGTCTCTTCCTGCTGACGGCCTGTCTGAAGAGCAATGACGACAATCCTTACCCCAATGGTCAGGCCTTTTATTTCCTGATCCAGACCTCACCCGACGCCACCCCGCTGCAGGTGCTGCTGAACGGGCAGGATATTACCGGCGGGAAAACCCTTTCCTATCCGCAGCGTACGCAGGGTTACCTGGCGGTGGGCGCCGGTCCTTTCCAGATGCGTCTGGTCGACGTTGCCAGCAAGGATACGGTGATCCGGATCGATGATTCCCTGTCCATGGGCGAGCCGGCTACCGTTGTGCTGTACGACTCTGCCGCTGCGCTCAAAAAGATGTTCATCCGGGACGATTACAGCGATTTTAACCCCCAAAAGGTGCTGGTACGGTTTATGAACCTCAGCCCCGATGCCGGTCCTGTAGACGTGTACCTGGATTCCACCCTGCAGTTTTCCGGACGTACTTTTGCGGATAATGCGGGTAATTCGTCCTATAATATGTATACTTCCATTAATCCCGGGAAGTTTAAATTAACCGTTACGAAAGCCGGAACCACCGATACGCTGGCTTCCTACAGCAATGAGAGCACAGGCGATAATCAAGTGGACCTTTCCGGAAGCGATGCCGCCGGCGGCTTTACCCTCTTCCTGCGGGGATATGCCTCCCATACGGACAGCCTTGGTCTGAAGGCCGATTACATGGTTCATTATGTAAGCGGATATTAAGTAAATGTTTTTTTGCGCCGCTCTGCCGGGCGATATCTCCCGGCATCGGCGCATTTTAAATATCTTTGTGATCCGATACCCTGTATAACCAGGTCATCGCACTTTAGTAGGTTTTGCTGATTATCCGGTAAAACAAAACTTATCTTAAAGAGCGCAGCATATGGTGAAAAGAATTGTACGGCCCCTGGGTGCCCTGTCTGTGATAGCTTTGTTTACGGGTCTGGCTTGTACCAAGTACCGCAATAACGACCCGCTTTCCAATTCCGGAATCATGTTTGTGCAGGCGTCGCCCGACACCCTGCCTCTGACGGTGCTGGTCAACGGCAAGGAAACCGGCGCCCCGCTGGGATTCGGGGACAGGACCGGCTATGTCAATGTGTCATCCGGCAGCGCTTCCCTGGAAATACGGCAAAACGCGAGGATCATTGACAGCATTACCGCCGATACCCTTGTCACCGACAGTGTCAGCATGACGGACTCCGTTGTGCTCGATACCATCTACCGTGATACGGTCTATAACCTGCTGGACGCCTCGGTGGACGTCGACGGCAACCGGGCCTACTCCATATTTGCCTATGATACCACCCGGCCGGTCAAATACCTGCTGCTGAATGACGGGCTGACCACCACTCCCCTGGAGGAAAAAGCACGGGTGCGCTTCCTGCAGCTTGTGCCCGGCGACAGCGCCCTTACCCTGTATGCCAATAATACGCCTGTATTTAAAGACCGGGAGTTTGCCGATGTGGCCAAGGATCCTTCAAAAGGCGCGTACCTGGAAATGGACCCCGGCAATTATACCATCTCGTTGAAATCTGCGGTCACGGACAGCCTGACGGCTCCCCCGTCCAGCGTTTCCTTCCGCGAAGGCGGTATCTATACGCTTTATGCCGGCGGATTGCCCGGCGATACCTCAACTCCGGTGATCCTCCACCTGGTCACCAGCTATGAGCCCTGACGGCTGCGCCGTTCTCCGACGGCTTACGGCAAACGGATATAGACGGGCCTTCCGTATTGGATAAATATGGAGTCTTTCATGGCGCTGCTGTCTTCCGGGGCTGTCCGGAAAGGCACCGAGAGCGTATAGCGAACGGAATCATGTGTGGTCAGGCGGATATGATGTCCCCAGCTTTTCAGCTCCTCATAGCGGTGCAGGGCGCGACTTTTCCCTGCTGTTTCGAATACCACTTCATATTGCAATAAACCGGTCGCAGCAGCGGCGCTATCGGTTGCCGGAGGCTGTTGCGGCTTCACCAGCGCCGATTCCTGCGGGGCGGCAGGCGCCGGTAAAGGGCCTTTCCGGATACCCTGCATCCGGAAAAAATAAAATCCTGCCAGCAGGGCCAGCACCACGAACAGAAAGGACAAAGCAAGCAGCAGGTTCCTGCCCGTCCGTTTTTTCCCGGCCGGATGGGCTTTTACCCGGCTCAGCGGATGAGCGGAGGAGGGAGCCGCAGCGGTTTCCCGGGTGCGGGGCGCCTCCCGCAGGTGGATAAGTCCCCGCGGGTCCATATAAAGCGTGCCTATGCCTTCAAAATCAAAAGGCTGGCGGATATTCAGCATTTCACGGGCCTGCCCGGCGAATGATTGCAGATCGGCAAGCGCCAGCGAGCGCATCTTCCCGGTTTTTTCCATAATATAGCGGATGAGCGCGTCATCCGCCTCCGTCCGGGCATCCTGGGTAAAGCTTAGTTCGACAGGCATTTCCGCCCCGTCCTGCTCCGCCTTTTCCCCCGTCCCCGCACGAAAGGTTCCCAGCCCGGGAACGGGAAGTACCCGCTGGGCATAGAAATACTGTTTCAGGAGGGAGGCCAGTGTCTGCGTATGCAACATAATACGGACAAATATAATGAAACAGGGCAGAAAAGTATATTAAACTTGATAGATATTATGACTTTTTCTAAAAAGAAAAAGTCGCCGGCGGCAGTTCGCCGAAACGAAGCTATCTTTATCATTACAGCTATACATCATGACAGCGCAGGAAGACATTTCCGTATTCGATATCTTTAAGATCGGGATAGGTCCCTCCAGCTCCCATACCCTGGGGCCCTGGAAGGCAGCCCGCTGCTTCCTGGAGAAGCTGTCGGCCTGCGGAGCCCTGCCCCGCGTCCGCCGCGTGACGGTCCGGCTGTACGGTTCCCTGGCCAAAACAGGAAAAGGTCACGGTACCGATATCGCCGTACAGCTGGGGCTTTGCGGGGAAGACCCGGTTACCTTCGACACCGGCAGCCTGCGTGCCAAAATCGCCGCTATCCGGGAGCGACGGCAGCTGCTGCTGCAGGGAACGGTCCCGCTGTCCTTCGATCCGGACAGCGATATTCTTTTTCTGGTCATGGAAAGCCTGCCCCTTCACCCCAATGCCCTTACCTTCGGCGCCGAGCTGGAAGGCGGGGACAGCATCGCGGAAACCTATTACTCGGTAGGCGGCGGTTTTGTGGCCACGGAAACGGAGCTGGAGCATCCTCCCGCCGGAGAAAAGACGCTGCAGTTTCCTACCGACACCGCCCGCGATCTGCTGCAATGGTGTATAAAAACAGGCCTGAATATCTCGGATATCGTACTGGAAAACGAAGCCAGCTGGCGGCCGGAAGAAGCTACCCGTGCGGGATTGCATCATATCTTTGAAACCATGAGCGGCTGCATATACCGGGGCTGCCATACCGAAGGAACCCTTCCCGGCGGGCTTGGGGTAGCCCGGAGGGCGGCGGCGCTGAATAAAAAATTACTGGGCCGCAACGCTGCCTATGACGGGTATGAGGCCTGGATAGCCGCCACCCGGAAAGGCGGACAGGGATTTAAATATACGCTGGACTGGGTAAACTGCTTCGCCCTCGCGGTGAATGAGGAAAACGCCGCTTTCGGACGGGTGGTGACGGCGCCTACCAACGGCGCGGCAGGCGTAATCCCGGCCGTGCTGCAATATTGGACTGTCTTTTGCGAAGAGCAGGCGGCCGCGGAGCGCATTGTTCCGTTTCTGCTGACGGCCGGGGCTATCGGGAGCCTGTTTAAAAAAGGCGCTACCATCTCGGCGGCGATGGGCGGATGCCAAGCGGAGATCGGCGTATCTGCCGCCATGGCGGCGGCGGGTCTTACCGAATGTCTCGGCGGCACGCAACGGCAGGTGCTCATGGCGGCGGAGATTGCCATGGAGCATCACCTGGGGCTGACCTGCGATCCGATCGGCGGCCTGGTACAGGTGCCTTGCATTGAACGGAATACCATGGGGGCGGTAAAGGCCATCACGGCCTCGCAGCTGGCCCTGCAAAGCAACCCCGATCTGGCCAAGGTTTCCCTGGATGCCGTGGTAAGGACCATGTGGGAAACGGCGCTGGACATGAATTCCAAATATAAAGAAACCTCCGAAGGGGGACTTGCCGTACGAATACCGATCAGCCTCAGCGAATGCTGAGGACAGTAGCCAGTAACCCGATTTACGGAAAGACAGCAGATAACGGTATGACCGAAAACAATTTCCCGGGGAGGAAATCTTTCTTTGGGCAGCCTTTCAGAAAAGGACTGCTCCTGTTGTGCGCGGTATTGCTGTCGGCAGGATATGCCGCCGCACAGGTTTTCGGCGGCAATCCCCCCTCCGTAAAATGGCGGCAGATCAACACCGATACCCTGCGGGTGATTTTTCCCGAGGGGCTGGAAACGCAGGCCCGGCGGGTAGCGGGCACCGCCACCTATCTGAATGCGCAGGTCCGCCGATCCATCGGGGACCGGCAGCGC
Organism: Compostibacter hankyongensis; assembly: GCF_039541075.1. NCBI lineage: Bacteria > Pseudomonadati > Bacteroidota > Chitinophagia > Chitinophagales > Chitinophagaceae > Compostibacter > Compostibacter hankyongensis. The sequence continues at coordinate 703,451 of NZ_BAABFN010000002.1, read as the reverse complement.
AAGCTCGATATCGTGCTCCAGCCCCGGGTCAGCTATTCCAACGGATATGTGGCCCTGTCGCCCTTCCGCTCGGAATTTGAAGGCGGTCCGGCCCAGGATCCCTTTACGTTGGGAACGCTGAACTGGATGCAGCAGCTGTCTCTCCATGAGTACCGCCACGCCCTGCAGAACATGAATTTCCGGGCCGGCGTGGGCCGGACCCTCGGCATCGTTTTCGGAGACAACGGTCAGGCTGCGTCGACCAGCGCGCTGATACCAGGTTGGTTCTGGGAGGGCGAGGCCGTATTTATGGAAACCGCTCTCAGCAGCCAGGGACGGGGACGGCAGCCGGCCTTTTTTGATGAGTTCCGGGGCATGTATCTCGAAAACAAGGATTATCCTTATGCAAAAGTGTTTAACGGCTCCTACAAGGATCGTCTTCCGGACAACCGCTACCAGCTGGGATACCTGATGATCTCCTACGGGCGGCAGCAATACGGGATGCATTTCTGGGAAAAAATCGCGCATGAGGGGCTGCTGGACAGCCGTTATATCCACGGGCAGGAAGGCCGGAAGGGCTTCAAATGGCTGCATTATGATATCTTTCCCCTGGCCGCTTCCCTGAAGGAGAATACAGGTCATAAGATCCCCGGATTCTACCGGCAGTCCTTCCGCTATTATGGCGACCGCTGGGAGCAGCAAAGGAAAAACACTTCGGAAACGTCCACGTCAGCGCTGCCGGTACCCCGCCGGCGGGCGGTCACCGATTACCTGTACCCTTACCCGATGCCGGACGGAAGGGTGCTGGCCTTGCGCCGGGGCTTTGACCGTACGGCAGCCATCGTGGCGGTAGACAGCGCCGGTCATACTGAGGTGCTGGTAAGACCGGGACTGCCGGACGATACCTATTTCTCCTTCCGGGGGAATAAGATAGTATGGTCCGAAACCCGTCCCGATGTCCGCTGGGGCTGGCGGTCCTATTCGGTCATCCGCATCTTTGACCTATCCGCGCGCCGTACGCATACCCTTACCCATCGCAGCCGGCTTTTCGCCCCGGACATCTCCGCCGACGGAAAGCATATCGTGGCGCTGGAAGTCGGCGATACCCTGCATTATGCCCTGGTGGTGCTGGATGCCGCCACGGGAACCTCGCAAAAAAGGCTGCCCAACCCCGAAGGATTTTATTACAGCTATCCCAAGTTTAGTGCAGACGGGACACATGTATACGCCTCCGCACGGGACCGGGAGGGCAAGACCGGTCTGGTGAGCGTGGACCTGCAGACCGGCCGGCTGCAGCGCCTGACCCCTTTTTCCTGGCATGTCACCGGCATGCCCGTGCCCGCAGGGGATTACGTCCTGTATCCTGCGGCGTACGGCGCTGTAGTAAACCTCTATGCAGTGCGGCTGCGGGACCATCGGATATTCCGGGTCACGGAGCGGTTGCGGGACAGCTATGGGGCCGCCGCCGACACGGCGGAGCAGCGTATCCTGTTTTCCGAATTTCAGCTGGAGGGCAGCCGGCTGCTGCAAACGGACTGGAACCCTGCCGCCTGGGCCCCTTTCGATACGGCGCGGCTTGCCGGCGTACAGAATCCTTATGTGGATGAGGCCCTGGGACAGGAAGGTGGAGATATCAGCGCTAAAATACCGGCGCGTGACTTTGCGGTTACGCGTTATAAAAAAGGACAGCATCTGTTTCGCGTGCACAGCTGGTCGCCCCTGCCGGAGTTTCCCGAAACCGGTATTTTCCTGCAGTCCGGCAATACGCTGAACACCTTGCAGATGAATGCCGGCGGCGGCTATAACTTCAACGACAAAAACCCATTTGCCCGTTTCCAGGTACAATACGGCGGCTGGTATCCCATGCTCAACGCCACGGTGGAAGAACAGTTTCACCGGTACGAATATACGTCGCAGCACCGCAAGGTGGTATGGAACGAAACGGATATCTCCGGCGGATTTACGCTGCCGTTCAACTTCTCAACCGGCCGTTACCTGCGTTACCTCAGCCTCGGGGCCAACCTGCATGCGGACTATGTACGGTTTCTGCCGGATCAGCATCTGCAGGGCAGCAACTATACCTTTACCTATCTGGCGCCGGCGCTGCAATTCACCAATACCCGGTTTACGGCCCCGCAGCAGTTCAATCCCCGTTTTGGTCAGACCCTGCTGCTGACCTATCGTCACAGCATGGGCGGCCTGTATGCAACGCAGCTGACGGCTGCGGCCACCCTGTTTTTCCCCGGTCTTTTTCCTACCCACAGCCTGTATTTCGACCTGGGATACGGTCGTCGAGATCGCCGGGAAGAATATCTTTATACGGATGATTTTATCTATGCCGCCGGCTATGAAAAGGCGCCCTACCGGCAAATATGGCGGGCAGGGGTAAATTACCAGCTGCCGCTTTTATATCCGGATGTGGGGTTTAGCTGGCTGTACCTGAAACGGGTACGCGCCCAGGGATTTTTTGATTACAGCAGGGCCCGCCTGTCTGCCCGGGCCGGAGGCGACAACCGCATGTTCCGCTCGGTGGGCGGTACCCTGTACCTGGATGTGCAGCTCTTTGGGGTGCTGCAGCTTCCGTTGGGGATCCGTTACAGCTATCTGCTGGATCCGGACTGGTTCTATCCGGACCGCAGCGGCCGCTGGCAGCTGACGGTGCCTTTGCAGTTTTAAAAGAGATTCTTAAAATGACTTTAACCTTTTACTCTTTACCTTTCGCCTGATTCCAGGCTCTCGGTAATGGCTTTTATGCGGGCTTCGGCATCGGATTTTTTCTTCCGTTCGTTCTCCACGACGGCAGGGCTGGCATTTTGCACAAAGCGCTCATTCCCCAGCTTTTTCTCCACCGCAGCGAGAAACTGTTGCTGGTAAAGGAGATCTTTTTGCAGCTGTTCCCGTTGGGCCGTTGTATCGGCCGGTTTGTCTGCTTCGATGAAGAATTTATCAGCGTCTACCACCAGGGTCAGGCTCCCGGTGATGGCTTTATCCGTATAGTGCAGCGCGCCGGCGTTGACCTGCCGTACCAGGATGGATTCGAGCTCGCGGTAGGCGGCGGGCTGAGCGGTAAGGATATGCAGCGTGATGGGGTCCCGCGGCTTCAGCCGGTTTTTGTTGCGCGCATCGCGGAGCGCCGTGATCACGGTCTGTGCCAGGCGTCCCTGTTCCAGCGCCTGAGGATCCGGTTCAGCGACAGCCGGCAGTTGCCGTACGATCAGGTCGTCCCCTTCGGTGCGTTCGCGGAGCAGATGATAAAGCTCTTCGGTTACGAAAGGCATAAAGGGATGCAGCAGCTGCAGCAGCTGTTCAAAAAAGCTTACTGTGCGTTCATAAGCTGCAGCGGAGATGGACGCTCCCTGCGCGGGCTTTATCCATTCCAGGTACCAGGAGCAGAAATCGTCCCAGATAAGGCTGTAGATGACCTTCAGGGCTTCGTTGAGCCGGAAGTCGCGAAACAGTTCTTCCAGCTGCCGGGAGGCTTCCCGCAGGCGGTGCTCAAACCATTGCAGGGCAAAATTATCATTCTCATCAGGTATCTCCGCCTGCCGTTCTTCCCACAACTTTACCAGCTTCATAGCGTTCCAGAGCTTATTGCAGAAAAAGCGTCCCTGTTCCAGCGAAGACTCGTCAAAAAGCAGGTCGTTGCCGGCGGGGGAGGAGATGAGGATGCCGAAGCGCACGGCATCCGCACCGTACTGATCGATCAGCTGCAGCAGGTCAGGAGAGTTGCCCAGCGATTTGCTCATCTTGCGGCCGAGCTTATCGCGCACCATGCCGGTGAAATAGACCTCGTGGAAAGGCTTCTGATGCTCGTATTCGAGACCCGCCATGATCATCCGCGCTACCCAGAAGAAGATAATGTCCTGCCCTGTGACCAGCACGGAAGTGGGATAGTAGTACCGGATGTCTGCATTGCCGGGCTCGGTGATGCCCCGGAAAACTTCCATGGGCCAGAGCCAGGATGAAAACCAGGTATCCAGCACATCATCGTCCTGCCGCAGCTGCCCCACATCCGCTGGGGAAGGTTCTTCCTTTCCGTTGGCTTCCGCCCATTGCTGCAGCGCTTCGGTTTCGGTTTCGGCGACATAGATATTCCCGTCCCCGTCGTACCAGGCGGGGATGCGTTGTCCCCACCAGAGCTGTCGGCTGATGCACCAGTCCTTCACATTTTCCATCCAGTATTTGTAGGTGGCCATAAAGCGGTCGCCCGGGTAGATCTTTACATCCCCTTGTGTTACCGCTTCCAGGGCAGGCTGTGCCAGCTCCCGCATTTTTACGAACCATTGCGTGCTGATGCGCGGCTCCACTACCGTATCCGGGTTACGCTGACTGTAGCCGAGGCGGGTAGGATAAGTTTCTTCCTTTACCAGCAGGCCCTGCTCGCGGAGGACGGCCACAGTTTTTTCGCGCGCCAGGAAGCGGTCCATCCCTACAAAAACCTGGGCGGCATCGCTGAGGGTACCGTCTTCATTGAGGGTATCGATCACCTCCAGGTTGTATTTCAGCCCCAGGTTATAGTCGTTGATGTCGTGGGCGGGCGTTACCTTCAGCGCCCCGGTACCGAAGGAGGGGTCCACATAATCATCGAAGATCAGCGGTACCCGCCGGTTCACCAGGGGAATGATGGCAAAGTGCCCGGAGAGGTGCTTATATCGCTCATCGTCCGGGTTCACGCATACGGCGGTGTCGCCCATGATGGTTTCGGGGCGTTGTGTGGCGATGGTGATGCTTTCACCGGTCAGCTGTCCTTCTCCGTCTTCCAGGGCGTAGCGGACATAGTAAAGCTTGCCTTCGAGGTCTTTGTATTCCACCTCTTCGTCGCTCAGCGCGGTTTTTGCTTTGGGGTCCCAGTTGATCATCCGCGCCCCCCGGTAAACCAGTCCTTTGCGGTAAAGATCTGTGAATACCTTGATCACAGCCCGGTAATAGTGGTCGTCCATGGTGAAATTGACCCGCTCCCAGTCGCAGGAGCAGCCCAGCTTCCTGATCTGGCTGTAGATGATGCCGCCGTATTTTTCCTTCCATTCAAAAGCATACCGGAGAAATTCCTCCCGGCTCAAGCTGCTTTTCTCGATATTTTTTTCCCTGAGCATGTTGACCACGCGGGCTTCGGTGGCAATGGAGGCATGGTCGCTGCCGGGCACCCAGCAGGCGTTGTATCCCTTCATGCGGGCGCGGCGGATGAGGATATCCTGCACCGTTTCGTTCAGGGTATGTCCCATGTGCAGCACGCCGGTCACGTTGGGCGGAGGGATCACCACCGTATAGGGCGTCCTTTCGTCCGGTTCGGAGCGGAAATAACCGCGTTCCATCCAGTGCTGGTACCATTTTTCCGCGGCAGCCGCCGCCTCGTAGTTTTTTGCTAATTCCATATCACCAAAGATAACGAAGTGCAAAAGTATTGCAGAAGGGGGGGATTTCAAACTTTGGGGGAAGCGGTGGACGAAATGCGCGGAATAGCAAAATTATCAAATGGCAATAGAGCCTCTATTATTGAAGACCAACAGTCCCATTTGAATGAGCTTAAATCCAATAACATTGAATATAGCGCTGTACTTATCATATATAAGTACGATTAGATAATTAATTATTTCAAATAAATTGAAAATTTGTTTATTTTTTGCATAAATTAATTTTCATTTGTTAGTCTGCAAAAATCACAGATATTTTGTGATCGGTTTAATTGTATAATGATTATTTGTTATGAGGTCAAATTTTTCAACCTTTTCTGGAATAAGATAATTTTAAAAAAAATTGAATAAAATTCATATCTGATATAATTTTAGGCGGTCACAGAAACACAGAAGTTTACAGCAAAGAAGAAATCAATGACAAATGCAAAGATGTTACAGCAATGAAATTTTTCAAGGGACAGGAAAATGATAGAATTTATTGTAAAGAAGTCCATAGTGCTGAAGGTACATTTATTGTTGTAGCTGCTATACTTTATGAAAAGAAAAAAACTCAAGAATTAAATCAGGAGCAAATTAACCTGGTTGAAAAAGTTGGAGGATTTAATTATGAAATTTAAAGACAAACATAGTATTGCTCCAGAGTTTGAAGATCTTTTTTCTTTTAAAAACAAAGAAGAAGAATTAGAACATGAGGCAAAAATGATTATGTTTCGCTTTTTAAGTGAATTGGAAAAATTGAATCCTGAAAAGCCAATTAAAAAAAAGGAATTGGCAAAAGCTATTGATACTTCTGCAAGTTATGTAACACAGTTATATCAAGGGGATAAACTGATTAACCTATTAACCTTAGCTAAAATACAAGATGCTTATAATTTAAGTTTTGAAATCAAGGCCAAGCATAACGCCGAAAACTACAAAGAGGAAGTAGAGCAGAATTATCAAAGTTTTGCTCCTCAAACTAATTGGACTGATAAAAACGGTTATTGGGTTTGCATAGATAAAAACCCTGACTACAAAAGCGAAGATATAGAACCATTAAAAAATCATCCTGCTTTAAAAGTAGCATAGAATGGAAGCTCAATTATCACCGTTAGTTTTATTAGATTTTGCTATCATAAATAGCATTTTTAAGTTTATTGCCCCACCTGAAAATGTTGAGGTGCAAAAACTGGTTAGTGAATATTTAATTGACATTGATTTTGCAATAATTCAAGAAGAAGACGGTGCTCGAGTATTTGTAAAATCAGCAATTAACCAGGGTGAGACTGAATCTCCTGGTTATTCAATCTTTGCAGAAGGGGTAGCGATTTTAGAGTTATCTAAAACTGCAACTTTAACAGAAAAAGACAGGAAAGCATTACTTCAATATTCTGCTGTATCAATTGCATTAAACAGCCTGAGAGGTTTTATTTCTTCTCTAACTGCTAACGCGCCTTTTGGAAAATATATTTTACCATCTATTGATGTAAATAATTTATTTCAACAAAAAGCTAAAGCTGGTCAAAACCTACCCCAAAACAAAAGAGGGAGTAAAAGAAGCTCCCGCTCTACCAATTCATAATAACAGCTTGTGCAGCGATGCTATCCCACAAAGCGATACTCCCCTTGCAAAATAGTAACTCAATTCTGTCTCTGATTTATCGTTAATAATTGTAAAGGCCCCTTTCAATTCAGATTTTCCACCTCATCCAGGTAGTAGCAGTATTCATGATGGGTCATGCCGATCCTGGGATAGTAATGGATGGCAGCAGGAGCAGCCAGTAAGATCAGCTTGGCCTGGGGCGCCGCCAACTTGGTATGCCGGATCAGCTCCCGGCCGACGCCGCGTCGCTGGTAAGCCTGGTCGACAGCGAGGTCGGAAAGATAGGTGCAGTAGGAAAAGTCGGTCAGCGCACGGGATACGCCGACTAACATTTCATGCTCGCGTGCGGTAACGATCAGATTGGCATGTTCGAGCATCCGCTGCAGCCGTTCCGGATCGTCAACAGGTCTTCTTTCTCCCAGGGTGGACCGGATCAGGACATCCCTGAATTCCTCGACGCTTAGGTCGTTCTCAATTTTATATTCGATCATCTGTATACAGATTGTGTGCGTGAATAATGAAGCTTCGCCTTTTTTAAAACCTTTCCCCTCCTTTAAAAAGACCCCGGGCCGAATCCGGGATAATGTTTGGACCCGATGTCATTCAGGTCCGGGATGATGTCCGGACATGTCTTCTCCGCTTAACGACGAACTCCCGGAGATCAGCTCGGGTAACCCATGAAGTTCGAATAAGTCTTCCCGCTTCCTCAATGGGCGAAATCCTTCGTGTAGTCGCCGCGGATCCTTTCCATAGGCGGATTATAATAGCCGAATTTCAGCTGGGGAAACTCCTCGCGTATCAGCCGCAGCAGCTGCTCCACACCCAGGCATTCACCGGTGTCGGCGACGTTGATGCGACCGAGGTACCAGTCCGGGTCGATGTTGAAGTTACGCCACTGGATCATGTTCAGACCGGTGCTGCGGATCAGCTTGCGCAGGGCTTCGTACTCGGCAACGCGGTCGGTCATACCGGGGAATACAAAGTAGTTGATAGCGCTCCAGCCTCCGTGCTTCCTGACCACGCGCAGGCTTTCTACGATGTCTTCAAACCGGTAGTTGTTGGGCCGGTAATAGGGTGTATATACGGCTTCGAGGACGCTGTTGGTGCTGACGCGGATGCTATCAAGCCCGGCCTGCATCAGCTTTTCCACCGCATCCGGACGGCTGCCGTTGGTGTTGATGTTGATGCTGCCCCGCGAGGTATGTTTCCTGATCTCCAGGATGGCCTCCCGGATGGTCTCCCACATCAGCAGGGGCTCGCCCTCGCAACCCTGTCCGAAGCTGACGATCGGGTAAGGCGCCGTTTCCAGATGGGGAACGGTATATTCCACGATCTCTTCTGCGGTAGGACGGAAGCTGAGCCGGTCCTGGGTGGAGACGATGTTTTCTTCTTCCGGCTGGAACGAAATACAGCCGATGCAGTTGGCATTGCAGGCCGGCGATGAGGGAATGGGGCATTCCCAGCGGCCCAGGAAGAAGTTGCGCGCGGCGGGACATTCATAGGTGAGGGCGCAGTTTTCTCCCAGGTGCTTTACCAGGCGGTTGTGCGGATAAGTCTGCAGCAGCTGCGCCACCCCCGTCTGTACTTTTTGGGCGTCGAACCCGCCGCATTCCTGACGGATATCCTGTTCGATCCGGCAGGCCGGTACCACAAAGCCGTCGCCGTACCACCCCGCCGCCGTATAGCAGAACAGAGGAAGGGTAGGGGCATCGGGCAGGGTTTCGTAGGCAGACAGAAAAAAGCCGCTGTGCGCCGGCGGAAGGAAAGCTGCGACGGCCCAGCCTTTTTCGCAAAGCCGCATCTCGCCGCTGCGGACATCCACGCCGATGCCGCGGCGACCCGGCAGCTCGTAGAGCTGGCCGCCCTCCGGCAGCGGTATCCACTGGTTGTCCGGCACAGGCAGGGCATCCCAGCCGCTGCGGCCGGTGGCATACAGGCTGCGGTCTTCGAAAATGTTACCCTGCCCGTCTGAGTATAACAGATATGGTGAATGTCTTAAGTTCAAGCGTCAGTCATTTAAAGTCAGTAACCGGCTCCATTCCTTATCTGCCGGAATCTTTCTCCGGCCGGGGTGGAGCGCCTGTCCGGGAGGCGGCAAATCCGTTCAGCTCATCCTGCTGCTCCCCGCTGTAATTTGTCCGTGTCATCAGCTGCACCACCCGGTTGTTTTTAAAATCGAGGGTCAGCACATCATCCCGCAAAATTACGCGATTCAGCCGGTTCCAGCGCAATAGCTCATCCCGGAAAAGACGGGGGAACCAGACGCCTTCTTCCGCAAGCCGGATGATAAAAGGACGCTTCCACCGGTTCTCCAGCAGGGCCACCAGCAGGGAAAACAGCGCCACCGCCAGCATACAGGCGGCGATGGCCGGATGTCCACGCTGCCATAATCCCACGCCGTAAACAAAAAATACCAAGGCCGCCAGCAGCCGGATCAGCACGCCGGCCATATGGGCGCCCTTCAGCCAGCGGAAGGCCAGCAGCGCATAAGCCATTTCTCCGACGCCCAGCACAAACACCAGCCAGGGAACGGCGCTTTCGCTCTTCAGCGCGTGCCATTCGCTGAAAATGTTGAGCAGCAGAAAACCGGTGAAGAGGTGCAGCACCATAATGCTGAGACGCCGGTTTTTGAAATACGGGTTCACGGTTTCGATGGGGTAGTCGCTGGTCATGGGGCCGGTAGAGGTTAAGGGTAAAAGGTAACAGGTGAAAGGTGAAAGGTTAAGGTACAAACCTCAAACCTCTTTCACCAGCAGGTTGCACAGTTTAAACAGTACCCGCGCGCCCACATTGGCATCCCATTCTTCCGGGGCGAAGCCTACTTCCACCAGGTCCGCACCGATGAGCCGGCGGCCGCTTTCCTGCATCCTTTTTAACAGGTAAAAGACCTGGTCGGTATCCAGCCCGCCGGGTACGGGGGTGCCGGTATGGGGACAAAGCCGCGGGTCCAGCCCGTCGATGTCAAAGCTCAGGTACACCTTTTCCGGCAGGGCCGCAATGATCTTATCACAGATGCTTTTCCAGCTGTCTCCTTCGTAAAGCCGCTCCTTGATATCCCGGTCGAAAAACAGCTTCACCCGCTCTCCTTCGTTTTCGGCTACCTGCAGCTCTTCTTCACAGAAGTCCCGGATGCCTACCGACACCAGCTTCTTCAGGGCGGGCACTTCCTTCAGCGCGTTGTACATGATGGAGGCATGCGAATACCGGAAATCTTCATAAGCTTCCCGGAGATCACAGTGCGCATCGATATGGAGGATGCCGAACGAGCCCTCCTTCTCCGCAATGGCCTTATAATAACCCAGGGGCGTGCTGTGGTCGCCGCCCAGCAGGACAACCTGCTTACCCTGGTCCAGGAGGGCCCTGGTCTGTTCGTATACCCACTGGTTAAGCTTTTCGGACCCCTCGTTGATCTTCTGCAGGTTATTTTTCAGAAAAGCGTTTTCCCCGGGATTGCCGTCCTCCAGCAGACAGTGGACATACAGCTCGGCCTGCTTTCGCATGACATCGCTGTTCAGCAGGATGTTCTTATCCGGATGACGCATAAAAAAGCCCTTTTTCCATCCGTCTTTCGCATCCGCATCGTAAAGATCAACCTGCATGGAGGCGGTGAAGATCTTTTCCGGCGCCCTCGCCGTGCCCGCCGCATAGGAGACGGTGACCTCCCAGGGTACCGGCAGGATCACCACACGGGCGTCTTCCTCTCCGAAGGGCAGCCCGAAAATATTCTGATGGCTGGAGGCGGGCGCGTTCGGATCGAAATGAGTCAGGTCCATACTTCTTTTTGAGCTGCAAAGATAACCTATCGCGGCTTTTATCATTTCATTAACATTTTTGTCGCTTTTAACCTCCTTTTTGTGTTAATTTTGCATGGGAAAGCAGCATGCTATAATGAAAAAGTCCAATATTATATTACTCGTCGTCATCGCCGTCGCCATCGGGGTTATCATCAGCCTGGTGGGAGATTTCAGCACTTACGAAACCTTTTCTACGGCAAAGGAAAATCCGGACAGGGTATTCCAGGTGATCGGGGAGCTGGAAAAGAGCAGGCCCATGGAATATAATCCGCAAAAGGATGCCAACCTGTTCAGCTTCTATGTGAAGGATAAAACCGGCCAGGTGCAGCAGGTGATCTTTACCGGGACCAAACCCACGGATTTTGAAAAGTCCGAACGGATCGTGCTCACCGGGCGTATGGGCGAGGATCAGCAGTTTCATTGTTCCAAGATCCTGATGAAATGCCCGTCCAAATACAAGCAGGACCAGGTGGCGGTCGGAAAGGAGAGCCAGCAGGCCCAGCTCTGAGGCGGAAGCTCCGCTTACATTATTTCACTTTTTAAAATCGTTGATGTCCGCGTCTGTCCCTGACAGGATAGCGCCGGACAGCGGCACGGAACGGCGGCATGGAAACAAAGTATATCGGAGAACACCTTTTACCGGGGCAATTGGGTCATTTCTTTGTTTTGCTGGCTTTTACAGCCTCCATGGTGGCCACGGTAGCCTATTTTGCCGCTACCCGCGCCAAAGAAGAGACGCAGATACGGTCCTGGAAAAGGCTGGCCCGCACTTCTTTCTTTATCCAGCTGGGCGCCGTCTTTGCCGTCTTTGCCACCATCTATTATCTTTTTGTCAGCCACCGTTACGAATACTTTTACGTATTTGAACATACCAACCAGCAGCTGCCGGCGAAGTATCTCCTGTCTGCCTTCTGGGAAGGGCAGGAGGGGAGCTTCCTGCTCTGGAGCATCTGGCACTGCATTCTGGGTACGGTGCTGATCTGTACGGACAAAAAATGGGAAGCGCCGGTGATGGGCGTAGTCTCCTTTGCGCAGGTCTGCCTGGCCTCCATGCTGCTCGGCATTTACTTTTTCGGGTACAAGGTGGGCAGCGACCCGTTTATCCTGTTCCGGCACGCTAACCCCAACATGCCGCTGTTCGGACGAAGCGATTATGTGAGTCATCTTACCAACGGAAACGGGCTGAACCCCCTGCTGCAGAATTACTGGATGGTGATCCACCCGCCGGTATTGTTCTGCGGCTTTGCCTCTACCATCATTCCGTTTGCCTACGCCTTTGCGGGACTCTGGCAGAAAGATTTCGGGGGTTGGGTGAAGGCTGCCCTGCCCTGGGCGCTTTTCTCCGCCATGATCCTCGGCACCGGCATCATGATGGGGGCCGCCTGGGCTTACGAGTCGCTGACCTTTGGCGGCTACTGGGCCTGGGACCCCGTGGAAAACGCCTCCCTGGTGCCCTGGCTGACCCTGGTGGCGGGTATCCATACCCTGCTGATCTATAAGCACTCCGGTCACTCGTTGCGGTCCACCTTTTTCTTTTTCTTCATCACCTTTATACTGATCCTGTATTCTACCTTCCTCACCCGCAGCGGCATCCTGGGCGATACTTCGGTGCATGCCTTCACCGACCTGGGTATGAGCGGGCAGCTGTTGGTATACATGGCCCTCTTTACCCTGCCGGCCATCTGGCTTTTTATCCGTTATTACAAAAAGATACCGGCCATCCAACGGGAGGAAGCGACCCATTCCCGGGAGTTCTGGATGTTTATCGGATCGCTGGTGCTGTTTCTCTCCGCCCTGTTCATCACCTTTACCACGTCTATCCCGGTATGGAACAAGCTTTTCGGTCTCGACATGGCGCCGCCGGTGGACCAGAAGTTTCATTACAACAAGATACAGGTGTTCGTAGGCGTGCTGATCGCCCTCGGTACGGCCATGGTGCAATACCTGAAGTATAAATCCACACCCCGTCAATATTTTCTCCGCAAGATAGGCGTGCCGACCGTTGTAGCCGCGGTGCTGGCAACCCTCCTGGCCTTTTTCGGCGGCATCAACTACCGGGCGCACGGCATCGGCTTTCTGATCGCGCTGTACCTGCTGCTGTATGCCACTGTATATGCCGTTGTGGCCAATGCCGCCTATATTTCGGTAGCGCTGAAAGGCAAAATGAAAGCCGCCGGCGCCTCGGTGGCTCATGTCGGCTTTGGTCTCATGCTCCTGGGGATCCTGATCTCCTCCTCGCGGCAGCAGACCATTTCGCTGGACCAGCTGGGCGTGCTGGAGGGTTATTTCGGCAAAGGTAGCCCTGAAGAGCATACGTCGAGGGAGAATATCTACCTGCCCCGGAATACGCCCATGCACATGGCGGATTACCGGGTTACCTACCAGGGCGATTCCACTGCAGCAGGGGATCCCAAGACCTATTATAAGGTATGGTATGAAAAGCTGAGTGATTCGGACAGGGTGGCCGAGGCCTTTCACCTGTATCCCGATGCCTTTATCAACCCGAAGGGGCAGGAGGGGCTGATTCCCAACCCGGATTCCAAGCATTACTGGAACCGCGATATCTTTACCTACGTTACGGCCGTGCACCCGTCGGAGCAGAAAGATACGGCGCAGTACGTCATGCACGATGTGCAGCCGGGGGATACCATCTTTTTCTCCAACGGATATATGCTGCTCGAGCGGATCAATACCCGTCCCGAGTCTCCGAAATATCATCCGGAGCCCGGCGATATGGCCATCGGCGCCGATCTGAAGGTATATACGCAGCAGGATGAGACCTTTACGGCGATGCCGATTTATTACCTGCGGGATTCGAGCTACCAGTACAGCATTGCCGATACCATCCCGCAGCTGTCGCTGTACGTCAAGTTCCAGCAAATACTTCCCCAGGAGAGAAAGATCCGTTTGGCGGTGAAACAATCCGATACCGTTTCGGACGATTATATCGTGCTGAAGGCTTATGTTTTCCCTTATATCAACGTGCTCTGGCTGGGTATCCTGACCATGATCGCCGGATTTCTGATGTGTATCCGTCAGCGGGTGCGGCAAAGAAAATAGCCCGGCGTGTTTTGCATGCGTCTATGGTCCTTTGGTCCGAAAAGCGGCGGGAATGCCCTCCAGGTAACTAAAAATCAAGCTATGAAAAGATTTTTTTTCGCCTGTTTCCTGATCGTTGCCGGGTATACCGCCCGTTCCCAGTCGGCGTCCCCGGTCCCCTGGACGCAGGCCCAGCTGGTGGAGCCTTCTGTGCTGGCAGCGCAGCTGCAGCTGCCCATATCGCAACGTCCGGTGGTCATCGATGTCGGACCTGCAGGGGTTATATCCGGCGCCCGGGTGGCGGGACCTGCAGGCGAAAAAGAAGGTCTCGGCCGGCTAAAGAAGATGCTGGCTGATCTGCCGCGTGAAAAGCCGGTGATCATCTACTGCGGTTGTTGTCCTTTTGAACACTGCCCCAACGTGCGGCCGGCCTTCCAGACCCTTCTTTCCATGGGTTTCCGGAATCCCCGCCTGCTCAACCTGCCGCGTAACCTCAAGGCCGACTGGATAGACCGGGGCTTTCCGCTGGCACCGGAGGAGTAAAAAGTGAATTCGTATCTTTATATCCGTCTCTCATTTGCGAAAAGGATTTATGGCGAGGTTGTTTGTCACGATCATTTTGCTGGGTTGTTTTTGCATGGCTTTTGAGCCGGCAGAGGCGCAGCGGGCCGCCACCGATAGCATACCGGTAAGTGTGATTGTGGAGGGCGGGGATTCCATGCTGGCGGCCACGCTGCCGGGTGTGCTGATCTTCGACCGCCTCCCCCGCCGCTGGCGCCAACGGCAACGGGAATGGAGCCGTCTGCGCAATGCCGTATACGTTACCTACCCCTACGCCAAAGCCGCGGCGAGCGTGCTGAAGGATGTAGATACCCACCTGGCCACCATACACGGTAAAAAGGAGCGCAGGGCTTATCTGAAGGAAAAGGAGAAAGAGCTGAAAGCACAGTTCGGTAGCAAGCTGGAAGACCTTTCGGTCTACCAGGGAAAAGTGCTGATCAAGCTCATCTACCGGGAAACCGGGGATAACTGCTATAATCTTATCCGGGAGCTGAAAGGCGGCTTCTCGGCGCGGGTCTGGCAGACGGTGGCTTTTTTCTTCGGCAGCAATCTCAAGACGCCTTACGACCGGCAGCAGGACTCCGATATCGAGAACATCGTCCGGGAGATGCAGACCGATCCCTACTTTTATTACTTCGGGAGATATAATTAGTTTTGATTTGGAGATTTGATGATTTGGAGATTTGATGATTTACTTTGTGCTCAATGTTTTTTATTTGTCTCATACCCCTAAAAAACGAATATTAACGGATGAAATTAGATATTCTCGCCATCGCCGCCCACCCGGACGATGTAGAGCTGGGCTGCTCGGGAACGCTGATGGTCCATGCGGCTCAGGGCATGAAGGTAGGGGTGGCCGATCTTACCGAAGGAGAGCTGGGGACCCGCGGTACCGCCGATACCCGGAGGGAAGAGGCTGCCGAGGCGGCCCGTGTGATGGGCCTGGCCGTAAGGGAAAATATCGGTCTGCCTGACGGTTTTTTCCGGAACGACCGGGAACACCAGCTGGCCGTTATCCGGATGATCCGTAAATACCGGCCGGATATTATCCTTGCCAATGCTACGGAAGACCGGCATCCGGACCACGGGCGGGCAGCGCGGCTGATCACCGACAGCTGCTTCCTCTCCGGTCTCATCAAGGTGGAGACCAGCCTGGACGGGCAGCCCCAGGAAGCCTGGCGCCCCAAACAGGTTTTCCACTTTATCCAGGACCGCTATTTGTCTCCCGACTTTATCGTTGATATCTCCACCGTTATGCCGCGGAAAGAAGAAGCCATCCGCTGTTTCAAAACCCAGTTCCTCGTGAAGCAGGACGAGACATTGCAGACCTATATCTCCAGTCCCGTATTTTTTGAAAGCGTGGTGAACCGGGCCAAAATGCTGGGGAAGATGATCGGCGTGGCTTACGGCGAAGGATTTACCACCCCGGGAACGCCCGGTATCCGCAGCTTCAGGGACCTGATTGTTTGAAATTTTTGATTTGAGGTCTCTGGTCTCGATGCACGCTTCGCGTTTCCGGTTCGGCCGCTATGAAGCAAAGTTCGGTAATGCCGCTTACAACGGGTTCAATCCTCTTATCGGTGCTGTACATTTTGACGATGAAGGGAATCATCAAATCATCACATCATCAAATCCTCAACCCATGTACTCCTCCATCTCCATCCGCCGGGCCGCAGGACTGCTGACGGCCTTTTTGTTTTTCCTGCCCGCACTCCCCGCCCTGTCCCAGCATCTCCGCACCGATAAACGGCTGCAGCAGCAGCTTCAGGAGTGGATAAGCGATTTCCACGGCACCGCGGGTATCTATGTGCATAACCTCCGGACAGGACGGATGGCTGCGGTCAATGCCGATACGGTATTCCCCACGGCCAGCATCATAAAAGTGCCCATCCTCGTCGGTATTTTTGACCAGATCCGGCAGGGCAAGCTAAAATATCACCAGCCGCTGCTCTACCGGGACTCCCTCTCACGCGGCGGATCAGGGGTAATGGGTTTTTTCAAGGACAGCACAAAGACCGACCTCAGCACAGCGGTAAGCCTGATGATCGGGTACAGCGACAATACGGCTGCGCTTTGGTGCCAGGGCCTGGCTGGAGGAGGAACCGTTATCAACCAATGGCTGGCGGCGCATGGCTTCGTGCACACACGGGTGAACTCCCGTACGCCGGGCCGCGATTCGGCCTGGCGGCAATATGGGTGGGGGCAGACCTCCCCCCGGGAAATGGCCACCCTCTTCACCCTCATCCGGGAGGGGAAGGCCGTAAGTCCTGCCGCCTCGGAACGTATGTACCGGCTGATGACCCATATTTACTGGGACGAGTATGCGCTGTCGGCCATTCCGCCCTATATTCAGACCGCCTCAAAGCAGGGCATGGTCGACGCCTCCCGCTCGGAAGGCGTGCTGGTGAACGCCCCGCACGGGGATTATGTATTCTACATCGCCACCAAGAACAACCGCGACCAAAGCTGGAAACCGGATAATGAAGCCTGGCAGCTGGCGCGGAAGGTAGCCGCTTACCTGTGGCATTACTACGAGCCCCGCAGCACCTGGCAACCCGCTTCCGGCAGCGATGCCTACCGGGAAGATGCGGGCGACTGACCCGCCCCGGTCCTGTGACGGATTTACAAAATAGATAATACTGATAGGATGAGTAAAACAATCTATTTTGTTTATGGGAAACGGATACGATCTTTGCGGCGTCAAATGAAAAAATGCTTCGTAGTATCGTAAACGTTAAAACAGGAAAAAATGAAAAATGCGATTTTGTCCGTAGGGTCGGTCTTCCCTGATTTCAAAAAAAATGCAGTGGTATCGACCGAAAAGGGCAAAGAATTTTATGAAATTACCTCCGAAGAGCTGAAAAATTCAGGCAAGTGGACCGTATTGTTCTGGTGGCCGAAGGATTTCACCTTTGTATGTCCTACCGAGATTGCCGAATTCAACCGCCACAATGACGACTTTTCTGACCGCGATGCCATCCTGATCGGCGCTTCCACAGACAGCGAATATGTGCACCTGGCCTGGCGCAAGCATCACGAGGACCTGAAAGACCTGCGTTTCCCCATGCTGGCAGATACTTCCAAATCGCTGGCCGAGGAACTGGGTATCCTGGAAAGCAGTGAAAAAATAGCTTATCGCACCACCTTTATCATTGACCCGCAGGGCATTGTACGCTGGGTGTCCGTATATGACCTGAACGTAGGCCGAAATGTAAAAGAGGTGCTGCGCGTCCTGGATGCGCTGCAGACCGACGAGCTCTGCCCCTGCAACTGGCAGAAAGGCGAAGCCACCCTGCAGAATTAAGAGGGTTTCTGGTTTGAAAATCAGCAGTCTAAGGTTTAAAGTTTAAGGTCTAAAGTTGACCTGCCGGCAAAAGAACCTTAGACTTTAGACCTTGAACTTTAGACTTCATTCACGGGCAACGGAAGATACCGATAATACGATACCTGAGGAAAAAGACCATTAGCCGTTGTCCGTGAATTTTTTAAAAAAAGATATATGTTTTCAACATCGCAAAGCGAAACAGCATTTAACCTGCTTACGGAAGTAGGCCTGCATGCGGATGAGCTGAGGGGCAGCCTTAAATTGCTGTCGGATACGGAGTCCCGCTATATCCGTGACCTGAAGATCAATGTTTCCAATACGCTGGGCAGCGAAAACCTGAGCCGGAAGGAAGCCTACCTGATCGGCGTGGCCGTGGCGGTGAACGAGCGGAATGCCGTGCTAAAGAACGCTTTTGAATCGCTGGCCCAGGACAACGGCGCCACCCAGGCGGAAATCGCGGAAGCCATTGCCTGCACCTCCCTGCTGAATGCCAACAATGTACTCTACCGCTTCCGGCATTTTACCGAAAAGGAAAGCTATGAAAGCCTGCCCGCCGGTATCAAGATGAATATCATGGGGAATCCCGTGCTGGGAAAGGAATTTTTTGAGCTGCTGAGTCTGGTGATTTCCGCTTTAAACGGATGCGCCCGCTGTGTAAAGGCCCACGAGGAAGGACTGGTGAAGCAAGGCACTGCTCCCCAGCGCATCTGGGACGCAGTACGCCTCGGCTCCGTGCTGAAAAGCCTCGTAGTGCTGCTATAGGCCGGTTTCAGATAAACAGATCCCGGGTGGCATCAAACTCTTCCTCCTTCATCCAGCGGCTGCGCAGCAGGTAAAGTAGCGCAAAGCCGGCCACACCTATGCCCAGTACTGCCGATCCGATCCATATAAAAATCGCGGTCATGGTCTTTGTTTATCGGTGGACTGATAGAATGACTGTTCAAATTTACAAATAATTACCGGGCCAGCCTCTTTCCTTAAAGTGTTCTTAATCAAGAGTTAATATCTTCAGCCCTGGTTTCTCCTTCCCGGGCCGGGATACTTTTGAAAAGACAGAAAAAGTATGCCAAACGCTGCACGGGAAAAGCAATTAAAAACCAGTTAATTATTTGTTTTTTTCCTAAATTAATCCGACATTTGCACTCCCAAAACCGTTGAAGTTATGGCAAGAGTATGTCAGGTTACCGGAAAGAAGCCCATCACGGGTCATCATGTTTCTTTCTCCAACATCAAAACCAAGCGCAGGTTTTTACCGAATCTGCAGAAGAAGCGTTTTTTCCTCGCGGAAGAAGACCGCTGGATCAGCCTGAAGGTTTCTGCCGACGGCATCCGTACGATCAATAAGAAGGGACTGTACGAGGTCGTAAAGGAACTGCGTGCCGCCGGTCAAAAAATCTGAATTCCAAAAGTTAAAATAAAAGCGGATCATGGCAAAGAAAGGCAACCGGGTACAGGTTATCCTCGAATGTACGGAACACAAGGCTTCCGGACAACCGGGCACCTCCCGTTATATTACCAATAAAAACAAGAAAAACACTCCGGAGCGCCTGGAGCTGAAAAAGTACAATCCTATCCTGAAAAAGGTGACGGTACATAAGGAAATTAAGTAAAAAACTACCTATCATGGCCAAACAAGCAAAAACGGCGATCAAGAAAGATCAAAAGGGCGGCGCCGAAGCCAAGAACTGGACCAAGGTAATCCGGGCGGTACGTTCCCCGAAAACGGGCGCTTATACCTTTAAGGAATCGATCGTCCATAAGGAAAAGATCAAGGATTATATGAAATCCTGAGCGCGGACGAAAAAGCACATCCTTTTGTGCCCTGAAGTAACTACGTCCGTAATGCTCCCGATAATGATATTAAAAGCCATTGCGCTCCGGCGTAATGGCTTTTCCGGTTTAATATTTTAAGCGATGGGTATTTTCAAAAAACTCTTCACCCGGGAGAAAAAGCAAAGCCTGGATGAAGGACTCCAAAAGACCAAGGAAAACTTCCTGGGTAAGATCGGAAGGGCCCTGGCCGGAAAGTCTACCGTGGACGAAGAGGTGCTGGATAACCTGGAAGAAGCCCTGATCTCCGCCGATGTGGGCGTGGATACCACGGTAAAGCTCATCGGCCGCATCGAACAAAGGGTGGCCGATGATAAATATCTGAACACGGCGGAGCTGAATACCATCCTGCAGCAGGAAATAGCCGCCCTGCTCACCGATGCGGATTCGGAGGATTACCGCGACTTTGAAACGCCTGCAGATAAAAAGCCCTATGTGGTGCTTGTAGTAGGCGTCAACGGCGTGGGCAAAACCACTACCATCGGCAAGCTGGCCTATAATTTTAAAAAAGCCGGGAAATCGGTGGTGTTGGGCGCTGCAGATACCTTTCGCGCAGCGGCAGTGGACCAGCTTACGGTATGGAGCGAACGTACGGGCGTGCCCATTGTAAAGCAGGCCATGGGTTCGGATCCCGGCGCAGTGGCTTATGATGCCGTGCGGCAGGGCGTGGCTACCGGCGCCGATGTGGTGCTGATCGATACGGCGGGCCGCCTGCACAATAAGATTCACCTGATGGACGAGCTGGGAAAAATCCGGCGGGTGATCAAAAAGGTACTTCCCGACGCCCCCCATGAGGTGCTGCTGGTGCTGGACGGCTCCACCGGCCAGAATGCCCTGGAGCAGGCCCGGCAGTTTACCGCCGCCACCGAAGTTACCGCCATAGCGGTCACCAAGCTGGATGGTACGGCCAAAGGTGGCGTAGTGCTCGCCGTGGCCAACCAGTTCGGCATACCCGTCAAGTATATCGGTATCGGAGAGAAGATGGAAGACCTCCAGGTTTTTAACAAATTCGAGTTTGTGGATTCCCTGTTCAGCCTGGACCCTTCCGCATAAATGCCTCCGTTACATTTTCCGGTTCCATATCTGCACAATTCCTATATTTGCAGGTCATTTTCCACATGACGGACCTGTAACCGAAAGCCTGATAAAAAAGCTGATGTATGCTGGTGCAACCCATTGACCGGGTGGAAAACATATCCCCCCAAGCCTTCCGGGATAACTATCTGAAGCCGCGCAAGCCGGTGGTCATCACCGGTCTCTCCCACGATTGGCCTGCCTTTACCCAATGGACCTGGGATTATTTTATCTCCCTGGTCGGAAAGGAAAAGGTGGGACTTTATAACAACAGCCGTGCGGACGCCAATACCCCGGTAAACGGCTACGACGAGGAAATGCTTTTCGGCGATTACCTGGAGATGGTTAAAAAGGGACCGGTAGCGCTACGTATCTTTCTTTTTAACATCTTTAAATATGCGCCACAGCTGGTGTCGGACTTTACCTGGCCCGATCACCTCCTAAAAGGTCTTCTGAAGAAATTTCCCATGCTGTTCGTAGGCGGAGCAGGTTCCGTGGCCCATATGCACTATGATATAGACCTGTCGCACATCATGCATACGCAATTTGTGGGCAGAAAACGCGTGCTGCTGCTTGAAAATGCGCAGTCGCCCATGATCTACAAGATGCCCCTGACGGTGGAAAGCGCCGCCAGCTTCGTGAACTGGGAAAACGGCCTCGATGAGGAACACTTTCCTGCATTGAAATATGCCCGGGGCTATACCACCGTACTGGAACATGGCGACACCATGTTCATGCCGGCAGGCTACTGGCACCATATGCAGTACATGGACAGCGGCTTTGCCATGAGCCTGCGCGCCCTTGACGAAACGCTGGCCGGCAAGCTGCGCGGCTTTTATCATATCGCGCCCATGCGTCTCATGAATAATCTGCTGATCAGAACGCGTCCCCGCTGGTGGTATAACTATAAAAGAAAAGCAGCCCACGAGAATGCGGAGAAAGCGATGAAGCGATTCGCCGGAAAACCGGATTACCAGGAAGATAAAATGTAGGAGCGGCGCTGACAGTGCGAGCAGCGGTAACGCCTGATGGGCAGCCAGCCCAGCAGAAACTTGACCAGCCAGCCCCGCGGAACGCGCTCATCAAGCTTCCCCGTCCTGCACCGCTTGCACCTGCGATAAACCTTGGTACTGTCTGCTGTTAGCCAGGACAGATCATGGTTGCTCATACCCTTGTATTTCCCGGTTAAAGACAAGCTGTCCATAACGTATAGGATTAAGGTGAAGAAAAAAGATTACTGCTATTCCTGTTTGATGTATCCGTGCTCGGGGTAAAGGGAAATGGAGATTCCTTTCCAAAAGTAAATAAAAAACGAATTTTCCGCAGTTATTATTTTGTGAATTTACAAGTGATTGACACCCAATATGACAGGGCCGGCAATGTTATTCCCCGAAATCGTCCTACCTTTGCTTCCCCCAAGCTAAAGAAGCGGTGAAGACAAAAAAAATACATCCGGATAAGGTCAATATCATTACCCTGGGCTGCTCCAAGAATATGGTAGACAGCGAAGTGCTGAGCGGACAGCTGCAGGCAAATGATCTGAACGTGGTGCATGAAAACACCGCTGCGGATCACAACATCGTGGTAGTGAATACCTGCGGATTCATTGACAAAGCCAAGGAAGAATCGGTAAATACGATTCTGGAACAGATAGAGCTCAAGCAACAGGGACGGCTGGACAAGGTGTACGTTACGGGTTGCCTCAGCGCCCGCTACCGCGATGAGCTGGTAAAGGAAATCCCGGAGGTGGACGATTGGTTCAATACCCTGGAGCTGCCGTTGCTGCTGAAGCGCCTGAATGCCGATTATAAGGCCGACCTGGTGGGAGAGCGCCTGCTCAGTACGCCGGCTCATTATGCCTATCTGAAAATATCGGAAGGATGCAACCGCACCTGCGCCTTCTGCGCAATCCCGCTGATGCGGGGCGGGCACGTTTCCAAGCCGGTGGAGGAGGTAGTTGCCGAAGCGGAGAAGCTGGTCAGCATGGGCGTGAAGGAAATTATGCTCATCGCGCAGGAACTGACCTATTACGGCCTGGACATCTATAAAAAAAGAAGCCTGGACCGCCTGCTGCATGCCCTGGCGGAAGTGCCGGGCCTTACCTGGATACGTCTCCATTACGCCTATCCCTCGCGCTTCCCGCTGGAAGTGCTGGATGTCATGAAAGCGCATGACAACATCTGCAAGTATCTGGATATGCCGCTGCAGCATGCTGCCGATCCTGTGCTGAAGGCCATGCGCCGGCAGATCACCCGCCGCGAAATGGAAACGCTGATCGGTAACATCCGGGAAAAGATACCCGATATCTGTCTGCGTACCACGCTCATCGCCGGTTTCCCGGGTGAAACACGCGAAGATGTGGAAGTACTTAAACAATTTCTGGTCGATATGCGTTTTGACAGGGTAGGTGTATTTACCTATTCCCACGAAGAGGATACTGCGGCGTATGCG
Source organism: Compostibacter hankyongensis (assembly GCF_039541075.1). NCBI lineage: Bacteria > Pseudomonadati > Bacteroidota > Chitinophagia > Chitinophagales > Chitinophagaceae > Compostibacter > Compostibacter hankyongensis. The sequence goes on along the minus strand of NZ_BAABFN010000002.1, from coordinate 680,402 downwards.
CTCAGGGATGATGTGCCCGCCGCGGAAAAAGAAAAACGCGCGCAGGAGATCATGGAAGTGCAGCAGGAGATCTCCTATGAAAAGAACCGGGAAAAGATCGGCCGTACTTTCCCGGTGCTGATCGACAAGATGGAGGCGGGACGTTATATCGGCCGCACGTCCCACGATTCGCCGGAAGTAGATAACGAGGTGATCATCAGCGGAGAGCGGCCGCTGCCTGTAGGAGAATTTGTCAATGTAAAGATTACCGGCGCATACGATTACGATCTGGAAGGAGAGGTGATAACCGCAGACCTATAACAGCATACGAGATATGGATTGTCAGCTTGATTTTATCGATTATCACGATACCGGTTATTTTTCCTCGCTGATCACCGCTTACCTGAATGACGCTTCCCCGCTTCGTCCCTTTTATCAGTACAGTCCCGTCGACATCGACTTCGACAGGATCATAACAGACAGAACCGCCTTCCCCGTAGACCGTTCCCTGCTGGTGCGGGAGCTGCAGCAGCAGTATGCTGAGCTGGATGTTCCTGATGCCGTAAAAGATAATATCCGGCGGCTGGAACACAACGATACCTTTACGGTCTGCACGGCGCACCAGCCGAATATCTTTACCGGTTATCTTTACTTTATTTACAAGATAGTTCAGGCGATCAGGCTGGCAGAGCAGCTGAAGGAGCGATACCCCGGCCGTTATTTTGTGCCGGTGTATTACATGGGCAGCGAAGACAACGATCTCGAGGAGCTGAACGTAATCCGGCTGGAAGGGCAGACGCTCCGCTGGGAGACTGACCAGCAGGGCGCAGTAGGCCGTATGCGCACCGAAGGGCTGGAGCCGTTGATCGCCGCGGCGGAGCAACGGATAGGCATAAACGAACATACTGCAGAAATAGTAGATCTTCTCCGGGAAGCCTACCTCGGGCAACCGGATATACAGTCCGCCACCCGGTATCTGGTGAACGCCCTGTTTGGCAGGTACGGGCTGGTGGTAGTGGTAGCGGATACGCCCGGATTCAAGCAGGCCATCCGGAAAGTGCTGGAAGAAGAGCTTTTTAGCCACTCTTCCTACCCCGTGGTGCAGGATACCATCGGCCGGCTTTCCGCTCATTATCATGCCCAGGCTCATCCGCGCGAGATCAATCTTTTTTATCTCCGGGATCAGCTTCGCGAAAGGATCGTAAAAGAGGACGGGCATTGGCAGGTGCTGCATACCGATATCCGCTTTACGCGGGAAGCGTTGATGGCCGAGCTGGATACTCATCCCGAACGGTTCAGTCCCAATGTGATCCTGCGCGGCATTCTGCAGGAAAGCATCCTGCCGGACGTTGCCTTTATCGGGGGCGGCGGGGAAATTGCTTACTGGCTGGAGCTGAAATCGCTTTTTGAGCATCATGGCGTGTTCTATCCCCTGCTGCTGCTGCGCAATTCCGTGCTGTGGGTAGATGAAAAATCGCAGCAGGGTCTGGAAAAGCTGGGCCTGCCGGCGCGGGCGCTTTTCCGGGATACCGAGGCGCTGATTGCGGATTTTGTAAAAAAGCATACCCGGCACGATCTGACCTTAAAAACGGAATACGACGAACTGGAACGGCTGTACGCCGCATTGAAGGAAAAGTCGCGCAACATCGATCCTACCCTTGCGGCATCGGTAGGGGCGGCTGCGAAGAAGGCGCTTTGCGGCATCGGCAAGATAGAGCATAAGCTCCTGCGGGCGGAAAAAAAGAAATTCGAATGGCAGATAGCGCTGATCCGGAAAATAAAGGCCGGCTTGTTTCCCGGCAACAGCCTGCAGGAACGTACAGATAATTTTTTACCTTATTATGCAATATATGGTTCCGTTTTTGTGGATATGCTGTACGAGAGTCTTGATCCGCTTTCCCGAAAGCTGACGATTATCCGGCCCGGAGAAGACGGCATATAGCGGAATAGCTTTAAATCCCTATAAACCCATGCAACTTACTGTAACGCGTAAGACGGCGAGGGCTGACCCGGATTCTGCGCGGGTAATAGCCAGGTTTTTTCTGCTCGAACCCAACCGTACCCGTTCCATCATCCAGCAGGTGCTGGACCTGCCTGATGAAGCTGTGGCCCATCAGTTCAGCCAGGTGCTGCGGGAGTTTTCAGGACGGCACCGCAACATCACCCGTATTTTTGAAAAACACTGCGGCCGCGCCAGGGGAAGCTTTGCGGAGCTGGGCGTGGACTATGCCAGCGTGGATATCCGCCGGCGCCTGCTGATCGGCTCGTACTTTACCCTCGAATATTCGGTAGAATCGTCGGCCTTCTTCAATCCTTCTATGGTTAAAGATATTGACCAGACGGCGCTTGAGGAAGGACAATGCCGGGTGATCCTTAGCTTCAGGGCCGTAGGAGAAGGGCATATCTCCTCCATCGTCTTCCGCCGCGCCATCATCGACGCGCAGCACAACATACACCTGCATAAAACCACCCATTACATCGACGAGCCCGAAATCTACCGGGATACCCTGTACGACAAAAGCACCTTTTTTCACAAGGCCTCTTCCATACACCTGCCCCGCGAGATACATCAGCAGATTACGGAGGCGCTGCCGGAAGAGTTTGAATACGAAGCGCTGAAAAAGCAGATCAGGACCTTACAGGAGCAGCATAATGATGATCTTACGCTGAAGGACAGCCTGGAGCGGGTATTATGGCTGGCCAACTCCCACTACGAGATGCATTTCTCGCTGGATACCGACATTTCTGACCGGGTGATCTTTCCTTATTCGGAAGCCGAGAAAAAAGGCATCGAGGACGCCCGTTTTGTGCGGTTTACCGACGACGACGGCGAAGTGGCTTACTATGCTACCTATACCGCCTATGACGGGGTAGCCATACAGCCCGAGCTTATGGAGACCCGCGATTTTTATCACTTCAAGACCATGCCGTTGTACGGTTATGGCGCACAGAACAAAAACCTCGCGCTTTTCCCCCGGAAGATCAACGGCAAATATGCCATGCTGTCCCGCATTGACGGCATCAACAACTACATCATGTATTCGGATAATATCAACGTCTGGGAGCAGCCCATCCGGATACAGGAGCCGGTATCGCCTTGGGAGTTCGTACAGGTGGGCAACTGCGGCTCTCCCATCGAGACAGAGCACGGATGGTTGCTGATCACCCACGGTGTGGGACCCATGCGCCGGTACTGTCTCGGCGCCGCGTTGCTGCGGCTGGATGATCCTTCGGTGGAGATCGGCCGGCTGAAGGAGCCGCTGCTGACTCCTTCGGAGGCGGAGCGTGAAGGGTATGTGCCCAATGTGGTATATTCCTGCGGCTCCATGCTGCACAACGGCGAGCTCATCATCCCGTACGGCATGTCAGACTATGCCTCCACCTTTGCGACCATCCCCCTGGAGCGGCTTATCCGGGCGATATTGCAGGGGTGAGCTACCGACCCAATATCTGTTCGTATACCGCCAGGTAATCCCGGACCATACGTTCGCGGCTGAACTGTGCGCTGGCCCAATGATGGCAGGCTTCCCGGCTGAGGCCGGCAAGATCGGGTACCCGCTCCACGGCAGCCTCCAGCGTCGGCACCAGGAATCCCGTTTCCCCGTCCCGGATCAGCTCTGGCATGGCTCCTTCCGGAAAAGCCAGCACCGGCGTTCCGCACATCATGGCCTCGGCTACGCTCAGCCCGAAAGGTTCGGCAAAATGGATCAGGTGTACGAGGGCATGGGCATTGCGCAGCAGCTCCTTTCGTTTTACAGGATCCGCAGGCCCCAGGTAAACGATCTGTTCGTTATCCACGCAGGGTTTTATCTTTTCTTCGAAATACCGCTGATCCTGAACAAAACCGGCAATCAGCAGCTGACGCCCGGAGCGGCGTGCCAGCGCTATGGCATCCCAGGTACCTTTGTCCGGGTGGATACGTCCCATGAACAGCAGATATTCTCCGCCGGCGGCGCCGAAGGGAAAGTCCTCCGTGCGCAGACCGTGATATACGGTGGCGGTATAGTTTAGCTCGGGATGCCGGTCGGCGTTGCTGACCGATACATAATGCGTGTGATCGTTATATCTCTTGTATACCGGGATGATCCGCGGCGAGGAAAACCCATGAATGGTGGTAAGCATTGGGATGGGGATCAGCCGTGAATAGGTGAGGGGCAGAAAGTCGAAATGGTTATGTATAATATCAAAACGTTCCGCCTGCTCCATCAGATAACTGATATGCATACACTCCGATACCTTAGCGTCGCTGTTTTTATCTTCCTCATAACCTGCGGGAACCACGGCGCAAAGCTCTCCCGCTGTCTGCGAATCGGCGGTGGCAAACAGACTCACTTCGGCCCCCGCTTCGTGAAGGCCTTCGGCAATGTTAGAAGCGATCTGTTCCCAGGGGCCGTAGTGCCGGGGCGGAGTACGCCAGGCGACGGGGCTCAGTACGGCTATCTTCACAGGAGCACCTCCTTTTGCTGTAAGGCGGAATGATACGGCTGACCCGTTCCCGATTCCAGGGCATTGCGTACCGTAAGGCCGGATATCCAGTAGGCCAGCGTGCTTTCGGCCCCCTGGTTGCGGTTGATGCCCTGCTCCTGCAGGCCGTCGCAGCACCCATGGGTCTCATGATCGTATAAAGGGATATGCAGCTCGTTTTCTCCGAGGAACCAGGCATGGCAGTCGTACATTTTGCCCAGGTACGCTGTTTTTCCGGTCGTCTGATAGGCCCGTTCGTACAGCAATACCATGGCCATGGTCTCTATGGCCTGCTGGTCGAAGAGCGGGATATCCCCTCCGCGGAGGTACCAGCCGTTGTTGCCGACGGGAGCGAAGCAGCCGTTGCGGAAGCAGATTTTCTCGAGGAAATGAAGCGTAGCGAGCGCCGTCTGCTTCATTGCAGCATCAGCGGTGATCTCATAAGCGTGTAGCAGCGCAAGCGGCAGGATGCCGTTATCATAAATCATTCTGTCTTCAAACCATTGCCAGCCGTCTGCGGCATGCGCATGATAGGCATTCATGAGCTTGCCGGCGAGACGGGAAAGATGACCGATCATGCCTTCGTCTGTGGGGAAAGAAGCCAGGTAATGGCTGATACCGATGATTGTATTGGATATGCCGCGCAGATGTTGCAGGTTGGAGAAATGGGGAATCGTGCGCCGGAATATTTCCAGGCCGAACTCCCGGTAGGCGCTGTTGGGGGCATAGCGGATCAGGTAACCCAGCGCCCATACCGCGCGGCCGAAGGCGTCTTCCGAACCGATCTCCTCGGTATATTCCCGGTTAAACAGCAGGAAATTCCGGAACAGGCCGTCATCCCGCTGCATATAGTGGACAAAGCCCAGGTACACGGGAAGCAGCTTCAGGGCCTCATGGCTTTTATGATGGCGGAAAGCCATGAGCGCCAGGATCAGCGCCCGCGCATTATCATCCAGGCAATAGCCCTCTTTGAGGTTGGGGATCCCGAATTTCGCGTGCTGGAGAATGCCGGTATCATCGGTCAGCCGCAGCACATGGGCCAGGCTGAAGGGGGGCAGCCCTTCTTTGAAAGCGCCTTCGGCAAGCAGGGGCGTTTCCTCCCCGACGGGCGACAGCATCTGCTCCTCCAGGATATGCCGGAACAATTGCAGGTATTGTTTGCCGATACGGGACCAGCCCAGCTTTTTCCCGTACTCCAGCGCTTTTTTCTGCAGTCCTTCCAGCCGGGAAGGCGTATCCAGCAGCATGTTGACCTCTGCGGCCAGCTGCCGGTGGTCTTTAAAGTTAAAAAGCATGCCCCGCCCGTCTGCCAGCAGCTCCGTAGCATGCCAGTAAGGCGTGGAAAGCACGGCAGCTCCTGCCCCTACGGCATAGGACAGCGTGCCGCTGGTGATCTGGGCCTCGTTCAGGTAGGGCGTGATGTAAATATCGATGGAGGACAGGTAGTAGGCCAGCTGCGCCTCGGTAACAAAGCGGTTGATAAAGAATACATGCTTTTCCATGCCCAGCTCGGCGATCAGCTGTTTCAGATACTCCCGGTATTCTTCCCCGGAAGAGCGGACAACGCCGGGATGGGTATTGCCCAGCACCAGATAAACCACCTCGGGATGCCGGTCCACGATCTCGGGAAGGGCCCTGATGACCGTTTCAACGCCTTTGTTACGGTTCAGCAGTCCGAAGGTAAAAAGTATCCGCCGCCCCTTGTACGGCTGCAGCAGGTCTTCCCCCTCAGGGAGCTCCTGCGGCCGCATATCCGGCACCCCGTGCTCGATCAGATGGATCTTCTCTGCCGGCACTTCATATATATTATCGAGGAAGGTAACCGCCTTACGGCTCATGATCACCACCCCGGATGCACGTTTGGCAATTTCACGGATCACCATTTTTTGCAGGAAGGACGGCGATTTTAATACGGTATGAAAGGTAACCACAAAAGGTATCTTCAGGCGGCTCAGCAGCGAGAGGATATATACGCCGCTTTCGCCTCCGAAAATACCAAACTCATGTTCCAGTACGCAGATGCCGGCGCCGCTGGTGTTGATGAAGTCGGCCGCCCGGTAATAGTCCTCCCTTATTTCCTGCCGGATCACAAAACCCACTCCATGGGGATACGCATAGTTGCTGCCGGGATCATTCATGGCAATGATGGTGGCCGTATCCTGAGGCGTGTCTGCCTGCACATGGAGACCGATGGCCCGTACCAGGTTTTGGGTAAACGTGGCAATCCCGCATTCCCGGGGAGGAAATGATGCGATATAGGCTATCTTCATGGTACAGTATTAAAAGAGCTTAGGAAAGATGGTAGTTGACTTATTGTTTTATATTAACAAAATCTTTGCCAAAAGGATTAAATGGCAAAAAGTGACAATTTGTCTCCTCCGGCGACGGGGCTTTTACCGGACAGGCAGCCCCGGTGCCCGAGGACGGTATTTTCTCTCATACGGCGACGTCTTCCTTTTCCACAATTGTTGATAAAATTCCACTGCGGGGTGGGTGGCATTTATTATTTTACAGGGCATACGGGTTCTCTTCTGCAGCCCGCAGAGCGGGACACAGACCGGAAGCCGGTCCTGCCGAAAGGTTCATGGAATAACGGAATAACCCTTATTTTTGTCGCCCTGTAAAAATTGTTGAAGCTGTGCGTTTAAAAACTCTTGAGATCAAAGGCTTTAAAAGCTTTGCCGATAAAACGATATTGCATTTCGACGAAGGGGTTACCGGGGTCATCGGTCCCAACGGCTGCGGTAAGAGCAATATTATCGACTCTATCCGCTGGGTGATCGGGGAGCACCGCATCGGCGCGCTGCGTTCGGAAAATCAGGCGGGCCTTATCTTCAACGGCTCCAGAACCCGCTCTTCCAGCGGCCTCGCCGAGGTGTCCCTGACCTTTGAAAATACGCGCAACATCCTCCCGACGGAATTTACCACTGTGACCGTGACCCGTAAGTATTTTAAGAACGGGGAAAGCGAGTACCGGCTGAACGATGTGGTCTGCCGGTTGAAGGACATCCACAACCTGTTTCTGGATACCGGTGTAAGCACCGGCTCCTACGCCATCATCGAGCTCGGTATGGTGGACGATATCATCGGGGACAAAGACAGCAGCCGGCGCCGTATGCTGGAGCAGGCCGCCGGTATTTCCATTTACAAGACCCGGAAAAAGGAGGCGAAGCAAAAGCTGGACGCCACCGAGCAGGACCTGAACCGGATCGAGGACCTCCTGTTCGAGATCAACAATAACCTGAAAAGCCTGGAGAGCCAGGCCCGCAAAGCGGAGCGGTACTACGAAATAAAAAAGGAGTACAGGGAAGCCAGCGTGGAGCTGGCCAAGGCGTCCCTGGAGGGTTTTCACCTCACCTTTAAGACGCTGAGCGAACAGCAGGAAGCTGAGACCGACCGGAAGACGGCGCTGGAAGCGGAAATAGCGCAGGCCGAAGCCGCTATGGAAACCGACAAGCTGCACCTGGTGGCCAAAGAAAAAGAACTGCAGGAGCAGCAGCGGGAATTCAACGAGCTGGTAGCCACCATCCGCACCCACGAGAACGACCGGAACCTGGCCGCACAGCAGCTGTCGTATCTCCGGGAGCGGGAAAAAAGTCTCCGGACCTTCCTGGAAGGCGCAGACAGCCAGCTGCAGGGACTGACGGATTCTACGGTCTTTACCGAAGGTCAGCTGGAGGAAGAGGAGGAAAGTCTCAGCAGCATGAGCGACGAGCTGGAAGGCCTGAAGGAGCTGGTAGCCGACAAGCAGGAGACCTTTGCCGCAAAAAAAGCTGCGCTGGAGCAGCTGAGACAGCAGCATCAGCAGGATCAGCGCCGGCAGTTTGAAGCCGAAAAGCAGGTGGCCGTAGCCGATACTTCGGTGGAAAACCTGCGGCGCAGCATCCAGCAGCTGGAGGAAGAAAATGCGGGCCGGCGGGAGCAGGTGCAGCGGCTGCAGGATGAAAAGGAAACGCTGGAGCAGGACCTGCAGGAGAAAGCCGCCCAGCTGGAAGAGCGGATCCGGCACCAGGAAACCACCAAGGAAAAGATATTATCCGTACAGTCCGAAGTGGAGCTGCTCCGCGATAAGATGGTGGACGAAACCCGTAAGCTGGATGCTAAAAAGAACGAGTATGACCTGCTCAAATCGCTTGTAGACAACCTGGAAGGGTATCCGGAAAGCATCAAGTTCCTCCGTAAAAACGGAGGCTGGAACAATGAGGCGCCCATTCTTTCGGACATCATATTCTGTAAGGAAGACTACCGCGCCGCCGTGGAAGGATTGCTGGAGCCTTACCTGAATTATTATGTCGTCCACAACTATGCCGAGGCCATGCAGGCCATTCATCTCCTGGATGAGCATAAAAAGGGGAAGGCAAATTTCTTTATCCTGGATCAGTTCCGGGACGGCGCCGGCGGGGAAGTGAATATCCCTGCGGCGGGCATGGTATCCGCCCTGGATGTGGTGGAGGCGGAAGACCGGTACAAAGCCCTGGTACATTACCTCCTGGGCAAGGTGTTCCTGACCGACCATATCGCGCTCGCGGATGCGGTAGCCCTGCCGGAAGATGCGCTGCTGGTGGAAAAGAGCGGGCGGGCATACCGGGGCCGCTTCAATATGGGCGGCGGGTCTACGGGCCTGTTCGAAGGAAAAAAGCTGGGCCGGGCCAAAAACATGGAAAAGCTGCAGGAGGAGATCACGGCGCGCCAGGCTGCGGTGGACGATCTGCGGCAGCAGATACAGACCCGGCTGCAGGAAGTATCCGGCTATAACAGCGAGCTGGATGAGCAGCAGCTCAACAGGATGCGTGACCAGGTGCAGCAGCTGCAGAACCAGCTGTTTGGGTTACAGAACCGTATCGAGCATTTTCATCATCTGGACACCACCGGCAGGGGAAAGCTGGAAGAGCAGCAGCGGCAGCTCGACACCCAGCAGCAGCAGATCGCCCGCAGCCGTGAGGAGCTGGAGACGCTCACCGGCAGCACGCAGTCGCTCCGTACCCAACTGGAAACGGCAGAACGGGCTTATCAGGAAGCCGAGCAACAGTACAACCAGGCGAGCGTGCAGCAGAACAGCCAGGTGCTCCAGCAGACCCGGCAGCAAAGCAAGGTACAGGCTCTCCGGCAGGAGCTCGATTTTAAGAAAAAGCAGCACGACGACCTGCAGACCCGCATTACCCAGAACAGCGAACAGCTGCAGCATACGGCGGCCGATATTACCGCCGCCGAAGAAAAAGGCCGGCAGGCGGAAGAAGGGCTGACCGAGCTGTTCCGGCGCCGCGAGGAAGAAGAGAAAGCGCTGAATGAAAAAGACCAGGAATACTACCGTTTCCGTAACGAGGTGGGAGAGCGGGAAAACACCCTGCGCGCCGCGCACCGGAACCGGGAACAGCTGGAGCAGGTGCTCAATACCGTCAAGGACAAAGTAAACGAGCTGAAGCTGCAGCTGGCCTCCATGAAGGAAAGGCTCAGCGTGGAGTTCAAGGTGAACCTGGACGATATCCTGGATGAGCCCCGCAGCAACGACCTACCCGAGACAGACCTGCAGGCTGCGGTGGAAAAGCTGAAAAAACGCCTGGAAAATATGGGCGAGGTAAACCCTACCGCTATCGAGGCCTTCCAGGAAATGAAGAAGCGATACGAGTTCATCATCGAGCAAAAGGACGACCTGGTATCCGCCAAAGACTCCCTGCTGGCTACCATCCAGGAGGTGGAAGCCACAGCCAACGAGAAGTTTCTTGATACCTTTAACCGGGTAAGGGAAAACTTTATTCAGGTTTTCAAATCGCTCTTTACCGAAGAAGACCAGGCAGACCTGCTGCTTTCCGACCCGGAGAACTTAGCCGATACCGGTATTGAAATCCTGGCGAAGCCCAAAGGCAAAAGACCCACCTCCATATCCCAGCTTTCAGGCGGGGAAAAAACGCTGACGGCGACGGCGCTGCTCTTTGCCATTTACCTGATCAAGCCGGCTCCTTTTTGTATCCTCGACGAGGTGGATGCGCCGCTGGATGATACCAATGTGGGTAAGTTCACCAACATGATCCGTCAGTTTTCCAACAACTCGCAGTTTATCGTGGTTACGCACAATAAGCAGACCATGGCCAGCGTGGATGTTATCTACGGAGTGACGATGCAGGAAGCCGGCGTCAGCAAGCTGGTCCCGGTGGATTTCAGGAGCCTGAATTAAGGTAAAAGGTGAAGGGCGAAGGGCCAAAGGCAAAAGAATGGAGGGAATGTGCGTCAAGAAAGGTCTCCTGAATTCATGTTTGAAGTTCAAAGTCTAAGGTTCCATTCCAGGCAAATTAACTTTAGACTTTAGACCTGAAACCTTAGACTATTCATGGTATGCTGGAACATTTTCCCTTCTATTTGGGGCTGATCGTCCTTATCGTGCTGCTGATCATGCTGGGCAACCGCATCAGAGTAGCCTATCCCGTATTGCTGGTACTGGCGGGATTGCTGATCAGCTTTATTCCCGGCATCCCCATGCTGAAGATCGACCCGGAACTCATCTTCATTATATTTCTGCCGCCGTTATTATATGAATCAGCCTGGGCCAATTCCTGGAAAGAGCTTTGGCACTGGCGCCGGATCATCGGGAGCTTTGCCTTTGTAGTGGTTTTTCTGACCGCCATTTCGGTAGCTTTTGTAGCCAACTCCTTTATTCCCGGATTCTCCCTGGCGCTGGGCTTTTTGCTGGGCGGCATCGTTTCACCCCCCGATGCTGTGAGCGCGAGCGCCATCTTAAAATTTGTAAAAGTCCCCAAGAGGATGTCTTCCATATTGGAAGGGGAAAGCCTGCTGAACGACGCTTCATCGCTGATTATCTTTCGTTTTGCCATGATTGCCGTGGCCACCGGCCAATTTATCTGGTACCGGGCAGCGCTGAGCTTTGGCTGGATGGTGATCGGCGGTGTGGGTATAGGACTGCTGGTGGGATTTGTTTTCCTGAAGATGCATAAATGGCTTCCGACAGAAGTCAATATGGATATTATCCTCAGTCTGGTAACGCCTTATGCCATGTATATAGGCGCGGAAGAAGCCCATGCTTCGGGCGTGCTGGCGGTGGTGAGCGGCGGGCTCTTTTTATCTTATCACCGGCATCAGTTCCTGAGCAGCTCCTCCCGCTTGCGGGGTGAGAATGTCTGGCAAAGTTTTGTCTTTTTATTGAACGGGCTTGTTTTTATGCTGATCGGACTGGACCTTCCTGAAATTATGTCCGGGTTGAAAGCCGCGGGCATCAGCTTTTATCAGGCCGCGGGATATGGATTGCTCATTACCCTGGTTTTGATCTTCGGCAGGATGCTTGCCGCTTACGGAGCCTTGATCGTGACAAAAGTAGCCAGCCGCTTCATTACCGTGGCGGACAGGAATCCGGGTAGCAAAGCCCCGCTGATCCTCGGGTGGACAGGCATGCGGGGCGTGGTTTCCCTGGCGGCGGCATTATCCATTCCGGTAACGCTGGCGGACGGAACCGCTTTTCCGCACCGGAATCTGATCTTGTTCATCACCTTCGTAGTGATTCTGGTCACGTTGGTTTTGCAGGGATTGACGCTTCCGCTGCTGATCAAAAAAGTAAAGCTGCCCGATTTTAAGGATCACCTGCCGGAAGCGGAAACCGAAAACCTGATCCGGGAAGCGCTGGCCCTGGAGTCTTTGCAGTATTTAACGCAGCATCATAAAGCTGAGCTGGAGCATGATGTCCACCTGCAAAAGTTAGCCGGCCAATGGCAAAATTCGCTGAGGCCGGATGAAACCGCAGCTGTTCCCGGAAATATCAGATCGATCTACAAGAATGTTCTTGACCGGCAGCGCAAACTACTGCTGCACAAGAATAAAACCGAGCCGCGTATCGACGAGGAGATTGTCAGAAGATTCCTTCATCAGATAGATCTGGAAGAAGAAAAAATAAAGCTGGAATAATGATGTTGAGCAAAAAATTCGGTCAGGCTCCCGATGCAGCCCGGAGGGCCTGTTTCGGTACGCTTCCCAATTATAAAAACGGGAGATTTCAAAACCTGGTTTTTACGCCGGCATTGGTCGAAGGCGAAAGCATGATAAAGGTGCTTTGGAATTTCCTGGGTAAGCACCCCGATACGGCGCCGGCGGGTCCCATCCCGTTCGTAGACACGGATCTGAAAAACCTGAAGCCGGATGAAGATGTGTTGATCTGGTTTGGACACAGCTCCTATCTCATCCAGGTGGACGGCAGAAAGTTCTTGGTGGATCCTGTTTTTAGCGGCAATGCCTCGCCGATAAAGGGCTCCGTAAAGGCTTTTCCCGGATCTGATCATTATCACGCGGAAGATATGCCGCAGGTGGACCTGTTGCTTATTTCGCACGATCATTGGGATCATCTGGATTATACCACGATACAGCAATTAGAACCGAAGGTCGGTAAAGTTATTTGCGGATTGGGGGTAGCGCAACATTTTGAATACTGGGGTTGGGCTAAAGAAAAGCTTATTGAAAAGAACTGGTATGAAAGCGTGGATTTGGGAGAGGGGTTCAGGATTACCTTAACACCCGCCAGGCATTTCTCCGGCCGGCTGTTTCGGAGAAATATTTCGCTTTGGACTTCTTTTGTTTTGCAAACCCCGACGAAAAGGTTGTTCCTCGGGGGAGACAGCGGTTACGGGCCTCATTTTAAGGCTATCGGGGAACAGTTTGGTCCTTTTGACTGGGCGATCCTGGAATGCGGGCAGTACAACGAGAAATGGCATTATATCCATTCCTTTCCCGCAGAGCTCATCGAGGAGGTAAAGGAACTAAAAGCCGACAACTTTATTCCCGTCCATCATTCCAAGTTCAAGCTGGGTCAGCATCCCTGGTCTGAGCCGTTGCATGAGGTCTCCGCCTTTGCGGAAGCCGCGGGGCTTCCCGTCACCACGCCAAAGATCGGCGAGAAGGTAAGCCTTAACGACGGACGCCATATTTGGGAAAAATGGTGGGAAGTGGCCCTTTAACCTTTTACCCTTCACCTTTCACCCCCTTTAGGGGGCTGGGGGTACCAGCTCCCGTTCGATCTCCTCGAGGCTCTTGCCTTTTGTCTCCGGTGCATATTTCAGCAGGAAAAGGAAATAAATGAAGCAGATGCCGGCAAAAAGGGCAAAGGCCTGGAAGGGGCTCAGCCGGTTGATCAGCACCGGGAACCCGTAGGCAAGGGCAAAACAGGCTACCCATAGCATGGTGGTGGCCACCGACATGGCAATGCCGCGGATGCGCGTGGGAAATATCTCGGAGATCAGCACCCAGGTTACAGGCGCCAGGGTGGTGGCATAGGTGGCGATAAACAGCATGACCAGCGTGGTAAGGCCTGCTCCTTCAAAGAAATGAAAATGATAGCATAGCCCGATCAGCAGCAGCCAGACGGCCATGCCCAGGGAACCGCCCAGCATCAGCTTTTTCCGTCCCCAGCGGTCGATCAGCCGCATGGCCACCAGCGTGAATACCAGGTTGGTGGTGCCGATAAGTATCTGCTGGAAGAGCTGGTCTTGGACGTTCATTCCCGCCTTTTCGAAGATCACCGGCGCATAGAAAAATACTGCGTTGGCCCCGGACAGCTGCTGAAGAACGGCAATGACTATCCCAAGAAATACGATGCCGCGAATGCCCTTTTGCCAAAGGTCGCTGAGCTTTCCTTTTACCTCGTCATGCAGCGCCGTGTTGATCCTGCTGATCTCTTCCTCGGCGGCAACAGCCCCGGCAATACGGCTCAGGATGCGCCTGCTTTTTTCGGCCTGTCCTTTCGCGAGCAGCCAGCGGGGACTTTCCGGAACAAAAAATACGCAGAAGAAAAACAGCGTCGCCGGCACGGCCCCGGAAGAAAACATCCAGCGCCAGTTGTCCGTATATCCAGCCAGCAGGTAGTTGGAGAGATAGGCCAGCAGTATGCCGATAACGATAGTAAGCTGGTTGATGGCCACCATCCTTCCGCGTATGGAAGCCGGGCTTACTTCGGCGATATACAGGGGGGAAAGCATGGAGGCGGCGCCCACCCCGATGCCGGCGATGATGCGCCAAAGGATCAGTCCGTTATAGGAGCCGGACCAGCCCATCATTACGCAGGAAATGGCAAAGATCAGCGCGGCGGCGGTGAGCGGAAGCTTACGTCCGAACCGGTCCGCGGCGTAGCCGGTGATGAGGGTGCCGAGGATGCAGCCTACGTACAGCGAGCTGCCCGTCCACCCCAGCGCGGCGTCGTCGAGGTGATAGTAAGGTTGTATAAAAGGAATGGTACCCGAGAAGATGGCGATGTCAAAACCAAAAAGAAGACCGCCGAAGGCGGCAACCAGGCTGATCAGGACGATGTATGCTTTTTGCTGCTTCATAAACGGGAACAATAGTAAAAGGATTTTTGATTTCCCGCATGGAGGATAAAGGGATAAAAATGGATTTTTTTATGATCCCCCCGAATCGGGGAAGGTATGCCGCATTTCCTTTTTATTGCGGTACTCCCGTGGCGAGAGCCCCATGAGCGAGCGGAAAAGCCGGGAAAAATAATACTGGTCTTCGATCCCCACGGATAAAGCGATCTCGCTGATGCGGAGCTGTGAGAACTGCAGGAGCTGGCAGGCCTTCTGCATTTTCAGGTGATTGAAATACTCGATAGGGGAGAACCCCGTTTTCTTCCGGAACAGGCTGGAGAAATGCGAGGTGGACAGGTTCACCGCATCGGCGATATCCTGGAGAGACAGTACCTGGTCGATATTATCCCGCAGAAACAGGATAGCCCGGTCCGAAAGATCTTTCTTTTCGTGCTCCCGCGGCAGGCTGAATTTTTCCGGGAAGATGAACGAGGACAGGAAGTAATGCAGGCTGAGGCTCGAAAAAATGAGGTTGTCCATGCTGTAGCCCATCTGCAGATGACGGTATATGCTGTGGAAGAGCCGGATGAGATCTTCATTGAATTTTAAATAGTTCTGTCCTTTCTGCATGCGCCGGGCCAGCAGCTCACTCAGCTGGTTGCCGGTATGTCCGTTGAAGTGAAGCCAGTAGATGGTCCAGGGGCTTCGCTCGTCCGCCCAGTAAGAATGGGCGCAGCGCGCCGGGAGCAGCATGTACTCAAACGGATGTATGGTGTAGGGGACATCGTCGATTACCGCCCCGCCCTTGCCGTCCACGCAGTAAATGAGGATATGCTGATCCACGCCGTGCTTCCGCTCCCGGTAATGATACTCTGCGCGGGGGTAATAGCCGATGTCTGTGATAAACAGCTCCCGGATAAGCGCATGTTCCTCGCACTGCCGGATCACGGTGCGGGGCAGCACGATAGCTTCCTGTCCGTCAAAACCTTCTTTCTTTTTCACATTCACAACAAGATATTGAGAAAGATATTATTTCCGGGTCGTCCTGCGGATGGCCGCCTGCTTCAGCCGGTAAATGTAAGCTTTTTCACATAAAATAATCCATCTTTCCGGCCTTCCCTTTTCCCTGCGGGATAAAAGAAGGTATATTTGTTTCCCAAAAAATCGCCTGCATGAAGAAAGCCTGTTTTTTACCTTTTTTTATCCTGCTGCTGTGCTGCGGCCGGTGCTTTGCCCAGTATACACCCGATACGGTACTGAACCGGTACCGCAGCTATCTGTTCCGGACTTTCCCGGCAGCGCATGTTCGCAGCTGGATTGCTACCCTGGACGCCGGCGGGCAATGGCCGGATATCAACTATGCGGATAAAGAACCGGCCAAATGGAAGGTCTCGGGGCATCTTCAGCGGGTGCGCAGCCTGGCCCTGGCCTGGGCCAGGCCGGGCACTCCGGATTATCACCGGGAGGCGATATGGAAAACCATCAGCGCTGCGCTGGATCACTGGTTGAAAGTGCGTTACAAAAGTGTTAACTGGTGGCACAATCAGATCGGTGTGCCCCAGTTCATGCGGGATATCATCATTCTTACCCGGGAAAAGCTGACCCCGGAGCAGCGCAAAGGGGCGCTGGCAGTGCTGGCGCAGCTGAAAGTAGACGGGGTAGGAGCAAACCTCGTATGGAGCGCCGATCTGGGATTGCACTATGCCGCGCTTACCGGCGACAGCCTGCAGATGCAGCATTGCAGCACATTGATCAGCCGTGAAATAAAGATAACCCGCGGAGAAGGCATACAACCGGACTACAGCTTCCACCAGCACGGGCCGCGGCTGCAGATGTATCAGTACGGCGCGGCTTTCCTGGATGTGAATGTCCGGCTCGCCTGGGAGCTGCGCGGCACGCCCTGGGCCTTCCCCGAAGATAAGGTGAATATCCTGACCCGTTTTCTGCTGAACGGCTGGCAATGGATGGCCAGGGGGATTCATACCGTTCCCGGTACCATGGACCGATCGGCCAGCCGGATAAATGCGCTGAACGACGCCGATGTACGCAATCTTGTTCCCTTTCTTTCCGAGCTGCGTCCCGGTTCTGCACCGGCTTTCCGGGCTATAGCGGAACGGCAGAACGGGGCGGGGCAGCCCCTTACGGGCTTCCGGTATTTTCCGTATTCCGATTTTGCAGCATACCACCGTAAAAATTTCACCTTTTTCCTGAAAACCATCTCCGACCGCACCCTGTCTACGGAATCGATCAATCACGAAAACCTGAAAGGGCACCTGCTCAACAGCGGAGACGCTTATCTTATCCGGAGCGGCCGGGAATATTATAACCTTATGCCGGTATGGAACTGGGAGCGCTTACCCGGGGTTACTTCGTTTGATGGCGCCGACCGCATAGGGCGCCGGCCTTTTACCGGCAGTGCCGGCGACGGGAGCAGCGGCCTGACGGTCATGGATTATTGTATGAGCGGCAAGGACGGACAGCAGCTTACCGCCCGTAAATACTGGGCCTGTCACGGAGATGTGGTTGTCTGTCTCATCGCCGGTATCCATACGGCAAACATAAGCGGCGACATATTTACCACGCTGGACCAATGCCGGCTGGAAGGGAAGGTAACGGTCAACCGGCCCGGGAATGTGTTGCAGCAAGGCAGCCGGCAGCTCGAGGATGTCCGCTGGATGTATCATAACGGCTTCGCCTATATTCCGCTGAAGCCGGCCGAGATAAAGTTGCAGACCGGTCCTGTTACCGGAAGCTGGTCTTCTATTAACGTCTCGCAGACTGCCGCCCCGGTTACCGAAGATGTTTTTTGTCCCGTTATGGTGCAGCCCGTTCAGCCGGAAGATGCTTCATCCGGCTATGCACTTTGCTACTGTCCCGGTCCGCAGCAGGCCGCCGCGCTGGCCGGCAAGCCTTCCTGGACCGTATTACGGAATGACGGGCGAGGTCAGGCCGTGAGTTTCTCCGACGGCACCCTTATGGCGGCTTTCTTTTCGCCCGGCATGCTGAAGCTGGCCGACGGAAGGCGGGTAACGGCCGACCGGCCCTGCCTGCTTCTGATAACGGGGGAGACCCTTTGCGCCAGCGACCCCGCTCATACCGGCGGCGCCCTGCATGTGGATATAAACGGCAGGCAGGCAGCAGGAGAATTGCCGGAAGACGGGTCTACAGTAAAGCTATCTTTCGGAAAATAAGCTGAAATATGTATAAAAAGCTGCTCTTCATCCTGTCTTTTCTCTTATGGATATCTGCCGGCCGCGGGATTGCCGGTGACATTAATCTTTCCAGTCCCGATGGCCATGTAACCGCTGTTTTTACCGCTGGAACGGACCTGCATGCGCTGCTGGCTTACCGTCTGCATTATGAAGGCAGGACGGTCCTGAAAAATGCTTCGATAGGCTGGGCAATAGCCGGTGAAGCGGGCGCAACGGCATATACCCTGGCGGGGTCCGCGGGGCCGCTTGATCTGAAGCAGGTGATCCGGTACGCCAGCGCGAAAAATATCGGGGTGATCCTGTATGTCAACCATATTGCCCTGGAAAAGCAGCTGGACAGTCTCCTGCCTTTGTATCACTCCTGGGGCGTAAAAGGGGTTAAATTCGGATTTGTCAGGGTAGGGTCGCAGCAGTGGACCGGCTGGCTGCACCGCGCGGTGCGGAAGGCGGCGCAATATAAGCTGATCGTGGACGTGCATGACGAGTACCGGCCGACCGGCTATTCCCGCACTTATCCCAACCTGCTCAGCCAGGAGGGCGTGAGGGGCGATGAGGAAAGTCCTTCAAACGAGCAGACCCTTATCACCCTGTTTACCCGGATGATCGCCGGAGCGGCCGATAATACCAACTGTTATTTTACGGACCGGGTCGACCAGAAAATGGGCTCTCATGGTTCCCAGCTGGCCAAGACCGTGTGCCTGTACAGTCCGCTTCAGTTTCTTTTCTGGTACGACCGGCCGGATCCGGATCATGCTTCCTCCGGGCGCGAAGGTATTATTGCAGAAGTGCCGGAGCTCGCTTTTTTCAGCAGCCTCCCTACCGTGTGGGACGATACCCGCGTGCTGGAAGGGGAGATCGGATCCCATGCCGTTATTGCCCGGCGGAGCGGCGTCAGCTGGTTTATCGGTGCGCTGAACGGGAAAGCGAAAAGAGATATCGTGCTGCCCTGCGGTTTTCTGGAAAAAGGAAAGCGGTACAGGGCCTTCGTGTATGCCGACGACCCGAAAGCGCATACCCCGACCCATGTCAGGGTGGATACCCTGGAGGTGAATCAGCATACCCGGATACCGCTTACGCTGTTGCCCGATAACGGCTGCGCCATCCGCATATCCCCGCTGAAATAATATCCTCCGCAGCACAGGAAAGTCCGTCTTCTGCCTGTTCTGGACGCTTAGGCCGGCCGCCATGCGGGAGTCCCCCGTGGCGTCGGTAACGGTCTGACAATACGATAATCCATCTTTTTAAAAACTTCCTCCATTGTGGCGCGAAGCAGGCGGCGATAAATTTGACCTTGCAAAACAAGGATCATGATGGAGGTAAAAATCTGGACAGAAGAAGTTATCATTCCTACATACGGGACGGGGACTCCGGAAAAAAATCCGATGTTTCTCGAAAAAAGGGTTTATCAGGGCAGCAGCGGGGTGGTATATCCGCACCCGGTAGTGGAGAAAATCCTGGATGAAAAGGAAGACAGGGCTTATACGGCGGCTTTCCTGGAGAACGAATACCTGAAGATCATGATCCTGCCGGAGCTGGGCGGGAGGATACAGATGGCCTATGACAAAATACGACAACGCCATTTTGTTTATTACAACCAGGTGATCAAGCCGGCCCTCGTCGGACTTGCAGGTCCCTGGATATCGGGAGGGATTGAGTTCAACTGGCCCCAGCACCACCGCCCCAGCACCTTTGAGCCGGTGGATTTCACCCTGAAAGAAAATGAAGACGGTAGTAAGACCGTGTGGGTACACGAAGCCGAAAAGATGTTTCATACCCGTGGCATGGCGGGCTTTACCCTTTATCCGGGAAAAGCCTTTCTCGAGATAAAGGGAAAGCTGCATAACCCGACTCCTTTCCCCCAGACTTTTTTATGGTGGGCCAATCCCGCGGTAAAGGTGAACGATCATTACCAGTCCGTATTTCCCCCCGACGTGCATGCTGTATTTGACCATGGCAAAAGGGCTGTATCTTCTTTCCCCATCGCCACCGGCGAATACTATAAAGTGAATTATGCGCCGGGTACGGATATATCCTGGTACAAGAATATTCCCGTGCCGACTTCCTATATGGCGGTACGTTCCGAATACGATTTTATCGGCGGTTACGAACATGATGCCGAGGCCGGCGTCCTGCATGTGGCGGATCACCATGTGTCTACCGGTAAAAAACAGTGGACCTGGGGCAACGGCGATTTCGGGCAGGCCTGGGACCGGAATCTCACGGACGAGGACGGACCCTATATAGAGCTGATGACCGGCATGTTTACCGATAACCAGCCGGATTTTTCCTGGCTGCAGCCCAACGAAACCCGGACATTCAGCCAGTACTTTATGCCTTATGCCAGGGTAGGGCTGGTGAAAAATGCGACCCGCGAGGCCATGCTCAACCTTGAGCAGCAGGCCGACGGCTCTCTTGCTATAAAAGTATATGCCACCGCGTTATATGAGGACGCCCGTATACGGCTTTCGGCCGGAGATGCCCTGCTTTTGGAAACGACAGTGCGGTTATCGCCTGAGCATATCTTCGAAAAAGTCCTCCCGCCCGTGTCGTACCCCTACGAGATGCTGCAGCTTACTGTAACGGATCGCGAGGGAAGGACGCTGGTGAGCTGGCAGCCCGCCGCTGCAGAAGGCAAACCGGTGCCGCCTCCTGCCGTAGCCGCTCCGGATCCTGCCGAGGTGGAAAATAATGAATTGCTTTACTTGCACGGCTTACATCTTGAGCAGTACCGGCATGCTACCTATTCGCCGGTGCCTTATTATGAAGAAGCCCTCCGCCGCGACCCGGGCGATGCCCGCAATAACAATGCGCTGGGGCTATGGTATCTGCGGCGGGGAAAATTTGAGCAGGCCGCCGGGTATTTTCAAAAAGCCATCGACCGTCTTACCCTGCGGAATCCCAATGCCTACGACGGGGAGCCCTTTTACAACCTGGGATGGGCGCTGATGCTGCAGGGTCGGCTAAAGGCATCCTTTGACGCCTTTTATAAGGCCGCCTGGAGCGGCGCATGGAACGACAGCGCTCTCCTGTCGCTGGCCCGTATTGCCGCCATGCAGGGCAACTATGCCGAAGCCCTGGAGCTCGCCGGCCGGTCGCTGGAAATTAACGGCCTCGGATATA
Organism: Compostibacter hankyongensis; assembly: GCF_039541075.1. Classification (NCBI taxonomy): domain Bacteria; kingdom Pseudomonadati; phylum Bacteroidota; class Chitinophagia; order Chitinophagales; family Chitinophagaceae; genus Compostibacter; species Compostibacter hankyongensis. The sequence continues at coordinate 659,335 of NZ_BAABFN010000002.1, read as the reverse complement.
CGGCGCATCATCTCAAGGTAATACTGCTGCGCAGCCTGAACCGGCAGGAAGAAGCCCTGGAAAGTCTTGCGGCTACCCTGCAGACCGATCCCTTTAACTATGGCTGCCGCTTTGAGCAATATTTGCTTTTGGAAAAAGGAAATCCCGCCGAGGCTGCCGCATCGTTGGCCGCTATGAAGTCGCTGATGGACGGCCGTACCGAAACCTGGCTGGCCTGTGCCCGGGATTATATACAGGCAGGATTTTACCGGGAGGCTATTCTGCTGCTGCAGCAATATGCCGCCGGCTATCCACCTGTATATCCTCTGGTATATTATTATATGAGCTGGTGTTACCTGCAGCTGCAGGATGAGAAGGGCGCGATGGCAGCGGCGGAAAAAGCCGCGGCGCCTTTTGCGGGTCCCTGCTTCCCGAATCATATTATGGATATCAATGTGCTGCGGGCTGTTGCGGACCTTAATAAGAAAGATGCCCGGGGGCTTTATTACCTGGGGAATCTCTGGTATGATAAAAGGCAATATGAGGAAGCCATCTCCTGCTGGGAGCAGTCGGCCGGAAGAGATGCATCCTTCCCGACGGTGTTCCGCAACCTGGCGCTCGCCTATCACAACAAGCGGAACGCGCCGGAGCAGGCGTTGGAGATGCTGGAAAAGGCCTTTTCCCTCGATACCGGCGATGCCAGGGTGCTGATGGAGCTGGATCAGCTTTATAAAAAGATGAACCGTGCCCCGGCGGAAAGATTGGCGCTGCTTGAGCGGCACCTTTCCCTGGTGGAAGACCGGGACGACCTCTATCTGGAAAGGATAACCCTGTACAATCAGCTGGGTCAGTACGGAACGGCCCGGCAGCTGCTGGCCGCCCGCAAATTCCATCCCTGGGAAGGCGGCGAGGGAAAGGTGGTCCGTCAGTACCTGATCTGTCACCTGGAGCTCGGCCGGCAGGCATTGCTGAGCAGGGACTTTAAAAAAGCGCTGCTGCTGTTACAGGCCTGTGAGCAATATCCGCATAACCTCGGCGAAGGGAAGCTATACGGTACGCAGGAGAACGATATCCATTACCTGCAGGGTTGCGCGCTGGAAGGCATGGGAGCGCTGCAGGCCGCGAAGGAGAAATGGCAGCTGGCCACCCGCGGCATCAGCGAACCGGTACAGGCTATTTTTTACAACGATCCCCAGCCGGATAAAATATTTTACCAGGGCATGGCCTGGGAAAAGCTTGGTGAAGCGCAGTGCGGACAGGAGATTTTCAAACGCTTTGTCCGCTTTGCCGAAGAGCACATGCAGGACCATATCCGTATCGATTATTTTGCCGTATCGCTCCCCGACCTGCTGGTATTTGACCAGGATCTGGATCTGAAAAACAGGATCCATTGTCTTTACCTCCAGGGGCTGGGTTACCAGGGCCTCCGGGCGTTCGACCGGTCGGAAGCCTGCCTCCGGGAAGTCCTTGCACTGGATGTCAACCACCAGGGCGCCCAGGTACACCTGAATGCGCTGAAGACCAGCAACCAGGCGGTCGGTTGACAGGGTTTCATTTCCTCGCTGAAAGCCGGAGCGGCATCCTGTCGGGTGTCGGAGGGGTTGGCATGGTTCATTCCTCCCTGTGCGGATAAAATGGTTTTAATGCCAGAGAGCTGATGTTATCCAGGTTATATATACAAATATCGCGAACGGCGGTGCCGCTGTTGCTGTTTTGCATTTGTACGGGATTGTCCCGTTCGCTCCGGGCGCAGGCAGAAACCGGTGATGCTGTGGTGCCTTCGCGGGTAATTTCACTGGCCGGGATCTGGAATTTCAGGCTTGACCCCCTCGCAGACGGCATCCCGCCCCAGGGCAGCCCGCTGGCCCGCAAGCTGCCGGAGTTTATCACGCTGCCGGGCTCTACCGACCAGGCGGGAAAAGGCATTCAGACAAAAACCATGACTTCCCTGCGGCTGACCCGCGCCTTCGCCTACAGCGGCGCCGCCTGGTACGAGAAAAAGATAGATGTGCCGGCCGGCTGGAAAGGAAAAATCATACAGCTGTTTCTGGAGCGGGCGCACTGGGAGACGCGCGTATGGGTGAACGGACAGGCAGCCGGCAAAAAGGAAAGTCTTTCCGTACCGCATGTGTATGATCTCACCGGGCTGATACAGCCGGGCCGTCCCAATACGATCCGGATACGGGTGGACAACGGCCGGATTTACGATATCGGATTTCCCCATGCCATCAGTGCAGAGACGCAAACGAACTGGAACGGTATCGTCGGCAAAATGGAACTGCGGGCTTTTGATCCGGTACATATCCGGGATGTGCAGGTCTATCCTGAGCCTTTGCGGCGGCAGGCGCGGGTAAAGATCACCATTGCCAACGATACCCGGCAGCCGGTGGCCGGTACGCTGGCCTTGTCCGCCCGCCCGCAGCAAGCAGGGGGACGGCCTTCTATTAAAGTAGCCGGGGCGGGCAGGAAGGAAAGATTCTCCGGAAGCGGCGATACGATAACGGTGACGACCCTATTAAAAATGGGCGACAGCATCCGGTTATGGGATGAGTTTGATCCAGCCCTGTATGCCCTGGGGGTTAACCTGGAAACACAGACAGACAGTTCCGCCTGCCGCGACAGCCGTACGGTTACCTTTGGCATGCGGCAGTTCTCCTTAAAAGGCACCCACTTTGCGGTCAACGACCGTATCACCTTCATCCGCGCCGATGTAAACTCCGCCGAGTTTCCCCTTACCGGTTATCCGGCTACCGACACGGCTTACTGGGGTCATGTGTTCCGTACCTGTAAGGCCTACGGGCTGAATGCCATGCGCTTTCATTCCTGGTGTCCGCCGGAAGCCGCTTTTGAAGCTGCCGACCGTACCGGGATCTACCTGCAGGTGGAGAATTCGGACTGGCGGTTTAATATCGGCAGGGATCCCGCTGCAGACAGCTTCCTGACGGCAGAGGCCGATCGTATCCTGCAGGTCTATGGCAATCACCCTTCTTTTATGCTCTTCTGCGAAGGCAATGAGCTCGTGGGGCCTAACGTCAAACCCTTTTTATCCGGCCTGCTGCGTAAATGGAAACAGCAGGATCCCCGGCATCTTTATACTTCGGGATCCGGCTATCCTTCCGTTCCGGAAAACCAGTACGAGGATTTTTACGGACCCCGCTACCAGCATTGGAAAGAGGGGCTGAAGGGACGCATGAACGCCCGGGCGATGAATACCGATTTTGACTATAAGGATTATGTGGGCAAGTTCAGTGTGCCGCTGATCAGCCATGAAGTAGGACAATGGTGCGTATATCCCGATTTTTCACAGATACCGAAATATACCGGTGTTTTAAAACCTTATAACTACGAGCTGTTCCGTGAGTCGTTGCGCAACCACCATATGCTGGATCAGGCCAGGGCGTTTACCCGGGCCTCCGGCCGCTTCCAGGTTATCCTGAAAAAAGAGGAGATGGAAGCCTTGTTGCGTACGCCCGGTCTCGGCGGCTTCCAGCTGCTGCAGCTGCAGGACTTCCCGGGGCAGGGTACTGCGCCGGTGGGGGTAGTAGACGACTTCTGGGATCCCAAATTTTATGCGGATGCCGCCGAATTCCACGCTTTCCAGTCGGCCCGCGTGCCCTTGCTGAGAGCGGCTGCATTCACCTGGACCAATGATCAGGTTTTTACCGCAAAGGCCGAGCTCGCCAATTACGGAAGCGGGACCCTCCATGATGCGGCGCTGCGCTGGGAGCTGCAGTACCCGGATGGACGCGTTTATGCGGCCGGCCGGTTTGATCGCAAAGATATTCCGGTAGGAGATCCGGTATCCCTGGGCGCGTTGCAGATACCGCTGCAGGGAATACAAAAGGCAGTTTGTATGAAGCTGGTTATCGATCTGAAGGGTACGCCGGTCCGGAACAGCTGGCATGTGTGGGTATATCCGGCCCGGCTGCCGGCGGTGTCCCGCAAGGGGGTAACGGTAACGGATAAGTGGAACGAAAAGACAAAGCGGATATTGCAACAGGGCGGCAGCGTATTGCTGCTGGGCGATACCTCCCGGCTCAATGATGCCATCTCGCCCAGCTTTTCGGGCATCTCCTGGAATACCGTATGGTCCGGCATGCCCCCGGACCTCATGGGCATCCTGTGTGATCCGCAGCACCCTGCATTGCAGGCCTTTCCGACCGCCTTTCATTCGGACTGGCAGTGGTGGGACCTGGTCAGCCATTCCCGCCCCATGTGGCTGGACAGTATGCCCTCGGCCCTCCGGCCGCTGGTGCAGATGATCCCGGACTGGAACCGGAATTATAAGATAGCGCTGATATTCGAAGCCCGGGTGGGGAAGGGGAAATTGCTGATGTGCAGCATTGACCTGCTGCATGATATGGAACGCCGTCCTGTAGCGCGACAGTTGCTGTACAGCCTCGAAAGATATGTAACCGGCGATGATTTTAAACCGGAGCTGACGCTGCTGCCGCAGCAGGTAGACCGGCTGTTTGACCGTAGTCTGCGTCCCGCGGCCACGGCAGCCGGCGCTGCACCGTATTGACCAGGCCGGCCGGTAATCTTATTTTTATCAATGTTAAAAACAGTCTATGACAAGACATGCTTTTTTCCTGTTGTTATCCGCTTTGTTGTTTACTGCGGCAAAGACAAATGCGCAGGCGGACAGCAGTACCTATCTGCAGGATATCAAGTCGGAGCTGGTAAAACAATGGCCGCATAACCGCACGATCAACCTGGTATTTCATGGTCATTCCGTGCCCAGCGGCTATGCGCACACTCCCCTGGTAAAAACACTGGAGGCTTATCCCCACCAGGTGTTGCGGGCGATGAAAGCGCGTTATCCTTATGCAGTGATCAATGTGATCACCACCTCTATCGGCGGCGAAAACTCCGTGCAGGGTGAAAAGCGCTTCAAACGGGATGTGCTGACGCATCATCCCGATGTGTTGTTTATCGACTATGCGCTGAACGATCGCAGCATCGGTCTCGAAAAAGCCCGGAAGGCTACGGAGCGGATGATCAGGATGGCGCTCCGCCGGCATATTAAGATAATACTGTTGACCCCTTCTCCCGATCTTACGGTGGATATTACAAAAGACGGAAATGTACTGGAGCAATATGCGGATCAGCTGATCCGGCTGTCGGCGCAATATCATATCGGTCTGGCGGACAGCTATGGTAGCTTTAAAACGCTTGCCACGGCAGGGGAAGACCTGAAATCTTATATGGCGCAATCCAATCATCCCAACCGGAAAGGACATGCCGTCATTGCAGCAGAGATCATGAAATGGTTATGGTAATATCATAAGATTGTCCATTTTTTAAATAAGATTACCCATTTGTCCGGCCTCGTTTTGCCATTATTTTTGATGTCGCATTAAGCTGGGAGCTTGCTGTTGCTGAACCCCTTTCAGCAAGCTTCGTTATATACTCCATCCGCAGTCATTCGTTTCACCACCCAAACTTCGTCCGTATGCGTAAGTTCGCCGGCGTATTGTCCTTATTTTGCATTTGCATTTTTTCCGTTTCTGCTGTACGCGCCCAGCAGGCACCGCAGCCGGTGCAGGGAACGGTCCGCTCTGATGGCGGAGATCCGGTCATCGGCGCTACCATTGTTATTAAGGGTACTCAAAACGGCACCACAACCGATGCCCAGGGTCAATTTCGTCTTGAAGCAGCTCCCGGCAGCACCCTGGTGATTTCTTCCATCGGCATGGAAAGAAAAGAGGTGCCTGTTACCGGTACATCTCCTCTGAATATTGTCTTGGCCCTCAGCAATGCCAAATTGAATGATGTGGTAGTGATCGGTTATGAAACGGTCTCCCGGAAAAGTGTGACCACTTCCATTGCCTCCATCAGTGCAAAAGACATTGCGCCTTATACTACCGGCAATGCCGGCAATGCGCTGCAAGGCAAGGTGCCCGGCCTGCTGATCAAATCGGGCGGAGGACTGCCCGGCGCACAGCCCAAGATATTGATTCACGGGCTGAGCAGCATCAACTACAACAACAATCCGCTGGTGATTGTGGACGGGGTAGAAGTGGGATTCAACGATCTGAACCTGCTGAACCCTTCGGATATTGCTTCCATGGATGTGCTCGAAGACGCTTCCGCGGCGGCGATCTACGGCGCACGCGGCGGGCAGGGTGTGATCCTGGTAACAACGAAACGCGGCATGGGCAAGCCGGTGATCCATGTTACCGGTACCACGGGCTGGAACAGGCTGCCCAAAATAGATCTGGCCAGTGCTTCGGAATATGCGCGCGTGATGAATATGGAAGCCGAGAACGGCGGGCAGGCGCTTCCTTTTTCCAATCCGGACCAGCTGAAGGGAACGGATTACTGGGACCAGACCTTTGATGTGGGCAGGACCCAGAATTACGTGATCAGCGCTACCGGCGGCGGTAAAGGATTGTCGCTTTACGGCAGTCTGGGTTACTACCGGGAGGATTCCTACAACGCCACCAGCAAAGGCGGCAACTGGCAGAAGTTTACCGGCCGGTTCAACGGGGATCTTGAGGTAAGCAAAGCGGTTAAGATAGGAATGAGCATCGCCCCCCGTTATGAAACCTGGCTGGCCTCTCCCAACAACATTTATGGCGCCTATGCGATGGATCCCACCACGGCTCCCTTTAAGACGGCGGACTCGGTGATGAACGCCATAAACAGCTCGGGAACTCCCTGGGATTATACGGCCTTCAATCCTGTATACAGCCTGGCCAACCGATCTTCCTTTAACAGCGTGACCAACCCGGCATTTAACTATGCAAAGAATTTTGATAAGAATGAATTTTTTGGTACGCAATACGCTGCCTATGTGCAGGTGACGCCGGTAAAAAACCTCGTCATCAAAAGCAGCGTGGAGGGCTTTATCAATGTTTCCCAGGCCAATAATTATTTCCCGAAATACTTCCTCGCCCCCAATGCCTATAACAAGGTGGATTCCGCCAGGTCCTCCACCGGGGTAGATACCCGCTGGAAGATTGTCAACACGGCCAATTATAAATTTGATATCGGCGATCATCATTTCGATGTGCTCGCCGGCGAAAGCACCGACAAATATGTGACGAAAGGAACGGGCGCGGTACGCCAGGATATACCGGCGGACAATCCAGCCTACCAGGATATTGCCGGTGGAGCCACCGTGATCGACGGCAGCGGTACCTATCAGCCCGGCGCGCCTACCTGGGGCAACATGGTTTCCTATTTCGGATCACTGCGGTACAACTATAAGGAAAAATATTACCTGGGCGGCACTATGCGGGCCGACGCCTCTTCCCTGGTCAATCCTTTATACCGCTGGGGATATTTCCCCACCGTTTCCGGCGCCTGGATCATTTCTGCAGAACCTTTTATGCAGGACCTCAGCGAAACCGTCAGCTACCTGAAGCTCCGGGCCAGCTGGGGTAAATCCGGAGGGAATCTACCGCCGACGACCAGCGCTTATACCTCCAGCCTGGGTGTGGTCACCTACCCGAATGCAAGCGGAGGTTATACCACGGGATATGCCGCGGGTGTGATCGCCAACCCCCTGATCAAATGGGAGGTGCAGCAGGACTATACCTTCGGGCTGGACGCCACCCTGCTGAAAAACAAGCTCAATGTCAGCCTGGAGAAATATGTGAGAAATCCCAGCAACCTCCTCGAAAACATCACCGTGGATTATGTCCTGGGCTACCCGCAGGGCTACTACCCGGTGCAGCTGGCCAATATCGGGAAGATGACCACCAACGGCTGGGATGTGATGGTGGGCTATAACGATATGCTGACCCCCAAGCTCCGGTTCGGCGCCAACTTTACGTTGAGTCATTTCCGTTCCATTGTGGACGATCTCGGCTCGGCCGATCCTATCCTGGGACACGAAGCCAACGATGTGATATCCACCTTCCGCTCCCGCCTGACCAAAGGACATGAGCCCGGAGCCTGGTACGGCTTTATCGTGGACGGGGTGTTTCAATCGGATGCAGATGCGGCTGCTTACGTCAATAAAGACGGAAAGGCCCTGCAGCCTTCCGCTCAGGCAGGCGATCTGAAGTACAGGGATATCAACGGCGACGGGGTGATCGATAACGACGACCTTACCGACCTGGGCTCCCCCTGGCCCAAGCTCACCGGCGGGCTGACCCTGACGCTGAACTATGGGAACTTTGATTTCCGGACAGAGCTTTACGGCTCCTGGGGCGCCAAATATTTCCAGAGCAACCTGCTGAACATGAACCCGGCGGGGCATCTGAACTTCGAATCCGGTCTGGCCGACAAATTCTGGCATGGCGAAGGCACCAGCAACAGTTATCCTATCCTCCGGTACCCGGATGCCAACGGCAACTTCAGCAAGATGTCCACCTTTTTCCTTGACGAGGCCAATTTTGTGAAATGTAACCTGATGCAGATCGGTTACACGCTTCCTTCGAAATGGCTGAAAGGCGTGCAGAACCTGAGGATATCCGCTTCGGTGCAGAACCTGTTTACCATTACCCGGTACGGCGGCCTTAACCCGGACCTGCCCTGGTTCAATACCGTGGGCTACAACGGGGTGGATAACTTTCAGGCGCTGCCGTCCCGCGTATATCTTGTTGGCGTAAGTCTTAACTTATAATAGGTCCCGATGCAGTTTCGCAGTCACCCGACCATTCAAAACAAAAATAGTAAGAGATGAAACGTAATTATCGCATTATAATGCTGGGCGTCTCGGTTTTGCTGACGGTAGTATTTACCGGCTGCGAAAAATCCCTGCTCACGGTGGACCGGCACGGCAGCAGCGTACAGCCCGATCTGTACTATACTACTGTCCAGCAGTGTAACACTTCTACTCAGGTATGCTACCGGTATATCGATTGGGACAGCTGGTGGCAGACCTTTAACTGGCGGTACCTCTCCGGGGAGGCGGCAAGCGACAATGCCTGGATCGGTAATACTTATCAATCCAGTCATTCCACCTACGACGTGGTATCGCAGTATACCATTGATGCCGGTAATGACAGGAACGAAAGCCAGTGGATACAGCTTTATAAAGGCATCGGTATATTCAACAGCGCCATAGAAGGGATCAGCGGATCCCCCATCGATACCGCGGACAAGCAGCGGTTTACCGGGGAGCTGAAATTCCTGCGGGCTTGGTGCTATTTTGACCTGGTGCGTAATTATGGCGGAGTACCGTTGGTATTGAAAACCTACTTACCGGACACGCATCTGCCGCGGAACACGGTAAAGGAAGTGTATGATCAGCTGATTGCCGACCTGAAAGAGGCGGCTGCGGTATTACCTCTTAAATCAGCATATGCGCCTGCTGATAAATTCAGAGCATCCAAAGGCGCCGCCCTGGCCCTGCTGGCCAAGATTTATCTTTATGCCGAAGACTGGGCCGATGCGGAAACTGCGGCAAAACAGGTCATGGATATGGGAGACTATCATCTCGAAAATGACTTCGGAGACCTCTGGGATTACCATTACAAGAACGGAGCCGAATCTATTTTTGAGATACAGACGGCTTCTTCTCAGAATCCGCCGCTTCCTTCCAGCCCGCTGTATATGATGAATTCCGTTGCGGATGCAGGATGGGGCTATTACAGCGTGACCAGCGACCTGGAAAACGCCTATCTTTCGGAGAAAGACAGTATCCGCCGGGTATGGACCATCAATAAGCAGGGTGAGCCGGTAGCCGGAGACCCCGATAACAAGTCCTTTGACGGAAGGGGATATGTGCCCGGGGGGCCGAGCCCTGCCTCGAAGTCCGGAAGGTTTTGCAGAAAGTGGTATGTGCCCAAGGCTGAGCGGCCTTCCAACGGTCTGTATTCGCGTGATGACATCATCCTGCGGCTGGCCGATGTGATCCTGATCCATGCGGAAGCCTGCGCTATGCAGCAGAAGACCGCCGAAGCCCTCGCTTCTTTGAAGATGATCCGGGACCGGGTACAGCTCCCGACAGATATGAGCCTGAGCGGTTGGGATCTCATCAACGCGGTAAGAAAAGAGAGAAGGCTGGAGATGGCCTTTGAAGGCGATCGTCTTTACGACTTGCGCCGGTGGAAAGATCCTGCGGGGAAAAGGGTGATCGAGGATATATTCGGACCCAACGGCAGCTTTGTGCTTTATAATACCAAGACCAGCAAGGATGTTTTTGAAACGAACAATACGCTGGAGCCGCAAAACAAGGGTATTCATTTCAACCCGGCCGTCCACCTGCTCTGGCCGATCCCCAACAGTGAGATCGTGGCTTCCGGCGGCGTGGTGGAGCAGAATCCGGGATATTGAGAGAGGTGAAGGGCGAAAGGTAAAAGGTGAAGGGTGAAAGGTGAAAGGCATTTCAAGTTTAAAGTTCCATTCCAGACAGATCAACCTTGAACCTTAGATTATTGAACCTCAAACCAGAAACCGGAAATCAGAAATCAGAAACCAGAAATTGAACCTACTGTTGAAAAAAAGTTGGCAAACGATCGTTCCCGCGGGTGTCCTGTCGCTCCTGACCGTGTTTTCCTGTTGCGGGAAGCCCGCGCCTGCATCTTCGCCGGAAATGCCCGGCGGGAAGGACACTTCCGCCCTGCTGGAACTTCGTATAGACCTTGCCGATACCCACCAGACCATACACAGCTTTGGTGCTTCGGATTGCTGGACCGGCAAGTTCATCGGCAGCTGGGCAGATGTGAGCAAGAAGAACAGGGTCGCCGATCTGCTGTTCAGTACCGATACGCTGGCCGACGGGACCCCGCGCGGCATCGGGCTATCGCTCTGGCGGTTCAATATCGGCGCCGGCAGCTTTGAGCAGGGGGCGGGCAGCGGCATCGCCACCGACTGGAGAAGAGAGGAATGCTTTCTGAATGCGGACGGCTCGTATAACTGGAACAAGCAGGCCGGGCAGCAATGGTTCCTTCAGGCGGCGCGCAGCAGGGGAGTGAAGTATACCCTTGGCTTTGCCATATCCCCGCCCGTATACATGACGCGGAACGGGAAGGCCTTTCACCCCGGCGGGGACAACCACCTGAACATCCGCGAAGGCCGGATGAAAGATTATGCCGGCTTCCTCGCTGCCGTAGCGGAACATCTCCGGCTGGATTACCTGAGCCCGGTAAACGAGCCGCAATGGGACTGGAGCGCCAAGGGCAAGCCCACCGCTTCCCAGGCGGGCAGCCAGGCTACCAACGGGGATATCGCCGCGCTGGTAAAGCAGTTGTCCGCCGCGCTGAAGACCAGGCATGCCACGGCGAAAGTAGTGATCGGAGAAGCCGGCCAGCTGGATTTTCTCTATGGCCGCAACAACGACGACCGGGGCGACCAGGTCAGCCGTTTCTTCTCCGCTGCTTCCCCGGATTATATCGGTAACCTGCCGGACGTGGCGCCCGTTATCTCGGGACATAGTTATTTTACTACCTGCCCGGATGATAAGATGGTCCATGTACGTCAGCAGCTGGCCGAAAAGGTCCGTCAGGTGAACCCTGCCTTGTCCGTCTGGCAGAGCGAGTTCGGGATACTGGGGGATATCTGCGGACAGTACAGCGGCAGTCCCCGGAATACCGGCATCGGCTACGGACTGTATGTAGCCAAGGTGATCCATCACGATCTCACCGTAGCCAATGTATCTTCCTGGCAATGGTGGCTGGCAGTAAGTCCCTATGATTACAGCGATGCCCTGGTCTATATCAACGCGCCCGACAGCAGCATAAATGTGGATCAATGCAAAAGAGACGGTGTCGTGCTTGAATCCAAGCAACTCTGGGCGCTGGGTAATTATGCCCGTTTTGTCCGCCCGGGCATGCAACGCGTCACCGCATCGATAGACGGCTTGCATGATCCTGTGAAAGCAGCGGGAGCGCTGATGGTTTCCGCATACCACGATCCGCAGGAGAAATCCCTGGTGGTGGTGCTCGTCAACGTCAGCAATGAAACAAAAACGCTGCGGCTACATACTTCCGCAACCCTCCGGAAGAACCTGCTGAATACTTATACCACCGATGCCGATAGCAACCTGAAGCGTTCTTACAGCGCGCCAGACAGTATCGTTGTAAAGCCTCAATCCGTCGTTACCCTCACCGGAAGATATCAGTGAAGAGAAACAGCGACCGTAAGATAATCCATTTTTTAAGTAAGATTGACTATTTCGGAAGACGATGATGATTGTACTTTTGAAACAATATGATCGCCTTTTGAAACGATATGATGGCCGGCGAAGTTTCTGATCGAAAGCGAATTGAAGCGGCGGAGGCGGATAGCGGCGGGGCAGAGTTTCCCGCTGTTGCAGTACAAGGCGGTCATGTTGCCGGAGCTTGCTCTTCGATACTGTCTTTTATTACCCTGCCAAATAAAATGCGTACGGCTGATGAAGTGAAGTTGGTTATCGTTCATATTTTCTTAACCCGCTTTTCTGCCGTTCTGTTTTTCCAGACCATATTTTTGATTTATTTTTCACCGTTGTTATCAGGCTGCTTACAAAAGCAGCTTTTGTTCATGAAGAAAAAGCGTCATTATATATAATCCGGTCTGCGGATGAGCTGCAGCGCCTGTGTCTGCGGTGATCCTGCGCCGGATATTTATTAACCATCCTCAAACCTATGACAAAACGATCTACTCCAAAGACCGCGGGGCTTGTTTTGCTTATGCTGATCTTCCTGTCTGCCGGTCGCGCAGCGCCCCTGTCCCATACCATACATCCTGAGGTAAGCGTCAAACCATCCGCTGTTATTCCTTTGGAAACCGGCCTGCGGCTTCCGGACAAGGAAGTCCGGGGTCTGGTTACCGATAGCAGCGGGGCGCCTATGCCCGGTGTGACCGTGTCGGTAAAGGACAAACCTACTGTCGGAACCACTACCGATCTGAACGGCCGCTATATCCTGGTTGTACCCGATAATGCGGTGCTGGTTTTCAGTATGGTCGGCTTTGACAAGCAGGAGGTGCCGGTTAGCGGAAAGACCTCCATTGACATCCGGCTGCTCCCGGCTTCCAACACGCTGGGTGAAACGGTGGTCGTGGCCTTTGGCACCCAGAAGAAAGAGGATGTGGTCGGTGCGGTGACCACCATTGATCCCGCCGAGCTGAAAGTGCCATCGAGCAACCTCACCACGGCGCTTGCCGGACGTCTCGCCGGCGTCGTCGCCTATCAGCGCAGCGGGGAGCCGGGGGCGGATAATGCCGAGTTTTTCATCCGCGGCGTCACCACCTTCGGGTATAAAAAAGACCCCCTGATCCTGGTGGACGGAATAGAGTTCAACGCTACCGATCTGGCCCGGATGCAGCCGGATGATATCGCTTCGTTCTCCATCCTGAAAGATGCCACCGCCACCGCCTTATACGGCGCCCGGGCGGCCAACGGTGTGATCCTGATCAGCACCAAAGAAGGTGCGGAAGGAAAGGCGCAGGTTACTGTACGTGTGGAAAACTCCGTTTCCATGCCCACCCGGAACATCCAGCTGGCCGATCCGGTTACCTATATGAAGATGGCCAACGAGGCCGCTATCATGTCGGATCCGCTGTCTGTTCTGCCTTATACGCAGGATAAGATTGATAATACGCTGAAGCCCGGTTCCAATCCTTATGCCTATCCTGCCACCGACTGGCTAAACACGCTTTTCAGGGATTATACCATGAACCAGCGGGCCAACTTCAATGTAAAGGGCGGGGGTAAAGTCGCCCGCTATTACCTGGCCGGGACCTTCAACGAAGACCACGGTATGCTCAGGGTGGATAAACGGAATAATTTCAACAACAACATCGACCTGAAGAGCTATCTGCTGCGCTCCAACGTGAACATAAACGTCACGAAAACCACCGAGGTAGGCGTAAGGCTCTACGGTACCTTTGACGACTATACCGGTCCGATCAATGGCGGAACAGACACTTACCATAATATCATGCGGACCAATCCCGTATTGTTTCCTGCTTATTTTCCCAAAGATGCGGAACACCGTTTTGAAAGGCATATTATGTTTGGCAATTATGGTATTTCCGCCAATTATCTTAATCCTTACGCAGATATGGTAAAAGGGTATAAGGACTATTCCCAGTTCCTTATGATGGCCCAGTTTGAGCTGAACCAGGATTTCTCCTTTATCACCGAAGGCCTTTCGCTCAGGGCGATGGTCAATACTACCCGGCGTTCCTATAATGATGTTTCGCGATTTTATAACCCTTATTACTATCAGCTAAACACCTACGACAAGCTGGATGACGCCTATACTATCGGTCTGCTTAACGAAAATACCGGTACGGATTATCTGGGCTATGCCGAAGGCACGAAGCAGGTTCATGCCACCTCATACATCCAGGCGGTTTTTAACTACAATCGCACAATCAAGAAGAAGAACGATATCAGCGGAATGCTGGTGTTTTTGATGGATAATCAGGTGGACGCCAATGCGGGCGATCTCCAGACCTCTCTGCCGCATCGGAATATCGGCGTATCCGGAAGGTATACCTATTCGTATGACAAGAAGTATTTTGCCGAGTTCGATTTTGGCTATAACGGTTCCGAACGGTTTTTTGAAGAAAAGCGATTCGGCTTTTTCCCCTCCGTCGGGCTGGCCTGGACGGTCTCCCGGGAGCCCTTCCTTGAGCCCCTTTCTCATGTCATCACCAACCTCAAGCTGAGGGCCACTTACGGCCTGGTCGGCAATGACGCTATTGGGAAGCCGGAGGACCGGTTCTTCTACCTTTCCAATGTGGATATGAATGATGTTGACCGCGGCTCGCGTTTCGGGACTGATTATACCTACAGCCGGACCGGTGTTTCCATCTCCCGTTATTCCAATGAGGAGATCACCTGGGAAACTTCTTATAAAACCAACCTGGGCATGGACCTGGGGCTTTTTGATAAGGGTAACGTAGTGCTGGATCTCTGGAAAGAGCACCGTACCCATATCCTGATGCCACGCGCCTATATACCCAGCACTACCGGATTGGCTGTTACCCCGCAGGCCAACCTGGGAGAAGCGAACAGCAAAGGCATCGACCTGTCTGTGGACTATTCCCAATCCTTCGGCCCCAGCTTCTGGCTGCAGGGGAGGGCCAACTTCACCTATGCTACCAGCGCATTTACCGTCTACGAAGAACCGAAATACGACAGCAAATACCTCTCGCATGTCGGCTATTCATTGAGCCAGCAATGGGGGTATATTGCCGAACATCTCTTCGTGGATCAGAAGGAGATCGACAATGCTCCGTTTCAGAACTTCGGGGAGTATCACCCGGGCAATATCAAGTACAGGGACGTGAACGGCGACGGTCAGATCACCACGCTGGACCAGGTGCCGATCGGGTATCCGACCACACCGGAGATCGTTTTTGGGTTCGGGTTTTCCGCTGGGTATAAGAACTTTGATCTTTCCTGCTTCTTCCAGGGCCTGGCCCGGGAGTCATTCTGGATAAACCCATACGCTACAGCCCCGTTTGTATCTTATCTCTATCCGAACGAAACGGCTCCTGCCGGTGTGCTCCAAAACCAGTTGCTGAAAGCCATCGCAGACAACTACTGGTCGGAAAGCAACCAGAATCCCTATGCCTTCTGGCCGCGGTTGTCAGCAACCAGCACCCTGCTCAGTAACGATGCCCAGCAGAATACCTGGTTCATGCGCAACGGGGCGTTACTGCGTTTAAAAACCCTGGAATTGGGCTATACGCTGCCCCGCAAGATTACCCAGCGCTGGCACATCACGGAGACCCGATTTTATTTCAGCGGGATCAACTTGTGGACTCTCAGCAAGTTTGACCTCTGGGATGTGGAAATGGGGGGTAACGGGCTGGGCTATCCCATCCAAAAGGTCATGAACCTGGGAATTCAGGTTTCATTCTAACATAAAAAATAGGTCATGCAAAAGATAAAAAAAATATCCCTTCTGCTTCTTTTCGGGTTATCCTGCTCCTGTAATTACCTGGATATCGTGCCGGATGACGTAGCGACCATAGACAATGCCTTTGTGATGCGGAGCGCAGCGGAAAAATTTCTGTTTACCTGCTATTCCTATCTTCCCAATGAAGACAACCTCCAGGAAGATCCTGCCTTTTTCGCGGGAGACGAATGCTGGTATTATGCAGTATCCAACAATCCCTGGAATATTGCGAGGGGCAGTCAGAATATAGTGGACCCGTATGTGGATTATTGGGACGGGACAAGATCGGGTATCTCCTGCTACAAAGCGATACGTGACTGCAACATCTTCCTCGAAAAAATTGACGGCGTGCCCGACCTGGATGATTTCGAAAGAGACCGCTGGGTGGCCGAGGTCAACTTCCTGAAAG
Organism: Compostibacter hankyongensis; assembly: GCF_039541075.1. Lineage (NCBI taxonomy): Bacteria > Pseudomonadati > Bacteroidota > Chitinophagia > Chitinophagales > Chitinophagaceae > Compostibacter > Compostibacter hankyongensis. Next base: position 643,153 of record NZ_BAABFN010000002.1, on the reverse strand, counting down.
CCTACTATCACTGGCTGCTGCTGCAGATGTACGGGCCCGTTCCGATAATGGACAAAAATCTGCCCGTATCCAGCGGAACGGAGGCCGTAAAGGTGGAAAGGCAGCCGGTGGATTCCTGCTTTACCTATATCATAAACCTCATCGACTCCGCGGCTATGAACCTGCCGGACCGGATCGAGAATGAGGCCACTGAGCGGGGCCGTATCACCAAAGGCATCGCCCTGGCCATAAAAGCAAGAATACTGGTTAATGCGGCGAGTCCCCTGTTCAACGGGAATCCTGACTATGCGAGCTTTACAGACAAGAAAGGACAGCATTTGTTCCCTTCCCAGGCAGATCCTGAGAAATGGAAGCGGGCTGCACAGGCCTGTAAGGAAGCTATCGATTTTTGCGAAGCGCAGGGTGCGAAACTATACCATTGGGAACCCAACCGGGAAGGGCTTTCGGATACCACCATTACCAAGATGGATATCCGGAACGCGATTACGGAAAAATGGAATCCTGAGATCATCTGGGCAGATCCCAATAGTGTGGCAGACCGCCTCCAGTGGTATTCGCAGGCCCGCCTGCTGCCCGAAGCCACGCCCAATATCCAGTCGCTTTACGCACCCACCCTGCGTATGGCCGAGCTGTTTTATACCAATCATGGAGTGCCCATTACGGAAGACAAGACCTGGGATTACACCGAACGTTATTCGCTCCGGACTGCTACGGCCGCGGATAAATTCGATATCAAGGAAGGCTATCAGACTGTAGGACTTCATTTTAGCCGGGAACCCCGCTTCTATGCCGATCTCGGTTTCGACGGCGGCATCTGGTACGGACAGGGACGGTTTGATGATAAGGATCCTTATTATGTACAGGCCAAGATGGGACAGGCTGCAGCCAGAAAAGACGTGGCCTATTATTCGGTGACCGGTTACTGGCCCAAAAAGCTGGTCAATTTCAATAATTCCGTGAGCACGGGTATCAGCTACGGTGCGGAACCCTACCCCTGGCCCAGGATCCGCCTGGCCGAGCTGTACCTGTCCTATGCCGAAGCGCTGAATGAGTCTCAGGGACCGGTTTCCGATGTGTACCGTTATCTCGATATGATCCGGGAGAGAGCGGGAATACCTTCGGTGGAAAATGCCTGGTCGCAGTATGCCAAAGATGCCGGAAAATACCGTACCCGGGACGGGCTGCGGGATATCATTCACCAGGAAAGGCTGATCGAGCTGGCTTTTGAAGGGCAGCGTTTCTGGGATCTCAGACGATGGAAAGAAGCGGAGAAAGTGTTGAATGCTCCCATCATGGGATGGAATACCGAAGCAGAAGAGGCGGGAAACTATTATCGCGTACAGATCTTGTATAACCAGCGTTTTGAGAAAAAAGACTATCTGTGGCCCATAAAGGAACAGGAAATGATCGATAATGAAAAGTTGGTGCAAAATCCCGGCTGGTAAGATGCGGAAGAACAAATCATATCAAACCAATCTGAAAATGAAACCGAGTATGATGAAATATACACGCCTTCTGCCCCTTATCCTGCTGGCAGCAGGGGCATTGCTGTTTGCTTCCTGTAAGGAAGACCAGCCCGCTCCGCAAAAAAACGACGGCAGTGCTCCCGCTCCGGTGACCAAGGTGAGCTGGGCTCCTCTGCCCGGTGCGGTCAGGATCAGCTATGCTCCACCTGCCGATGCGGACCTCTTTTATGTAGAGGCCGAATGCGAAACCGCTAAAGGGAGCAAGGTGGCCAAAGCTACCTTTTATGATCACGCTGTAGTGCTGAACGGATTCGGGGATACCAGCGAATATGAAGTAAAGCTGTATGCGGTGGACCGGGGTGAAAACCGTTCCGAGCCCGTTACCGTAAAAGTAAAGCCTTCGCTTCCTCCCGTGTTGTCCGTACGCAACTCGATCGTGATCAAAGAGGACTTCGGCGGGATCAACCTGGCCTTTACCAATTCAACCGAGGCCAACCTCGTGCTTTTTGTGCTGACACCCGATTCCCTCGGCGACTGGAAAGAGGTGGATGCCAACTATACCAAACGGCCCAGCGGCGCTTTTTCCGTAAGGGGGTTCCCGGCTGTAAAACGCAAATTTGCGGTGTATGTCAGGGATCAGTGGAACAACTTTTCCGACACCATGGTTCAGGAAGTGGTGCCGCTCTTTGAAGAGGAGATCGACAAAAAGAAATTCCGCGAGTACCGCCTGCCCACCGATGCACCTACTGGTTTCAGCTGGTTCATGCCCAGGATGTGGGACGGCAGCATCGAGGAGCCCAACGGATTCCATACCGAGCATATGGGTACTGCCGACAATCCCAGCGGCTTCCCGCATCATTATACCTTCGACATGGGAACCGTAGCCAAGCTCAGCCGTTTTAAGATCTGGCAGCGGGGAATCCTTTCAAATCCCAGCTTTTTGTACGCCCATGGCAATCCCCGTAAGTTCGAGATCTGGGGATCCACACAGCCGGCGCAGGACGGCAGCTGGGATGGTTGGACCAAGCTGCTGGACTGCGAATCCATAAAGCCATCCGGACTGTCGATAGGGCAGGTATCCAACGAAGACAAAGCTTATGCGGCGGACGGGGAAGAATATATATTCCCATTTGATGCTCCCCCGGTCAGGTATATACGCGTCAACGTATTCAGCACCTGGGGCGGGGATGATTATTCCCATATCATGGAAATAACCCTCTTTGGCGCCGAGCAGTAACCGAGACTCCTTATCGATATCTATTTTAATAAAAACAGAAAATATGTCCACCGCCCGATTTTTTAGCTGTCTGTTGTCCCTGGCATCAATATGCTGCCTGTTGGGAAGCTGCAGCAAGATGGATCATACCTATGAGCCGATCATCAAAGATGGGGAAATTGTGTATACCGGAAAGGCAGATTCGGTAAGAGCCTTCTCCGGTAAGGATCGCCTTGCACTTTCCTGGCTGTTGTCCGACCCGAAGATCACCTATTGCAAGCTGTACTGGAACGGTGGCGCGGACTCCCTGCTGGTGCCGGTGAAGCAGGGATCGCTGACCGACTCCATCCACGTTATGCTGGATAATATGCAGGAAGGCACCTATACCTTTACCATTTATACCGGCGACGACGAAGGACACAGGTCGGTAAAAAGCGAGGTAGTGGGGCGTGTTTATGGCGATCAGTATGCCGGCACGCTGAGCAACCGGCTGATGAAAGACGCCCGGTGGACGGATGGGGAAGCCCGGCTTATATGGGAGCATGCTGTAGGTAGTCTTGCCGGAGCGGAGCTGAGCTATACCAGCACTGCGGGAGATGTCCGGCAATTGTTTATTTCTCCGGAGGCGGATACCATAGCCATCGCCGATCTGAAGGAAGGAAGCAAGCTGCAGTACCGCACGTTGTTTTTGCCGGATTCTGCTGCCATAGATACTTTTTATACCGGCTATACGCAGGTGACCCCTGTCTTTGAAACCCTGATGGATAAGTCTGCCTTCAAAGAGCTGATCCTGCCGGGAGATGCGCTGACGGCTTACGGTTGGGTCTTGTCTCGTTTATGGGACGGCAGTATAAAAGAAGGCCAGGGGTTCTTTTGTACCGGGTCCGCTTTTCCTTTTCATTATACCTTCGATCTGGGCGCCGTAGTGCAGCTCAGCCGGTACAAGATCTGGCAGCGGGGGAATGACCCGTCTTCGGCTTCTCTGTATAACAGCGACAATCCCAGCAGCTGGGAGATATGGGGCGCCACTGATCCGGCCGACGACGGCAGCTGGACGGGCTGGACGAAGCTGATGGTGTGCCGTTCCTTCAAACCCTCGCAGGCGGCGCTGGGAACCAATACGGTTGCGGACAAAGCCTACGCCCTCGCAGGGGAAGAATACATCCTCTCCGATACCCTGCCCCCGGTGAGGTATATCCGGATCAATGTGCTGGAGACTTGGAACAAGGGGAAAAGTCAGGCAAACTCCATGGAGCTGACTTTCTGGAAAAAGAAACAATAAAAAGACGATTATCGCGTAAAGGATGGTAAAGGAAAGTTCATGAAGAAATTGTGCCTGCAGGCAGTGGCCTGCATCCTGTTACTGTCTTTTCAAAATCTCAGTGCCCAGCATATTACGATCGACGGCAACAGCAGCGGTCGCATCTTTGAGGGGATCGGCGCCCTGAGCGCCGGCGCTTCCACCCGCTTTCTGGTCGACTATCCCGAACCCTATCGCAGCGATATCCTGGATTACCTGTTCAAACCCGGCTTCGGGGCCGGCCTGCCGGAACTAAAGGTAGAGATCGGCGGAGATATCAACTCCACAGACGGCTCCGAGCCGGCTTATGCCCATACGCGGGAAGAATTTAAAAACCCGCGCGCCGCCTACTTCAACCGCGGATACGAGTGGTGGCTGATCAAAGAAGCCCAGAAAAGGAACCCCGACATCAGGATAGAAACCCTGCAATGGGGCGCGCCCGGCTGGGTAGGCAACGGCCGGTTCTATACGGAAGAAAATGCGCGCTTTATTGCCGGCTATATCAACGGCCTGAAAAAATATCACGGGATCACCGTGGACTATACCGGCATCCGGAACGAGACGCTCTATGATAAAGACTGGATAAAGCTGCTGCGCCGTGTGCTGGATGAGTCCGGTCTTTCGCACGTAAAGATCGATGCGGGCGACCAATGGAAGCCCGAGCACCAGTGGCAGATCGCGCAGGATATTGCCAAAGACCCTGAGCTGGCAAAAGCGGTGTACGCCGTCAATGCGCATGTCCCGGAAGAAACGGATTTTCGTACTCCTCCCGAAGTGCAGCAGATCGGCAAGCCGGTCTGGAGCGGGGAGTCGCACGACCATGGGGGCGACTGGGCCGCGGCCGCCAAGGTGGCCCGCATCAACAACCGCGCATACCCCCTTGCCCGTATTACCAAGGTGATCTACTGGAGCCTGATCACTTCCTATCCTCATTATCTTACGGCCCCCGCTTCCGGCTTTATGGAAGCCAATACCCCCTGGTCCGGTCGCTATACTGTGCAGCCGCCGTTGTGGATCGTAGCGCACACCAACCAGTTTGCCAGGCCGGGATGGAAATATGTCAACAGTGCCTGTAAATACTTTAAGGATAAGGGCTGGTCCGTGACGGCGCTGACCGATACGCTGACCCATGATTACAGCGTGATCATCGAAACCACGGAAGCAAAGCAGGACCAGACGGTGCATTTCAGGCTGTCCGGCGGTCTTCCGGATAAGGCCCTTGCCGTATGGCAGTCTTCCCCCGGTCATCTGTTTGAAAGAAAAGCCGATATAACGCCCCGGCAGGGAACATTTGTCCTTACGCTAAAACCCAATACAGTTTACTCGCTGACCACCACCCGCGGTCAGCAGAAAGGGAAAGCCCAACATGCGGTGCCGCCGCCGGCTCCTTTTCCGGATCATTATAAAGATGATTTCGACGGGGACAGTCTGAACCGGCAGCCGCCTTTCTTTATCAGCTATCACGGCGCTTTTGAAGTGGTTGGCGACAGCGCATCCGCCAACCGCTGGTTGAAGCAAGGTGCGCGGCAGCAGGGCATCAACTGGTTTGGCCAGCCGTATCCCCGCATCCTGTTTGGCGACAGCAGCTGGACGGATATGCGCGTATCAGCGGACTTCCTGCTGCCCGATACGGGCAGGGTGGGGATCGAATCCAGGCTGCAGCGTTTTCCCTGGAACAGCAAGGTAGACGGGTATGCTTTTGAGATCAGCCACACCGGCAGCTGGCAGCTGAAACGCAACGGGAAAGACAGCAGCCTGCTGCAGCAGGGACAAGCCCGTCCCGTAAAAGGAAGCTGGCATCATCTGGAGATGCGCTGCAGCGGAGACCGGATTATCATCCGACTGGATCATCAGGAGATCGTCAGCGTCCGGGACAGTCATTACAAAATGGGTGTGACGGCGCTGACTACCGGCTGGAACGAAGCTTACTTCGATAACTTTGAAGCGGAGAATACGGCAGTTACCCCCTGATTATTTTTTTGTGTCCTGCTTCAGTGATTGTTGTTTGTTCCTTACCTTACACTTCAAAAATATTGCTATGAAACAGCCCGGAATACCGGTACTTTTTGCCGCCCTTTCTCTCGCCGCCCTGTCTTCCTGCGGGGTAAAAAATCACCCTCCCCGTCCCGACCATATCGTGATCGTTATAGAAGAAAATCATGGGTACAACCAGGTCATCGGTACGGGAAATGCGCCTTATATTAATCAGCTGGCGAAGGAAGGTGCGCTCTTTACCAATTCCCATGGCGTTACTCATCCCAGCCAACCCAACTATGTGGCATTTTTTTCCGGCGGGCTGCAGGGGATCAAGGGCGACGAATGCCTGAAGGATTCAACGCCCTATACCACGCCCAATCTCGGAGCCTCGCTGATAAAAGCGGGATATACCTTTGCCGGTTATTCAGAGACATTGCCCGGCGAGGGTTTCCTTGAATGCAGCTATGAGCAGGTAAAAGGATATTCCTATGCCCGTAAGCATGCGCCCTGGGTGAACTGGCAGGGCAATAAGGAAAACGGCCTGCCCGCATCCACCAACCTGCCGCTGAGCAGCTTTCCCTCGGACTTTGACAGCCTGCCCACGCTGTCCTTTGTGATCCCCAACCAGGGCAACGATATGCACAATACCTGGATCGACGGCGATACTGCCGCTATACAACGTGCAGACCGCTGGCTGAAAGATCATCTTTCCAGATATGTGGATTGGGCCAAAACGCACAACAGCCTGCTGATCCTTACTTTTGACGAAGATGATTTCACGCCGGACAATCATATTCCCACGCTTTTTGTCGGACCCATGGTACAACCCGGTGAGTATGCCGACTCCATCAACCATTATAGCGTGCTGCGTACGCTGGAAGCCATGTACGGCTTGCCGCCGGCCGGCGCGGCACAGGCTGCCGTCATCAAAAATGCCTGGCAGTAGTTTTCTGAAATCCGCCGATGAATCTGTTCTTCCTCGCCGGAAGCGGGATGCTTCCGGATGGTATTTCCTAAAGGATAGCCGCTCTTCGTTTCTTCTCCTTGTTCTTCCGCCCGTACCACACGAGAAAGCCGGTCAGCGGGAGGGAGGCGCATACAAGGCTGGCCAGAAAAGCCAGTATCTGGCCGGGAAGGCCATAGACATTACCGGTATGGATATAGAGATTGGTGTTACGCCATTTCTGCCCCAGTGACTTATCGCCCTGGAGGAACTGTCCGGTCAGCTGCCCGGTAATGCTGTGATAATAGTAATAGTCCACCACCCTCCAGCCGGTTCCGCTGCTTACCTGGACAATGGCCATAATAGGCTGGTTGGCTTTTTGAGGCAGGTCAATGCTGATCTGCTCAAACCGGGGCGCTTTGCCGTATACCGACCGCATGGCGATGTCCAGCGGGCGGATATCGGCGGCAGGCCGGGATGCCACGGGAAGCTGTTCTCTCTTTACGCTCAGGGGCCGGTCCGTTCCGAGCAATCTGTAGATACCGCTTTCCCACCATTTGAAGGACCAGGTAAGCCCGGTTACTGCCATGACTGCGCCCAGCAGCAGCACATAGAAGCCGCCTGTGGCATGCAGGTCATAGTTGACCCGGCGCCAGCGTGCCCGCAACAGGATGCGGAAACGTTGCTTGCGCGCCCCGCGGTTCCTGGGGAACCAGAGCACAACACCCGTCAGCAGCAATACGAGGAAAAGCAGGGTAGAGATGCCCACGATGGGGCGGCCGACACTGGGGTAGAGCAACAGATACCGGTGCAGCCACAGCAGGACCGTAAAAAACTCGTGCTTCCGGTCGATCTGTCCCAGCACCTTGCCCGTATAAGGGTCCACGTAGACCTCATCCAGGTAATCCACCTGGTCGAAGGCCGTTCGGTGCGTGCTGTGATTTTTACCGCTACCCGATGCGCCGAAGACAAAGGACCGGTCCGGATCCGGATAAATGGTTATCGTATTGACCGGCTTGCCGGGGCCCAGCGCTTTTTGGGCGGTCGCGGTCAGCGCCGACAGGGGCCGGGTGCTCCCTCCTGCAGCCGGAGTATACACCAGCCCCGGGTGTATCAGGTTGAAAAGCGGCTCCTCGAAGACCAGCAGGCAGCCGCTCAGGGACACCAGCAGGATAACGATACCGGTGATCAGCCCGATCCACAGGTGCAATATTCCGGATATCTTCCTCAGCCGGTGCATGGTTTAAAAAGTATATCCGACGCCGACCAGGAAATTCCGCGGAGTGCCGGGGAAGAGACGGTTATAGTCATACCCCCCCAGCCAGTGCGTTTTGTTAAAGATATTGTTCAGGTTCACCGAGAGCCGGAATTTATCAACGGTATAATAAAGCGCCCCGTCCGCCACAATATATCCGGGAAGCTGCAGGTTGGTCTTGGCATCCAGCGTATTCCGCCGGGTGACAAAATTACTGCCCAGCGCGATGCCCAGACCCTTCAGCGCCTTGCCGTCAAAGAGATATTTTGCCCAGAAGCCGCCCTGGGCCCGTGGCGCATTGGGCAGCTGCTCTCCGATTTCATCGGGGTTGTCCGAACGGGTAACGGTGGCTTTGTTGTAGGCAAAGTTAGCGGTAAGGCTGAAGTTGTGCGTGACTTGTCCGTATGCGTCCAGCTCTATGCCTTCCGATCTTTGCTGTCCGATCTGCCGCAGCTGGTCGGGATTGCCGGGGGCATTGGCGTTCTGCAGCACGTTGTTTTCCTCAATGCGGTACACCGCAAGGTTCAGGGCCAGGCGTTTCCGGAACAGCTCTGTTTTGGCGCCTGCTTCCACCATGTTGGAGATCAGGGGGTCGAACGGTCCGCCGTACCGTTCGGGATCGCCTATGGTAGCGGCGTCCTGCGGCTGATAGCCTTCCGTAAAGGTGCCGTAGAGGCTTATCGCCTCAACCGGCGTGTAGACCAGGCCGATACGCGGTATGAACGCATGCTGGTTTACCGTTTGCTCGTCTTTCCGGGTATAGTTCAGCAGATCGGTATAAAATTCCTGGCGGAAGCCGAGCAGGGCGCGTATTTTCCCCCATTGGAGCTGTTCCTGGACATATACGCTGTTGACATAATAACGCGCCGGTGCGATCGCCTCGCTCGTATTGAAATACCGGGAGATATCGCTGAAGGAATAGTCCGGGTTCTCCAGGTTGAAATAAGGTACGTTCGGTACCGGCATATTATTCCGGATGAGGTATCGCGACCGCTGTTCCGGATCATAGGCTGCCGGTTTTCCGGCCGGGGTCAGCACAATGCCGGTGGAGTCCGCATTGATGAATCCATAGGCATTGTAGGTGGAGTTGCCGTCGGGAGAGATATAATTGATATGGTCATAGCCTGCCAGAATTTTGTGTTTCAGGGGGCCGGTATTGAAATCGAATACGAAATAGGAGGAAAGGTTATCAGTATAATCCTCGTCCAGACGTCGGGTGGTCTGCATCTCCATGAGGGTGGGCACGGGGTCGCCGTCGGCATCCATGGCATACCGGTTGGCCGTGCGGTGCTCCAGCAGGCTTTCGTGGTACAGCGATTTGAGGTAAGATGCATTAAACGTGATATGATCCGATATTTTCCGTTGCAGGGAAAGGGTGGCGTTCAGGAAGGTCTCGTTTTCAAAATCATTTTCTTTTCCGATCGCAAAGCTGATGGGTGTGGAGTTCAGCTTTGTACCGGCGGATGCGCCGAAGATCGGTTGTCCCCGGTCCAGCCGTCCCAGCGACAGCGAATAGACCAGGTCAAAATTGACCCGGGTCTTGTCATCGGGTATAAACGAGACGGATGGAGCGGCCACTACATTCTGTCCGCCCTGCAGCTTGCGGAAAGAGCCGGCGTTCTGATAGGCCAGGTTAAGACGGTACAGCAGTGTTTTTTCCTTGTTCATCGGGCCGGTAAAATCCGCAGCCAGGCGGTAGGTATTGTAGCTCCCCGTGGCAAAGTTCAGGGCCTTCCGGTTCTCGTCCAGCGGCTTTTTGGTCACAATATTGATGGTGCCGCCGGGATCGGTATTGGCAAAGAGCGCCGAGGCCGGTCCCTTGATGACCTCTACCCGTTCCACATTGGGCAGCACAGACTGGTTCCAGCCGTCGCCGGTCAGTCGCAGCCCGTTGAGCAGCACATCGTGCGTGCGGAATCCGCGCAGGGTAAAATCGTAATTGTTGGTGGAGAACACGTTGAGCCCGCTGACGTTTTTTACGATATCCATGGTCCGGAAAGCCTGCTGGTCCTGGATGACTTCCTTGGTCACATAGCTGATGGCCTGGGGAATGTATTTCAGGGCGGTCTCCGTTTTGGTACCGGAAAAAGAAAAGGTGTTTTTATAGCTCTTCTCGCTTCGTCCGATCACCTCCACTTCCTGGAGGGCGGCCGTAGCGGCCCGCAGCGAGAGGTCCGTACGAAGGCTTTCTCCGGCCTGCAGGGATACGGTACGTGTCTGCCGCGCAAACCCTATGGTGGTGGCGGTCAGCGTATAGGTTCCTTCGGGTATTCCGGACAGCCGGTAGCTGCCCCGGTCGTCTGTGGTGACGGACTGCTCCGTTTCTTCCAGGTACACGCTGGCTCCCGGAAGGGGATTGCCTCCGGCATCGGTGACATGGCCGGAGATCACGCCACGGTCCGGTGAACCGGGTTGCTGGGCGCGGGCGGTCGGGGTATGACAGCAGAGGGCAATGCAGATCACGCAGGCGAAAGCGGTAAAATAATTCATAATGTATTTGTTTGGTTACCCGGCCGCGGCGGCAGGATATGCCGGGCGCAGGTACATATAAATCCTGATCGGGCGCAAAGGTAATGCATCGCCCAGGCAGCGCCTGATCCGATCCGGAATTTCTCCACGGCGATCCGGAAATTTTTAAGGCAGATGATTTTGTGAAGGTAAAAGATATGTGACGGCAAAAGATAACGGACCGGAAGCGTCAAATATGCGGAGAATGGCTTAAATTCCATTCTCAGATAAAGAAATACCGATGATTTATTCCCATCTCCTCCGGCATATCCTTCCCTTACTTTTCCTGATCATCCTGTTCGGCGCCTGTTCGGAACGGGACGAGATAACCGGGCGCACGGAGATCACCCGCTGGCCGGATGGAAAACGCGGCGCTGTCTCCATTACCTATGACGATGGTAACCGGAACCAGTTTCGCTATGCCCTGCCGGTAATGGAGCGGCTTCATATACCGGCCACCTTCTATATCATTACCGGACCCATTGCCGGCTCGGCGTATCCGGGAAAATTTATCGGCCGTCCGGTCCGGAACATCATCCTCGAAAGCGCAACAGTGCCGACCGGTAATGAAAATTATTTCGAACGTATCTCGGCAGCGCGGTATCTGGGCTACAAAGGCGCCCTGGCTTATTACGACAGGAGCGCGGGTCTGTTTGAAAGGGATAAGAAAGAGGCGGCTTACCGGGTCATGGACACCCTGTATGCTGCGATCCGGTCGCGGCGTCTGAAGCCGGGAACGGAGTATAGTATGGAGATAAGCGACGAAAAAGGTCTCAGCTGGGACAGCCTCCGCGCCTATGCTGCCCGCGGATATGAGTTTTCGAGCCATACGGTCACCCATACCCATCTCGCCGTGCTGGACACGGCCAACATCGCCTATGAGCTGGGAAAGAGCCGGGAAGATATCCGGAACCATCTCGGCAGGCGACATACCTTTGATGCGGAGATACCCTTTGGCATCGAACATCCCCGTGCGATGAAGTATGCGCTGCCTTTTTATCCCGCATTGCGAAACCGGATGACCGATCCTTATCTCAAAGAGATCAACCGGGGCTATAAAGATCCGCCGGGTATTTCAGACCGGGAGTACGTACAGTGGCAGCGGGGTCCGCTGACGGCTACTCCTTATACCCTGATGCAATCGTGGGTGGATACGGTACTGGCGCACGATAATATCTGGCTGGTGCTCGTCTTTCACGGAATAGACGGACTGGGTTGGGAACCGCTGACCCATCACACCCTGGAAGCGTATTTCCGGTACATCAGGCGCAGTGAAGACAGTCTTTGGATAGCCACCTTCGGAGATGTGGCGCGGTACATGCGGGAAAGAATGAACACCGGCGTGCTGTCCCGCCTGCAGGAAGACGGGATTGTCCTTACCCTTCGTCACTCACCGGATACCGCCGTTTACGATGTGCCGCTGACCCTGAAAACCTATGTGCCGGAAAGCTGGAAGCATGCACGGGTCATCCAGGGCGGGCGGCATATCACCGTAAAGGTGCAAAAAGATGAAACAGGAAATTATGTCCTTTATCCGGTGCGGCCCGGACGTACTCCCATACGTCTGATCCGGCAGCAGCCGTCTCCCGGGAAATCATAAGATAGTCCATTATTTAAATAATATACCCTATTTACGGGGCGGCCCCTTGGTTTATTTTTGAACCGAAATTACCGGGCAGGCCGGAAGTAGAACGGCCTGCATCTTCACTGCACATTTAATAACGTATAAATGTCCGATATGTCTTCCCGCAGAAGTTTTTTAAAGAATCTGGGTGGCACAGGTGCCCTGACCGTATTGCCGTTTTCTTCCGCCTTGTTTAAGGATGAGGCAGAAGGCGGCGTGCTGCCGCAGCAAAATAAAGGAGAGCTGGTGTTTTCTCTCAATGGAAGCTGGCAATTCAGGACTGATCCAGATCAACAGGGCGTTTCCGGGGGCTGGTACAAGTCTGCGGCCACCGGCGGACACTGGGACACGGTAACGGTGCCGCATACCTGGCAGATCACGCCGGAGCACAATGATTATTTCGGAGTTTGCTGGTACCGGAAGACATTCAGCGTTCCTGGCGAATGGAAAGGCAAAACGATCCGCATCGAATTTGAAGCCGTATACCATACTGCAAGGGTATGGCTGAATGGTACCGAAGTCGGCGGGCATACCCGTAAAGGTTATACGGCGTTTTTTATTGACCTTACCAAAGCGGTAAAGCCGGATGCAGTAAATACGCTGGTGGTCATGGCTGACAATCATTTTGACGACAGGATGCTGCCGCGCAACCGCTCTTACGACTGGGCCGCCGACGGCGGCATTACCCGACCTGTAAGCCTGCACGTTACCGAGCCGGTATATGTGGAACGTATCCAGGTTACCGCTCTGCCGGATATCGGCAGGAAGACGGCCGGTATCGCCGTGCTCGGCCTGGTAAAAAATGCCTCAGGAAAAAGTGTGCGGCTGGAAGCCGCTTATACGATAGCCGAAGAAGAAACGGGCCGCGTCGTGCTGCAGTCGCCCCGCCGGCCATCCCAGCTTGGAGCCGGGGAAAGCCGGGAGATCAGCTTCCCGGAGAAGACCCTGCAGCAACCCAACCTCTGGCATTTTGACCATCCTCATCTGTATACCGCAACATTCGACCTCTACGCCGACGGCGTTTGGGTACACAGCTATGTCACCACCTTCGGCATCCGGAAAACCGAGGTGAAAAATGCAGGTTTTTATCTCAACGGGGAACGAGTATGGCTGATGGGCGTGGAGCGCATGGGCGGCAGCAATCCGGACTATGGAATGGCCGAGCCCGGTCACTGGATCGAGCACGATCACCGGGATATGAAGGAGCTCAACTGCATCTTTACCCGTGTGCACTGGCAACAGGATAAGCGGGTGCTGGACTTCTGCGACCGCCATGGCATACTCATACAGCTGGAAGTGCCGACATGGGGCGCCGCTACCTTTAAAGGCATGAGCGAGCAGCCCGATGCGGACATCATGCAAAACGGGCTGGAACAGCTGGAGGAACAGATCCACCGGGAGTACAACCATCCCTGTGTTTTCTCCTGGGGGCTTTGTAACGAGATCGGCGGGCAGAATCCGCCGGCCTATCATTTTGCCGCCAACATGCTGAAGGGGGCCAAGAAGCTGGATCCTCACCGCTTATGCTCCTATGCTTCCAACTCGTTACAGAAAACCCCGGAAAAGGATGTTTCCGAACTGATGGACTTCGTGGAGTGGAACGAATACTATGAAAGCTGGTACAAAGGTACCGTTGCGGATATGGAAAAGAATCTCGAAGAGATCCACCACGCATTCCCGGACAAACCTATCGTGATCTCGGAATATGGCTGGTGCCGCTGTACCCCGGACCGTAAAGAAGGGGATGAAAAGCTGATCCGCATCATGCAGACGCACAATGCCGTATTCCGGAAGCATGATTATGTGGGCGGGCTGATCTTTTTCTGTTATAACGACTACCGGACCCATGTGGGAGATAAGGGTATGGGCGTGATGAAGCAGCGGGTCCACGGCGTGGTAAACCTGCTCGGTGATCCGCATCCTTCCCATGCGGCGCTCCGGAAGGAATCTTCACCGGTGGAAACCCTTTCCGCTGCACTGGACGGGCAGGCCCTCAAAGTTTCCTTTACTTCGCGGAAGGCCATACCTGCGTATACCTTGCGGGGATATGTGCTGCGCTGCATTGCATACGGAGAACAGGGCATACCCCTCGAAAAAGCGGAATATTCCCTTCCCGATATTGCTCCGGGCGCTTCCGGCGGACATACCTTTACCCTCAGCACTCCCGCGATTGAGCGTGTGGAAGTATCGGTCTGCCGTCCCACGGCCTTCTCCGTACTATCTGTGGCGGTAAAATCCTGATCAGGTTGTTCCGCATTGCCGGCTGCGTGGCGCAAGACTAAGGGCTGAGCAGGAACTCCTTCAGGTTTTCCCTCAGCCGGGTGAGGGCCCGGGATATCTGTGTCTCGACGGTTTTGACGGAAACCTGCAGCCTGTCGGCTATCTCCATGTATTTCAACCCCTCGAACCTGCTGAGTACGAATATCTTCCTACACTCTTCCGGAAGTTGCGCAACAGCTTCGTGAACGCGATGATTCAGCTCCTTATAGCTCAATGAATCCTGCACGGGATCCGTAAGGTGCTGCGTTTCATGAAGCCTCCGTATGGAGTGAAGATATTTTTTCCTCACCCTGAGATGGGAAAGATAGGAGCTGCATTGATTATAAACAGCCCGGAACAGATAAGACTTCAGCGCATTTTCGATGATGATCTTGTCGTGATTCTCCCATAGCTTCAAAAATACCCCCTGCACAATCTCAACCGAAATGTCCTGAGAAGATACAAAACGCGAAGCAAAATTGCATAAGACCGTATTGTATTTTTTGAAAATCAGTTCGAAAGCATAGATATTTCCTTGGTAAAATAAGGTGAGGATATCTTTTTCCGGAGGGTAAGAAGTAGAGGGCATAGCAAGGGTGTAACGATTCTTAGGAAAAGTAATATTGTTTATCAGACACGCAATCGTTTGCAAAAATTGTGCAGTTTTAGTGCTGATGTTTTTTTCTGCCTTTGTCAGGGTCAATCCGTTTTCAGCCGACTTATATAGATAACAACCAAAGCGTATGAAAAAAATAAACAGGGAGACCTGTCCTTCCGGCCGGTTCAGGTCGGCAAGCGCGCAGGTCTTTGTAAAACCGGTCATCTTTATTGCTTGTATGATATGGTGGAATGCGCCCGCTCCGGTCTGCGCAGGAGGGACAGGTCCGGAGAGGGAACATGTAAACATGGCAAAGGGAGTAACGGGTACGGTCACGAGTAAGGACGGCCGTCCGCTGGCCGGTGTAACCGTAGCCTTAAAGGGTACTTCAGTCGGAACACGTACGGATGAAAAGGGTGCCTATAGCCTGACTATCCCGGATACCATACCGACTCCGGTGCTGGTATTTTCTTACGTAGGCTATCTGAAAAAAGAAGAGCCGGTGAATAACCGCAGCGCAGTCAATGTTGTGCTCCAGGAGGATGTAAAGAGCTTAGAGCAGCTGGTGGTCGTCGGCTACGGTACCCAGAAAAAAGTAAACCTCACCGGCGCCGTGGGGACGGCTTCCGGCGAAAGGCTGGAAAACAGGTCGATCGCCAATGTGGGAGAGGGCCTGCAGGGAGTAGTACCCAATCTTAATGTTACCGTCCGGAACGGGGACCCTGCAGCAAGCCCCGGTTTCAATGTCCGGGGATTCACTTCTATTAATGGCGGGGGACCGCTTATCCTGGTGGACGGCGTGCCGATGGACATTAACCGGATTAACCCCGCCGATATCAAAAGTGTCAGTGTGCTGAAAGATGCCTCTGCTGCAGCGGTCTATGGGGCGAGGGCTGCCTATGGCGTGATCCTGGTGGAGACAAAAAGCGGACAGCGTGGAAAAGTGCACATCTCCCTGAATACGCAATGGTCGCTGGCGAAGCCTATTTTTAAGGCGGATGTGATTTCCGATCCCTATCAGTTTGTGTCCATCGAGAATGTAGCCAGTATGCGGACAAACGGCGTGCCCGCCTATGACAGCAATATGGTGGCCGGGACCAAGGCCTGGTCCGAGCATCCGGAAACGGCGCCTGAATGGGGAGTGGTCAACGGCGTCCTCCGGTTTTACGGATACAATAATTATCAGAATAAACTGCTGACAGACTTTGCGCCAACCAATCAGCATGATCTGAGCATTTCAGGTGGTTCCGAAAATGCAGATTATTATGTTTCCGCCGGATACCTCACCAAAGACGGCTATTTAAGATATAATAACACGAATTTCAAACGATACAATATCTTGATGAAAGGGGATTTTAAAGTGAACAAATGGCTGCAGCTGAATGAAAAGGTTGTTTTCAATTCCCAAAATAACAATCAGCCTCATTTTTATAACTGGGATGTAAACATCAATTCCCTGGCCAGGGTATCTCCCATACAGCCCATCCAGTTCCCCGACCTTCCCCAATACCTGGAGCCCGGAGATCATGATAAATATGCACAATACATCGGAATGTATTTCGGGGGCACCAACTTCTATCCTTATCTGCTGGACGGCGGCCGCACTACCTTTGCCAATAACGATACCTGGCTGACTACCGGAGCTACCATAACCCCGTTAAAGGGGCTGACGATCAAATCGGATTTTTCCTATGAGATCTTCAACAGGAACTATCAGGATGTGGCCAGCAAGATAGACATCGTAGATGCGGATCTTACGAATCCTACCCCGGTCAGCCACGGCTTCAGCGATCCTGACTGGATAGAGAACCAGAACCAATATAACCGTTACTATGTATTTAATGTATATGGTGAATATGCCTTTGATTTTCTTGCCGATCATCATGTAACTGCTACGATTGGATTCAATCAGGAGTGGGGGCAGAACAAATATGTAGTAGCGCGGGCCTATTCTCTAATTTCACCATCTGTTACCGATATACATGCCACTACAGGCGATCAGCAAACAAATGGCAGCAGTTCAGAAGTGGCCTTGCGGGGCGCGTTTTATCGTTTGAAGTATAATTACCAGGACCGTTATCTCCTTGAGGCAGACGGCCGTTATGACGGAACGTCCAGATTCCCCGAAAAGGATCGCTTCGGGTTCTTTCCTTCCTTCTCGGCGGGATGGAGAATCTCCAACGAGCATTTTATGGAGGGAACAAGGAGGTGGCTGGATAACCTGAAGATCCGCGCTTCTTACGGCTCATTGGGAAACCAGCTGCTCACGGACAATAATAATAACCCGCTTTATTATCCTTATATCCCTACACTGGGCAGTGGTACTGCACCGTATATCATGAGCGGCGACAGCAGGATTCCCTATGTATCCGCCCCGGGGCTGGTGAGCCCGTCCCTGACCTGGGAAACCGTAGTGTCCAAAAATATAGGGCTGGACTTCACCCTGCTGCAGCAGCGGCTGGACGTTTCCCTGGATGCTTATACCCGGGACACGAAAGATATGCTGATGCGCAAGGAGTACCCCGATATCCTGGGCGCAGATGCTCCGCAGACCAACGCCGCCGATCTGCGGACCAAAGGATGGGAGGCATCCCTGACCTGGCACGATAAGATAAAATCGGACTTCAGCTATGATATCACCCTGTCATTGTCCGACTGGACCAGCGAGATCACGCGGTATGAAAACCCCAGCGGCAATATTGACGACTATTATGTCGGTAAGAAGATCGGTGCCATCTGGGGATATAAGACCGTAGGGATCTTTCAGTCCCAGGAAGATGTCGACAAGGCCGTCGATCAGTCCAAGATAGGGGCGAACTGGCAGCCAGGAGATATCCAGTATGCGGATCTTAACGGCGACGGGGAGATCAGCCCGGGCAGCCGTACCCTGGATGACCACGGGGACCTCACGGTGATCGGCAATAATACCCCAAGATATCAGTTTGGCCTCAATATCAACCTGAATTATAAGAACTGGAGACTGACTACCTTTTTCCAGGGAGTCGGCAAAAGAAAGATATGGCCACAGGCTGGCAACTGGACCTGGTTCTTCCCCTTTAATTCCGGATATCTTGAAAAATGGGCGGTTACGGATACCTGGAGCGAGGATAACCGGGACGCCTATTTTTATGCGCCCTATTATGCCTACAATGATAAAAAGAATGTACAGACACAGAGCCGGTTCCTTCAGAATGCAGCCTATATGAGGCTTAAGAATATTACGCTGAGTTATGAGCTGCCCCGGCAGCTGATCAATAAAATAGGGCTGGAGCAGGTAGAGGTTTATTTTACCGGTATGAACCTGTGGGAGTTTTCGCGCATCAGAAGACCGCTTGATCCTGAATCCATTCCTGAAGTTACGGCCGAGACCAATGGAGCGATTGAATATCCCATGCAACGCATATATACCCTGGGAGCCAGGATATCGTTGTAGTCACACTTGATGAGCCTTCGGTGTCATCATCCATTAAACAGATAAAAAACCAACGGATGAAAAAGTTATCGCAGGTCCGCCGTCTGGCGGGCGACTATAAAGATCTCGATGAATACCTGAACCTGGACCGGAAAAATTTTATAAAGTTCAACTTGTTAGCCCTTGGCACCTTCTTGCTGAATGGCTGCAACGATGATTTCCTGGAAAGAAAACCCGTCGACAGCGTCACCGGCGAAACCTTCTGGAATACGGAAGATAATTTAATGGTCTATAACAACAGCCTTTACGACCTGGCCAGGAATGATGATAATGTCCCCATTATGCAGGGGCATTATGACGGATTTAACAGCCATTGGGGCAGCATCTGGAACCAGGATGAATTTTCCGACAATATGGCCCCCACAAACAGCAGGCATCAGTATTTTATCGAGGTGCGTGCCGGTAAGTATCATGTTCCGGATACCCCGGCCGATCAGTGGTTCGGGTATAAAGGATGGGACTTCGTCCGGGCGATCAACGTAGGGCTGGAGAATTATGACAAGGCGCAGGTCCCACAGGAGATAATCGACAGATATGCCGCAGAGGCGCGGCTTTTCCGGGGATGGTTTTATGGCGAAAAGGTGGAAAAATTCGGCGATGTGCCCTGGGTGGATAAGTCGTTGAATATTGACGATCCGGACCTGAATATTGCCCGTACACCGAGAGATGAGGTAATGAAGCATGTGCTCGACGACCTCAATTTTGCCTGTGAAAAGCTTCCAGATGACTGGGAAGATGGGAATGCCCCGGGAAGGCTCAACCGTTGGTGCGCATTGCTGGTTAAATCCAGGATATGCCTGTTCGAAGGGACATGGCAGAAATACCGGGGCGGGCCCGACGTAGAAAAGTGGCTCCGGGAAGCGGCCGATGCGGCAAAGGAAGTGATGGACAAGGGACCTTATAAACTGTATACGACGGGGGATCCCCAGCATGATTATAACGCGTACATGCGTATACTCGATCTGAGTGGGAATCCTGAGGTGATGTACTGGAGGAAATACAAGCTGGGAGTGATTACCAATGCCGTTCAGAGCTATTTCATAGATTATTCGGGCGGCGCGACAAAAAGCCTGGTGGAGGATTATCTGTGTACCGACGGGCTCCCGGTCACCTTGTCCCCTTTATATAAAGGAGATGAAAAGATTGAGGATATATTTGAAAACCGGGACCCGCGGCTAAGACAGACCGTGCTGCATCCGGACGACAGTGAAAAATACAGATACCACCTGGACGACGGCCGCTCCTATCCGCGGATCACGGGCATGGCCGGAGGGGCCATATCCACCACCGGTTATCATATCGTCAAGTTCTACAATGCTGATGATATGATCGGGCATGCTTATAATACCGGAGAGTCACCTGCGATCACGCTGCGGTTTGCCGAAGTGCTGCTGAACTATGCGGAAGCAAAAGCCGAACTTGGAGGGATCTCGCAGCAGGACCTGGATATCAGCATAAACCTGCTGCGCGACAGGGTGGCGATGCCCCATATGAGTTTGAGCAATATTCCGGTAGATCCCCGCTATACGGGAGACGGTGTTTCTCCGCTGATCGCAGAGATCAGGCGCGAGCGCAGAATAGAGCTGGCCATCGAAGGATTCCGCTATAAGGACTTGAAACGCTGGAAGCTGGGCAAGAAATTAACGGTCAAGACCCTGGGTATACAATGGAACAAGGATGCGGAAGCCCGTTATGCGGGGGCCACCATACAGACTTCTGTGGACCAGGCCTCGGGAAAGGCCTATATAGACCCTTACAAGGGCGTGGATTGGGATAATCCTGTTTTTGACGAACACAAGCATTATCTTTGGCCTATTCCGTTAAGCGTTATTGCAAAAAATTCAAAAATCGAGCAGAACCCCGGATGGGAATAGCCCCCTGTATAGCAGCATATGTCAGCGGTGGCGGCGGCCGGTTCTCCATATGCTCTAAACAGCTATCATGATCAGACGACTCCTACTCCTCTTGCTGCTTTTTAGCGGCGGCTATGGGCATGGCCAGGACCTGCTCAGCGGAAAATATACCCAAGATGCCCTGCAACATATTCTTATACCGCAGGCGAAATGGGAGCCGTTTCCGCGGAGGGAAGACCGGTCCGGCTGGAGCCGAGCCGATACAGGAAGGATGAGGTCTTATGTAAAGGAAGCGGAGTCGTACCTGAATTATGAATGGCCTTCCATTCCTGCAACCACGTCCCTGCTGATTGTCCGTACCGGCGACCGGAGCCGTTATGAAGCGATCAGCTTCAAGAAGCGACAGGTGCTGGGCACCTTGCTGCTGGCAGAAATTTACGAGAACAAGGGACGCTTTATCGATCCTATTGTCAACGGCATATGGTCTATCTGCGAAGAATCTTTCTGGGGAGCCTCGGCGCATATTCCCAAGACAAAAGAAAATGCGGGGCTGATAGATGTATCCGATCCTTTTGTGGAATTATTTTCCGCCGAAACGGCCACTTATCTCGCCTGGGCCGACTACTTCCTGGGGGATAAGCTCGATGCGGTGTCTCCGCAGATACGGAAACGCATATACTACGAGGTCAATAACCGGATATTCCGGCCGCTGATGACCAAATATCATGGCTGGATGGGCAAGAACGGTAGTGGCCGGAGGCCCAACAACTGGAATCCCTGGATATGCTCCAACTGGCTGAACGCGGCGTTGTTGCTGGAAAGAGATGATGAAAAACGCGCAGCCATGATAGCCAAGGCGCTGCATGTGCTGGACCAGTTCCTGAATCCTTATCCTGCGGACGGAGGATGCGATGAAGGACCTTCTTACTGGAGCGCTGCGGGCGCTTCCCTCTACGACTGCATAGCCATGCTCAACCTGGCGAGTCATGGCGCCTTCCGTTATGTTTTTCACGATCCTAAGGTGGTCAACATAGGAAAATACATCTACCGCGCCCAGATCAGCGATACCTATTTTCTCAATTTTGCCGATGCTCCCCCGCAGCCCGGAATGGATGGGGAGCTGATCTACCGCTTCGGAAAAGATATAGCCGATCCCGACATGGTGAAGTTCGGCGCTTATTACCGCAGGTCCTCGGACGGGAAACTGGGCCGCTTTCATTTTTTCCGTAATTTTTATTCCCTCTTTATGCAGGATGAATACAGTAAGGCGGAAAAAGCTCTTCCCCTGCCGGAGGATGTGTGGCTTCCCGATCTGCAGGTGATGGCAGCGCGGGACAAGGCCGGCAGCACCGCCGGTTTTTACCTGGCCGCCAAGGGGGGCAACAATGATGAAAGTCATAACCATAACGATATCGGCAACTTTGTGGTGTATTATAACGGGCAGCCGCTGATCATTGATGTGGGCAGCGGTACCTATACGAGCAGAACCTTTAGCGACAAACGGTATGATATATGGTACAACCGGTCCGATTACCACAATACGCCTACGATAAACGGCCAGCCACAGCCTGCCGGTAGCGCGTTTAAGGCGGAGCAGGTCAGCTATAAGGCTACAAAATCATCCGCTGCCTTTTCTCTTGATATGGCCAGCGCCTATCCGTCCGGCGCGGATATCAACAGCTGGCGGCGAACGATACAGCTGAACCGGGGGAAAGCGGTAACGGTAACCGACGACATTGATCTGAAAAATGCCCGTTCCTATACAGAGCATATGATGACGGTTTACCCGGCGGAAGTAGCGGCACCCGGCAGACTCCTTATTCATTACCGGCCGGAGCAGGGAAAGGCCCGGGATTTTCTGGTAAAATATGATGCAAGGCAATGGAATGCCACGGTGGAAAAAGTCAAGCTCGGCACCATGGAAGATCAGGGTATCCTTAAGAACTGGGGCGACCGTATCTACCGGATCAGCTTTGAAGCCGCCCATCCCCAAAAGAGAGGAAAGGGCATCTTTGTCATTACACCGCAGTAAAATCAGATATTCCGGAATAACCGGCACCGGTTCTTCATCCGCTTTAATTATTTTTTATGGCCAAACATTTGTTTTTGCTCTTGACTGTCTTTTTGCTGTCCGGATATCTGGGGATGGCCCAGATCCCCGCCACCGGCGATTCCCTGCTGAAGGGCCTCCGCAGCGGGCACCCCCGCCTGCTGGCTACGCAGGAAGATTTCAGTCGCGTAGCTGCTGAGCGGAATACCGATCCGTATGTAAAAAGCGCCTTTCAGCAGCTGTATCGAGAGGGAGAAGAAATACTGAACGCGGCGCCGAGCCGGTATGTGATCCCCGACGGGCTGCGTCTGCTCGCCACCAGCCGCAGGGTGGCGGACCGTGTGTCCACGCTGGGCTTCCTGTACCGGGTTACCGGTGAAAAGCGGTTTGCCAAACGTGCCTGGGAAGAGCTTGAAGCCGCTTCCCGGTTTCCCGACTGGAACCCCAAACATTTTTTGGATGTGGGTGAGATGACCTTTGCCTTTGCGCTGGGATACGACTGGCTTTTTGATTATTGTAATGCTGAACAGCAACAGGTGATCAGATCGGCCATTATGGATAAGGGACTTTCCCGGGCGTTGCTGGCGTATGAGGGGCTGGCCACGCACGACAAAAGCTGGTGGACCGACGTGCCGCATAACTGGAACCAGGTGTGTAACGGCGGCATCGGTACCGGAGCCCTGGCCATCGCAGACGAGGAGCCCGCGCTCGCCGCCTTTATCCTCAAAAATGTGCTGCAGCGCCTGCCGCTGGCCATGAAGCATTTTGCGCCGGATGGCGCCTGGAACGAAGGGCCCGGCTATTGGAGCTATGCCACCCGCTACAACGTATTTATCATTTCTTCCCTGGAAAGCAGGCTGGGACACGATTTCGGGCTGTCGGAGATGGAAGGCTTTTCAAAAACCGGGCTTTTTCCCCTGTATCTGAATAGCCCTGTTAACAAATCTTTCAACTACGCAGATGGCGGCGACGGTCCTATTGCTGCGGCACAGCTTTTCTGGTTTGCAAAAAGATTCCGGCTTCCGGAGGTGGCGAGATATCTCTACCGCTTTAAGCCGGCCGATCCCTTTGCTTTGCTTTGGTATGATGCGGATCTGATAAAGTCTTCCGGGAAGCTGGCGCCGGACAGCTATTTTCGCATGGCAGAAGTCGTTACCATGCGCAGCCGCTGGGATGATTCCCTGGCTACTTATGTGGCTTTTAAAGCCGGAGACAACAAGGCCAACCACAGTCACCTGGACCTGGGCAGCTTTGTGCTGGATGCGTTGGGGGAAAGGTGGATAATGGATCTCGGAGCGGATAATTACAACATACCGGCTTATTTCAGTTCCGGCAGGAAGGGAAAACGTTGGGTATATTACCGTACCCGCGCCGAAGGACATAATACATTGGTTGTGCAGCCCGGTGCGGAGCCGGACCAGGACCCGGAGGCGGAAGCGAAGGTAACGCAGTTCAGCAGCCGGCCCGAGGCAGCCTACGGCATAACGGACCTTACGGCAGCTTATGCCGGCCGGGCCAGCTCCGTAAAGCGAGGTATTGCATTGGCCGATCATCGCCGGGCGGTCGTGGTGGAGGATGAGCTTGCTTTCACCCGGCCGGAAGAAGTATACTGGTTTGCTCATACCCGGGCGGAGATTACGCTCAGCGCCGATAAGCGAACGGCTGTGCTGAGCCGGCAGGGTAAAAAATATGCGGCCACCCTTGTTTATCCCGCGGGCGCGGTGTTCGGCATCATGCCGGCGGTCCCGCTGCCATCGTCTCCCCATCCTGCGGAAAACAATCCCAACAGGGGGCTGCGGAAACTGAGCATACATTTATCCGGTGTAAAGCAGACGCGCATTGTAGTGATATTCCACCCTGCAGACCTCCATGTTTCCACCGGGTTCAGCCGCCCGCTGGAAGACTGGAAAAGATAAGCGCAAGCGCAGGATATTCCTGTCCTGAGTTTGATGAGATCCAATGCCCGTTACCGGATGTTGAGCGTTAGCCCCACGTTGCCTTCCACGTTGCTGATGTTTTTTATCTCGTTATATGAGTAGGGGGTGAAGTTGTATTTCACCCCGACGTTCAGCCCCAGCGGAGAGTATTGTCCAAAGGGGATACGGACGCCGGCCATAGGACTTACGCTGAAGGCCACCTTGTTATGGCTGTCCGAAAATTCACCCCAGTACTTGTCGTAATTGACATCGGCAATACCGACGCCCAGCCCTGCATAAGGATGTATGCCCGGCTCCACGCCTCCGAAGGTGTAGATGCCGGCAGCCTGTACCGGGATCAGCTGGAGGGTATGTGTTTGCACCGCGGAGACGTCGGATGACCCGGAATGATAGACCTGCCGCGGGATTCTTTCATAATAATCATTGAACCCGCCCTGCAGGCCTACGGATATCTCGGGTGTGACGCTGTACATCAGGGATACGTTCCAGCCGTTAAAGCTGGTTTTGTTGGCATAGTCCTTCAGCGTACCGAGCGGTTGTGAAATGGAATAGTTCAGGTTGGCGTTCAGACGGGACATCTGCGCCTGCGTCTGTTGGAATCCCAGCACCAGCAAAAGGGCCAGGCTTCCTTTCAATATGTTTTTCATCCGTTAATATTTGTTTTTTAGTGGTCGGATGGAACCTCGCATATTAACATAACCCTGTGTAAGAACTATTATTATGCTCGGTTTCATCCCTAAATATTTTTGCTTTTACAATGAACCCTGCTCTTCAGCATCTCTTCCGCAGCGGACGGCAGAGGATATCCTGCAGACGGGCGGTTTACGGTGCGGCGCTGCCGCTCGCTTCCAGGTAAGGAGACTGGTCAAAGACCGCTTTTACCTCGCTTTCATAGTTATCGCTGTTCAGCACGTCCTCACCGCGGAGTACTGCGTTCCATACCGCGTCCAGTTCCTTATCGCTTCCCTTTTGAGCGTCTTTCAGATCGATCATGTCGATCGTCATCAGGTCTTCCTGCGACTGCAGCAGGGAGAAGGCGGGCGGGAAATAATAGGAATACCCCCCGTAGCCCCAGTAAAACGGGTCCCAGTAACCGGGAAAGCTCCACCAGGGATAAGGATTGGGTACTACGTTCAGGTATTCGTTGGAGATGAGCGTTACGTTGATGCCCAGGTCCGGTTCCTGATCCTTTTTTACATAGGTATAACCCCGTTGCTCCAGCTGGGTGCGGATTTGCTTCAGCAGGTGGGCATCCGCATCCGACAGCTCGCGCTGCGGCTCGTCCCCGTTCGAGATCACGGCCACCGAATCCACGATGCTGAAGGTTTTGAAATCACTGAAGTCGGCCGTACTGTCGTAGTTGGTCGTATACACCCTGGATTCCTCCCGGGTCATGTCCTTAAGGGGGTCTTTCCGGCAGCTATTAAGGGCCAGCAGCAACACCGGCAATGCGCCCAGCAATAACCCGGATATCGGCTTTTTCATCGTTAAATTATTTTTTATCATTCATGTATAAACGCGTTCCCGGCACGCAGCGACAGGCGGCCGCTTTATCATCCGCCGCGAGGGGTATTGCCCTGCCGGCGGGAACGTTTTTTAAACGGTTATTTGACGGTTATTGTTGCCCGGGTTTATTTTCCGGGCATCAAAATTTTGTTAAAAAAGCCCTTACTTTTGTTGCAGGAGGGGAGCGCTTGTCCGCCCGCCTGCAGCGCTCGCAGGAGAGCAGAAAACCCGGCCGGCGCAGGCCGGTTGTATGGAGTGTTCTCCCGTTAGACAACCGGAAGATATAAAACGCTGCATGCCCGGAAAACGGGCGGCGGCCCATGATCCCGAAACCGAAAACAGACCGTATGGCACCCGAAACCACTGTGGAAGTGCGCAACCTCACCGTAGAAGATTACCTGGATCTGAAATCCTCGATGATATCGGCGTACGCCTATACCGGGATGGGAGACGCCTACTGGCGGGAGGACGCTATCCGGCGCCTGATCCGCATTTTCCCCGAGGGGCAGATCGGGGTTACCGTCAACCAGAAAGTGGTGGGCTGTGCGCTGACGCTGATCGTCGATTACGGACGCTTTGGCGATAACCATACCTATGAACAGATCACGGGCCGTTATTCCTTCAATACCCACAATGCCAAAGGAGATGTGCTGTACGGCATAGAAGTATTTGTGCACCCCGAATACCGCGGCATGCGGCTGGCCCGCCGGCTCTACGACGCCCGGAAAGCGCTTTGTGAAAAGCTGAACCTCCGCGCCATCGTGGCGGGAGGGCGTCTGCCCGGTTACGCTGCATATGCCGGAGAGCTCAGTCCCCGCGAATACATCAGCAAAGTACGGCACCGGGAGATATACGATCCTACCCTGACCTTTCAGCTGGCCAATGATTTTCATGTAAAAAAAATATTGAAAAATTACCTGCCGGAAGATACACAGTCAAAAGGCCTGGCTACCCTCATCCAGTGGGACAATATCTATTATGAGCCGCAGAACGATCTTTTCCGGCAGCTGAAATCCACCGTAAGGCTGGGGCTGGTACAATGGCAGATGCGGCCGCACAACCTGCACAGCCTGCTGCAGCATATCGAGTATTTTATCGATACCGTAAGCGATTACGAATCGGACTTTGTGGTATTCCCGGAGCTGTTCAACGCCCCGCTGATGGCCGAGTTCAACGACCTGCACGAGCACGAGGCCATCCGGGGGCTGGCCAAATACACTGATGCGCTGCTGGAAAAAATGGTGGAATTTGCAGTATCCTATAATGTAAACATCATTGCCGGCAGCCTGCCCATAATCCGGAACGACCAGCTGTACAACATGGCCTATGTCTGCCGCCGCGACGGCACCTATGACGGTTGTGAAAAAATCCATCCCACCCCGGCAGAGGTGACGTTCTGGGGCATGCGCGGGGGCGACCAGATCAAGGTGTTTGACACCGACTGCGGACGCATCGGCATCCTGATCTGTTACGATGTTGAATTTCCCGAGCTCTCCCGGATCATGGCGCTGGAAGGCATGGACATCCTGTTTGTGCCCTTCATGACCGATACGCAGAACGGATATAACCGGGTGCGTTTCTGCGCCCAGGCCCGGGCCATCGAAAACGAATGCTACGTGGCCATTGCCGGCAATGTGGGCAACCTGCCCCGTGTGAACAACATGGACCTCCAGTTCAGCCAGTCGGCCGTCTTTACCCCCTCGGATTTTGCCTTTCCGGTAAATGGTATCAAGGCGGAGGCCACGCCCAATACGGAAACCATCGTTATTGCAGATGTGGATCTGATCCTGCTGAAAGAGCTGCGGCAGTTCGGCAGCGTCAATAACCTGAAGGACCGCCGGAAGGACCTCTATGAGCTGAAGTGGAAAAGCTGAACCCGCTGCGTCTTCTTTTGTACATTAACCAATAGCGGCTACCTTTGTGCCCATGCGTCGAAAAAAGCCATATCGCTGCCCGGCTGCTGTTTTAACCGGCATGCTGCTGTCTGTACTGCTGTTTGCCTGCAAAAAGGAAAACGATTTTGTGGATGAAGACGCCATCGGCAGCGGGGTGCATTATTATCCCGATATCCTTACGCAGCATTTTTATGATACGACCAGCCGGTACAATATCTCGGATGCCAACTTCCCACAGGGGGGTAAGGTCACCTTTGAAGTGGACTTCAGGGCCCGTGAAGGCGTTACCCTGATCAACCTGTATGCAACTACTCCCGATAAAGTGACCCGCCAGGTAGAGAGCATTCCCTATAGCTCCGATTTTTATTCTTCCGTGAAGCAGGCCGATACCCTGTTTTTCTCCTATGCGATCCCCGATACGGTCGCCGGCAACCGCATCGACCTTCGGGTAGAAGTGGTTACCGCCGCCGGACTCAGCACCTCACAAACCGATTACGTGAAGGTCCAGTAACGGGCCGTATGCCATCAGCGGCTTCCCGGGCAGAGACCGGGTTGACGGAGGATGTTTGGGCCGGAAGGTCTCCGGTGGCTTTAATGGAAAAATATATAGGCGATGATAATGGCGGCAATGACGCCGGCCAGCTCCGAAAGCAGGGCGCAGGGGAGGGCATGTCGTGTTCTTTTTATGCCTACCGATCCGAAATAAACCGCCAGCACATAAAATGTCGTTTCCGTAGATCCCTGGATAACCGTGGATACACGGCCGGGAAAGGAGTCTGCCCCCAGCGTGTGCATGATCTCCACCATCAGTCCCCGCGCCCCGCTGCCGCTGAGCGGCTTCATCAGGGCTACCGGTAACGCGGGTACGAAGTCGGTATTCATACCCAGGCTGCTGAAGAGGCTTCCGATGCCATGCACGAGATAGTCCATGCATCCCGAAGTGCGGAATACGCCTACAGCCACCAGGATGGCGACCAGGTACGGGATGATCTTGACGGCAATGCCAAAGCCTTCCTTCGCGCCGTCGATAAAAGCCTCATAGACATTCTCCCGCCGGATAAAGGCCAGCAGGAAAAAGGAGATGATCGTTCCGAAGAGGATCACATTGCCGACGACGGAGGAGATAGTGCCGATCTCTGCGGGGGAAAGACGGGAGAAAAAGTAAAGTGCGGCGCCGATGAGAAGGGTGACGCTGCCGATATAGGCCAGCACCACCTTGTTGAACAGGTTGATCCGCTGATAGATGGACACCATGATGAGCGCGGTGATGGTGGAGAAAAAGGTGGCGAGCAGGATCGGCAGGAAAACGTCGGAGGGGTTGGCCGCCCCTTCCTGCGCGCGGTAAGCCATGATGCTGACCGGCAGCAGCTGCAGGCTGGAGGCGTTCAGCGCGATAAACATGATCTGCGCATTGGAGGCCTGGTCCTTGCCGCCGTTCAGCTCCTGGAGCTCTTTCATGGCTTTCAGGCCCAGGGGTGTGGCGGCATTGTCCAGCCCCAGCATATTGGCGGAGAAGTTCATGAGGATGGAACCGTATACGGGATGATTCCGGGGGATATCGGGGAACAGCTTGTTGAACAGGGGGCCGATAAGCCGTGCAAAGACCCGGATCACCCCGCCGCGTTCGCCTACCTTCATGATGCCCAGCCAGAGGGTCATGATGCCGATGAGGCCCAGCGAGATCTCTGCGGCGGTTTTGGCATCTTTAAAAGTGCCGTTGATGATATCCTGGAAGATATGCGTATCCCCCAGAAAAACCAGCCTGTACAAAGCCACCAGGAAGGCAATGATAAAAAAGGAAATAAAAACGATATTCAGCGCCATGCATGTGGTTTGGTGATCAAATATACGGGAGATGATTTGATAATTTGATGATGTGCTGATTTGATGATTGTTCCATTGTCAAATCATCAAATCTCCAAATCATCAAATCAATTCTTGTAAAATCCCGCCGAGCTTTTCTGAAACAGCTTTCCTTTACGCAGTTCCGTGACCAGCATTTCGGCCCCGGGGATACGGTTTACCAGCCGGAAAGCTTTCCTCAACGGAAGAATGCTGCCTGCCTTGGCCAGCCAGTCTGCCGTGGCCCCCTCCGGTGCTATCACGGTAACATTCCGCTGGAAAGTAACCCCCATACCCGTACGCGGGTCTATGATATGGGAATAACGTTTTCCCTTATACGTCAGATACTGGTAAACATCTCCCGAGGTGGCCACGGCGCAGTTGTGCAGCTGCAGCATCTTCGGCAGCAGCGCATCGCGCTGCTCAGGCATATTTATGGCGATCAGCCATCCCTTGTCCCCGCCGGGGGCGTCGCCCAGGGCCATATCGCCTCCCGCGTCCGTCATGGCTGCGGGATAACCGGCTTTGCGGATATAATCCAGCGCCGCCTGAGCGGCGTAGCCTTTGCCGATGCCGCCCAGGTCCAGCTGCATGCCCTTTTTCTCGAGCCATACCGCGGAACGGGCGGTGTCCAGATGAATATAGCGGTAGCCGGTGGATCTTAACGCCGCTTTTATCGCGGCCCTGTCCGGGAAAACCTGATCTTTCCGCGCTTTTCGCCAGCGCTTTACCACCGGGCCTACCGTGATGTCGAAGCTGCCTCCGCTCAGGCGGGAAGCCTGCAGCGAACGCCTCAGGATGTCGAGCATGGGGGCGGATACGGGTACGTACTGTCCTGTTCCACTGCCGGCGCTCAGCCGGCTGAGCTCGCTGTTATTGATATAATCGCTGAAGAGCAGGTTCAGCGTATCCACCTGTTTGAAGGCGTTGTCTGCCACCTGCGCGATCGCCGCCGAATCGCGCCCGTAGATAATGATCCGGAAAGGAGAGCCCATCTTGGGCTGTGTGAATATGTATTTTTTCTGCGCCTTTAGCGGTAAGGTCCCAGGACCGGCCTGCGCAATGACGAAAAAAAACAGGAAAAGGTTATAAAATCTGAACATTTCACCCTAAATTCATCCGTTAATATAATCATACCCGGTTTCGATCTTGCAAACAAAGTATTTAAAAAAATGGAAAGAAGAAAATTCCTGAGAAACGGTGCCCTTGCAGGCGCGGCTGCCATGGCTTTCGGCGGAAAGACGGCGGGAGCCGGCACCCTGGTAACGGGAACCGGCATACGAAAAGATGCTGAAGGCACCTTCCACCTGAAATATGCGCCGCATGACGGTATGTTCAAGAATAGCAGTGGCGGGGACTTTATCGACCAGATCAAATACATGTATGATCAGGGCTTCCGGGCCATCGAGGATAACGGGCTGATGGGGCGGGACAAGGGGCTCCAGGAAAAGATCGGCAGCACCCTGAGCAAGCTGGGTATGGATATGGGCGTATTTGTGGTGGACAAGGGAGGCAACGGGGCCAATACACTGGCCGCCGGCAAGCAGGAGTTTGTGGACATCTTCCTGAAAGGATGCCGGGGTGCCGTTGAAACGGCCAAACGCGTGAACGCCAAATGGACTACGGTGGTACCGGGCGACTTTTTCCGTCACCTCCCTATGGATATACAAACAAGCCATGTTATCGACGCCCTGCGCCGCGGCAGCGAAATACTGGAGCCGCACGGTCTGGTGATGGTGCTGGAGCCCCTCAGCGATACCCCCGACCTTTTCCTGAGAACCTCCGCCCAGACCCATATGATCTGCCGCGCGGTGAACAGCCCCTCCTGCAAGATATTATTTGATATGTACCATATGCAGCGCAATGAAGGCGACCTCATCCACAACATGGATCTGTGCTGGGATGAAATCGCCTATATCCAGATCGGCGATAACCCGGGACGGAAGGAGCCCGGAACGGGAGAGATGAACTACCGCAATATCTTCAAGCATATTTATGAAAAAGGATACAAGGGGGTAATGGGCATGGAGCATGGCATCTCCCTTCCCGGAAAGGAAGGCGAACAAGCCCTTATAAAGGCCTACCGGAATGCGGATGATTTCCTGTAACCCTTGCCTGTTTTCTTCAGCGGGAGATACCTGTCTTTTGCTGTTAACCCTGTAACCCGAAAAAATGAACCGTTCTGCAGCCTGCTGTCTTTTATCAGCACTCTTTATTCTTCTTTCTTTCCGTATCCGTGCGCAGGAAAAGGGGGCGCCTGCCTTTAAACCTTATGCGCAGACCATTCCCAATACGGAAGTATCTTTCCGCATGATCCCTGTGCCTGCCGGCAGCTTTCTCATGGGCAGCCCGGAGGGCGAGTCCGGGCGAAATGCCGACGAAGGTCCGCAGACCCGGGTAAAGGTCTCAGCCTTCTGGATCGGGGAGCATGAGGTTACTTATGATGAATATATCCATTTCCAGGATGAAACGAGGGATACGGAGCCCAAACCGGACGGTATTACCCGGCCCAGCCCGCCGTATGTGGACTTCACGCTGGGTATGGGCAAGGCCGGCGGCTATCCTGCCAACAGCATGACCCAGTACGCCGCGCTGATGTATTGCCAGTGGCTGTACAAAAAAACCGGCGTATTCTACCGTTTGCCTACCGAAGCGGAGTGGGAATATGCCTGCCGCGCGGGCAGCACAGGGGCTTATTTCTTTGGCGGCGATTCTTCCGCCTTATCCACCTATGCCTGGTACGGCGCCAACAGCGATAACAAGTATCACGCGGTAAAGCAGCTGAAGCCCAATGCCTGGGGACTGTACGACATGCTGGGGAATATGGCGGAGTGGACGCTGGACCAGTACCAGGAAAAATATTTTGAAAAGATAAAAGCGCATCCGGACGATCCCTGGATGCAGCCGGACAGCAAGCATCCCCGCACCCTGAAAGGCGGCCATTTCCGCGACGGGGCCGCGGCCCTGCGCAGCGCTGCACGGCTGCGTTCCAGCCTGAAGTGGAATGCCCGCGACCCGCAGATCCCCAAAAGCAAATGGTGGATAGCTGATGCCCCCTTTGTGGGTTTTCGGGTGGTGCGGCCGCTGAAACAGCCTTCTCCCGAGGAGGTGGAAAAATTCTTCAGCCAGGTGCTGATGCAGTAATATTTCTCTACACTAATATACTACGACCATGAAGCAAAAACCTTTCCGGCAAAGCGCCCAGAGCAGGCGCGATTTTGTAAAAAATACCGCCCTGCTGACCGGCGGCGTGATGGCAGCTCCGCTACTGTCCCGCGCCAATTATTTTTCGGGAGCGGATGATGTCATTAACATAGCCCTCATCGGCTGCGGCGGCCGCGGCACCGGCGCCGCAACGCAGGCCCTCAGCACCAAGCAGAACGTGCGTCTTGTAGCAATGGCCGATGCCTTCCGGGACCGGCTGGACAGCAGCTATAATAATCTTATTGAAGCCCTGGATGAAAACAAGGGCCGTGTGCAGGTAAAGGAAGATCATAAGTTTATAGGCTTTGATGCTTACAAGCAGGCCATTGCCGCCGCGGATGTGGTGATCCTGACCACACCGCCCGGCTTCCGTCCGATCCACTTCGAGGAAGCGGTAAAGCAGGGTAAGCATGTTTTTATGGAAAAGCCGGTAGCTACCGATCCCAACGGCGTACAGCGTGTGCTGGCCGCCGCGCAGACCGCCAAGGCCAAAAAGCTGAATGTGGTCACCGGTCTGCAGCGCCGCTATCAGACCTCTTACCGGGAGCTGATCAAAAGGGTCCACGACGGCATGATCGGCGACCTCGTGTCGGCCCAGGCCTGGTGGGATAACGACGGAGTATGGGTGCACCCCCGGCAGCCGGGCTGGACCGAGATGGAATACCAGATGCGCAACTGGTATTACTTTGTGTGGCTTTGCGGCGATCATATCACCGAGCAGCATATCCACAACCTCGACGTGATCAACTGGGCGATGGATGGCTTTCCCGTACAGGCCCAGGGCATGGGGGGCAGGGAAGTGCGGAAGGGAAAAGATTACGGACAGATATTCGACCACCACTATGTGGAATTTCATTACGGCAACGGCGCCATCCTCAACAGCCAGTGCCGGCACATCAAAGGCGCCATGAGCAAGGTGGACGAATTGCTGGTCGGCACAAAGGGAAAGGTATACTGCGATGCGGCAAAGATCACCGACCTCAAGGGCAATACCCTCTACCAGTTCGATAAGAGCAAGGATAACCAGCCTTACCAGAACGAGCACGACGAGCTGTTTGCCGCTATAGCCAAAGGAGAATTCAAGTATCAGGATGCGGAGCGTACGGCAAAGAGCACGATGACCTCTATCCTGGGCCGTATGGCAACCTATTCGGGCCAGGTGGTAGACTGGGACAAGGCCATTAACTGCGGGATGAACCTGCTGCCGAAGACCTTTTCCTTTGATGCCCAGCCGTCCGTATTGCCGGATGCCGAGGGCAACTACCCCGTTGCCGTGCCCGGCGTAACGAAGTTTTGCTGATAAGGTCATACAGATAAAAACCCCGTCCGGTCTGAAACCGGACGGGGTTTATTTTTTCTGAAATGCCCTTCACCTTTTACCTTTCGCCCTTCGTCTTTTACCGCTATTAATACCCCGGATTCTGGACCAGCTTGTTGTTCCGGTTCATCTCGTCCCGGCTCATGGGCATGAAATACATCTTGTCCAGCCACTGACGGTCTTCGAGGTCGGTATTCTGCGCCGAATAGGAGTACGTGTAATCGGCTTCGCTGTGCCGGTACTGGGTAACGGTATGACCCGGCTTCAGCTTTCCGGTAATCTTGATCACCTGCGCCTTTTGTCCCAGCGTTTGCGGGGCGATCATCCAGCGCCGCGCATCGCTGTACCGCTGTTCTTCATAAGCCATCTCGATCCGCCGTTCATTCTCGTAATGGGTCATAAGGGCATTCCCGGATTCGGTGAGAGCGGGCATACCGGCGCGGAAGCGGATCTTGTTCAGCCAGTCGCGCGCCTCTCCATCCTGGTGCAGGGCAATACAGGCTTCGGCATAGTTAAAAACAGCTTCGGTGTAGCGGAAAAAGGGCCAGGGTACCTTCTGCCGGTCGGTTTGGTTCACGATATCCGGGTTCGGATCGATGAATTTGCGCATATAGTATCCCGTATAGGAACCGTTCCAGTTTTCGATGCTGCTGCTGCGGGTATCCAGCCCCGGCACGCTCACTTTCTGACCGCTCCGGATCACTTCGTAGGTGCCGGTCTGTATCTGGTTCACCGGGTCAACGCCCACATCGGGTCGCGGCTTCCAGTCGGCTCCGTCGTACAATATACTGGCATAAAAGCGGGGGTCGCGATTTTTG
The DNA here is from genome assembly GCF_039541075.1 of Compostibacter hankyongensis. NCBI lineage: Bacteria > Pseudomonadati > Bacteroidota > Chitinophagia > Chitinophagales > Chitinophagaceae > Compostibacter > Compostibacter hankyongensis. Next base: position 608,112 of record NZ_BAABFN010000002.1, on the reverse strand, counting down.
TAGGGAGCTGTGGCTTCTTCCGGTTTGTCCCAGCTGAAGGCCGTTCCGTCCTGCATCTCGTAATCATCTACCAGGTTCTGGATCGGGGTATTGCCGGCCCAGTTGTGATACCCGTTCGGGCCGTTGTTGCGGCCCACCCATGCGCCCTGCTCGTCTTTGTCATCGATAAAATAACGGCCGAAGATGATCTCTGCTTCCCCGCCGTTCTGTGCAAGAGAGATGTCCATATAGTTCTGCGTACCCTCTTCCGGGGTCACGGGAGCGGTCAGGTCCATCTTGTAGGCATATTCAGTCCTGTCGAGCACGGCTTTAGCGGCGGCTTTGGCCTTTTCCCAGCGTTCGGTGCGATTGCCGCTGGGATAGCCGATCAGCTCCGGGTGATCGTAGGCGGAGATCACCGAAGACTTGGATTTTGCTGTGGGTATATCGTGCAGGTCGCTGGCGGCGTACAGCAGGATACGCGATTTGAGGGCCAGCGCTGCCACCTCGTTGGCGCGCCCTTTGGCGATGTTCTTACCCTTCAGGAGGGCGGCGGCCTTGTCGCAGTCTGCAGTGATATGATCCACACATTCCGCAAAGGTATTCCGGGCGATCGTCAGGTCTTTCTGCCCCAGGGTGTACACCGAATCGATCAGCGGCACGCCGCCATAATAGCGGACCAGCTGATGATAGTAAAAAGCCCTGAGGAAGTAAGCTTCTCCCTTTAGCCGGTCGATAAATCCCGTATCCTCCGGAGGATTCTCAAACTCGGGGCTGGCCAGGTGTTGAAGCGCTACGTTGCAGGCGCGGATACGGAGATACATCTTGTCCCAGCGGCCGTTGAAAGCATCCCTGTTGAGCCAGCGCAGGTCTGAGGCACTGACCAGTGATTCTGTCATGCTGAGCAGATCGTAGGGATGGGTGAACATGGATTCATCGGTGGTGGAGGCGAGCATTTCCTCTGCAAACCCACCCTGCTGAAGTCCTCCGTATATACCGGTGACAAAGGCTTCCACCAGGCCTCCGTCGCTCCATACCACCCCTTCCGAAGCCTGGTTCAGCGGCTGTGTGTTTACAAAGTCCTGGTTACATGCCGAAAGCAGCAGGGTGGACAGGAAGGCCGCGACGACGATACTTTTTATTTTGAATTTCATCGGTTTCATCTCGTTTCATTTAAAAGGTTACGGACAGGCCGGCATTCAATATCCGGGACTGCGGATAATACTGTAAATTCCCGTTGATGGACTCCGGATCTACCACCTTCAGCTTATCCAGCGTGAAAAGGTTCAGCCCGCTTACATATATGCGAAGGTTCTGTATACCCGCCTTTTTCATCACGGCTGCCGGCAGGGTATAACCGATCTGGACGTTCTTCAGACGCATATAATCTGTGCTCCTGAACCAGTAAGTATTGCCGTTGGAATAATACAGGTTGTTGCGGTCCGCGATCCGCGGATCTTTGCTGCTGGGGTTGTCCACCGTCCACTGATGTTCGTAGGTATCCAGCAGGTAGTTGCCGATACGTCCGGACTCGGTCTGCAGAAAGAGCGCGCCCCCGGTGGCTCCCTGGAAAAGGATGCTCGCATCAAAATTCCTCCATTGCAGGTTGATGTTAAGACCGCCCTGAAAGGTAGGCTGGGTATTTTTATCCATGCGCATCTGGTCGTCCGCATCGATCTTGCCGTCGTTGTTCACGTCCTTGTATTTCATATCGCCGGGGCGGATATTGTTATTGTTGATGGCGCTGTAGTCCAGCGTATTGGCGGCAATATCCTTTTCGTCCTTGAAAACGCCGTCATAGATGTAATAGAGGGGTGTGTTCATCGGGTGGCCTGTGGATTGCTGCCACTTGGGCGCGCCCGGCGCCTCATCCCAGAAGATGATCTTGTTTTTGGCATAACCGCCGTTGACGCTGACGCTGTAGTGAAAATCGCCCGCCTGATCCTCGTATCCGACCTTCAGCTCCCAGCCTTTGTTGTTGACCTTGCCGATATTTTCCGCCGGAAGGGTCATACCGGTGGTCTGGGGTATGGAAGCGTTTCTTTGCCAGAGGATATGGGTACGTTTGTTAAAGAAGATATCGCCTTCGAAGCTGATCCGGTTGTCCAGCAGGGCGCCCTCAATGCCGATGTCGGTATTGTTGGCAACCTCCCAGGTCACGAAAGGGTTGGGCACCCGCGATTCGGTAAGCGACTTGGTCAGCTCGTCGCCGACCACATAAGTATCGAAAGCATAAGTGGTCAGGTACTGATACTCCTGCAGCACGTCGCCAAAATAGATCTGGTCGTTCCCCATCTGTCCCCAGGAGCCGCGGAGCTTGAGGTAGTTGATTAAATGCACATTTTGTTTCCAGAAGCTTTCTTCGGAGATGCGCCAGCCGGCCAGCACGCCGGGGAAAAAGCCAAAGCGGGTGTTTTCCGGGAACATGTAGGATCCGTCGTAGCGCCACAGGAATTCGGCCAGGTATTTTTCCTTATAGTTATAGGATACGCGGCCGAAGTAGTTGAGGCGGGCGCGTTCCCAGGCTCCGCCGTCGTTTGTCTTTTCCGGATCGCCGCCGGCATATAGCTCGTCGATTGCCGAGGAGATGAAATAACGCCGGTAGGCATTGAAGTTATCAAACGATACCGTTTCCCGGTTTACTCCTGCCAGCACATTGAGCGCGTGGCTGCCGGCGAAGGTATGGTCATAGTTGAATACTCCGCCCAGCAGGATGTTCAGCTGGTCTTCGTCGCCCTGGGTCAGCCGCGGATCTGAGAAGTTGGACCGCAGCACCTGCATCAGCGCGGGCGTCTTGCCGTCTTCCTCATAGCTGGTGCCGTCCCAGTTGTACAGGTACCAGGGCGTTTCCCACCGCTTTGTGCGTTTGATATATTTATCTACGGCTGCGGTACCGGTGAACTTTAATCCTTCCACCCAGGGAATCAGGATGTCCACCTTGCCGTTGGTTTGCACATAATATCTTTTATCCCGGTCGTAGCCGGTTTCATTGGTGGTGATCACCACCGGGTTGTCGCCGTATTCGATGTCCATGCCCGGCTTGCCGTTGGGCCAGATGGCGTTTTTGGTAGGATCGCCGCGCATCAGCATCCGGAAGATATTGCTGGCGCTGCGGATGGGGAAAAACCGGTATTCCTCGCGGGCTGTTATGCCGAGACTGGTGCTGATCCATTTGCTGATCTGGCCGTCGAGGTTGATCCGCATGTCGTATTGCTTGTAGCCGGTGGCGGAATTTTTATAATAAGCGTCCTGGTCTTCGTAACCCAGCGAGGCGAGGTATTTGAAATTGTCGGTGCCGCCGGACAGCTGCAGGTTGTGTCGTTGCTGCGGGGACCATTTCTTAAATACCGCCGCATACCAGTCGGTATTGGGATGTCCCCAGGGATCGGAGCCGTCCTTGAACTTCTGGAAATCCTCAGGCTGAAAAGGAGCGGTGACCACGTTCCCGTTGGGGCGGGTATAGCTGCCGGTTGCCTTAAAGGCATCCCATGCGGCCTGCCATTCTTCGTCGGGCAGGTCAAATACTTCCAGCTCGTTTCTCATTTCTGCGTATTGGCTGGCATTGGCAACCTTGGGGATATGGGTGGCCTGGGCCAGTCCGTAATTGAAGTCGTAGGTCAGCGTGGGCTTACCCGTCTTCCCGTGCTTGGTCGTAATGAGAATGACCCCGTTGGCGGCCCTCGCGCCGTAGATGGCGGCGGAAGCGTCTTTCAGTACGGACATGCTTTCTATGTCGGCGGGATTGATGCGCTCCAGACCTCCTGCCCGGGCCGGCACCCCGTCGATGACGATCAGCGCATCGTTATTGCCAAGGGTGTTGGAGCCGCGGATGCGGATGGAAGATCCGTCATAGCCCGGTTCGCCGCTGTTCTGCATGGCTGTCACACCGGGCAGGCGGCCGGCCAGACTGTTGGAAAGGTTGAGGGTGGGGGTCTTCATCAGTTCTGTGCCCTGGACTGCGGCGACGGATCCCGTCACCGTTACTTTTTTCTGTGTGCCGTAACCGACGACGACTACCTCATTGAGCGCTTCGTTATCGCTTTGCATCCGGATGCTCAGGGGGGCATTGCCGGTTACGCCGACGGTGCGGGTGCGGTAGCCGACAAAGGTGATCACGAGAGAATCTCCCACGTTGGCAGGCAGGGAAAAGTGGCCGGTGGGATCGGTGACGGTACCGGCGTTCTGGCCTTTTATCTGCACCGTTACGCCGGGCAGGCTGTTGCCCGCTTCATCGCGGATCTGTCCCCGGATATTGCTTTTCTGCTGCGCCTGCAGGAGGGCGGGCAGCAACAGCAGGATGACCGCCATGAAGTGGAAGCGAAGCCGTCGTCTGCTGCTTTGACCTCCGGGAGGTTTTGAAAACGGGAGGCGCAGCAGCGCCCCGGTCCCCGGGCCATACGGCCCGGAAAGCAGGTGTTTGGATATTCGTTTCATGATTCAGATTTTGGTATGGGAAATGAATGAAGAAGATGCAGGAAGCCTCCGGCAGCGCAAACGATCTACTCCCGTTACGGAAAACGTAATCGATCACGAACAGGATGACCTCAGGGGATCCTTAGCGGCTTAGTCGCCGGGGAACGGATCCCGCGGTGACAGGAAAAGAAGAAACGAAAAAGGGATGTAAAAGCGGAGGGACGTAGAAATGCGCAGGCCGTCCGCAGGCGGTAGGGAGTAAAATTTTCATATCGGAGATTTTGGTTGTGTACCCGTTAAAGCAATCAGATGCCGGTTAAGGCAGCCAAAACTGTACCAACATAAAAGTAAAGTTTATTTTGACAAATCCAAATGACGGTTACCGGCATTTTTTGCCGTTACCGGATGAAGTGTGAGAACATCTTTGTGTTACTGCCGGCGGATCATCAATTTAGGTAAGATTAAGTGTCGTTGCTTATCTTTGCCGAAATTTTTAAAAGAAATGGGATTACAAGCCGGAATTGTGGGACTGCCCAATGTAGGGAAATCTACCCTGTTCAATGCATTGAGTAATGCGAAGGCGCAGGCCGCCAACTTCCCTTTTTGTACCATTGAGCCCAACGTGGGTGTCATCACCGTGCCGGATGAGCGGCTGATCCGGCTCGAAGAGCTGGTGCACCCGGAGCGCGTGGTACCCACTACCGTGGAGATCGTGGACATTGCGGGGCTGGTAAAGGGAGCCAGCAAGGGAGAGGGCCTGGGCAATCAGTTCCTGGGCAATATCCGTAATACCGACGCCATTATACATGTGCTGAGGTGCTTTGAAGATGATAATGTCATCCATGTGGACGGCAGCGTAAACCCGGTGCGCGATAAGGAAATTATCGATACGGAACTGCAGCTGAAAGACCTTGAAAGCGTGGACCGGAAGATACAGCGCATCGAAAAGCAGGCGAAGACCGGAGACCGGGAGCTACAGCGGGGGCTGGAGATCTTACAGCAGCTCAAGGGGCACCTCGAACGCGGTCTTTCCGCCCGCAGCTTCGAGGTCAGTCCGGAAGACCGGGAGAAATTTGTGGACGATCTCTTCCTGCTGACCATCAAACCGGTCATCTACGTGTGCAACGTGGATGAGGCATCGGTGGTAACGGGAAACTCCCATACGAAATCGCTGGAGGCGGCGGTGAGCAGCGAGGCGGCGGAAGTATTGTATATAAGCGCCGCCATTGAATCAGAGATCGCCGCGCTGGACAGCTTCGAGGACCGGAAGGCCTTTCTCGGGGACCTGGGCCTGGAAGAAAGCGGCGTAGCCCGGCTGATCCATTCCACCTATCGGCTGCTCAGCCTCATCACCTACCTTACGGCGGGTGTGCAGGAAGTGCGGGCCTGGACCATTACCCGGGGCATGCTGGCCCCTCAGGCTGCCGGCGTTATCCATACTGACTTTGAAAAAGGCTTTATCCGGGCGGAGGTGATTTCCTATGATGATTATATCCGGTACGGGTCGGAAGCGGCCTGCCGGGATGCCGGACGCCTGCACATAGAAGGCCGTGATTATGAGGTAAAAGACGGGGATATCATGCACTTCCGGTTCAATGTATAGCCTACTTTCATCCGTTAATATTTGTTTTTTAATGGTCGGATGGAACCTTTAATGATTATTTTAATCATGTTGGTTTCGTTATCTTTGGCAGCGACCCGCAACGGGGGCTTCCCTGGCGAGGGCTCCTTTATTACATAAAACCACTGTTATTATTCAGTCAGCTATTATCCGGTTACTGCGCCTGCTCCTGTATCCTTTTTCCCTTTTATACGGATTGATCACCGCATTGCGCAACAAGCTGTATGACTGGGGCACGCTGTCTGCGGTATCGTTTGACCTGCCTACGATTGCCGTCGGCAATCTTTCGATGGGCGGTACCGGCAAAACGCCGCATGTCGAATACCTGATCGCGTTGCTGAAGTCGCATTACCGCGTGGCCACCCTCAGCCGGGGATACAACCGCCGTACCCACGGGTACCGGCTCGCCGGTCCGGACAGCGACGCCCTGGAGATCGGCGACGAGCCGATGCAGTTTCACCGGAAGTTTCCCGATATAGCAGTATGCGTGGGAGAGGAGCGGGTGCTGGCGCTGCCGCAGCTCCTGATGGACAAGCCGGAAACGGCGGTAGTGCTGCTGGATGATGCTTTCCAGCACCGCTCCATACGGCCGGGCTACAACATCCTCCTCACGGAGCACAGCCGTCTTTTTACCCGCGACTATATCGTGCCTTTCGGACGGCTGCGTGAAAGCCGGCAGGGATACCGTCGCGCGGACTGCATCATCGTCACCAAATGTCCGCCGGCGCTTTCCGAAGAAGAACGTCTGCGCATTACCCGGGAGATAGCCCCCCTGCCTGCGCAGCCCCTGTATTTTACCGCGCTGCAATACGGGGAGCCCTATGATCTCTTTACCGGGGCGGCAGTATCTATCCCGGAAAGCACCGCGCTGCTGCTGGTTTGCGGCATTGCCCGGCCGGCGCCCCTGCAGGAATGGCTGCAGCAACGCTTTGCTTCCGTGACGCTGCAGCAGTTTCCCGATCATCATTATTTTACGCCGGCAGACGTAGCGGAGATCCGGAGCTCCTGGGAAGTGTTGGGGGCTGAACAAAAAATGGTCATTACCACAGAAAAAGATGCCGTAAAACTACAGCTGCTCGAGGCCGAACTCCGCGACCAGGCGCTTCCCATTTGCGTGCTGCCCGCAAAAGTCAGCTTCCTCTTCGATTCGGCAGATTCCTTTAATAATCATATTTTTGATTATGTAGCAAAGGCCCTGGAGGAGCAGCAAAATCCATAGAAATTATGCGTAAGCAAAAAAAAGACAGAAATAAGCCGAAGGCAAAGGATAAGAAGAGCCGGGAAGCCCCGGGTGGGAAAACCTATACCGGCATCGTTGACATTGCACGGTCCGGGATGGGATTCGTAGTGGTGGACGGTCTTGAAAAAGACATCCGTGTTCACCCCGGCCGTCTTCGTTCCGCGCTCGACGGGGATGAGGTAAGGGTGAAGATTCAGGGCGGGGGAAAGAGCAGCGGCCGGATGGAAGGAGAGATCACCGAAGTGCTCAGGCGCAGCAAGACCGATTTTACCGGCAAGCTGGAGCTCAGTAAGGAATTTGCCTTTCTGCTTCCGGATAAAGAAGGTATACCGGATATTTATCTGCCGCTGGACAGTCTCAACGGGGCGCGGCATGGCGATCAGATCGTGGTGCATATCACCCACTGGGGAGGGCAGGGCAGGCGGCCTTCGGGCACGGTAACGGCGGTGCTGGACAAGACCAACCTGAACGATACCGCCATGAAGGGTATCCTCGTGGAAAACGGGTTCCCCCTTTCTTTTCCTACCGAGGTGATGAAAGAGGTGCTGGCGCTGCCGGAAACGGTTTCAAAGGCGGAAACGGCCCGGAGAAAAGACTTCCGGGAGGTATTTACCGTTACCATCGACCCGGTGGACGCCAAAGACTTTGACGACGCCATTTCCATCAGAAGTCTCCGGCGGGGGGTGTACGAGATCGGTATCCATATTGCAGATGTGAGCCATTATGTGCTGCCCGGCACGGCGCTCGATGAAGAGGCCTACAAGCGGGCCACTTCGGTATATCTGGCCGACCGTGTGCTGCCTATGCTGCCCGAAAAAATCTCCAACGAGCTGTGTTCGCTGCGGCCGCATGAAGACAAGCTGGCCTTTTCGGCCGTTTTCGAGATCGGCGCCAAGGCGGCTGTCCGGAACTGCTGGATCGGCCGTACGGTGATCCATTCCAATCATCGCTTTACCTACGAGGAGGTACAGGATATTGTGGAGACCGGGAAAGGGTTGCACAGCAAAGAGCTTTTGCTGCTCAACGACATCTCCCAGCAGCTGCGCAGCCGCCGTTTTGAGCAGGGCGCTATCAACTTTTCATCGCAGGAAGTGCGTTTTCAGCTGGATGAGGATGCCGTACCGGTAGGGGTAGTGATCAAAGAAAACAAGGAGGCGCACCAGCTCATCGAGGAGCTGATGCTGCTGGCCAACAAAACGGTGGCGGAATATGCGGCCAAAATCCGGGTACAGGGGCAGGAGATACCTTTTCCTTACCGCGTGCACGATGTGCCGGATGAGGAAAAGCTGAAGCTGTTTACCGCCTTTGCTGCAAAATTCGGTTACAAGTTCGATGTCTCCAGTCCCCAGAGTATCGCCCGCTCTTTCAATGAGATGCTGGAAAAGGTCCGGGGCAGGGCCGAGCAGCATGTGCTGGAGCAGCTGGGTATCCGTACCATGTCCAAGGCGGTCTATACCACCGAGAATATCGGTCACTACGGGCTTGGCTTCGGCAATTACTGTCATTTTACCTCTCCCATACGCCGCTATCCGGATGTGCTGGTGCACCGTATCATCGCCGCCCACCTGGAAAAGCAGGAGTTGGCCGACAGGCAGCTGGAGAAGAAATGCCGGCACTGTTCCGAACGGGAGCGAAAGGCCATGGATGCGGAACGCGCCGCCAACAAATACAAGCAGGTGGAATATATGCAGCAGTTTATCGGGGAGGAATTTGACGGGGTGATCAGCGGCGTGGCGCATTTCGGCTTCTGGGTGGAAACGGTGGACAGCAAGTGCGAAGGGATGGTGGGCATAGCGGATCTCCAGGAGCTGGATGATTTTGTTTATTCGGATACCGAATATGCCCTGATCGGCTCGCGGACCCACAAGCGATTTCGTATGGGCGATACCGTTCGTATACAGGTGGCTGCCGCCAGCCTCGAAAAGCGGCAGCTGGATTATGTGCTGGCCGGGGGAACGGAGCCGGCAGCGAATAAGAAAGAAATAAGGAACGCCAGCACGGATAAAGAGAAAAAAGGCCGGAAAGGCAAACGCAGGAAAGCATCCTGAACGCGGACGACCTGCGGCCGGAGGTGTTTTATCATTACCCATCAGCTTATGCATACATTCCAGGAACTGCTTGAACAGTTTGAACGTCATTTCGGGGGCTGCACCTTTCCGGACCATCCCGCCACCCTGTACGGCCCTGCGCAATATATTCTTGATCTGGGAGGAAAACGTATCCGCCCCGTGCTTTGCCTGATGGGGATGGAGCTCTTCGGCGAGCTGGATGAAGATGCTTTTGAAGTGGCGGTGGCGGTGGAGCTTTTCCATAACTTTACCCTGCTGCATGACGATATTATGGATAAGGCCCCGCTGCGGCGCGGCAAGCCTACGGTCCATACCCGCTATAATGAACCTGCGGCGCTGCTGGCCGGCGATACCATGCTTATCTATGCGTATGAGCATATCAACAGCATCCGCTCGCCCCAGCTGCAGCGCATCCTTTCCGTATTCAACAAGACGGCCATTGAGGTTTGCGAGGGACAGCAGCTCGATATGGATTATGAGCAGCTGCATCCGCAGGAGGTAGAGATGGAGCAGTACCTTACCATGATCCGGTTGAAGACTTCCGTGCTGCTGGCGGCCAGCCTGCAGATGGGCAGCATCCTCGGCGGCGGCAGCGAAGGCAATCTCCATCATCTTTATGAATTCGGGAAAAACCTCGGTATCGCCTTTCAGATCCAGGACGATCTGCTGGATGCCTACGGCGACCCGGAAAAATTCGGGAAGCAGCCGGGAGGCGATATCCTGGCCAACAAAAAAACCTTTCTGCTGGTAAAAGCCTTTGCATTGGCAGATGCCGCCCAGCGCGAGCAGCTCTCTGCGCTGCTGCAGCGCAGAGACGGGGATAAGGTGGCTGCAGTGCTGCGCCTTTTCAGCGCATGCCGTGTAGATGAATGGGCGCGGCAGGAGAAGGAGAAATACGCCTGTGAAGCACGGCGGCACCTGGAAGAGATTGCCGTATTGTCTTCCCGCAAAAAACCGCTGGAAGCGTTAACCGACCGGTTACTCAACCGGGAAAGCTGAAGACCGTCATGGACCGATCCACCCTGTTTCGTAAAAAGCCCTTTCACCAGATCCTGAGCGATATGGAGGCCGGATACGCCGAGGGGGAAGGCATGTACGAAGGACTGCGGAAAGAGCTTCGGGTAAAGGATCTTACGGCCATGGGCATTGCGGCCGTTGTGGGCGCGGGCATCTTTTCCACGATCGGCGAGGCAGCCTTTAACGGCGGCCCGGGTATCTCCCTGCTCTTTGTGATGACTGCAGTATGCTGCGGGTTCTCCGCCCTCTGCTATGCCGAATTTGCTTCGCGCATCCCCGTGTCGGGCAGCGCTTATACCTATTCTTATGCTTCCTTCGGCGAGCTCATCGCCTGGATCATCGGGTGGGACCTGGTGATGGAATATGCCATCGGCAATATTGCCGTAGCCATCTCCTGGAGCGGTTATTTTGCCAACCTGCTGGAAGGGTTTGGCGTGCATCTGCCGCCCTATTTCACTACGGATTATGTATCTGCTTACCGCGGATTCGGCGAAGCCACGCAGGCCCTGGCTTCCGGCGTTCCGCTTTCCTCGCTGGAGCCTGCGATGAGAAATGCTTACGAGGCGTGGAACCTGGCTCCCGCACTGGGGCCTGTGCGGATCATTGCCGACCTGCCGGCTCTGGCCATCGTTGTGCTGATCACCTACCTGGTCTATATCGGCATCCGGGAAACCAAGCGGGCCACCAACCTGATGGTGGGCCTGAAGCTGCTGGTGGTGATCGGCGTTATCGCAGGCGGCGCCTTTTATATAACGCCGGCCAACTGGCACCCTTTTCTGCCCAACGGCTTTTCGGGTATGATGAAAGGAGTGTCCGCCATCTTTTTTGCTTATATCGGCTTCGACGCCATCTCCACCACGGCTGAGGAATGCCGCAATCCCCAGCGCGATCTTCCCCGGGGTATGATCTACTCCCTGCTGATCTGTACCGTGCTGTATATCTGCATTGCCCTGGTGCTCACGGGTATGGTAAGCTATAAAGCGCTGGCCGTGAAGGATCCCCTGGCTTTTGTATTTAAGGAAAGAGGATTGGACAGTATCAGCTACATTATTTCGGTAAGCGCCGTGATCGCCACGGCGAGCGTGCTGCTGGTGTTCCAGATGGGGCAGCCCCGCATATGGATGAGCATGAGCCGCGACGGGCTGCTGCCGCCGGCCTTTTCCAGGATACATCCGAAATTTAAGACACCCTCCTTTGCCACTGTTGTGACCGGTTTCATCGTAGCCGTGCCGGCACTGTTTATGAACCTTACCGAGGTCACAGACCTTTGCAGCATCGGTACCCTTTTTGCCTTCGTGCTCGTCTGCGGGGGCGTGCTGGTGCTGCCGGCGGAAGAAAAAACAGCGGCCACAAAAAAGCGGTTTCGCATTCCCTATATCAACGGCCGTTATATCGTGCCGGTACTGCTCGTTGCCGGGATGATCGTTTTCTGGGAACCTTTTACCAGTCTGTTTCATTACGGCGGTGACTGGCATGCTTATAAGGATAAGCTGCCTTTCTTTTTGTTTGTCGCCCTGGCGTTCGTGCTTTCGGCGCTTACCGCCTGGAAAAAGCTGTCGCTGATACCGGTGCTGGGTCTGGCCAGCTGTTTTTACCTGATGACGGAGCTGGGATATACCAACTGGCTGCGTTTCCTGATCTGGCTGGTCATAGGGCTGGTGGTATATTTCACCTACAGCATCCGCCACAGCCGTCTGTCGGGTAATGGCCAATAGTCATGGGTCAATATTCGTTTCCCGGACAGATTAACCTCAGACTTTAGACTTTAAACCTTAATCCGGTTACCGTCTTTTTTGTACTTTGCCCGGATGCAACCTTTTAACCTCTTTTTCAGCCTTTTTATCTTCCTGGGGTCCGCCTCCCTGGCCCAGACCCCCTTCATCCGCCTGCTGCAACCTTCCCGGCCGGTGGTACAGACCTCTTCCCCGCGCAACTACGTCAGCGGCAGCACCTGCAGCGGGTGCCGGCTCAGCGTCAACGGGCGGGCGGTAAAGGTATACCCTACGGGTGCCTTTGCCGCACAGCTGGATCTGCAGCCCGGCGACACCCTGATGATCTTCAAAGCGGTGTCTCCTAACGGAGCTGCACATACGCAAAAATTGTCTTATCATTATGCTCCGCCTGCACCGTCGCAGGCGGTAAGGGATTTCAGGATCGCGTCGGTAGAGGCCTTTCCCGCTGAGCATTCCTGGCTGATGCCGGGCGATGTGATCCGTTTCCGGGTAAAGGCCCAGCCCGGTAACCAGGTGACCGTTGCCGACCGGATCACCTTGTACGAGCAGCCGGCCGCAGATGCCGGCATCGCAGGCATCTACCAGGGGTCTTATACCGTCAAGCCGGATGACCCGCTGCTGAAAAAGACGCTCAGGGTAGTCATGAAAAACCGGGACGGCCGTACCCTTACCTATACCCTGTCGCCCCAGTACAGGATACTTGACCGGGACGAACCTATCGTCGGAAAAACCACAGGAGCGCTGCCCTACCTGAAGTTCGGCCTGGGCGACGACCGGTTGGGCGGAGCCAAGATCAGCTATCTGGATACAGCCGTGCTGCTCTCCGTTACCGGTAAATTCGGAGGAGATTACCGCGTACAGCTTGCCCCGGGACATACGGCCTATATTCCCGCCGGAAATGTGCTGTTGCTGCCCAAAGGGGCTTTTACGCCCCGTTCGCTCACCGGCGCCTGGCGGGTCCGGGGCGAGGGGAAATACGATTACGTCTCCATAGGGCTCTCCGCAAAACTGCCCTATACCACCCGGCAGCAGACAGATCCCTCCCGTATCGTCGTGGATATCTACGGGGCTACAGCCAACACGAACTGGATCACGCAGCTGCAAAGCGCCACGGAAATAAAGAATGTGGATTATGAACAGGCGGGGGACGACCACCTTCGCGCCATCATCACCCTTCGTCACCGCCAGTCCTGGGGTTACCTGGCCTATTATGAAGGCAATAATCTGGTAATAAAGATCAGGCGACCGCCGTCGTCGCTTGCCCTGTCGCAGCTTACTATTGCGGTCGATGCCGGGCACGGGGGAAGCAACCGCGGCGCACAGGGTCCTACCGGGGTCTTTGAAAAAAACCTTACGCTGCTGATCGCAAAAGAGCTGAAGACGCAGTTACGGCAGGCCGGCGCGCGGGTGATCATGACCCGGGAAAAGGATGCCTCGCTGGACATGATCCAGCGTACGCTCATGCTGCGCTCGGCGGCGCCCGATCTGCTGGTGAGCATCCACCTCAATTCTGCCGGCGATCCCATACACGTGGCCGGCGTCAGCACATACTACCGCTATGTGGCCTTCCGCCCGCTGAGCGCTGCCATTTTAAAACATATGTTGTCCCTCGGTCTGAAAGAATACGGCAATATCGGGCGGTTTAATTTTTCCCTGAACGGTCCCACGGAATATCCCAATGCGCTGGTGGAAACCCTCTTCATCAGCAACCCCGCCGATGAGATGAAGGCGCTGGACCCCGCGTTCCGGAAACGGATTGCAGGCGCCATCCTGGCCGGCATAAAGGATTTCCTGAAACAAGCGAAAGAAGAGTAGCGATAAGGATACCCATCTGTTGTTTCAGGCGGCGAAGGCAGGACAGTGCAGGACAGTTATCAGCCTGATATGGGTTATTTTTAATTGCACTTTGACCTCAGGGCCGTGAACTCTTTTTGAATATCCGAACTCTTTTTATAACGCCTACTGCATTAAATCGTATTGCATCATCGTGCTTACAGGACGTCTACCGGCAATGCCAAAAATAAATTTAATGGAAAGGCCGATCGCTCAGGTTGAGGATATCGAATTATGGAAAAGCTTCAAAAGCGGAAGCGAAGCGGCATACAGACGTCTATATGAGCAATATGCGCCGGTTTTGTACAGCTACGGGTGCAAGGTATGCAATGATGAGCCGCTTGTAAAAGATTGTCTGCAGGACCTGTTCTTCAATGTTTGGCGTACCCGGGATAACCTGTCGTATACCACTTCCATAAAGTATTATTTATTCCGCGCCCTGCGCCGTGAAATCATACGGAAATTAAGCCGCAGGCTTGAGATAGCGCATCGGATGGCCGGAGCGGGTCTCGAGATGGCAGAGCGTTCCGCGGAAGAGATATTGATTGCCAATGAAGACGTTTATATCCGGGATCAGACCTTAAAGCAGGCATTATCCCGTCTTTCGGTGCGACAACGGGAAGCCATCTATCTCCGTTTCTATGAGAATGCCCCCTTCGAGGATATTGCAGCCATTATGAACATTACCCCCAGGGCTGCCTATAAGCTCATCTACAGGGCCATAGAGGCGCTGCAGAAAACCTATGTGCCCGCCCGGGGCATGAGTGCTGAGCTGCTGGGCCTGCTGTTGATTCTGGCTATAACCGCCTGATTAATAGCTGCCTGCATTTTTCTTTCCCGATTTCCCTTTTTCCGTGGGTCACTTTCATCATTTTCTTCCTTTATACAGGAGAGGCGATCATACAACGTCTCCGAATTGAATGCCGTATGGAATATGAAGACTATGCTCTGGAAGAGTTGTTAATGGACGAGCTTTTCCATAAATGGGTAAAAGACCCTGATGCCGAGGTTAGTGCATATTGGAAGCAATGGATAGAGGATCATCCGGGAAAGACCGACTTGATCAGAGCGGCAAAGAAGATGGTCCTGATGTTCAGCGAACCGGGAAAACAGCTGAGCGATGATGACCGGCAACAGATATGGGAGGGCCTGACCCAAAGGCGGATAGCATATGAGAAAACACTGCAGCACAAGCGGAAGGAAATCCGGGAAAAGCACCGGATAAAAAGGTTCTATTTTCTGAAGGCCGCTGCATTGCTCATGTTGTTTATTGCATTGGGAGGTATTTTCCGTTATCATTTAAGCCATTCCGGGACGATACGATATGCCACACGCTATGGAGAAGTAAAGAAAATATGGCTGCCGGACAGCTCTGTTGTCTATCTCAATGCAAATTCGGAACTGAGCTTTGCCGAACCATGGCGTAAGCATGTCCCGCGTGAGGTTTTCCTGAAAGGGGAAGCCTATTTTGAGGTTGTCAAAAAGTACGGGAGGGGAGACGGGAAATTTATCGTGCATGCAGGCCAGATACGGATAGAAGATCTGTCTACCCGGTTTGATGTAAACAGCCGGAATGATGCGGTGAAGGTTGTGCTTAAGGAAGGAAAGGTGAGGGTTTTTAAGGCCGGAGCGAAAGAAAAAAGTATGATGATGGACCCGGGAGATATGCTTGTTTATGACACGGCGACAGCCGGATTTCTACGAAAAGAGGTCTCTCCCGACCAGGTTATCTCATGGAAAGACGGCATTCAGGCCTTTAAGAACACCACATTGTATGAGATGGCGCAAACGCTGAAAGAAACGGAGGGATGGGAATTTTCTTTCAGCGACGGCAGATTGGGGAACCTGCGGTTTACCGGGGGGTACGAGAGAAACAATATCGATAATTTTCTGATCATCTTATCGAAATCCTTTGACGTTAAGATTACGCGGAAAGAGAACCATATTATAATTAAGAAAGAATAAGGTCAAATTAAATACTCCATCATGAAAAAATATTTATCCGCATGTCTGCTCTCTGCATCAATAATAGCTTCGGCTTATTTTTCATCTCCCGCCCAGGATATATCCCTTACCATGGCGCCCAGGGAAACAGGATATTATGCTGAATCGAAAGAAGCTTCGCTGGAAAGCGTGCTGGGCATGCTGCAGCAACAGCTGAATGTGAGCTTTAATTACAATAGCGATCTGGTCAAAGGCAAAACGACCCGGGCTGATTTCAATGACGCCACCCGGGAAAATCTATCCGGGATCCTTTACCGGATGCTTCATCCCCTGGGGCTTTCGGCAGAGAAAATAAACAACAGGCAATACATCATACACCGGGAGAAAACCGCGGGTCTCCGGCGTCAGCCGGTCTCATATAGCGATGATGTGCCGGAGCGCCAGATCACGGGAGTAGTGACGGATGCCGAAACGCATGCCCCGGTAGCGGGGGTGACCGTCACCCTTAAAAATACATCGGGCATAGGCACCATCACCGATGTTAACGGAAAGTATGCATTGTCTGTTCCGGAAAATGCGGATACGCTGGTCTTTTCTTATTTGGGCTACATCACCAGGGAGATTTCGGTGAATGATAAAGATATCGTAGATGTGATATTACAGGCAAACCAGTCGAAGCTGAACGAGGTGGTGGTGGTCGGATACGGTACCCAGTCAAAAGCAACAGTGACAGGCTCTATTTCTGCTGTTGAAGGCAGCCAGCTGTCCGTGGCCCCGGTGGCCAGTACGGCCAATACGCTGGCGGGGCGTTTGCCGGGCCTGGTGTCCCTGCAATCAAGCGGTCAGCCGGGATCGGATGCAGCCAGCCTCAGTATCCGGGGCTTTGGCGGCGCCCTGGTCATCGTGGATGGGGTCGAATCCAGCTTCAATAATATAGACGCCAACGAGATCGAGTCGGTTACGATATTGAAAGACGGGGCTGCTTCGATTTACGGGGCGCGGGCGGGAAACGGCGTTATCCTGGTCACCACCAAGCGCGGTCATACCGGAAAGCCGACCATTACGCTGAATTCATCCTACACCTTACAGCAGATTACCACGATGCCGAAACCCGCCAGCTCGGGCCAGTACGCAGAAATGAAACGGGAGGCCTGGCTCCAGTCGGGACAGCCTGAAGCCACGGCGCCTTTCACGACAGAACAGATCCAGAAATACTATGACGGCACGGACCCGCTGTATCCCAATACAGACTGGTATCATGTGCTGATCAGGGACTGGGCGCCGCAGCAACAGCATAATCTCTCAGTAAGAGGAGGGAGCGACAGGGTCAGGTATTACGGATTTCTGGGCTATCTGGATCAGGGAACGATATGGAAGAAGAACGGAGGGAATTATAAGCGATACAATATCCAATCCAACATCGATGCCGACATCCTGGATAACCTGTCCCTGCAGCTGGACATCTCCTCCATTCTCGAAGACCGCCGGTTCCCGTGGCGGGGTGAGGGCGCAGGCGCCAATACCGTATGGCAGGATTTCTGGAACACCCTGCCGATATATCCCGCTACGCTGCCCGATCCTACCAAGATCTCTTTTGCAGACGGCGGCGGAACGGGAGGAGCACATGTAGTGACCAACAGCAAGATTGCGGGATACGATAATAACGAATCCCAGAATCTCAAAGGCACCCTCGCTTTGAATTATTCGTTTAAAGCGGTGAGGGGCCTGTCCGCCAAAGCCCTGGTCAACGTTCTACAGGATTATTCCACCAACAAGCACTTTACCCGGCCGGTTCAGTTTTATACCTACGATCCTGCCAGCACCACCTATACACTGGCGGGAGCTTTGGGGTCGAAAGCGTCCCTTTCGACGACCGAGAGCCAGGGCAGGACGATTACCGGGCAGTTTCAGCTGAATTACAATCACATCTTTGCCCAATACCATCACCTCACGGCTCTGGCGCTTTATGAGGTGATCGACTACAGCAGCCATTACCTGACGGCAGGCCGGATAGATTTTCTGACACCGGCTATTGATCAGCTGTTTGCCGGCAGCACCGCCGGCATGACCAATAACGGCTCCGCCAGCGAGATGGGCAGAAAAAGCTATGTAGGAAGAATAAACTATGACTTCAAGGGCCGGTATCTGGTGGAGACGATACTGCGGGCTGATGCTTCAGCCAAGTTCCCTTCGGATAAGCGCTGGGGGTATTTTCCCAGCTTTTCCCTGGGATGGGTCATGTCTGAGGAAAATTTCATGAAAAACTCCGCCATTGTGGATAACCTTAAATGGAGGGTAAGCTACGGGGAGTCCGGGAACGACGGCGTAGGCAATTTTCAGTACCTGTCCGGGTACCAGTACGGTCATACCTACCTGTTGGATAACGGCATCCAGCAGGGGATCGTTTCCACCGGCCTGGCCAACCCCGATCTGACCTGGGAGAAGATCAGCATTTATAATGCCGGTCTGGATTTTTCCCTGTGGAAGCGGAAGCTGTACGGCGTTGCCGATGTTTTCTACCGTGAACGGAAAGGCATTCCCGCAACCCGGATCACGACTTTGCCCTCCACCTTCGGATCAAACCTGCCTCCTGAGAACATCAATAGCCTGAATGACCGGGGATTTGAGCTCCAGCTGGGCACCGCCGGCAGCCGCAATGACCTTTTGTGGGACCTGAGCGGGAATATCTCCTGGTCAAGGGCGAGGTGGGATCATTACGAAGAGCCTGTTTACAATGATCCGGACCAGAACCGCATTTACCGTCAATCCGGAAGATGGACCGACCGCCAGTATGGTTATGTATCGGACGGATTGTTCACCAGTCAGAAGCAGATCGACGATCTGGGTTTTGACCAGGATAATCAGGGAAATGTCTCGCTTCGTGAGGGCGATATCCGGTATAAGGATACAAACAGCGATGGCAAGCTGGACTGGAAGGACCAGGTTGAGATCGGCAAGGGTACCGTTCCGCACTGGATGTTCGGCTTTAACATCAATTTAAAGTATAAGGACTTTGACCTTTCAACCCTGTTCCAGGGTGCCTTCGGCTATTATGATTATATCGTGCTGACGCATGGCAACCTGCCTCCCGAGCTGGTGTACAGCCTGAGATGGACGGAGGAGAACAACAACCCTGATGCTTCGGTGCCGCGGCTGGGCGGGGCATCTACAAACGGATTGACCTCGGATTACTATTATAAGAAAGCCGGCTATATGCGGCTGAAGGCATTGTCAGTGGGGTACAACCTGCCCCGGATGTGGCTGGAAAAAATCGGGCTAAGCCAGGTCAGGTTCTATTTTGCCGCAAACAATATCCTGACATTCGACAAACTGAAGAAATATGATCTTGATCCGGAGGCGCCGTCCGGAAATGCCGCTTATTATTACCCGCAGCAGAAAACGATGACCTTTGGCGCCAATATATCATTTTGAGGATTTACCTATAAAAGCAACATGCCATGAAATATAAAGTTAGCGCATTTTTACTCGTTTTTTGTATGGCCGCCTCCTGCCAGAAGGATGTATTGGATAAAGCGCCCCTTGATATTATTTCCGACAACGTCGTCTGGAGCGATCCTTCCCTGGTGAATGCATACCTGACGGAATGCTATGCGGAGACCTACGTTTTTTGCAACGTTTCCGTGGACAACTCCTGGGATAACCTGTGGAAGGGCGATGCGGGATATGCGCCGATGTATATTAACGAAGTGAGCGATGAATCCAAAGCCGGATATATAGCGGACGGATATAGTTATAAGCTGGGTCAGTTAAAGGTGCAGGGGGGGCTCCTGGAATGGTGGGAGGGCGCTTATAAGGTGATCCGTATGTTAAATGAATTCATAGCGCGGGTGCCGGCCTCGGCGCTTGAAGACGATGTGAAAAACAAGCTGACTGCCGAGGCCAGGTGGCTAAGGGCCTATAACTATTTCGAAATGGTAAAACGGTACGGCGGCGTTCCGATTATCACTACGGCGCAGTCTCCCAATGCCCCGGAGGATTCTTTGTATCCCAAACGCGCTAAAGAGCAGGAAGTATATGATTTTGTACTGTCGGAGACCGATGCCATCTCAGACGGGCTCTCCACAGAGCCGGGTAATGTTACCCGGCCTACCCGGTATGCTGCGCTGGCGTTAAAATGCAGGGCGGCTTTATATGCCGGCAGCATCGCAAAATACGGAACGGTGCAGCTGGACGGCTTATTGGGCATCGATGCTTCCAAAGCCGGAGGGTATTATCAGCAGGCTTATGATGCTGCGAAACAGATCATCAGCAGCGGAAAATATTCCCTGTACAACAAAAATCCGGACGATAAGGTGAAAAATTTCAGGAATCTTTTCCTGGATAAGGACAACCCCGAAGCGATCTTTGTGAAAGCGCACAATGATCAGAATGGAATGGGAAACGGCGGGAACGGCTGGGGTTACGACTTCTTTCAGTGTCCGTATCCCAACGGCTGGGGCTCCGGAAACATGGATGCGCCTTATCTGGAAATGGCCGAGGAGTTTGAGCATACGGACGGCAGCCCGGGTAAGCTGGACAGAGACGCTATCCAGCAGGGATTGTGGACAACGGACGAGCTATGGGCAGACAAAGACCCTCGCTTTTTTGCCACCCTTTATACGCAAAATACCGAATGGCAGGGAGCTTTGCTGGATTATCACAAGGGGATACGCAAGCCGGACGGATCCATACAAACAGACGGATCCTATAATGGCATACTGGCCAACGGAACCCAGAATGTAAATGCCACGGGATTCGGAGTATTGAAGTACATGGATGAAAATCACGGTAACCTGATAGGCTCTAACGGGGACTGGGCCACTTCCTCAACAAACTGGATGGTGTTCCGCTATGGAGAGGTGCTGCTTAATTATGCGGAGGCCGCCCTGAATACGGGAAAGCCCGGGGATGCCCTCGATGCGGTTAATCAAATCAGGGAAAGGGCAGGTATAGCGGCGCTGGGATCTGTTGGCGTGGATGACATACGTCATGAGCGGAAAGTTGAGCTTGCCTTTGAAGGACATCGGTACTGGGACCTGCGCAGATGGAGAATTGCCGTGCAGGTCCTTTCCCGGAATAACTCCGCCCTGCGCTATATTCTGGATTACGCCACAAAAAAATACAAATTAATGGTGGTTGAGAAAACCGACGGAACGGTGACGCCTCCCGCTTTTTACCCGCAGAATTATTACTTACCCATTACCCTTGCCAGAACAGCCAATAACCCTAATCTGGTTGAAAATCCGGGATATTAACCCCCTAACCCCCTAAAGGGGGAATAAGGCGAAAGGTTAAAGGCGAAAGGTGAAGGGCATTCAGTTCAAGGTCTAAAATCTAAGATTTCATTCCAGGCAAATCAACTTTAGACTTTGGACCTTAGACTATTGAACCAGAAACGCGCAGCGTTCACGGAGACCGCTAAAAAATCTTTGTGAACGACGTAAACCTCAAACCAGAAACCTCAAACCAGAAACCTCAAATCAGAAACTTCAAATCAGAAATCCCTGAAGAACTTTTAAACAATGTAACGATGAAGTACCCGTACAAGACAATGCTGCATGGCCTGGTAGTACTGACCGGCCTCTGGACAGGAATGGCTCCGCTGAAAACGACAGCCCAGCAGGCTATCCCCGCTCAAACCCCGCCACGCATCCTGGCATTTGCCGGTGAGCAGCCGATGACGCGGGCGGAACGTCCGTTCGCCCTGTCGGCGACGATCCTCAACCCGGCCAAAACCACCGTCCGGTTTACCGTCAAGCTGCTGGTCCCCGAGCACCTAAGGGTTCTTGATACGGCCGCCCGGCAGGTCGTGATTGCGCCGGAAGGGAAAGCGACGTTCAGATGGAAGCTTATGGCAGATAAGGCGCTGTACGGACAGGTGAGGCTTGAGGTCGTGCAGGACGATGCCGTGTTTTCCACTGCTGCATTACCCCTGCGGTTTCTGCCGGCGATGCGCCGCACCCCCGGCAATGATATCCCCGCGCCCGTGAAAAGGGATGAGAAGCTGCTGGTAGGCGCGCATTATTTTCCGGGCTGGGAGAAGGGGCGTCCGGAGATGTGGAGCCAGCTTATAAAACATCCCGAACGCACCCCCGCCCTCGGCTTCTATGATCAGGGTATCCCCGAAGTAGCCGATTGGGAAACAAAATGGGCGGTGGATCATGGTGTGGACTTTTTCATCTATTGCTGGTACAGGACCAGTCAGGGCGGACCGGTAGAGCAGATGCTGGGCAGCGCTATAGCGGCGCGGAACAAATCCCGGTTCAGGAACCAGATGAAATATACCATCATGTGGGAGAATCAGAACCGGGGACGCGCCGGCGTTGCCAACGAAACGGATCTCATGAAGAACCTCCTGCCTTTCTGGATCAATAACTATTTCAAGGGCGAAAACTATCTTAAAATAGACAACAAGCCGGTATTGTTTATCTACCGGCCGGAATTCCTGGTGGACGACCTCGGTGGAGAAGCGCAGGTACGTGCGGCATTCGCAAAGATGCGGGAGGCCTGTAAGCAGGCCGGTTTCGACGGCTTATGGCTGCTGGGGGAATACAGGGGACTGGATGCCAAGCATCTTGAGCTCATGAAACGCCTGGGTTTGGATTATACCTTTGCCTACTGCTGGTATGTACCCAACAGTCCCGATCCCCAGCAGGCCATCGATTCGCAGCTGGTCAGCATTCATAAAACACAGGAGCTCAACATTCTGCCTCAGGTGGTGACCGTTTCCCAGGCCTGGAGCGGCTGGAGGGACGAAGGTTCCATATGGGCGATCCCCCCGGTGGCGTTTGAAACGCTTTTGCGCCGGGCCAAGGCTTTCGTTGAAACCCTGCCCCGGAACCAGCTGAGCGGACAAATGTTGTTGCTGGATAACTGGAACGAATGGGGGGAGGGACATTATATCGAACCTTGCACGGAATATGGCTTTGGTTATCTTGACGCTATCCGAAAAGTCTTTTTGAATGCGCCGGACAAACATACCGATCTTATCCCGGAAGACCTGGGCAGAAGCAGTTATGAAACCGCTTACCGGCAATGGCTTTCCGACAAACGCGAAAATGAGAATCCCGTAAATTCCGGATCAAAATGAAGATATTACAACAATACGCCGGACATTTGTTAATTGCCCTTGTCGCGATCCTGTGCCTGGGATGTACAAGCCATACCGGTAAAAAGGATGCTGCTGTCCAGCCCGGGACAGGCCAGCCGGTCATTACGGGCGCGATCCGCTGGGACGGATGGGTGGGGCCCTTACATAAGGCGGGGCTCGAGGTAGAGCATACGCTGAGCCCGCACCAGTATCATTACAGGGCGCCGTTTTACAGCCGGAAAATATCTGCTGATTCCATTCAATGTCGTGGCATTACGCAGGAAATTATGGACAAGGAAATTTCCTATGCAAAATATGCAGGACTGGATTACTGGGCCTTTTGCTGGTATCCTCCCCATAGCGGACTGGATACGGCAAGGCAGCTGTATTTGGCCAGCTTGCATAAAAGTGATGTCAAGTGGTGTGTTATACTCGGAACCAATCCCTTTGATTATGATACCGACGGTCCATGGCTGGTCAAAAGATTCGGAGCATCCAATTATCAGAAAGTAGCTGACGGAAGACCCCTGGTATACCTGTTTACTTCCCCGGATGCAAAAGGATATGAGATCGCCCGGCTACGCAGGCTGACTGCGGACGCCGGGTTGCCGGATCCTTATGTTGTGGTAATGGCCTTTTCGGCAGCGCATGCGGATTCCATCGCTACACATGAAAAAGCGGATGCGATAAGCTGCTATGCCAGCTCCTATAATTTCAAAACCGGGGGCCAGTACGACGGAGCTGCCTATGATGCGGTTGCCGGCAGCGACCGGGCCGGTTGGGAAAAGTACAAGGCCACGGGCAGAGCGGTGGTTCCCTGGGTCACCACAGGGTGGAGCCCCCGGCCCAGGATAGACCGGTCCGTTTCGTGGGGCGCATACTATAAATCCAATGGTTGGGCGCAGGATGCTACGCCGGCCGGGATTGCAGAGAACCTTCAAAATGCCAGGGACTGGGTAGGTAGCAACAAGGTTGCTGCGAAAGCCGGTGTCGTTCTGATGTATGCCTGGAATGAGTTTGATGAAGGAGGATGGATATGTCCGACCCTGGGCGATAGTACCCACCGGCTGGATGCCATCAGGCAGGTGCTGAAGCGGTAAGACGTGGAGCATCCTGTTTAAGTAACTGAAAGTCCATATATTGCAGTGTGATTATAATACGAAAAGATGAAAAAGGTCATAGGGATATTCATGCTGTTTTCCTGTTATGCCGCGACTGCTGTTGCACAGGGAAGCAGGCCGACCGGACAGCCCGGCGGAAAGAAAAACACTTATGAGGTGGCGGCTTATTACTTTCCGAATTATCACCGGGACAGTATAAACGAAAAGTGGCACGGGAAAGGCTGGACGGAATGGGACGTGCTAAAAGCGGCGAAGCCGCGCTTCCCGGGGCATGAGCAACCCAAAGTGCCGTCGTGGGGATATTTTGACGAAGCGGATCCCCGCTGGGCGGCCCGGGAGATCGACCTGGCCGCCGACAACGGCATCGATGTGTTTATTTATGACTGGTACTGGTATGCCAATACCGGGCAATATTTACAGCAGGGGCTGGAACAGGGATTTTTAAAGGCGCCCAACCGTAACCGGATGAAATTTGCCCTCATGTGGGCCAACCACGACTGGCTGAATATACAGCCGGCTACGTTTGACAACAACCGGATCAAGCTGACCGACGGAAAGGTCTCCTGGGGATTGTGGGACACTATCTCTACTTATATCGTTGAAAAATACTTCAAACAGCCCAATTACTGGAAGATAGACGGCAAGCCTTATTTTTCGATCTACGACATCGTGAATTTCGTAAACGGGCTGGGCGGCCTGCAGCAGGCCAAAAAGGGCATTGACCTGCTGGAGGAAAAGGCCCGGAAGGCCGGCTTTCCGGGTATAGATCTTAACATTGAAGCCTGGATGATCAACGACGGATCGGCTCGGCAGATAAAAGGGCCTGATGCGCCGCGTAATGCGAAAGAGATGGTCAAGGCGCTGGGATGTGAAAGCGCGTCAAGTTATTGCTATGTGCATCACTTTGACATCAGCGGCGCCGGTTTCCCCACGGTGCCCTACAGTAAAGCGCTGGAAGCAAATAAAAAATACTGGAGACAGTTTATCAGCGATTATCCGGATATCCTGTATACACCCAATGTATCGATGGGATGGGATGCCAGTCCGCGTTGCATGCAGAGCGATAAGTTTGAACTGAAAACCTATCCGTGGACGCCGGTGCTCACCGGTAATACCCCGGCGGCTTTTCAGGGCGCGCTGGAAGATGCAAAACGTTTTTTAGATGAATATAATCCCAGACATAAGATTATTGTGCTGAATGCCTGGAATGAGTGGACAGAAGGAAGCTTCCTGTTGCCGGAAAAGAAATACGGAGATGCTTATTTAAAAGCCATCAAAGCGGTATTCGGCGATGAGTGACCTATAAAAGATATTTTCAGACACAACAGCTTAAAAATTTGAAGCCCCAACCCTTGGAATGAAATGCGTTTTGTTAACTATCTTATTTTAATTCCCTGCGTATTTTTATCTGTTAATATATGCTATGGCCAGGCGCAACTGGGCGGATCAGTTACAGGTTTACATGACGGCCCTGTCCCTTACGCAACGGTTTCCTTAAGCGATACCCAAACAAAAGTGGCTGCTGTCACGCAGGCAGATAGTACCGGCCATTTTACGTTTAATGCCTTGCGCTCCGGATATTATAATTTGGCGGCGCATGCTTTAGGCTATGCAGAGCAGGTATTGCCCGTCGATATCAGCAAGGACACCCTTATCCATATTGTCTTAAAACCCTTAAGCCGGTCGCTGGACGAATTAACCGTCGTAGATACCAAACCGGCCATTGAAAGAAAAGCAGACCGGATCATATTTGATCTGAGCAATAGCATCGCGGCTGCCGGAAGCAATGGATTGGCTGCATTAAGCGAGGCGCCCGGCGTAAAGATATCCGGGAACAGCATTTCCATTGCCGGTAAGGGAACGGTAAGCATTATGCAGGACAACCGGCTGTTACCTTTATCGGGGGAGGATATGATTAACTATTTGAAATCCCTGTCGGCCGACCAGATCTCAAAAATTGAAATTATTACGCATCCGTCTGCGCAGTATGAAGCGGAAGGTAATGCGGGACTGATCAATATTGTAACGAAGCACAGTGATAAAGCCGGATTCAGCGGTAATATACAAGGCTCCCTGCTCCGTTTTATGTTTACCAATCCGCCTGATTACGGAGTGGCGAACTATGGCTATGCCAACGGCAGCGCTAATCTGAACTATAATAACCGAAGATTATCTGCTTACGCGGGCATCAGCTACCTGAAAGGCCGTGAGCTGGAAGGATATGGGATCGATGTGTATTATCCGGGAAAGCATTGGGCCATGAAGGATACCGGCGATTATAAAGGGTCCTCTTTTAACCTGTCAGGGGGTGCGGATTACGCCCTGTCGTCCCGTACATCGTCAGGGGTGAAATATCAATTTGGAAAGCGGGTGTATGACGGCGCGGATCATATCCATGTGCCGGTGTATAACAAAAGCGGAACGGTCGATTCTGTCCTGCGTACCGACGCCGTTTATTATCCTGTCGCCTATAGCAATGCATTTAATATGCATCTCCTGCAGGATATCGGCGCGTCCGGAGGGAAACTGATCTTAAATGCCGACTATTTTAACTATTACCGGCACGACAGATCGGATTTTGAAACCAACAGCTATACCGGTGCCGGTGCTTTGATACCTTCCGGCTTAAAGCGATACTATGATACTACCGTGCAGGATATAAAGGTCTATACCTTTAAAGCTGATCTGGAGCTTCCTGTTTCCTTTGCCAAGCTGATGATGGGCGGTAAGGTCAGCTTTATCGATAACTACAGCAACATTTATTATTATGATAAAGTGGATGACGAGCTGATATTGAATCATGAGCTGAGCAATGAATACCGGTATATCGAAAATACCCAGGCGCTCTATGCCAGCGGAGCAAAGACGGCCGGGAAATGGAAGCTGAGCGCAGGTATCCGTGCTGAGATCACGCAAACGACCGGTACTTCGTATTTCAAGAATGAAAAGACGGCCGATAATTATCTCAAGCTATTCCCTTCTTTTTTGGCGACTTATACAGCAGATAAAGAAAACAGCTTTTCCCTGACCTTTGACAAACGGATACACCGCCCTACGTTCTGGGACCTTAATCCATATAAGTCGTTAATGACGGCTTATTCCTACGTGGAAGGGAATCCGTATCTGCAGCCCGAGTACATCAGCAATATTGAGCTGACCCATGCTTATAAAAGTCTCCTGACGACTTCTTTTTACTTTAATATCATCAACAACGGATTTACCCAGGTCACCTACGCGGATGTGGACAGTAATTATATTCATACTACCCCGTTGAATTTTATAAAGACCCGTCGCATCGGCTTTTCTGAATCCTTGTCCTTTCGTCCTTTCCGGTGGATGGAAAGCGATAATCAGGTAAATGGTTATTATACGATTGCCCGATCCGGCCTGCCTTATATCAGCGGGATCGATGGATGGGGGGTGTATATGGCAACGAACAACACCTTTTTCTTTAACAAAGAAAAAACGATTACGGGAAATCTGGGCTTTTGGTGCCAGTTTCCCGAGATCGACCATTTTGGAAGATCCGATACCTATTATAAGCTTGATGTGGGCGTACAGGGTCTGGTTTTTAAAAAGAAGCTCAGCCTTTCCCTGGATGCTGTCGATGTATTGCAATCCAGCGCTGCGGTGATCCGTTCAACGGTGAACAATATTCATGAAACCTATACCAATTTCCAGGTTTTCAGTAATATAAAATTTACCGCTACCTGGAACTTCGGCAACAATACCCGTGAAAGGACCCCGGTAAAAACGGGGAATGAGGAGGAGAGGAGCCGGGTGAATTAGTGCGGTACGGGCTCGGGAAGCGGCGCATCCGGACAGGCTGCTGCGGCCGGATGATTATTTATAATGCCGGCGGATCTCACGCTCGGCTTCACGCTGCTTGATGCTTTCCCGTTTGTCGTGCACCTTCTTGCCTTTGGCCAGCCCGATGACCACCTTGGCCAGGCCTTTTTCGTTGATAAAGAGGCGCAGGGGTACGAGCGTATAGCCCCTTTCCTTGATCCTGCCCTGGAGCTTGCGCAGCTCGCGTTTTTGCAGCAGCAGCTTCCGTTCCCGGAGCGGATCGTGATTGGCATAGGTGCCGTGGGAATATTCGGAGATATGGAAGTTCTTTACAAACAGCTCCCCGGCGGCGGAAAAGTAGCAGTAGGCGTCGTTGAAGCTGGCCTTGCCTTCCCGGAGTGATTTGATCTCGGTACCCGTGAGCACAATTCCGGCCGTATATTGCTCGTCAATATGATACTCGAAATAGGCCGACCGGTTTTTGATCTCCGCCAAAGGACAATTGTTTTTTTGAACGTAACAGGGTTCGGAAGACGAGCCGGAAAAATATCTGTGCTCAGTGGGTCATCATCTCCAGAAAATCGCTCAGTTTTCTCTTTAAATCCTTCCGGTTTACAATGAAATCAAGAAAGCCGTGCTCCAGCAGGAATTCGGCGCTCTGGAAACCTTCCGGAAGGTCTTTTTTTATGGTCTCGCGGATCACCCGCGGTCCTGCGAAACCGATCAGCGCGCCGGGCTCGGCGATATTGATATCTCCCAGCATGGCAAAGGAAGCCGTTACCCCGCCGGTGGTAGGGTCTGTCATCAGCGAGATGTAGGGCAGCTTTGCGTCGGCCAGCTGGGTCAGCTTGGCCGAGGTTTTGGCCATCTGCATGAGGGAAAAGGCGCTTTCCATCATCCGGGCGCCCCCCGATTTCGAGATAATGAGCAGGGGAGTCTTCTTTTTGATGCAGTGATCGATGGCGCGGGATATCTTTTCACCCACCACCGACCCCATCGAGCCGCCGATAAAATCAAAATCCATGCAGGCGATGACGAGCGGCGCCTCGTTGACTTTTCCTGCCCCCACCGTCATGGCGTCTTTGCGGCCGGTTTTTTTCTGCGCGTCCTTCAACCTCTGTTTGTAAGGCTTCAGGTCTTTAAACCCCAGCTCGTCCTTGGGTGCAAGCTTTTCAAACAGCTCGGTAAATTTCCCCTCGTCAAAGAGGATATCAAAATATTCTGCAGAGTTGATCCGATTATGATAATTGCACTGGTCGCAGACGTACAGATTTTCTTTCAGATCTTTGGTCGTCACGGTCTTCTTACACTGCGGGCATTTGTGCCATAATCCGTCCGGCGCTTCCTTCTTTTCGACAGTAGAGGTGAGAATACCTGTCTTTATCCGTTCAAACCATTTAGACATGATCGCATTTGGTTGATTAACGATAACCCGGATATCCTGATAAAAAAAGTGCAGCAAATCCGGGCAGCGGAATTCCCCTTTCCCTTTGCTACACTAAAATACAAATTTTTATGCAATCGTAATTCCCTTATCCAGATACACATCCTGGATAGCTTTTAGCAATTCCACCCCTTCTTCGAAGGGTCGCTGGAAGGCCTTACGACCCAGAATCAGCCCCATGCCGCCGGCCCGTTTGTTGATCACGGCCGTAGCTACGGCATCGGCCAGGTCGGAAGCTCCTTTGGATTCTCCGCCAGAATTGATCAGTCCCACGCGGCCGCTGTAGCAGTTCAGCACCTGGTAGCGGCAGAGGTCTATCGGGTGGTCGGAGGTCAGCTTTTCATATACCAGGGGATGGGTTTTTCCGTGCTTGGTAGCCAGGTAGCCCCCGTTGTTGGTCGGCAGCTTCTGCTTGATGATGTCGGCCTGGATGGTCACCCCGAGGTGATTGGCCTGACCGGTAAGATCGGCGGAGGTATGGTAATCCACCCCGTCTACCTTAAAGCCGTTGTTCCGGGTATAGCACCAGAGGATGGTGGCCATGCCCAGCTCATGGGCCATTTCAAAGGCTTCCGCTACTTCGCGCAGCTGGCGGCTGCTCTCGGCCGAGCCCCAGTATATGGTGGCGCCCACTGCCACAGCCCCCATGTTCCAGGCGCTGCGGATGGTGCCGAACATCTGCTGATCGAACCGGTTGGGATAGCTGAGAAATTCGTTGTGGTTGATCTTTACGACAAAAGGTATTTTATGGGCGTACTTGCGGGCCATGATGCCCAGCACGCCGTAGGTAGACGCTACGGCATTACAGCCGCCTTCGATGGCCAGCCGGATGATGTTTTCAGGATCAAAGTAGATGGGATTGGGGGCGAAAGCGGAGCCGGCGCTGTGCTCGATGCCCTGGTCCACCGGGAAAATGGAGATATAGCCGGTATCGGACAGCCTTCCATGGCCAAGCAATGCCTGCATGCTGCGCAGCACCTGATTGCTCCGGTTGGAATGCGCCCATACCTCGTCCACATGGTCGGCCGCCGGAAGGGTCAGCTGAGATGATTTTACGGTATTGCATTGGTGATTCAGCAGGTATTCCGCCTGGTCGCCTAACAGATCCACGATCTTCTTTGATGCCATAGCTGTGTGTTGTTTTATTGATTACAGGGGCACAAAGATATAAAAACGCGGATAGAAAGCGCCAACTTTTGCGGAAGGCGGCGCCAACGGGCCTTCGCGGCAGGATAAGATCGTATAATAAAAGGATAAGAATAAGAAAAAAAGACGTGTGTTTATTCGTCAAATTTGTTTCGGGCAGGAGAAATGAAGCGCAGGGCATATCATCAGCAACGCATGATCATCCGCATACTTCAATTTATTTATCTATGCAAACATCGCTACGCATCTCTCCTTTCATCCGGAATGCTATCCAGTGGGGCTGCCTGTCTCTTGCCCTGCTTCCAGCCCCGGCAGGGGCCGCAGGGCGTTCTCTTTTTCCCGAACATCTTCCCGTATTGCACGGTCCGGAAGCCGGCTATCTCATACAGCAGCGCCAGGATATCCGGGGCAGGGTCACGGATGAGGCCGGCAATCCCCTTCCCGGGGTGAGCATTACCGTAAAGGGCGCCGCCCGGGGAACAACCACAGACGACCAGGGCCGGTATACGCTGGAAAATGTTACCGCCGGCACCACGCTGGTATTCAGCTTCCTGGGCTACCAGAGCCGGGAAGTAGCGGTCGGTGGCCAAACGGAGCTCAACGTCACGCTTTCCCGGGAAACAAAGTCCCTGGACAACGTGGTCATCACCGCCCTGGGCATCAAGCGGGAGGAGAAGGCATTGGGTTATTCCGTAACCCAGCTCAACGGCTCGGCCGTGAGCGACGTACGTGCCCCCAATATGGTCAGCGCCCTCTCGGGCAAGGTGGCGGGGGTGAACATACGCAGCACCTCGCCCGACCCCGGCGCCAGCGTATTCATCAACATCCGGGGCAAGCGTACCTTGTACGGCGAAGACCAGCCCCTGATTGTGCTGGACGGGGTGCCGATGAACAACGCCGTCAATGGCAACGCTTCCCAGCCCTTCGGCGGGGGCAGCGGCAACAACCAGATCGTGGACTACGGCAACCCTATTTCGGACATCAACCCCGATGATATCGCCTCCGTTTCGGTGCTCCGGGGCGCCGCCGCCTCTGCGCTTTACGGGAGCCGGGCCGGCAACGGGGTTATCCTGATCACTACCAAAAACGGTTCGGAAGCCAAGAAGGGGATCGGCGTAAACGTGAGCTCCAGCGTCATGTTCGACAAAGCCTGGCAGTTTCCGGAGTTCCAGAATGTATTCGGGGCGGGAGACCGGCCGGGAACGGACGACGTGATCTCCGACGCCACCTGGGGACCCCGGCTCAACGACGGGAGCAAGCGGGTACAGTGGGACAGCCCCCTGGACGCCGACGGCAACCCCGTACCGATACCCTGGGTGGCCTACCCGGACCGGGTGAAGAATTTTTACCGGACCGGGTCCACGATCACCAACAGCGTGGCGGTGACCGGGGCCAATAACAACGGCAACTTCCGCCTTTCCTACGGCAATATGCAAAACAAGGGCATCGTGCCCAATACCGATCTTTCCCGGAATAACCTGAGCCTGGCCGCCGGCTACAACCTGCGCCCGGGCATCAGGGTAAACGCCAATGTGGCTTATACGAATAACGGTTCCGATAACCGCCCCACCTACAACCGGGGCAGCGTGAACAATATCGTATACACCCTGACGCCCAACGTGGACACCCGCAAGCTGCGCAATTACTGGGTGCCCGGCCAGGAAGGTCTTCAGCAGTATGCGCCCGTGCCAGGCGGCAACGACAATCCTTACTTCGTGGCCTATGAATCCATCAACGGCTTCAAAAGGGACCGGCTTACAGGGAATGTGCAGGCTACGGTAGACATTACCCCGGAATTCAGCATCATGGGCCGTACCGGGCTCGACTACTACAACGAAGACCGGGAGAGCCGGAAGGCCTTCAGCTCCGACGGCTATCCCAACGGCGCCTATGCCTTCGAAAAGCTGTTTTTCAGCGAACAGAACACCGACGTGCTGCTGAGCTATAAGAAAAACGTCAGCAGCGACTGGTTTGTCTCCCTTTCGGCGGGGGCCAACCAGATGATCCAGCATTATAATAATATCCACATGTCCACCAATGAGCTGGTCTCGCCCAAGCTGTACAGCATCGGGAACGCCAAGGCGGGGACAGTGCAAAACCTCTCGGGTGCAGGGAAGTCGAAAAAACGGATCAACAGCGTATACGGCATGGGGCAGGTGGCCTACAAAAACATGGTCTTCCTGGACCTGACGGCCCGGAACGACTGGTCCAGCACGCTGCCGGCGGAAAGCCGTTCCTATTTCTATCCTTCCGCCTCCCTGAGCGCCGTCATCAGCGATATCTTCAAGTTCCGCACCGAAACGCTGTCCTTTGCCAAGCTGCGCGCCAACTGGTCGCGCGTGGGTAATGACGTAGGCCCTTACGAATTATACAATACCGTATCGCTTTCCGAATGGGGAAACGTGAATGTCGCCAATATTTCGTCAAGCCTCGCTAATAACCACCTGAAGCCGGAGCTCAGCACCTCCGTGGAGTTTGGCGCCGATCTGCGCTTCCTGTCCGACCGCCTCGGGGTTGATTTTACCTGGTACCGGACCAACACCGTCAACCAGCATCTCAACATCCCCGTTACCACAGCTACCGGCTATGCTTCCAAGTCGGTGAACGCCGGCAAGATCAGCAACGAAGGCGTGGAGATATCCCTCAATGCCGTGCCGGTAGACCGGGCCTTCAGGTGGGACCTCACGGCCAACTTTACGCGTAACCACAACAAGGTGGTCCGGCTTACGGAAGGGATCAGCCAGATATCGCTGGGCGGTGCGGAAGGGGTGACCTTCTATGTCAGCGAGGGCAACGAGATAGGGGACTTTTACGGTACCACCTGGATGACGGTTCCCGACGGTCCTTATAAAGGACAACCCTGGCTGGATGATGCCGGTAACTACCAGGATGCTACCGAAAAGGTAAAGATCGGGAATTATAACCCGGACTTCATGGTCGGCTTTACCAATAATTTCTCTTTCAAAGGCTTTACCCTCAGCGCGCTGCTCGACTGGCGGCAGGGAGGACAGTTTTTCTCCTATGTGGCCAAAAACCTGCTTTCCGACGGGCGGACCACCATTACCGTGCCCGGCAGGGACCCCCAATCGGGCGGACTAAGCTGGACGGACGACCAGGGCCGGCAACGCACCGACGGCAGCATCACCGATGGGTATGTACAGCAGGCGGACGGTTCATTTGTAAAGAATACCGCTATTCTGGATCCCGAATCTTATTACGGCAGCTACTACTGGGATTTTCCTTCACGCTCCACCTTCAGCGCCACCTACGTGAAGCTGAGGGAGGTGTCGCTCACCTATACCTTCAGCAAAAAGATGCTGGGAAGGGTGCCGGTTACGGGTATTTCAGTAGGGTTTATCGCCCGGAACCTTTTCAGCTGGACGGTGGCCGACGTGGGGTATGATCCGGAGACCTCCATGGTGATCCAGAATGGATCCTTTACCCCCGGCGTAGGCGGATGGACCCTTCCCAATACCCGCTCATACGGATTCAAAATAGGCCTTACTTTCTAAAACGACAGACCATGATATCCGGAAAAATAATTTCTGGCTCTTCCCTCATCGTTGTGCTTGCCCTGTCCTCCTGTACGGGCAACTTCGATGACATGAACACCGACCCCAACAACGCAAGGACCACCAGGGACATCTTTTATATGACCAAAGCCATCGTTTCCACCGCCTATGATTATCAGAAATCGGCTTATATGGATGAGCCGGCTTCCGCAGGCCGGTACATCACCATGGTGCGGAACGAAGGCAACGATACCTGGGGCTGGGATGCCGGCAGCTGGGACGCCGATTACCTGCGGCTGACTACGGTCAAAGAATTGCGGGATATCGCAGAAACGGAAAAAGCTGACCAGTACGTAGCCGTTGCCGATATACTCGAGGTCTTCAACTTTGCTTACATCACCGACCGCTGGGGTGATATACCTTATTTGGAAGCCCTGCAGCTCTCCGGCGACAAAGAAATAGTCCATCCCCAATATGACAAACAGGAGGATATCTATCCCGACCTGCTGAAGAAGCTGGAGGAGGCCAATAACCGGCTGGACACCGCTACCGGGGACATCGATGAAAATAACGATGCGCTTTACCAGGGCAGCAAGGAAGGCTGGCAGAAGCTGGCCAACTCCCTCCGGCTGAGACTGCTCCTGCGCTGCGCCAAGAAATATACCGATGCCATACCGCAGATCCAGGAGATCGTGTCCCATCCGGAAAAATACCCCATCTTCACCGGAAACGGAGACAACGCTGAAGTGCCCTATGTAGGTACCTTCAAATGGCCCGGCGGTCCCACCGGCGGAGGGGGCAACCTTACCGATCCTTTTGCAGAATTTATCAAGCGTAAGCCGAGCAAGGAGTTTGTAGACTTTCTCCAGCAGCGGAACGATCCCCGTCTCCCTATGCTGGTCGACAAGACCACCGGCGATCCCGCCCAGGCTACGGTGGATCATCACCCTTACGTCGGGGTTCCCAATGCCATCAATTCCCCGTACGACTATAACGGGGGCGATGAGCATATCTCCACCCTGGCGCTGGACCTGTTTTATAAGGATCAGGACGCGGCCGTCAGGGCCAGTCTCATGACCTATCCGGAAGTGTGCTTTATCCTGGCGGAGGCAGCGCAGCAGAACGGGGTGAACGTGCCCGGGGAAACAGCCGAATCGCTGTATTATAAAGGTATAAAAGCCGCCATGGACTATTGGGGGGTAAGCCGGGAAGCCGACGATGCCCATTATTATGACCAGCCTGCGGTAAAATACGACGGCACGCTCAAGCAGCTCATCGGGCAGAAATGGGCGGCCCTTTTCCTCAAAGGGCCCGAAGGCTGGTTCGACTACCGGCGTACCGGCGATATCCTGGACTTCAATTCCCGCATCGGACCGGCAGCCTCCCAGCACAATATTCCCTACCGGTTTATCTATCCCGATAATGAAAGAAACCTCAACCGGGAAGCCTATGATAAAGCCATAGCCGTCTTCGGCGAAGATACCCGGAACACAAAAATGTGGTACTTGAAATAAAAGGAGGTTTTTTATTGAAAATGAGAAGGTTGATTGTTCTTTTTTTGCTTTTTTTCACCGTCCGGCTATCGGCAGACGCACAAGGGCTGCGTACTCCTCCCGCCGGCATCACCGGCACCCTCATCTTCCCGCTGCAGGAACAGCATGCGCATGGCAGCAGCATGGTAAGCCTCCCCAACGGTGACCTGCTGGCCGCGTGGTTTCAGGGAAGCGGCGAGCGCAAGGCGGATGACGTAAAGATCATGGGCGCCCTCCTGCAAAAGGGAAAAACAACCTGGAGCAAGCCGTTCCTCCTGGCGGATACCCCGGGTCTGCCGGACTGCAACCCGGTGCTTTTCCTGAACCATCACGGAAAGCTTTTCCTCGTCTGGATCGCGGTATTGGCCAACCGCTGGGAATATTCCCTGCTTAAATATAAAACGGCAACAAACTTTGCAAAGGACGGAAAACCAGTTTGGAGTTGGCAGGATAATATCCTGCTGAAGCCGGATGACCGGTTCGCCTCCGCTGTGGAGGAACGTTTGAAAGCGCTACCGGGAACCGGAGCGGGCTGGGGCACTTATGCACCGCGGTACGACGATATGATCATCACGGCCAGTCAGGATCCTGCCAAGCGCAGCCTGGGCTGGATGACCCGCATCCGGCCCCTGCTGCTGCCGGATGACCGGATCCTGCTTCCCCTTTATTCGGATGGGTTCAACCTGTCGCTGGTGGCCATATCGGACGACGACGGGACTTCCTGGAAGGCCGGTCTTCCCATCGTGGGCCGGGGCAATGTGCAGCCCGCCCTCGCGCAGCGGAAGGATGGGTCGATCGTGGCTTTTATGCGGGATAACGGGGACGCCCCCTCGCGGATGCAGATAAGCCTGTCGCGGGACGGCGGGATGAGCTGGACGGCGGCAGCGAAAACCGATATACCCAGCACCGCCAGCGTGGCCGCCTGTGTGCTGCAGGATGGAAAATGGGCGCTGCTGCTCAATGATGCGGACGATGGCCGTTACCGGCTCAGTCTCTACCTGTCGGACGACGAAGGAAAGACCTGGCGCTGGAAAATACCCGTCGAGGATCATCCGCCCGGACAAGGTAGCTTTTCCTATCCCGCGCTGATTCAAACTCCGGACGGGCTGCTGCACATGACCTATTCCTTCAATCCCGTGCCGCACCGGGAATCCATCCGGCATGCCGTAGCGGATCCGGAAAAGCTGACCCGTTAAGTACAAGCCCATGACAAGGAACCGTATCATTATCCTATTGCTTTGCTGTGCCGTTTGCCGCGTTGCTGTGGCCGGCGGTCCTGATCCCGATACCGTCTTTCTGCAGCCGGTTTCGGTAAAGTATTATCCGGACAACACACCCGGCGCAGGCCGCCTGACCAAAGTGTTGGTAGACGGGGACGACAATGTGCATGTGCTGGGCGACAGCGGTCTTTACCGGATCAGCGGCCGCCGGCTGGTGAAGGATCTGCTATACCGCCCGCTGGCCGGAAAGGTACCCGTGGATATTGCCCTGCAGGACAGCACCGGCAGCC
Source organism: Compostibacter hankyongensis (assembly GCF_039541075.1). Lineage (NCBI taxonomy): Bacteria > Pseudomonadati > Bacteroidota > Chitinophagia > Chitinophagales > Chitinophagaceae > Compostibacter > Compostibacter hankyongensis. The sequence goes on along the minus strand of NZ_BAABFN010000002.1, from coordinate 571,119 downwards.
TGTATTACCTGTATGAAGACCGGTTCCTGAGCAATGCCCGGGCGGGAACGCCTTTCGGGATGCTGCCTCCCGGCCGCTTTTCCCGTATGGCCGTGGCGGCTGACGGAAGCGTGTTGCTGACCGGCGATCATGCCGCAGGGATATACCGGGATGGCCGTCTTACGGAAATCGCCGCCCCGCCGGAGCCGCTGCTTGATATCCTGGTTTATAAAAATGAATATTATGCACTGAGTAATAATTCAGTATATAGATTGTCGGATAAAAAACTAAAAGCGCTACACCACGGCAAAAACCTGCAGGCCTTTGCCGTCCGCGGCAAGGATATCCTCATCGGCACCGCCGGAGGATATTACGGCATCAGCCGGGTTACCGGCGATACCAGCCTGGCGCTGCAGACCCGGGTACCGGTGCCGGATATACGCCGGCTGATGATCGCCGGCGGAAAATGCTGGGCGGGTACCTCCCGGGGGGCTTTTATGGACGACGGGCCGGGCAGGTTCCGCTACTATGCCTCTGAAAGATGGCTGAACGACGAGGCGGTAGAGGACCTGGCGGCGGACAGCCGGGGCAATATCTACCTGCTGACGGGCACCGCCCTGAACGAGATCCGTTTTATCCGGCAGACCCTGCTGCAGAAAGCGCAGTATTTTCAGCGGGAGATAAGAAAGCGGCATATCCGCTATGGGTTGCTGGCCGAGCTGCGGCTGAAGACGCCGGGCGACCTCTCCACGGCGGAGATGATCGATACCGACAACGACGGGCTGTGGACCGCCTTTTATCTGGGCAGCCAGGCTTTTCGCTATGCGGTGACCGGGGAGGAAGAAGCTGCAAGGTATGCCTGGGAGTCCTTTGCCGCCTACGAGCGGCTGATTTCCGTAACCAGCGTCAGGGGCTTTCCGGCGCGAACCTTTGAACGGAGCGGCTATAAGGTGTCGGACCCCGCGGCCTGGCGTCCCTCGCCGGACAGCGGCTGGGAATGGAAAGGCACCACCAGCAGCGACGAATTTGTCGGGTACATCTTTGTGGCCGCCCTGATGGATCAGTTTGTGGCCAAAACGGCCGCGGAGAAAAAAAGGGTAGCGGACTTCATCGATAAGATCCTCACCCATATCGTCGCCCACAATTATTATCTGGTGGATGCCGACGGTCAGCCCACCCTTTGGGGACGGTGGAACCCGGAGTATATCAACAGCTATCCCGAAACGATCGGCGACCGCCGGCTGGGCAGCATTACCCTTATCGCCGGGCTGCAGCTGGGCTATGCCCTCACCGGCAGAGAGCTCTACAAAAAGGAAGCGACCCGGCTGATGGATCGATACGGGTATCTCCGCAATATCCTGATCGATCCGTACCGGATCAGGGCTACTCCCGGATATACATACCGGGGGCATGACATGGGCAACGGACACTGGAATCACTCCGACGACGAGATGGCCTTTCTGAGCTACTGGGTGCTGTACCGTTATGCCTTTACGAAAGCGCTGCAGCGGCAGTATGCCGGGACCATCCGGCGGCACTGGCAGATCGAACGGCCGGAAAAGAACCCGGTATGGAACCTGGTCACCCTTGCTACGGAAGGCTCTTTTGACAAGGCCGCCACCCTCTGGTACCTCCGGGAATTTGCGATGGACCGTATACGATGGACCGTAAAAAATTCATTCCGGAAAGACATTACGCTGCGGCAGGACCCCGGATTCCGGAACCAGTATACGGAGGAGGTGCTGCCGCCCGGCGAGCTGCCCGTCGCCCGCTTTAATGCAAACGCCTTTAACCTGGACGGGGGAGACGGAGGCAGGACAGCCCTCACCGGCGCCGAATACCTGCTGCCTTACTGGATGGCCCGTTATCTAAACGTGGTGGAGAAGGGAGGTGAAAGGTAAAAGGTAAAAGGTAAAAGGTAAAAGGTAAAAGGAGAAGGGTAAAAGGTAAAAGGAGTAAAGAGCGCTTGTGAGGTTTTGAAAATTGAAAACTTATTCCGATATTTAAATATCTGTTCACGGAATAAAAAGCGCTTATGCAACACCTAAATGAAGTCAGGGAAGGTGATTGGGTACTGGTACCCAACGAAGGCAGAATAACGGAAGGAGAAGTGGATAAGATCGGCATGGAAAAAGCGGGGGTGGATATCGGCGGGGAAATTTTCTGGTATGAGGCAAAAGATATGCAGCCCATACCGCTGACCGAGACATGGCTGTTCCGTCTCGGCTTTGAACGCAGCGAAGCTCCCGTACAGGACGGGGAAGGGCAGGCATATACCCATGGTCCCTTTACGCTGAAATACCGGAAACGGGGCAATGATAATCTCATTAACCTGAGCTGCCACGGAGAGCATGACCGTGATATCACGGACGGGCTGACGGTCCACGAGCTGCAGCATCATTACCATGGCATGACCAAGGTTTTTATCGAATAGGCCTTTCTGTATTGTTTTCTCTTTGCCCGTTCAGGGTAATATTCCGCCCCCGGCTGAAGATATCTTTTTAGCGGATATTCCGGTAAGTTCCCGGCGGGTACTTTTTCCTGCTCCGGAATATCCGGTCATAACTGTTCTCATGCCAAACCTCCAGATCCGCCATCTCATTCATGACCTGCAGAACACCTATGCGGGCGATCCCTGGTATGGCGACTCTGTAACCAAAATCCTCGGGGACATCACCCCGGATATCGCCTTTGCCAGGCCGCTGCCCGGCAGGCACGCTATTGCTGAGCTGCTCGCGCATCTGGTGGGCTGGCGTGAGTTCCTGAACAGGCGTCTGCAAGGCGACGCCCGGTTTGCCATAGCGCAAACGGAGAGCTTTGACTGGACCCGTACACACCCGGACCCGGAAAAAGCCTGGCCCATGCTGCTGGAAGCGCTGGAAAGCGGTCAGCAGCAGATTATCGCGGGGCTGGAACAAGCAGATGACACGCTGCTCGACACTCAGGTGCCGGGACGTAACTATGATTTCCGCCAGCTGATCCAGGGGGTCATTCACCACGATATCTATCACGCCGGGCAGATCGCGATCCTGAAAAAAGCGGAATCCTAACGAGCCCCGGACCGCTTTTTCTGCCCGGCGAATGACCGCTTTCCGGCGCCTTTGTCGCCCGATCCATACTTTTCTCCCTGATTTTTCGTTATTTTATGGGCCGGAAAACTTTAAATCCTTACACCTTGAAGAAAGTAATTTTCACCCTTGGCCTGCTGTTTGCTTTTTGTACCGGGTTATATGCCCAGGGCGGTATGGAGCTGGGCGCTTTTCTCGGCATGAGCACCTACAACGGCGACCTGCAGGGAGAACGCATCAACCTCGACGAGTCGCACCTGGCCGTGGGGGCCTTGTTCCGGAAATATGTGTACAAGGGACTGGATGTACGCCTGGGGGCCACCTTTACCACCCTTTCGGGAGCCGACCGCCATTCTTCCAGCGGTAGCACCCGCCTGCGTAACCTCGATTTCAAGACCTTTGTATCCGATTTTCAGCTGCTGGCCGAATATAATTTCATGGATATTACCGAAAGAAGGTTTACCCCCTATGTCTTTGCCGGCATCGGGGTTTATCACTTCAACCCCTATACGGCGGACAGCCTGTCCAACAAAGTCTACCTGCAGCCGCTGAGCACCGAAGGGCAGGGGCTGAGCGAATACCCGGACCGTGATCCCTATAAGCTGACCCAGCTGTCTATCCCCTTCGGCGTCGGCGTCAAATATGCGATTAACGACCAGATCAATATCGGGGCGGAGCTGAGCCTGCGGAAGACATTTACGGACTATCTGGACGATGTCAGCAATACCTATGTCGACAGAAATGTGCTGGAGAAAGAGCGGGGCGCCAACGCCGCCTATTTTGCATGGCGTACCAAGGAATTGCCCGGCCACGAAAACGATCCCTATCCAGCCGACGGTTCTTTCCGGGGTTCTCCCAAACACAAGGACTGGTATTATTTTGCAGGCCTGACCGTTACCTTTAACCTGGGCAGCGGCCGCTACGGCGGGGCCCTGCGCTCCCTGAACTGCCCTACCTATCAGTGATCTCCTGAGCCTTATTTTAGCTTCTTTTTGAAAACGATATCGTCCTGTCTATCTCTTTTTTTTCTTTTGTGCTGTACCGCTGCCATAGCACAGGACGCTTCGAAATCCGGAGTCGGCAGCATCTTCTCCGACATCAATACCTTCACCCAGCGGCAGCAGATTGAAAAACTTTATCTGCAGACAGACAAACCGGCTTACGCCGCCGGAGATACCCTTTGGTTCAAAGGTTATCTGCTGGAGGCCGACTACCTTTACGCCTGTGAAAAAAGCAGGCTGCTCTATGTTGAGATAACGGACGACAGCAACCACCTGGCCAGGCGGATTATGGTGCCGGTGATCAACGGGCTGGCTGCGGGCAGCATTGCGCTGGACCATAAAGATTTTCCCCAGGGCGGCTACGTCATCCGGGCCTATACCAACTGGATGCGGAATTTCGGGACGGACTATATTTTCAAAAAACATTTTTACCTCAGCGCGGCCGGGCGGCAGGACTGGCTGGTCAGCTACCGGTCCGGAACCGGGGAGAATGCCGGACGTACTCCTTTTGAATTGCAGTTGCGGCATACCGACGGTTCAGCGGTCGTTTTCCGGCAACTGCAGCTGCGGATAACCGACGGGAAGAAAACGGAGCTGAAGCAAAATGTCCGGACAGGCGTGGACGGCCGGCTTTCCGTGAATGCTGAGCTGCCAGGGGGAAACGGCCGGGGAACGCCCACCTTGTGGGTACAGGATCTGCAAAAGAACGGGGATCACCGGAAGATTGCCGTTCCCCTGCTGCTCAACCGGCCGGCCTTTACGGGTCTCCGGTTTATGCCCGAAGGAGGCAGCCTGGTCGCCGGCCTGCCTGCGCATGTAATCGTGCGGGCGGAGAATGAAGCCGGCCTGGCTGCCGCGGTGTCCGGACATATCCTGGACGACAGCTCGCGCGTGGTGGCGACCTTCCGGACAGGACCGCGCGGCACCGGCGCTTTTGACTTTGTTCCCCGCCCGGGTAAAACCTATACGGCACGGCTGCAACTGCCGGATAGCGTTTATAAGCGCTTCCCGCTGCCACCGGTAAAAAGCTCGGGAACGACCCTGGAGGTGCATGACCGGACTGATGATTCCTGCGAGATCGTTATCCGCGCCACGCCCGATGTGGCGGCGGCCGGCCATCCCTGTTTCCTGATCGGAATGGCAAGGGGAGTGCCCTGCTTTGGCGCTTCCTTTCCGATGGAGCGGGATACCATAGGCTTTACGGTCAGCAAAAAGGTTTTTCCCGATGGCATTGCCCGCATCCTACTGTCGGGACCCGGGAGGGCCTTGCTGAACGAGCGAAGTATCTTCATCAACCATAGCGACCATCTGCGGATCCGGATCCGTACCGATAAAACCGTTTACCGGCCCCGGGAACGTGTCGATCTCCATATAACGGTAACGGATAAACAGGGCAGCCCTGTGCAGGGCAGCTTTTCCCTCGCCGTGACAGACGACGGACAAGTAAAGACAGACCCTGTCCGGGACGGCACTATCCTGACCAGCATGTTGCTGACGTCCGATCTCAGAGAAAAGGTGGAAGATCCCGGTTATTACCTGCAGGACAGCGCGGGGCCCGTGCAGGAACAGGATTTGGACCGGCTGCTGCTGACTACTACCGTAACAGGGCCGCCCTGGGCGGATATTTCCGGACCGGAAAAACCTTTTGCCTATGCGGCGGAGCAGGAATTCCTGATCCGTGGAAAGGTAACCAATATGTTTAACAAACCGGTGGCCCGTTCGCCCGTCGCCCTGCTGTCCCGGAAGCCGCTGCTCGTTATGGATACGGTGACCGACAGGGAAGGTCTTTTTACCTTTAAAGGGATCGTTCCGGTGGATACGGCTTCATTTTTTATCCAGAGCCGGAATAAAAAGGGGAAGAGCTTTAACGTAGGCATCGAGATGGATGAGTTCAAACCGCCTGTCTTTACCGCTCCCCGACGACCGGAGCTGCCCTGGTATGTAAATGTGGATACCGTGCAGCTCACCCGGCTGAACCGGAAGCTCCGGATGCAGGAGCAGCAGGAGAAGATCAGCGGCGGCATCCTGCTGAAGCCGGTAGTGGTGAATGCCAAGAAGATAATTAAGGATTCGAAGAACCTCAACGGCCCCGGCGAAGCGGATATCACCGTCGATGAGCAGGAGCTGGAAAAGGCCGGCCGCACCACCCTCGGCGATCTGCTCGAAAAGCATATTCCTGGATTTGGCGTAACAGCCGATAAGCATGGGCGGCGATATTACCGGATCCAGGATAAACGGGCGCATCTGATCATCGACGGGACCGATGTCGAATTCTTTCTGCCGCCCGGCATTTCACTGTACGATTATTTCAAACAATACCTCGATTATTACGATGCCGAGGAGATCAAAGGCATAGAAGTAATGAGCAGCAGCCGGTACACCGGCAGCTACTTCAGTCAGTTTCTCAATCCGCTGGACGATCCGCTCGGTCATGCCTTTATCGAGATCACCACCCGCGGGGGGCGGGGGCCTTTTGTCAAAAAAAGTGTGGGCACTTATCTGTATAAACCAATGCCTTTTACCCTGCCGCAGCCATTCCACGCTCCCGAATATCCTGCCGGCAGCAGCGCCGACGGCACGGATATCCGTTCCACGATCTACTGGGCCCCCGACATCGTCACCGATACGGCAGGGCAGGCTACCCTTCATTTCTATACGGCAGACAGTCCCGGTACCTACTCGCTGATCCTGGAAGGAAGCGATATGCGGGGCGGGCTGGGCACAGGCCGGACCCGGATCACCGTTCAGCCCTGATGCCCGGGCGTATCCCTTTTCCCCCAGCGGCATAAACCGTATTTTTGCCAAAAAGCAAGGGAATGGCCTATAAGCATTTGCAGGATTTTATCAACGCGCTGGAGCGGGCCGGAGAGCTGGTAAGGATAAAAAGCCGGGTGAGCCCGCATCTTGAGATCGCAGAGATCACCGACCGGATCAGCAAATCCGGAGGCGGCGGAAAAGCGCTTTTGTTTGAGAACACCGGTTATGATTTTCCCCTGCTGATCAATGCCATGGGCAGCTACCGCCGCATGTGCATGGCCCTGGGCGTGAAGGAGCTGGATGATGTGGCCGGCGAGATCGAGTCCCTGATCCGGATGGTGACCCGGCCCCGGGAAAACATCCTGGACAAGCTGTCCCTGCTGCCCAAGCTGGGGACCTTTGCCTCCTGGATGCCAAAGGTAACGGGCGGGAGAGGAGCCTGCCAGGAGGTGGTGATGACCGATCCTGATCTGTACAGGCTGCCCGTGCTCACCTGCTGGCCTAAAGACGGCGGCCCCTTTATTACCCTGCCGGTGATCCACACCCGAGACCTGCATACGGGCATCCGCAACGTAGGCATGTACCGTATGCAGGTATTCTCAAAAGATATGACCGGCATGCACTGGCACAAGCATAAGGTATCTGCCCGCCATTTCGACGCTTACCGGGAGGCCGGCAAAAGGATGCCGGTAGCCGTAGCGCTGGGTGGCGACCCGGTATACACCTATGCCGCCACGGCGCCCCTGCCCGATAACGTGGACGAATATATGCTGGCCGGATTCCTGCGGAAGAAAAAGGTAGAGCTGGTCAAGTGCCTGACCCAGCCGGAGCTGGAGGTGCCGGCGGATGCCGACTTTATCATTGAAGGATATGTGGATCCCGCCGAAGAACCGGTATGGGAAGGACCTTTCGGCGATCATACGGGATATTATTCTTTGCCGGACTGGTATCCGCGCTTCCACGTCACCGCCGTCACCCATCGTCGCAATGCGGTATATCCCGCCACCATCGTCGGGATACCCCCGCAGGAAGACGCCTGGATCGGAAAGGCGACCGAACGCATTTTCCTGGCCCCGATCAAGATGACCCTCGTGCCGGAGATCGTCGATATGGAAATGCCGGTAGAGGGCGTATTTCACAACCTGGTGATCGCGCAGATCAAAAAAACCTATGCCGGGCAGGCGCAGAAAGTGATGAATGCGATGTGGGGCGCCGGCCAGATGATGTTCAATAAGATCCTGGTGGTGGTGGATGAAACGGCCGATATTCATGATTACCAAAAACTGGCGCAGCAGGTCTTCCGCAACCTGGATCCCGCCTCGGACGTCTATTTCAGTCAGGGCCCCATGGACGTGCTGGACCATTCCTGTTCCAAAATGGGCTTCGGCGGCAAGATGTGTATAGACGGCACGGTAAAATTTGAGGAGGAAAAGCCGGCAGGCGTTCGCACGGTAGCCATCGCTCCGGCAGTAAATACGGAAACCCTCCGAAAGGATTTTCCCGAAATCCGGGACGGCAACCTGTCCCTTGCCGCGGGCGGGATACCCTGCCTGCTGCTGGCCGTGGAAAAAAACCGGAAAGGACATATCGGGCAGCTGCATGTGGAGCTGGCGGCAAAGCCGGAGCTGCAGGGCATCCGCATGATACTCTATGTGGATGCGGCCGTGGATGTGCAGGATGTGGCGGATGCCTTGTGGCGTTTTTGCAATAACCTGGACCCGCGGCGGGATCATTATCTCAGCAGCGGCATCATGGGGCTGGACGGCACGCTGAAGACCAAAGCGTGGGACGATTTTCAGCGGGACTGGCCCAATATCATCGTTGCCGATAACGCTACCATCAGCGCGGTAGATCAGCGCTGGAATGAACTGGATCTGGGACCGTTTATTCCTTCTCCTTCCCTGAAATACCGGGATCAGCTCTATGGTGAAGATGCGGTAGCCAAAGCATAGCACGAGAAAGCTATCTTATTCCAACCGGGGGTAATGTGAGGGTATCTGACGGGGGCAATGCGCTGCTATCCACCGCTACCGGCTGCAGGAACATCGTATCCACCTCGGTGGTATTGCCCGAGGTTACCTGTATATTGCCCAGCGTATCGGGCCGATAGCCTTCTAAGCTGTCGGTCATAAAACGGAGCTCGTAGGTACCGGAGAGCGCAGTGGGGAAGAGATAGTTGCCCGAGCTGCTGTCAGGCAGGGCCAGCAGCGTATCGTTGCCGGTCAGCGCCAGCACTTGCGGGCATATGCCGGCTGGCGCAACCGTACCGCTCAGCTTGCCGTTGCTGCCCCTGGGGAAGGTGCGTATCACGGGATTCAGCGAATAGCTGCTGCTGTCCGCAGCAGGGATGATAGAACGGGGCAGGTTTATATCCAGCACCAGCTCGTATTGTCCGCCGGGAGAAAGCAGCAGGTTTACCTTGAGGTCAAGAACCGTTTCCTGCGCGTTGCCTCCCGGCAACACCAGCGGTTGCATGCTGCCGTCCTTCAGGACGATTTTATTGTCATTACCCAGTACGAGACGAACTTTTGAGATATTGGTGGCCGGCAGCTCTTTTGTGGTCAGCAGGGTATCCGTTCCGCCGGGCTGTCCCACCAGGTTATAGGCCCCTGTTTTCGTAAGGGGAAGATCCCAGAGGGCGCTGTCGGATCCGTTGCCCGTAACGATATACAGCTTTTGCAGATCGATCCACACGGCGCTGTAGCGCGACGCTCCGTCCGTAAGATAGATGCTCAGCCGCGAGGGTTGCGTATTGTTCGATGCCCGCTCACAGGCGGTAAAAAACAGGGTACACACCATCATCACACCTGCAGCGGCAGTAACCAGCCGTGAATTTTTTCTCCTCATTTCCGGGCACGCATAATTAAGGGATGACAAATATTCCGGATAATGCTCCGCCAACTTTTATGCCAAAAGGGAGGCATTTCAGAAGCGCTCCAGCCCGGAGAAAAAGAAGTCTCCTTCTATGCGGGCATTTTCATCGGAGTCGGACCCGTGTACGGCATTGCGTCCCAGGGATTCTGCATACAGCTTCCGGATCGTGCCTTCGTCGGCCTTTGCGGGATCGGTGGCGCCGATCAGCGTGCGGAAGTCCGCTACGGCATTGTCTTTTTCCAGGATGGCTGCAATGATGGGGCCGCTGCTCATAAACTCCACAAGCTCCCCGTAAAAGGGCCGTTCCCGGTGTACGGCGTAGAATGCGCCGGCGCTTTCGGGGCTGAGGCGGGTCTTTTTCAGGGCCACGAGGCGGAAGCCGGCCGCGGTGATCTTTTCCAGGATTGCGCCTTCATATCCGTTGGCTACGGCATCCGGTTTGACCATCGTAAAAGTTCGGTTGGACATGTATTTTCTACTGGTTTTGTTTTGGAGCGCAAAGGTAATGTAAGCCGTTTAAAGGCGGAAAAAATTTTGACTTTCCCCGATAATTAGAGAACTTCGCCTTTCTTTTGACCTGATGAGGCCTATCCTTGAAATAAAACCATTACTGGAAAATGCGCCGGGGAAAATCACCATCACCATGCACCAGAAGCCTGATGCGGATGCCATGGGGGCTTCATTGGCGCTGTATCACTACCTGCTGCAGAAGGGACATACGGTACAGGTAATCTCACCCACCAACTTTCCGGATTTTCTGAAATGGATGCCCGGCTGCGACCGTGTCATCAACTTTGAGGCAGACCAGGCCTTTGCCCTGGAAGCGCTGAAAGATACCCGTATTCTCTTTTGCCTGGATTTTAATACCTTCCGCCGGACGCATCAGCTTGCTCCTCACCTGGAGCAGCTGAACTGTGTGAAAGCGCTGATAGACCACCACCAGGAGCCCGATCCGGCATTTGATTACGGGATCAGCAATACCGCGGCGGCGGCCACAGCCCAGCTGATATACGAGTTCATCGTGGCGATGGGCGACAGCGCCCTGATCAACGGCGATATCGCCCGTTGCATTTATGCCGGCACCATGACGGATACCGGCTCCTTCCGTTTTGCCTCCACCTCAGCAGCCGTGCACCGCATGGTGGCTGATCTCATGGACCGCGGCCTGGAGCATGAGCCGATCCATCATTCCATTTATGATAATTACCTGGAAAACCGGTTCCGCTTTATCGGCTATGTGCTGCAAAACCGTTTCGAGGTTTTTTATGATTACAACACGGCCATGATCGCCATTCCCCATAAGGACATCAAGCGATTCGACCTGAAAACCGGCGATACCGAGGGCCTGGTGAATTATCCCCTGGCCATACAGGGCATCCGGCTGGCTGCGCTGATCATTGGCTGGGAAAACGATGTAAAGCTTTCATTCCGCTCAAAAGGCGATTTTGACGTCAACCGTTTTGCCCGCCGTTACTTCCAGGGCGGGGGACACAAAAATGCCGCGGGGGGCCATTCCCAGGATTCCCTGGCCGATACCGTGGAACGTTTTAAACAGGCCATCCGGGAAAACAAGGACCTGCTGAAATAACCCTGCGTTTTGCTGAAAAAATATTCCTGATCAAATAAGACGGAGAAATAATATCTTGCACCGCCATAGGGAAAACCCTTTGGATCATTTATACTCAAACAATCATCACAGAAACAGTATTATTTCATGAACAGAAAAGGGATCATATTCGCACTGGTTTGCGGGATCGTCGCAGCAGGCTGCCAGCAGGGCTATAAAAAAACAGCGGGCGGTCTGGAATACAAGATCATCGAATCGCATAACGGGCCCAAGCCGAAAGAGGGGGAATTCATCAAGATGCATATGCGTGTCACGGCAGATACCAATGTTATGAACGACACCTACGCTTCCGGAAGACCGGCTGTCATGCCGTTCAAGGCGAGCCACGAGCGCTTTGATATCATGGAAGTGCTGGCGCAGTTATCTGCCGGAGACAGCGCAGTATTCCAGGTGTCGGCAGATTCCGTACTGCCTGAAATGCAAAGACCTCCCTTTATAAAAAAAGGAGACATGCTCAAGGTGGGATTGAAAATCATAGCCATAGAGACCCAGGCACAGATGCAGGAAGACGCTAAGCGGGAACAGGAGGAGGCTGAGCAGAACCGGGAAAAGCAGAAAGGCATAGACGACAAGCTAATCCAGGACTATATCGCCAAGCATAACCTGAAAGCCACCAAAAAGGAATCCGGCGTATACGTGGTGGTAAAAGAGCCGGGAACCGGCGCTGAGATCAAGAACGGACATACCGTATCGTTGGACTACGTCGGCAAGGATATGGAAGGCAAGGTCTTTGACACGAATACTGACACTACCAAAGGGCAGCCGGCTGAGCCGTTCGAATTTACGATAGGTGCTACGCCCATGACGCCCGGCTTTGTGGACGGTGTGCTGGGGCTGAAAAAGAACGCCAGCGCTACCCTGCTGATCCCTTCGGGACTGGGCTACGGCGCCCAGGGCGCGCCGCCCCGTATACAACCCAACCAGATCCTGGTTTTTGACATCAATATCCGCGATGTAAAGGGAACGCCGAAGGAGGAGCCTGCGGGCGCGAAATAATAAGACCGGATGCGGAGCATCCGAACGGGGACATGTCCGAAAGGCGCATGTCCCCGTTTTTTATGGGCGGTCTTTTAATGGCCGGACCCCGTTCCGGGAGACGAGGTGCGGCTTAGCCCTTCTCAACCAATACTTCATAGAGCTTGGACTTCAGGTCCTCCAGCGAAACGTCCTGGAACAGGTGCCCGTCCTGGGCATAGGAGATCGTGCCCCGTTCTTCCGATACAATCACCGCCAGCACATTGGCCTGTTCGGTGACGCCCACGGCGGAGCGGTGCCGCAGCCCGATACGGGCCGGCAGGTCGGGATTTTCGGAGACGGGCAGCACCACCTTGGCGGCAATAAGCCGGTTGGCAGCGATGATGACGGCCCCGTCGTGGAGCGGACTGTTTTTCTTAAAGATGCTTTCCAGGAGCCGGGCGGTCACCTTTCCGTCGATCGGCACGCCCGTGGTGGTGCTGAAACGCAGTTTATACGTATCCGTTAAGATGATCAGTGCGCCGGTATAGGTGTTGGCCAGATTGTTCACCGCCATCGTAATATGCCGGATGGTATCTTCCTCGTCCCGGAATCCTTTCAGCTTATCGGACAGCAGGAAGCGCATCAGGGCGCTGTCGTGACTGAAGGGCGTTCGTCGCCCCAGCATCAGCAGAAAACGCCGGATCTCGGGCTGGAAGATGATGATGATGGCCAGGATGCCGACATTGATGAAATTCTGCAGGATATTGGTCAGCATCGGCATCTCGAGGAATTTAACCACGAAATAGGCGCCGTAGATCACCACCACGCCCCAGAAGATATTGAAGGCGATGCTTCCCCGGAGCAGGCGGTAGAGCTGGTAGATCAGAAAGGCCACGATAATGACGTCCAGGATATTCAGCCAGCGAAAGGTATAACCCCAGAGGTGAAACGTTCCGTACATGTGATGCGTAGTAAAGATAATTGCGAAAATAAGTAAAATCGGACATCACTACTGCTGTTCCCGGTAAAACTCCCAAAGCCGGATGACCTCCATGGCCGGTTTTACGTCGTGTACCCGCAGCAGGCGCACGCCTTTTTGGAGGAGCAGCATATGCAGGGCCGTCGTACCGTTGAGCGCTTCTTCGGGGGTATTTTCCAGCAGCCGGTAGATCATGGATTTGCGGGAAACGCCTGCCGCCAGCGGGGCATCCAGCAGTTGAAAATCTTCCAGATGTCCGAGCAGCCGGTAATTATGCGCAAGGGTTTTCCCGAATCCGAATCCCGGGTCGATGATCAGGTCCCCGATACCGGCTTCCCGGCAACGGGCCTTTTTGACGATAAAAAAATCAAGCAGCTCCCGCACCACATCGTCGTAATGCGGGTCCTGCTGCATGGTGGCCGGTCTGCCCTGCATGTGCATGGCAATATAAGGAACCCCCAGCGCAGCCACCGCTCCGAGCATGTCCGCATCCATCTCCCCGGCGCTGACATCGTTGATGATAACGGCTCCTTCGCCTGCGGCGGCGCGCGCTACCTCGGCATACCAGGTATCTACCGACAGCAACGCGTCCGGGAAGTGCCGCAGCAGACTCCTGACGGCGGGTACGATCTTGTCTTTTTCCGCCTCTGCGCCAAGCAGCGCAGCGCCCGGCCGGGTACTTTGTCCCCCGATGTCGAGGACGGCCGCTCCCGCCGAAAGCATTTCCTCCGCTTTTTCCAGCAAAAGCTTTTCGTCCGGATAACGGCTGCCGGCATAAAAGGAGTCGTCCGTAAGGTTGAGGATGCCCATTACCTGCGGATGGTCCAGCCAAAGCAGCCGGCCGCCACAGTTGATGGAGAAAGTTGCGGGTAATGATGTATTTTTGAAACCCATTGTCGCCATAAGACAAAGATAGGGGATTACGGGCGCCGGGCGCATCCCCGCGTAACATGACAGATAGCTATGCAAGCAACAAACCAGCAATACGACAGGGAGATCGAAAAATGCCGTGATATTTTCTTGAAAAAAGCAGCGGACTACGGAACCTCCTGGCGGGTATTGCGTCCGGTTTCCGTCGTGGACCAGATCTTTATCAAGGCCCAGCGCATCCGTACCATACAGGAGCAGGGCGTACAGCGGGTAGCGGAGCAAACGGACAATGAGTTCCGGGGCATTCTCAACTATGGCATCATCGGTCTTATCCAGCTGGAGCTGCAGGAAGACGATCCCTGGGAGATGCCGGTGGAGGAAGTACGACGGCGGTACGACGAAAAAGTGTTCGTGGCCCGGTCGCTGATGCTGGATAAGAACCACGATTACGGCGAAGCCTGGCGCAGCATGAGCCAGCAGTCTTTTACCGACCTTATCCTGATGAAGCTGCTGCGGATCCGGCAGATCCTTCGCAATGACGGGAAGACCCTTATCTCCGAAGGGATAGACGCCAATTTTAACGATATCGTAAACTATGCTGCATTTGCGCTGATCAAGATAGGGGAAGGCTGATTTGATGATGTGCTGATTTGATAATGTGCCGGTTGTTTTATTGTTAAATCATCAAATCTACAAATCATCAAATCACCAGATCAACCATGAAATACATCCTCGGTTTTTTCCGCATTGTTGTCGGCCTCCTGTTTATCTTTTCCGGGTTGGTAAAGGCCAATGATCCGCTGGGCCTTTGTTACAAGACCCAGGAGTTTTTCGATGTGCTGCACGTCAGCTTCCTGAATCCTGCCGCGCTGACGCTGGCGATCATCCTGATCGGGTTTGAGATCATTGCCGGCGTGGCCCTGCTGCTTGGCTGCTGGATGCGCGTCTTCGGCCTGCTGTTGCTGCTGGTGACCCTGCTGTTTACCTTCCTTACAGCCTTCGCCTATCTTACCGGCAAGATCAAGGAATGCGGCTGCTTCGGCGACTGCCTGCCCATTTCCAATACCGTCACCTTCTGGAAAGACGTGATCCTGCTGGCCCTGGTGATCTTCCTGTTTGTCTTCCGCAGGCAGATCAAACCCGTATTCAACAGGGTGGTCACGGGCATACTATTGTTTCTCGGCATCGTGGTGGCCTTCGGCTTCCAATGGTATACGCTCAACCACCTGCCGTTGGTGGACTGCCTGGCCTACAAGATGGGCAGCAATATTACCGAATCCATGAAGCCGCCCCCCGGCGCGATCCCGGACAAATACGAGACCCTGTTTATTTACGAAAAAGACGGGCAGCAGAAATCCTTTACCGCCGATAATATCCCTGCATGGCTGGACAGCACCTGGCAGTTTGTAGACCGGAAGGACAAACTGGTGAAAGAGGGCAATCATCTCGAGCCCAAGATCGTGGACTTTGTGGTTACCGACTCCAGCGGAAACGATGTCACGCAGGAGCTGCTCAGCGCGGCCGGTTATACCTTTCTATTCATGGTCCGGGATGTAAACGAAGCCGGCACCGGCTGGGATCAGAAGATGAGCGCGCTGCAGCGCGCCTGTGCGCAGTCCGGTATCCGGATATACGGTATTACAGCCTCTTCCCATGCCGCCGTAGCGCGCTTTACCGACACGCACCGGCTGGGCTTTCCCTTTTTCCAGATGGACGCTACCGTGATCAAGACGGCGGCCCGCAGCAACCCCTGTCTGATCCTGCTGCGTGAAGGCACGGTGCTGGGTAAATGGGCTTACCGGGACATGCCCGAAAGGGTAAGCCAGATACCGGGCTCCGATGCGCTCGATCTCAGGAAGTGATACCGGTATAATTGTGGGGCGTAATTTTTTTCAGCTCTTTCTTGAGCGCAGCATTCACCTTTAGCCCGTCGATAAACCGGTGCATGGTTTCCCGGGTGATGTGTGCCCCGCCCCGCGTGAGCGCCTTCAGCGCTTCGTAAGGCCGGGGGTACTGTTCCCGCCGCAGGACGGTCTGTACCGCTTCGGCCACCACCGCCCAGTTGTCTTCCAGGTCGGCTTCCAGCCTTTCTTTGTTGAGGATAAGCTTGCCGAGGCCTTTCCGGATGGAATTCAGCGCCAGCAGGGTATGGGCCAAAGGCACCCCGATATTCCGCAGGACGGTGGAGTCGGTCAGGTCGCGCTGCAGCCGCGATACCGGCAGCTTGGCAGAGAGGTGCTCATAGAGCGCATTGGCGATACCCAGGTTGCCTTCTGCATTTTCAAAGTCGATGGGGTTCACCTTATGCGGCATGGCGGAGGAGCCCACTTCGTCCTTCTTGATCTTTTGCTTGAAATAATCCATGGAGATGTAGGTCCAGATATCCCTGCAAAGATCCAGCAGGATGGTATTGATCCTTTTGAGGGCGTCGAACTGGGCCGCCAGGTTATCGTAATGCTCGATCTGGGTGGTATGCTGCATCCGCTGCAGGCCCAGATCGCGCTGTACAAAGCGGTTGGCGAACTTTATCCAGTCTACCTGCGGAAAGGCCACGTGGTGGGCGTTGAAATTGCCGGTGGCCCCGCCGAACTTGGCGGAGAAGGGGATCCGTTCCAGCTGCTCCAGCTGTCCTTCCAGCCGCTCGATAAAAACCCGGAATTCCTTGCCCAGGCGGGTGGGGGAGGCCGGCTGCCCATGGGTGCGCGCCAGCATGGGAATATTATCCCAGGCCCCCGCCTGCGCTTTCAGCAGCGCTATGGTATCCCGGAGGGCGGGGAGATAGGCTTCGCCGAGGGCTTCCTTCCACAGCAGCGGGATCGCCGTGTTGTTGATGTCCTGGGAGGTAAGACCGAAATGGACCCATTCCAGCTGCGCTTCCAGACCCAGCTCCTTCAGCCTGTCCTTAACGTAATACTCGACCGCTTTTACGTCGTGGTTGGTGATCTTTTCGATGTCTTTTACCTGCTGCGCCTGCTCCGGGGTAAAGCTTTCGTAGAGCGCGGGCAGCTTTTTCAGCCGGCCGGGGGGCAGGGTAAAGATCTTTTGCCCGGCCAGGGCGGCAAAATAAGCCACTTCCACCCGGATACGGTAACGGATAAGGGCATATTCGGAAAAATAGGCGGACAGCGATTCCAGCTGCCGGCGGTAGCGCCCGTCTACCGGGGAGATGGCGGTTAGCGGTTGTAATTCCATAGATGAAAAAATCAGCGACGCGTATGTAAACAGGTGAACGGGGCGGCCGGAAATCCTTCCGGATCCGTTAACTTTGCAGCGCAAAAATACACAAATCGGCAGTCCGTACAAATGCCTGCAGTGCTTTTGCACGGGTGAAAACAACAGGAGATCATACGATGGATAAGGTTAAGGTAGCAGCGGTGAGTTATTTGAATACCAAACCGTTATTATACGGGTTCCGGGATCATCCCGTATCGGGGCACATGCAGTTGTCCGTAGATTTTCCCTCCAGGATAGCCCAGCAGCTGATAGACGGAACGGTGGATCTGGGGCTGGTGCCGGTGGCCATTATTCCCTTTCTCCCGGAGCACTATATTATCTCCGATTACTGTATCGGGGCGGAAGGACCGGTGGCTTCGGTATGTCTGTTCAGCGATGTGCCGCTGGAAGAGATCCGGGAAGTCTATCTGGATTATCAGAGCCGCACCTCGGTAGTGCTGGCCCGGCTGCTGCTGCAGGATTTCTGGAAGATAACGCCCGCCTTGCTGCCGGCAGAGCCGGGGTACGAGGAAAAGATAGGCGGCACTACGGCCGGGGTCGTTATCGGCGACCGCGCCTTTGTCCAGCGGAAAAAACGGAAATATATATATGATCTTGCGGAAGCCTGGATCAACCATACGGGGCTTCCCTTTGTGTTTGCCGCCTGGATCAGCAACAAAGCGCTTCCCGCGCATTTCGAGCAGGCCTTTAATGAAGCTACGGGTGCGGGCTTACAGGGCCCGAGGCTGGAAAAGGTGATTGCGGAAAACCCTACCGATCTTTTTAGCCTTCATGATTATTATACCCGTCATATCAGCTTTGAGCTGAGCGTGCAGAAAAGGAGAGGGCTGGCGCATTTTCTCGAGAGCATAAAAAAGCTTTCCTGAGGCGGTGCCCCGGAAAGCTTGCAGTATAAATATATCAGGCTGTCGGCTTGTATCAGAACGGCTTGCGGTCCTCTCAGCCGGTCACCTCGTCCTTGAGGTTGCTGTAGGTATGCCGGCTTTCTTCAATAAGGGTAAGGATGCGCTGCTTTACATCGTCTTTGAGGCCGGTCACTTCATGTTCGAAGATGTGCTTTAGCTGATCCAGCTCCGTCTGGCCCTTGCCCATAAGCCGCTGGCATTTTTCCTTCCAGGCTTCCGCCGTATCGGCGATCTTTCTCCTGGTTTCGCTTCCTTTTTCCGGGGCGATCAGCAAACCGATCGCTACCCCGGCGGTCAATCCGGCAAAAGCGCCTGTAATCGTGCTCCCAAAACTCATAACATGTATTTTTAGCGGTTAAATAAAAGGTTTTTCCTATTAAATATACGTCATTATCAGAACAATAACTTTGCCAGTTTTCGGGTGGCCGTTTCACGGAATGGAACGCAGAAGCCCCGCTGTCTGCAGTCCCGGGAAGAATAGCCGCCGGAAGCCGGGAATAATTCCCGGTTTTTCGGTCAAAAGACCTACCTTTGCGGCATTTATAATCCAGCTACCACCCGGGCGTCGTTGCCGTAAACCATTACAGGGTTAGACGAAGGCAGGTTACGATCAGGGAGGGCCCAAAAGAGGTTTGTTACAGCATGACGGTTATCCTGGTATTTTTCTTCGCGCACTGGTTTTTTTCGCTGTTCTTCCATACTTTTTTCCTGCATCGTTATGCATCGCACCAGATGTATACCACCGGCAGGGGATGGGAGCACGTCTTTTATTTCTGCACCTGGTTTTTCCAGGGCTCCTCTTACCTGATTCCCCGGGCTTACGGTGTGATGCACCGGATGCATCATGAATACAGCGATACGGAAAAAGATCCGCACTCCCCTCATTTCTTCAAGGATGTATGGGGCATGATGGTGGAGACCCGGAAGATATATAACGGATTTGTCACCGAGAAGCATATCCCCGAGCCCCAGTTCACCCGGGAATACCTGCCTCGCTGGGATAGCCTGGACCGCTTCGGCGATCACATGATCACCCGCCTGGTATTCGCCGTCGGATATACCCTTATATATGTGTTTTTCGCCCCGCACTGGCTCTTTTTCCTGCTGCTGCCGATACATTTCCTGATGGGCCCCGTGCAGGGCGCCATCGTCAACTGGTGCGGTCATAAATACGGATACAGTAATTTCGACAACGGCGATCACAGCAAGAATACCACGCCTTTCGGCATCTTTCTGATGGGAGAGCTTTTTCAGAACAACCACCACAAATACAAAAACAGCCCCAATTTTGCAAAGCGCTGGTTCGAGGTGGATATCACTTATCCCGTTATGCGGCTCCTGCACGGGATGCGGATCATCCGGTTAAAGCCCGTGCAGCTCAAAGCATAGCCCTCCGGGTTGATGGCGGATGCCGCCGTCCGCTTAAGGGCTGTGCCGGTAAAGTATAATATCCTGTCCGGATCTTCGGACCATGCGGCTGTACTTCAGTCAAAACCCAAGCTACTGCCGCTTCAGCTCTTCTTTAAATACTTTCCTGAATTTTTCCAGCTTGGGACGGATCACCAGCTGACAGTAAGCCTGCGAGCTGTTGTGCTGGTAATAATCCTGATGATAATCTTCGGCGGGATAAAAATCCCCGTAGGGCGCGATCTCGGTAACGACGGGATCCTTCCAGGCCCCCGAGGCATCCAGCTTTTGCTTATAAGCTTCGGCTTTCTGCTTTTGCTCCTCATCGTGATAAAAGATGGCCGAGCGGTACTGGGTGCCCACATCATTGCCCTGTCTGTTGAGGGTAGTAGGGTCGTGGCTCTCCCAGAAGGCCTGCAGCAGCTGATCGTACGATATCTGGGAAGGATCATAGACGATGTTGCAGGCTTCGGCATGACCGGTAGTGCCGGTGCATACCTGTTCATAGGTCGGATGGGCCACATGGCCCCCGGTATAGCCGGATATGACCTTATCAACCCCTTTCAGCTGTTGGAACATCGTTTCGGTGCACCAGAAGCAGCCTTCGGCGAAGGTGGCGGTGCGGTGCTGCGGGGAAGCTGATCCGTTCATGAGCGGGTAATTTATGGGTATGACTTTATAGCGAAATACCGGCTGCCGGGCGGTTCGCTTTGGGAAGCAGGACCGGTAAAGACAGCGGAATGACACGAGGCAGATTTGGCTGGTGCTAAATTACGAATTTAATGTTTGCGGCAGCCTGACTGCTTTGGCCAGGATATGGGGCAACGATCCTTACGTAGCTGAGCAGGATAAAGACAAAGGGCGGTTATCCGAAGGATAAGAGGAAGTACAATGACGCCTGCCGGAGAAAAAAAGAAGAGGCGAAATGGGGCAGCGATATCCAAGAATAAAATTTGGATGATCAAAAAAGACTTTTTATATTTGGTTCGTGTACGTACCCATTAAGTTATCTTTCCAAAATTAGCCGAGGATCAAGTAAAGAACAGAAGATAAGATATCGCCTCTCACAGTTACGGTAACGTTACCGTTTTTAGAACGGGCTGGAGAAGTATTGAACAGCAGGCGGCAAAACCAGGATCCGCGTTTCTTCCCCCAATATATAATAAGGTCTTCAGGGACCTTAAGCAAGTTCTTTAAGTCTAAATATCTTCCGTTATGAGCATTTTCGCTTTTCCATCCAAAGGGCTTTGGGCGGCTTTGCCCGCCTGCCTGCTCTTTCTATCCCTCAACGCAGCCCGGGCGCAAAGCGTCTCCGGCACGGTCCGGTCGGCTTCGGAAAATGAGCCACTGCCGGGTGTCACCGTCCTGGTCAAAGGGAAGTCCCTCAACACCACCACTGATAACAAAGGACATTATGCGCTGTCCGGCGTGTCCGCAGCGGATTCGCTCTCCTTTTCCTATACCGGATTCCGGAGGGAGATGGTTTCTGTTGGCGGCCGGACTCAGATAGACGTCAGCCTGGAGACGACGGTTTCGGCGCTTGATCAGCTGGTCGTGATCGGGTACGGCACCCAGAAAAGGAGCTCCGTCACGGCTTCCATTTCAAAGATCCAGAATGAGAAGCTGGACCAGGTTCCCGCTACCCGCATTGAAACCGCCCTGGCCGGCCGGCTGGCCGGGGTTAATATATCCACAGACCGCAATATCCCCGGAGCGGCCCCTACCGTAAGCATAAGGGGGCAGGGATCCATCAGCGGCGGCAACGCTCCGCTGATCGTGATCGACGGCTTTCCGGGCGGCAGCCTGGGCCAGCTGGATATGAATGATGTGGAATCGGTGGAGGTGCTGAAAGATGCCTCCTCGGCCGCTATCTATGGCTCCCGCGGGGCCGGCGGGGTGATCCTGATCACCACCAAAAGGGGATCGACGGGCAAACCGGCGCTCAGTCTGAATGCTTATTACGGTTTTGCAAAGCCCATGGTATTCCATGACTGGCTGACCGGCGACGAATGGTACGATTACCTGGTCAAGTACCAGAACCGGGAATTTGCCTGGAACGGCGGGGACGTCTCTATTCCCATGTTCGGCGATCCGCGTCGCCCCACGACCTATCAGGTAAACCCGCTCACCAAAGAGCTGCCCCAGACCATATGGCAGGATGAAATAACACAGACCGCGCCCATACAGAGCTACAACCTTTCCGTGAAAGGCGGCACCGAAAATGTAAGATATTATGTTTCGGGAACCTACGAGAATGAAGAGGGGGCAATAAAAACTGCATTTTACCAGACCTACAGCTTCAGGGCCAACCTGGACGTCAGGATCAATAAGGTGGTCAGTCTGGGTATGGAGCTGAATCCCTACTTTTCAAAACGGCGGATCGCAGGCAGCAACATGGTCAGCCTGGTAAAATATCCTCCCTTCGTCAGCCCCGACAAGCTCAACGGAAAATACCCCAGAACATTTGATTATATCCCTACCGGCCATTCGGGTCAGGCCAGCCCCTATACCTTCCTCTACGGTACAAAGAACTATGTAAATGCCTTTTCAAATATCGGCAGGGCCTTTATCAACTTTAACCTGATGGAAGGGCTGAGCCTGAAATCCTCCGTGGGAACGGATATCGGATACAGCACGACCAACAATTTTCACAGCGGTATCGGGGACGTGCAGGAAACGGTAACCGGCAGCCTGGGCCAGACGCAAAGCATCAACCTGATCAACGAAAACGTGCTGAGCTATAATAAAACGATAAACGATGTGCACGACATCGAAGGTATATTGGGCGCCTCCTATCAGCGGAATTCTTCCCAGAACATCTCGATGGCTGCGGTCAACAATTCATTTAACAACGATATCATCGAAACGCTGAATAATGCCATCATCAATCCCTCCGCTTCAACCCAGACCAAGTCGAAATGGGGGCTGATCTCTTATTTTGCCCGCGTGAATTACGCCTACAAGGAAAAATACCTGCTTGCCGCCTCTTTCCGGAGCGACGGAAGCTCCCGCTTCGGCTCAAAGAACAAGTGGGGCTATTTCCCTTCGGCGTCGGCCGCTTGGCGCGTTTCCAATGAGAACTTCATGCAGTCCGTTAAGGCGGTCAGCGAGCTGAAGTTACGCGCCAGCTACGGGGTGACCGGTAATTTCAACATCGGCGACTTCCAGTATCTGGGCGCGGTAGGCAACGTCGTTTATTCACCCGATAACCAGACCGTGAACGGGATCGCCCAGACCACGATAGAAAACCCGCTGCTGTCCTGGGAAAAGGTGAAGGGATACGACCTGGGCCTTGAGCTGGGCATGTTCGACAACCGGCTGAACATCAATTTCGATTACTATGATAAGCGTACGGACGGTATGCTGTACAATGTGAACATACCCGCCATTACCGGGTTCACCAATACCATACAGAATATCGGCGTGGTCCGGAACCACGGTGTAGATGTGGAAATCAATACGAGGAACCTGACCGGAGAATTTAAATGGAATACGGCCTTTAACTTTTCCCATAACAAAAATGAGGTGGTCGACCTGGGCGGGGTGGATGAGCGGATCAACGAATTATGGTCCATGGGCTTCCTGCTGAGAAAAGGGGTTCCGATGTTCTCCTATTACGGCTATAAGATGATCGGGGTGTTTCAGAATCAGGAGCAGATCGATAAGCTTCCGCACCTGGCAGGCACCAAGCCGGGCAACCCGATCATAAAGGATGTGAACGGGGATGGAAAGATCGATACGGATCACGACAGGGTGGTATTGGGAAACTTTCAGCCCAAAATGCAGCTGGGCATGGCCAATGATTTTTACTGGAGAAAATTTGATCTGAGCATTGCAATACAGGCCTCCCTGGGCGCCAAGATATTCAATGCGGAAAGCCAGTATTACCAGGGGAATACGCTGGGCGCCATGCGCCGTTCCGTCGTCGAGAACCAATGGTGGTCGGAAGATGATCCGGGAGATGGCATGACCCCCGCGGCGGCGCTTTCCCAATTGTTTGGCTACAACACCAATACCGATTATTATATAGAGGATGCTTCCTTCGTCAACATCCGGAATGTGAACCTGGGATATAACCTATCTGACCTGGTCGGCCGGAAAGGCATCAAAAGTCTGAGGGTATATGTCTCCGTAGGCAATCTGCTGATCATCAAGAACAAGGATAATCATGCCTATAATCCCGAGGGCACCACGCAAGGCGATATATCAGGTATAAACAGCACGCCGGGTGTAAACTTTGGCTCGGAGCCCATCAACCGGACCATTGTACTCGGTGTTAATGTCGGATTCTGACTATTAGTGTAATAAAAAACTAAAAACGATGTCCAGAATTAATTTTTATATCGCAGGTTTATTGTTTTCAGCGCTGTTGCTGGGCTCCTGCGAGAAAGAGCTGCTGCATCCCGTTCCCGATTCGATCCAGACCACAGACAATACCTTTGGTTCTGCAAAGGATATCGACCTGGCCGTACTCGGGATATACAACAGCCTGCAATCCCGGGTGCCGACCGACTATACGCTGATGGAGATCCCGTCCGGCAATATGTGGGCCGCTTATTTTGCAACGGCTCCCGGAATGGATGAGATCAGCACGCTCACGGTAAGTCCGCAGAACGATAAGCTGAACAGCTTCTGGAAAACCACGTACAACGGGATTTTCCGGGCCAACCTGGTGCTGGCCAACATCGATAAGCCGGTCAACTATGCCGGTTCGGAGAAGGAACAGTATACCGGTGAGGCACGTTTCCTGAGGGCCATGTTCTATTTTGACCTGGTACGTATTTTCGGAGGCGTACCCGCCGTTACCAGCATCATCACGGTCGAAGAGTCCAAGAAGGTGCCCCGCGCCACTGAGCAGGAAATTTACAGCCTTATTATCAAAGACCTGGACACAGCAGTAAACACGCTGCCGCAGCCGGACGCCACTCCCTGGGGCCGGGCTTCCAAAGGTGCGGCGGTGGCGCTGCTGGCCAAGGTCTATGTATATCTTAAAGACTGGGACAACGCAAAAAAATACCTGGATCAGCTTTTCAGCGAATTCGATTACAGCCTGGTATCCCACTACGCCGATCTTTTCAGGTTAGAGACAGAGCAGAACAAGGAAGCCATATATTCCGTTCCTTATGTGGCGGGAACCAACGCGCAAACCCTGACCTATGATCTGGCTCCGCTCGGCGGAATATTCCAGACCATCACCAACGGGAACAGGGTAGGCCGGCCCACCTGGGATCTCCGGAAGGAATTTGTAGATGGAGATACCCGTCTCCCCGTAACCATCCAGGAAGAGTGGCTGCCTTATGCGCACAAGCCGAATGATGCGCCCATCTGGTTCCCCTACTTCAACAAATGGGTCGTTCCTTCCGATCCCAATAATTCCGGACTGGACATCCCCCTGCTTCGCCTGGCCGACATGATATTGCTGGATGCGGAGGTGCTGTATAACCTGAACCAGCCCGATGCGGCGCTGAAGCAGATCAACAAGGTCAGGGAGCGGGCCTTTGGAAATACCTCACATGACTATACGCTGGCCGATATTTCTACCCAGGAAACGTTTTATGATAAGCTCCTGCTGGAACGGAGGCTGGAGCTCGCCGTGGAAAACAACCGCTGGTTTGATCTGGTGCGCACGGGAAGGTTTACCACCGCTTTGCAGGGGATCAAGGGCGATTACAGCTCCGCCACCGGAGAGGGTGCGGTGACGGTGCCCATCTCTGCCAAGCCCTACATGAAATATTTTCCTATTCCTTATGAGCAGATCCAGCTCGCCGATCCCGGTGTGCTGGTCCAGAACGAAGGATACTGATCTTGTTTCCAAAATCTATATGATATGAAAAAGAAAGCGCTCTCCAGGCGTAAATTCATTACCGGCGTGGCAGGCGCTTCCCTGGCCACGGCCGCCGGTCCTCTTCAGGTGCTGGGATCGGTCACCATCCTGAACCGCCGGCAGGGCAAGCTGGCCCTGCTGGGCGGGGAGCCGGTCCGCCGGGCAGGCCCGATAGGACCGCCATGGCCTTATGTGGACGATCATCTTGTAGATACGGTGGTAAAGACGACGAAGAGCCGTATATGGAGCCGTGTTCAAGCTGCGAATGGAACGGTTCCCTCTTTTGAAAAGGAATTCGCCGCCCTGATCGGAACCGGCTACTGTGTGGCCACCGGTTCGGGCACGCAGGCGCTGAGCACCTGCGTGGAGGCGCTGGGTATCGGGCCGGGCGACGAGGTGATCACTTCCCCGTATACCGATATGGGTACCATATCCTCCATACTGACCAGCCGGGCGCTTCCGGTAATGGTTGATGTAGATCCCGATTCCTATCAGCTGGATCCGGATGAGGTCGAGAAAAGGATCAACAGCAATACCCGGGCCATCATGCCGGTCCATATTTTCGGCGTGGCCGCCGATATGGAACACATTATGGCGATAGCCCGGAAGCATGGCCTTAAAGTAATAGAAGATGCCTGCCAGTCCCACCTGGCGCGCTATCAGGGCAAAGGACTCGGAACGATAGGCGATCTGGGCTGCTTCAGCTTCCAGGCCAGCAAGCCGGTCGCCTGTGGCGAAGGGGGAGCAGTGGTCGGAAACGACCAGGCGCTGATGGATGAATGCTATACCGTCCAGAATCACGGCACATCCAGAAAGGGAAGCAACGAGACCATAGGACCAAAATACAGGATGAATGAATTTGAAGGCGCGGTGCTGATGGGTCAGTTTCCGGGTATCCGGGAGCGCTTCCGCATCCGCAATGAAAATGCCAACTACCTCCGCGACAAGCTGAAAGACCTTCCGGGACTGGTTCCCCAAAAACATTATCCGGGCACCGAGAGCGGAGCGTATTACCATTTCGGCATGACCTATCACAAGGATCATTTCAACGGCGCAGCCCGCAGCCTTTTCCTGAAGGCGGTGGCGGCCGAAGGCGTATCCCTCGGCTCCTATATCCGTACCGGCCTGCACCGTGAACCCTGGATAGATCATATTCTCGGACTTGAAAGCTATCAGAAGATGTATACTGCCGCCCGTCTGAAAGAATATAAGGAAGGCATGCATCTGCCGAACTGCGACCGTATCTCGGATGAGACCATGGTTTCCTTCTGGGGTTCCGGCACGCTGCTCGCCGGAAAAGACGAGATGGATAACATCGTCAATGCGATCATGAAGGTATACGAAAACAGAAATGCCCTGATAAAGAATCCATAATCCGAACGTAGCTTATTATGTCAAACCAGATAAACCGCAGAAAATTTGTTGCCCATACCGCCGCCACGGCAGCCGGTGTGCTGATCGGAAATCGTCTCAAAGGCATGAGCCGCTCAGCTGAAGCAGCGACCAGACCTCCCGATAAGTACGATATCATGAAGGAGACGATGAAATACCGGAAGATCGATGCCCATGCCCATATTTATTTCACGGACGACAGTCCCGGCACCCAGCTGGACTTCGGCGAGCGGCTGGGCATCGAAAAGCAGGTCATCTCCCGGTATTTAAGCATATTTCCCGGTACACCGGAACAATTCAGGAAGTACAACGATCTGACGATAAAAGCCATAAAAAAATACCCCGACCATCTTCTGGGCGGCTTCGTGCTGAATCCCGAATACCGCAAGGAATCGCTGGAAGAAATAAAACGCTGCATGGATGCGGGCATGATCGGACCGGGAGAATTGTATTACCAGGAAAAGATCAACAACCCCTTATATTTCCCGATCATCGAAAAGCTCATCGATCTGAAGATGATCATCTTCTCGCATGCGGAATGCCAGCTCGGCGTAGGGGGATACCGTATGAAAAAATATAACGGCTACAAGGCGCCGAACACGTCCATACCCGAAGACTTTGTGGATATTGCCAAGCGGTACCCGGAGGGGGTGTTTCAGTATGCCCATATCGGCGGGGGAGGCGACTGGGAATATGAATGTAAGCTGTTCCGCGATCATCCCAACATCTATGTGGATACTTCGGGCAGCAATAACGCCGAGAACATGATCGACTTTGCCGTCGGGCACCTGGGAGAGGACCGGTTGTTCTTTGCATCGGACAATTGTTATTACCAGAGCGTAGGCAAGATACTGGCATCCAATCTCACCGAGGTCCAGAAACGTAAGGTGTTTTTCGAAAACTATAATAACCTTTTAAGAAAAGGAGGCAGAAATGTGGATTGATATAAACGCCTATACCGGGCACTGGCCGTTCATGCAGCTGAAGTACAATACCTGCGAGGCATTGCTGAACCGGATGAACACCTATGGCGTCGATATTTCCGTGATCAGCAACCTGAACGGAATATTTTATAAAAATACCCAGTCGGCTAATCTCGAGCTGTATAACGAAATAAGATCGAACAGGCGGTTCGGCGACCGGTTTATACCCTTTGCCGTCATCAACCCCATTTATGCAGGCTGGCAGAAGGATATGGAGGAGTGTAAAAACAAGCTGGGGATGAAGGGCATCCGGCTCTATCCCAAGTATCACGACTATGACATCACCGATCCTGCCCTTGTAGAGCTGGCGAAGCGGGCCCGGGATATGGACATGGTAATGGCCTTTAATTTCCGTATGGTGGACAGTCGTCAGCGGTCCTGGATGGATATCGACTATGTGGTAGGAACGCCCAAAAAGGAATGGACGCTGAAGAATATCTTTCCGATCATGAAAGCCGTCCCCGATGCGAAATATATGATATTGAACGTTGCCAACGGCCTGGACCTGAATAAAGAGGATAATGCATCGTTCAAGAAGATGAATGTGCTCATGGATACGTCCGGCAGGACGCTTACCGATCTGGGGTCGCTGCTCAGGAGTTACGGAACGGATAAGTTCGCTTTCGGAACGCATTCCCCGATACTGGATTATCTCACCGGACAGCTGCGGATCGCCGCCCTGCGGGAAAACGAGGCGGGCGAAGCGGTCAAATCGCTCCTGAGGTCAGGGAATGCCCGAAAAATGCTGAAACTATAGACCGGTCATCGTTCAACCCCAAATTGCATGTCAATAAGATGTTACCTAACGGAAAGGCATATCTTCACCGGTCCCTGTATATGGATTGCCCTGTCCCTCATCGTCCTGCTCCTGGCCGGTTGCGGTGATCATACCGTTTTCACTGTCGATATAAAAGCCACCAATGAGCTGCAGTATGATGTGGTCCGGTTTAAAGTGAAGCCGGGGGCAAAAGTCAGGATCAACCTGCACAACGTGAGCGATATGAGCCATAATCTGCTCGTCACCCGGCCGGGGTCCCGGCTGGATGTGGTCAACGCCGCCCTGAAGCTGGCCGAAAAGGGACCGGAGCTGAACTATACCCCTCCCCTGGACGCCGTATTGTGGTCGATCCCCCTCGTATCGCCCGGTCAGACGAAGTCCGCTACTTTCACCGCACCGGATAAACCCGGCGTCTATCCGTATGTCTGCACGTATCCCGGCCACGGTTTCGTGATGTACGGCGCCATGTACGTCACCCGTGAGAATGCCCTTCCGGACATCAGCGGGGATATGAATATCCCGGAATCACGCAGAAACGACAGGGAAGCCGGAGGGAGTGAGCAGGAACATCATCAGCACCAGCCGGAGGCAAGCCCGCATCCGTATGCGCTCACACCCCCTTATCTGTACAATGCTTACCTCGAGGGGGCCAGCCCGGCCTCCGTTGCCGTATGTCTGCCCGGGGAGATATCCTACTGCTGGGACGAAACGGCCTGCCGGCTGCAGTTTGCATGGAAGGGAGGATTTCTTGACATGTCTGATTTATGGAAGGGTCATTTCAATGCCTCTGCAAAGATCCTCGGCGATATTTTCTTTCGGGACAATACCGACTTTCCCATCCGGTGGGGTGCAGATGCGGCTGTTCCGGAGGCCAGGTACAAAGGGTACCGGCTGGTTGACCGCTATCCCGAATTTCATTACACCCTCAATGGCACGGATGTATATGAGCTGATCCGGCCCGGAAAGGACAGTATGGGACTGATCCGTTCTTTCCGTATTCCGCATGCCGGGCAGACCGTCTGGTTCTTCACCAACCGGGAAGATGACGCGATCGAATATCAGGCTTCTGCGGGCCGTTGGGATGGTGGCAAGCTGAAGCTTTCCCCGGCGGAGGCCAGAAGCTTTTCCATCACCATGACCAGCCTGCATTGGGTATTTAAAAAGAAGAAAAAGTAATGAAACCAAGATCATACAGCATACTGCTCTCCCTGTTCTTTTTATCGCTTTTCCACTGCGCTGCCGTGGGACAGAAAGCGGCCGGGGAGGCCTACCGGGTCGAAACGGTAAAGATGCCGCAGGGACTGACCGCCCAGACCGGCGGGGTGGATTTCATGCCCGACGGAAGGCTGGTCGCCTGCTTTATGCGGGGAGAGGTGATGACCTATGACCTGCACACCCAGGCATGGAAGCGTTTTGCCGAGGGGCTGTTGCTTCCGCTGGGCATCCTGGCGGTAAACGATTCAGCGGTGCTTGTCATGCAGCTTTCAGGGCTGACCCGTATAAAAGATACGGATGGGGACGGACAGGCGGATCTTTATGAGAATGCTGCCAGCGACTTCGGCATGTCGGGCAACTATCATGAGTTTGCCTATGGCCCGGTACGGGACAAATCGGGCAACCTGTTCATTGCGCTGAATACCGCTTCTTCAGGAGACGGTATCCGGTCGATCGTAAGAGGAAAGATTAACCGGCGGGGCCGCGACGGAGCAGACGGGCATGCGGAAATGTTCTCCGTAGTACCGTACCGCGGCTGGGTAATGGAGCTTACACCCGACGGGAAGCTGCATCCTTTTGCATCCGGCTTCAGGTCGCCCAACGGCCTGGGCTTTGATCCGGACGGAAACCTGCTGGTCACCGATAACCAAAGCGACTGGGTGCCTACCAGCGCACTCTACCATGTGCGGGAAGGCCGGTTTTATGGGCATCCCGCCAGCTTGGTATGGCGGAAAGGCTGGGAGGACAGAGACCCTTTTAATGCACCGGTTGAGGAGCTGAACCGGATAAGGACGGTAGCTGCCGTACAGTTTCCACAGGGCATCATGGCCAATTCCCCTTCCCAGCCGCTGGCCGATGTTACGAAAGGAAAATTCGGACCCTTTGCGGGACAGCTGTTCGTGGGGGAAATGAACCGGGACCGCATTGTGCGGGTGATGCTGGAAAAAGTAGGCGGGGAGCTGCAGGGTGCCTGCATACCCTTCATAGACGGACACGGCCTCCGGGTGGGCAACAACCGGCTGGCCTTTGCGCCCGACGGCAGCCTGTGGGTAGGGCAGATCGGTTTCGGAGGATGGGTGGGTAAATCGGGCATACAGAAGATCGTTTTTACCGGAAAAATGCCGATGGACGTCTATACCATGCACCTTACCCGCACCGGTTTCGAATTGACGTTTACCCAACCGGTTGACCCGGCGTCGGCAGGGGATACGGCCAATTACAAGATGCGCCGCTACCGGTACGAATACCGAAAAAAAGATATCAGCGAAGGCATAGATGTCGCGCCCCAGGTAGACGTACGCGATATTCCGGTAACTGCCGTGACGCTTTCCGGGGATCACCGGAAAGTCTCTCTTACGCTGGGAAAGCTGGATCCGGGTTATATTTATGAGCTGAAGCTTGGGCCTATCAGTAATCCTTCCGGAGTGCCCCTGGCCAACAGGCTGGTTTGCTATACCCTTAATAAGCTTATACCATGATATTCGTATTTTAAAACTGCGCGCATACCGAAGATGAGAACACCGCTATGCATTATCCTCTCTGCCATGATAGCGCTGCAGGCCTGTCAGGGTTCCGGACCGGCAGATGGCGGGGGTAACCCGTCGGCTATCGATTCGATGGCCGGAAACGCCGATGTGGCAAGATACCTGAAATCCTTTCAGGGACTGGGCGCGCTCTCGGATTCCTCAAAGGCCACACCGGCCGCGGATGCGCTCGCCGGGTTCCGGTATCCTTCCGATCTGGCCATGGACCTGGTGCTGTCGGAGCCCGCGGTTACCCAGCCCGTTGAGATCAGCTTCGACCACCGCGGGAGACTCTGGGTGGTGCAATATAACCAATACCCCTATCCCAAAGGGCTGAAAATAACCAATGTCGACAATTATCTGCGCGTCACTTTTGACAAGGTACCGGATCCTCCTCCGGATGCGGTGAAGGGGGCGGATAAGATCACCTTCTTTGAAGATACGGACGGCGACGGGAAATACGACAAGGCCACGGATGCTATAAACGGTTTGAATATAGCCACCAGCGTAGCGCTGGGGCGGGGGCGTATCTGGGTACTGAACCCTCCTTATCTCCTGGCCTATCCCGACCCGGACGGGAACGGGATCCCGGACGGCCCTCCTGTTGTCCATCTGAGCGGCTTCGGCATACAGGATACCCACGCGGTCGCCAACAGTCTCACCTGGGGGCCCGACGGCTGGCTGTATGGCGCCCAGGGGAGTACCTGCACCTCAACGGTGAGCTCCTCCGTCACCAAAAATGTTTTCTTACAGGGACAGGCCATCTGGCGGTATAATCCCGTATCGCACGTCTTTGAAAGATTTGCCGAAGGGGGAGGGAACAACCCTTTTAATATCGAGATAGACGAGAAGGGGCGCATTTATTCCGGATCCAACGGAACGGACCGCGGTCCGGATTACAAGCAGGGAGGCTATTATATCAAGAGCTGGGGCAAACACGGGCCGCTCAGCAATCCCTATGCTTTCGGTTATCTGCCCAACATGGCCCATACCGGGGATAAGAAAAGATTTACCCATGCCTTTATCAAATACGAAGGTGGCGCTCTGCCGGAGCGCTATGAGGGCAAGATGATCGCCATAAATCCGCTGCTGAATTATGTGCAGCTTGCCCGGTTTGAGCCGGAAGGATCCTCTTTCCGGAACATAGATGAAGGGCATATCCTGGAAACGAAGGACCGTTGGTTCCGCCCTGTAGACATACAGGCCGGTCCCGACGGAGCCGTTTACCTGGCGGACTGGTGCGACAGCCGCCTGTCTCACGTAGACCCGCACGATACATGGAACAAGGTTACCGGCCGCATTTACCGGCTCCGCAACAAAGACAGCGCTGCCGCTGTTCCGGCATTTGATCTGCGCGCTTATTCGAATGAGCAGCTGATAGCGCTGCTCTCCGATAAGAATGAATGGTTCCGCCGGCAGGCTATCCTCCTGCTGGGCGACCGGAAAGACAGTACGGTGATCCCGGCCTTGCTGCGCCTGTTCGGATCGGATAACGGTCAGACCGCTTTAGAGGCACTTTGGGCCATAAACCTCAGCGGTGGTTTCAATGATAAGATCGCTGTCGAGGCGCTTCGCCACAAGGACCCTTATGTACGGATGTGGGGCGTGCGCCTGCTGGGGGATGCCGGTAAGGTCTCCCCGGCGATTGCTGCGCAGCTGGCCAGGCTGGCCGGTCATGAACGACATCCTGAGGTCCGGAGCCAGCTTGCTTCTACGGCTAAGCGGCTTCCGGGGCCCGATGCCGTGCCCATTATCAGAAACCTGCTCCGCAATGCCGGCGATATGGATGATCCGGATATACCGCTGCTCATCTGGTGGGCCGTTGAATCCAAGTCGGAGTCGGACAGAGCGGCCCTGTTGACCCTGTTCAGGGACCCTGCCGTCTGGAACAATGCCGTCGTCCGGGAAGTGGTGCTGAAGCGCCTCATGCAGCGTTATATCATGGCGGGAGGGAAAGACAATTACGATGCCGCCACACGGTTGTTAAAGCTATCCCCCTCGATGAAGCTGTCGCGCCTGCTTGTAGCCGGTCTGCAGGAAGGTCTTGTCGATAAGGACATTACCGAGCTGCCTCCTGATCTGATAAGTTTGTTGAAGCCTTTTCATGCCGTATTCGGGGAAGCGCCGCTGATACTGCCTTTACGGATGGGAGAGCCGAAGGCGGTGAAGGAGGCCCTTGGGGTCATCGCGGACGATAAGGCAGAGCTCGGGTATCGCCTCGCTTATGTTCGCCTGATGGGTGAAACTGAGCGGCCGGACGCCGTTCCTGTATTGCTCAGGCTGGTGGAGAGCGGTCAGACCCCGGGCACGCTGCGTGCCGCTGCCCTGTGGGCGTTGTCGGGTTATAACCTTCCTGAGATCGGTTCACGGATCATAAAGGCCTATCCTGTCTTTCACGCCGATTATTACGACAGGCTGGCGGCCTTAAATGTATTGGCCACCCGTGCCGAGTGGGCCCGTGGACTTTTGACAGAAATTGTAAAGACCCGTAAGATCAGTCCGAAGGAGATACCTGATGAAATAGTGCACCGCCTGAAGCTGCTTGGAGAGCAGGACATAAACGATGCCGTTGAAAAATTGTGGCCTGATGCAAGACCGTTGACCTCATCGGAGAAGGCGGGCACCATGAGCAGAGTTTCAAAACTGATCCGGTCCGCGCCGGGAGATACAACAAAGGGACATACGCTTTTCCTGAGTACCTGCGCCACCTGTCACCGGCTCAATGGAGAAGGCGGGAACATAGGTCCTGATCTCAGCGGATACGACAGGCACGACCTTCAAACCTTGCTGATCAACATCGTTGATCCGAATGCCGACATCCGGGAAGGTTTTGAGGTGCAGCGGATCATTATGGCCGACGGACGTACGCTGGAGGGCAGGATCGTTTCCCGGAGCGGAAAATCCGTTACCATCCGGCCGCCGCTGGGCGGGGAGCAGATGGTCCTTTCCGCGGATAAGATCAGGGAGATCCGGCCCCGGCTGACCTCCACGATGCCGGAGCGCCTGCTGGATAAAATGCCGGACCGGGATGTCCGGGATATCTTTGCCTACATCATGAAGATGAACTAAGCGCATACCCCGCCGGACAGGGCCGTTCCGCCCGGTGCAGGATAATTATTTTTGATTACCTTTGCGCCCGGAGAGTTGGCAGAGTGGTCGATTGCGGCGGTCTTGAAAACCGTTGAGGGTAACACCTCCGGGGGTTCGAATCCCTCACTCTCCGCAAGCACAAAAAAGCCTCATCAGAGGCATTTTTATTTTCAGGAGCGTGCAAAGTTCATTTTGCAACGCGGATGAAAATAAAAATGGAGGGCGCACAGCGCCGGCTTTTTTGTGCTTTAGCCCGCCCGCCGCAGGCGACAGGGATCACCCGAACGAAGTGAGGGTAATCCCAAGGCTTGGCGTGGCAAGCTTGCTTGACCAAGCTGATGGGAATAAAAATGAAGGGAGCGAAGCGAACAGCCATCGACGGACTTTAGCCCGCCCGCCGCAGGCGACAGGGATCACCCGAACGAAGTGAGGGTAATCCCTGCCAGAGAAGACGAGCTTGCTCACGCAATTGTTTATTTACCTGGCAGTGATTATCTGCGTGGATAGCCAACAAAATAGCCGTAAAATGAACAAAACAGACCGTAAGCAGGCCGGGACCAAACAGGCGGGCCCCACTTCGCTATCCTGTAAGCTGACTACTCCCGAACTTCGTCAAAGGAAAAAGACGGTTATCGCCAGTCTCAAAAAACAAGTGCTGGAAAAAAGGGAACTGGAAAACGGTTTCTCTTACCGGTTTACCGGCGCTGATGCCATGGTGAACGAACTGGCGGAATTCATAAAAACAGAGCGGATTTGCTGTGATTTTTTTGAATTCAGCCTGTCTGTGAGTGGTCGTCCGGACAACCCTCTATGGCTGACCATTACCGGCCCGGAAGGAGTAAAAGATTTTATCGCCAGAGAAATAGGCCTTTAGATCCGTACTATTCTGCTTCAGTAAATCCGTCCCAATAATAATGTCCCTCAACCTATTCTAAATATTTCACCGAATTTGCTTTCTATCGCTCTTATTTCATCTGATGTTAATACCTGGAATTCCTTACTTTACTCTTTCAGATAGATGTCCTTTTCCCTGCTTATCTGGAAGCGGAACCTGTAATTCGTATGTATTGATTATGGCGCCATATCCAGCCAGATATCCTTCTTCCGGAGTCATTCTGTCGTAAAAAACAGTTAATATTTGTGAAAAATGATTATTTTCCATTCCTTTTGTGCAATTCATGTAGATCAAATGTATGACATCTGACTATGAACTATGAAAAATAATTAATAACTGTCTTTCGCTCCTGATAACTTGCCTATGAAGATCTTCAGCCGGCCTGAGGCGGGCGGGATTACCCGAATGAAGTGAGGGTAATCCCTGTTACAAGCACGTTTACAAACTTTTTACCGGTATTAGTATCCCGGATTTTGTGTAAGGTTAGGGTCTTTGATTATTTCGTCTGCCGAAATGGGATACAATTTCATGTAACTTTTAAAATTGGCTGCCCCCACCGTATTTTCGTCTGCAACTGATTTAACAGCATCTTCAAGTTTACCCCATCGTACAAGGTCGTACCTGCGTTGAAACTCCCCTACAAACTCAATTGCCCGTTCTTTGAACAACTCTGTACGAATTCCCTCCTGAGATACACCGGAAAGGTCTGCCAGCCCGGCGCGTTCTCTTATCTGATTTATATATTTCAGGCTTTCCGTTGTATTGCCCTGCTCGTTATACGCTTCGGCCAGCATAAGCAATACATCTGCATAGCGTAATACATATAGGTCTTTGCCGCTGGCTGTGCTGTTGGCATTCAAGTCCCAGAATTTGGGACCGAACCAGGGGCGGCCGTCAGGTTTTGGCCACCGGTTGAACGTTTGCCCGTTATATCCGTATCCAAGCACTACATTCTTACGCAAATCATTGTCTTCAAACATGCTTACGAGTCTCATTGTAGGGATAAACACATACCAGCCTGTGATCACCACATTGCTACCAAAATCTACGCCGGCATAGGTGTTTGCTCCCGCATCCCTTGCCATCATATAGTAAGATACCAGGTTGTGGATTTTAACATTGGTACCCGAAGCGGCAATGCGCTGAAAATGCACTTCAAAGATGGATTCCTTATTGTCGTTATAACGCTCCTGCATATCGAACAGGTTAGAATAGTCCGTGAGCAGGGCATATTGATTGCTTTGAACAACCTGCAGGGCAGCTTTCTGCGCATTAGCCCAATCCTTATTGTACAGATATACTTTAGCTAAAAGCGTCAGTGCCGCACCTTTGGTTACTCTGCCTACATCAGCAGGATCATAGCTTAATGGCAATGCTGCCGCCGCATCTGTGAGGTCTTTAATCATTTGTGCGCGAACATCTGCTACTGAGCTGCGCGGGAGGCTGCTTACGGCATCTACATCCAGCTCATCTATCCACAAAGGAACATCTCCCCAGGTATTGGTTAAGGTAAAGTACCACAACGCTCTTAGAAATTTAGTTTCACCAATCAACCTTGCTTTCAGGCTCTCGTCAATAGGGGCTTTTGAAATGCGGTTAATTATCATGTTGTCATTTTTAATAGCGCTGTACATGCTACCCCAGAAACTCACAAACACGCTACCCGAGCTCATGGTATAGTTATTAGGAATGAGGTTATTAGCATCTGCCGTAATGGTCAGATCTGTGCCCTCTTCTGAAGATGCCCAGAAAGTGGTATTGGTGTACAGGTTGTACAAAGATGAATAAGCGCCATTTACAGCTTGCGTACATTGGTCTGCGGTAGTAAAAAACTGGTCGGGGGATATAAAGGTTTTGGGATTTTCTTCGAGCGCTTTTTTACATCCGCCTGCAAAGACTCCTCCAGTAAGCAACAGTACAAGTGCATATGCTTTCATGGATTTTATTTTTATTTTCATTGTCTGTTATTTATCGATTTGAGAAATAGCGGATTGGTCAGAAATTAAGATTTGCGCCAAAGGTGATAGTTCTGCTGTTAGGATAATTACCATTATCCGTAGCAACGATGGTTGAACTGCTGCCGCCACTGTTGGTTTCAGGGTCAAAGCCGTTGTACTTAGTCCACAACAGCAGGTTGTTTCCACTCACAAATACATTCAGGTCTTTGATTATATTCTTTGCAAACAGTCCTTTAAGGCTATAGCTAATCTGAGCTGTTTTCAGACGCAGCAGGGAAGCATTATGCAGAAGACGAGAGCCGGGTATATTGTCGCGTGATTCCACCGAAGGAATATCAGAGTTGGGGTTCTCGGCACTCCAGCGATTGACCATATACTCCATCTGATTGGTAAGACCTGTCCCCATGCCTGCGAAAAATTCCATCGCATTGAACTGCTTGTTGCCTGTATTAAATTGGAAGAAGAAATCAAGTGATAGGCGTTTATAGCTCAATGTACTACCGAAACCGCCATACATGGTAGGATTTGCCGGCGCGAGGTAGTGGTAATCTGTCGCGTCCAGATTTCCGTCATGGTTGTAATCTACATATTTAGGTCCGCCCGGTCTGTAGTTAGCAGGGACAGATACGTACTGTCGATCGCCTGTAGATTTGGCGAGTTCGTTGTCCACTTCGGCCTGGGTTTTCCATGTACCGGCGTAGTCAACACCATAATTGGCGCCAAGAGGCACTCCTTTTTCGAGGAAGCTGGTCTGGATGCCATACCCGATACCTCCATCAAGTAACACTTTTGTTAACGGACCGATATCGGTTACTGTTTGCTTGTTGGTAGATATGTTGATGCTGGCGGTCCATCTAAAGTCACGTCCTCTGATCACATCGCCGCTAACTGAAAAATCAAAACCTTCATTTAACGATTTACCCAGGTTCTCAAGTCTCGATCCATAACCGGTTTGAGCGGGAATCTGAACAGTCAACAATAGGTCTTTGCTAAGCATGTGATAATAGTCTGCCGTAAAATTTAGCCTGCCGTTGAGAAACTCGGCATCAAGACCGATATCCAGCTGTCCGGTGGTTTCCCAGGTAAGCGTGTTGTTGGCAACCTGTCCCTGCGTATAACCGAGTACCAGAGACTGCGAAGTACCGAATATATAAGCGCTGCTGTTAGAGGATAAAGATGCCAGCGACTGATAATCGGAAATACCTTGATTGCCCGACAAACCATAGCTTACACGGACAGCGAGGTCAGACATTACATCTTTTATTTTCGAGTTTTCATAGAATGATTCATTCGCTATACGCCACTTGACGGCACCTGAGGGAAAGAAGCCCCATTTTTTACTGTCGGCGAAGTTGGAAGCCCCATCCCTGCGGGCCGTAAAGGTTAAATAATATCTTTTCCGGTAATCATAGTTAGCGCGTCCCAGAAAGGAAACAACCGTATTTTCATCGAGGTTAGAAGCGATACCTCTGTTATCTTGCAAGGCTACTCCCAAGTTGTTGAACTGTGTAATATCATTGGTGAGCCCTGAAGCCGAAGCATACAAACGGTCTACTTTTTTTGTCTGATAACTGGTACCAAACAGGAAGTCCACATGATGGTCTTTAAAGCTCTTTGTATAGGTTGCCGTATTTTCGTTAATAATGCTGAGAGTATTGTAACTATCGGAAGAAGCAGATCCGATCATGTTGTTATTGGCAATCTTGCTGGGCATATCCGTGGGGCTGTAGTAATTTGTGCGCTGATTGATGAGGTTCACGCCGAGTGTTGACTTCAATTTTAAGCCGGCAAAGGGTTCGTACTGCAGATAGAAATTGCCGAGCATATTGTTAACCGCCGCTTTGTTGGTTATTTTATCTTCAATTGCTACCGGGTTGTCAATATTGCCACCTGTGTACCAAATGGGATTGTAGGTTTCGTAGCTTCCGTCTGCTTTATGAATGGGCATCGTGGGCGGAATGAACAGATATGAAATATACCATCCGGAGTTAGAACCCAGGTTAATATTGTTCAAGTTTTGGTTCGTGCCACTCACATTGAGATTGAGGCCGAGACTTACTTTTGAAGAGAAGTTCTTTGTAAAGTTAAAACGAGCCTGATAACGTTTGAAGTCGGTATTTCTGATGATACCCTCTTGGTCCACCACATTGCCAGATAGGAAATACGTATAGCCGTGGTTCCCTGCAATACCACCGGAGGTTGACAGTTCATAGCTGGAGAAGGAAGCTCTTTGAGTAGCAGCATCCATCCAGTTAGTGCCATTTGGGCCAACAATATTCAGAATTGAATCAATGGAATTTTGAGTGGGGTAAAGCAACGCTGTACCGCTATAAGTATGGTCTTCATTGATAAAATCAATAAATTCCTTAGCATTCATCATTTTGGGCTTCTTTACCAAATCGGAGAAACCTTGGTTGGTTGAAAAATGAAAGCTCTCCTTGCCGGGTGTGCCTTTTTTGGTGGTAATGAGTACCACACCGTTAGATGCCCGTGAACCATAGATAGCGGTGGTAGAAGCATCTTTCAACACATCGATGCTCTCAATATCGTCAGGATTAATGGAGTTAAGGTTGGTGCCGCCGGGGTCTACTACGCCATCAATAACATAGATGGGTTCGTTGGTGGCACTAATAGACCTTGAGCCCCTGATCCGAATTGTCGTAGGACTTCCGGGTGCTCCGTTAGTCGACTTGATATACACGCCGGGTGCACGGCCCTGTAGCATCTGGTCAATCCTTGTTGCGGGCTGATTTTGGAGGTCTTTGGTTGTAATGATACTTACAGAGCCGGTAATATCCGGCTTCTTTACCGTACCATAACCGATCACCACTACTTGACTTAAATCATTAGCGGTAGCCGAAAGGGTTATCTTTAACTTATTTTCACCAGAGGTATTTACTTTATAATTCTGAAGCGTGTATTTAGAATATCCGATATACGAAACCGAGATGTCATAAGCGCTATTGCTGCCTTTCAGGTTTTGAAAAGAAAAATGACCTTGTTCATTGGATATTGCATTGAACACCTGCTTGTCTTGTACGCCTGTAATTTTAATATATGCTCCGATTATAACAGCGCCGGAGTCGTTCATGACTGTTCCGCTGATGGACTGTGAAATGCCTCTTGCGCAAAAAAATAAAGCGAGTATTATGAACAACACTCGCTTTAAATAACCTGAATGTTTCATTTTAGAATTTTAGAGTTAATAAGAAAGACTTCTTGCACCATGCATGCTTCGGATGCAGGTGTGTACTATACATGAAACTTATCTCCCTGTCAGCAGATTTCGGCAGCAAAAGACAGAAATGATTATTATTTCAACGTTAAGGAATTAAAAAAATAACGTTTACTATCCAGGGGAGCCAACCTGACGGTGGTTTTACTTTCGATCTTTTCGGGGGATTTGTTGAGAGGACGGATGCCGGAATCGAAGACATATGACTGTCACCCTGCGCCTGAAACGCAGGTAACTACCTAATCCGGATATAAGGCAAATCTTTAGTTGGGAGCGAACTGAGTTTTAGAAATCCGGGTATTCCCAGGGCGTAGACATATAGTCCGGGCGCAGCGGCGGCTTCACTTCCTTCCACGGCATCGGGTAGACGTTGGTGCTGTGCGCCCATTTGTCCCACATGGCCGCCATCTTTTTGACGATATCCGGATGCTCTGCCGAGAGGTCTCTCATTTCGCTGCGGTCGTTCTCCATATCATAGAGCTGCCAGGGAAGGCTGACATAGGTCTTCCATTTGCCATAAGGGCCGTTCAGTATCCCGCCCGAAACGATCTTCCATTTACCCATCAGCATGGCGCGGTTGGCCTGGTGCGACCAATATATGGCCCGCTCGGGAGGCAGGGGCTTGTCCTCAAAAGTAGGGATGAGGCTTATGCCCGACACGGGGGTGATCTCATTTCCTTTGTAAACGGAAGGATATTTGGCCCCGGCCAGCTGGGCGATCGTCGGCATCAGATCGATTTCGTGTCCGGACTGGGTGCGCACCGCGCCCCGTTCTGCTTTTATGCCGTCCGGCCAGTGGATGATCAGGGGGGTGGCAACGCCGCCTTCGTATACAAAATTCTTGTATTTTCTAAAGGGTGTATTGGACAGGTTGCCCCAGGGCTTCAGATAAGCCAGGTAAGTATCTGCCGGCCCCGCCATGACGTTTTTGCCCTGCATGACCCGCTTGCCGTCGCGGGTGACCGGAGGATTGATGGCATATTGTACTTCATCTTTTCCCAGCGGCTTCAGCGCGGCTGCATTCTTGGGTACTACCGGCCTGGTTTCCCCCTCGGGACCGCCGAATCCCGTACCTTCCGCATTCCCGCCGTTATCCTGCAGGAACACAATGACGGTATTGTCGAAAATCCCTTCCTTCTTCAGCTCATCCACGATCTTCCCGATTCCCTGGTCCATGATCGTGATCATGGCCGCATAGGTCTCCATTCTCCTTGCCATCGCGGCCTTGTCTTTCTCTTCGGCCCAGGGATGCGTATCTGAAGGCGACAGGGTTGCGTCCTTGTCGATCACTCCCAAGGCCTTTTCCCGTTCGAACCGCTGCCGGCGCAGAACATCCCAGCCGGCGTCATATTTCCCCTTGTATTTCTCAATGGCTTCTTCGGGTGCCTGCATGGGCCAATGTGCCGTGGTGTAGGCGACATACATAAAAAACGGCTTGTCCTTCGGGCGCTCCTGCATAAACCGGACGGCATTGTCCGTAATGGCATTGGTAAAATAAAAATGCTGCGGATGGTATTCGGGATCGTTCAGCGGCGTGATCAGGGTGTTGTCGCGGCACAGGGATGCCGGATCATAATAGTTTCCGGCCCCGGTGAGGATGCCGTAAAATTTTTCAAAACCCCGTTGCAGCGGCCAGTCGTGCTGCGGACCGCCGGCATGGATATTATGCGATAAATGCCATTTCCCGGCCATTAGCGTCGCATAACCCGCCGTTTTTAACACTTCGGCTATGGTGACGCAATGCTCGTTCAGCTCGTCCGTAAAGCCGGGCAGGTGAAAATTCGTGCCCGTCATCCAGCCCAGTCCCGTCTGATGAGGGTAGAGGCCGGTCATCAGGGCGGCGCGTGAAGGACAGCAATGCCCCATGTTGTGAAACCGGGTGTAGCGAAGGCCTGTCATCGCCAGCGAATCCAGATTGGGGGTGGAGATTTCGCTGCCATAGCACCCCAGGTCCGAATAGCCCATATCGTCCGACATGATCAGGATGATATTGGGGCGGTTATGGGCGGGTCCCGTCTGTGCGGCGACGGGTTGCAGCAAAAGACCGCATAAAAGACCGGTCAGGATAAAAGCAGGTACTTTCATTTCTATATATTTATCTGTTGACGTCATCCGTTAATTTTATTTTTTAACGGCCGGCCGGAACGGGTACGGCGGCGTAACCGGTCTATTGTTCGCGGATTACGTCCTGATTCATTTTTCGTAAGGTGGTTTCATCAAATTTCATCACCTTCCGGTCGTAGGTCATGATCCCGTTTACCTCTACTTCCACATCGGTGGTCTGGGTATATACCGCTGCAGACAATCCCTGTTTTTTTAATATGCGCAGCGTATCCATCATCAGCCTGTATTTCTGATGCAGGGCATCGGATGATGTGGAGGTCTTATAATGCCGGGGCGCTTTGGCGAAATCGGTAAGCCACAGATGATCCTTTACCACCAGCGCCTGTCCGCCGAATTCGCCCAGTACCGATGCGCGGCCGGCTTCCACCGGAAACATGGCCGGTCCGGGATATTTATGCATATCGTGCATGTCTCCTACGCCGCGGTCGGCCCATCCCGTCGTGGCATCCACGAGCCGTGTGGGGTCCAGCTGCTTTACCAGCCTGGCAATTTCGGCGGTTTGAAACTGCCCCCATCCTTCGTTGAAGGGAACCCAGGTAACAATGGAAGGATGATTGTAATGTTCATCCATCATCTGCTTCAGCTCCTGCCTGTAATTATGCGCCGACTGGGCAACACGGTTAATATCGGGTTCGTCTTTCCGGATATGAGCGTCGCCGCTGGGCATATCCTGCCATACCAGCATGCCCAGCTTATCGCACCAGTAATACCAGCGCTGGGGTTCCACCTTCACATGCTTTCTGATCATGTTAAAGCCCCAGGCTTTTGTCTTTTCGATATCGAATTTCAGAGCTTCATCTGTCGGGGCGGTGTAAATTCCGTCGGGCCAGAATCCCTGATCCAACGGGCCAAACTGGAATACCGGCTTATTG
Source organism: Compostibacter hankyongensis (assembly GCF_039541075.1). Taxonomy (NCBI): domain Bacteria; kingdom Pseudomonadati; phylum Bacteroidota; class Chitinophagia; order Chitinophagales; family Chitinophagaceae; genus Compostibacter; species Compostibacter hankyongensis. The sequence continues at coordinate 527,572 of NZ_BAABFN010000002.1, read as the reverse complement.
TTCAGCAATAAGCGTGTTATGCCGGCCTCATCTTTTCCCATGCTGATCTTACGCATGCCGAAGTAGCTTTTTACTTCGTCTATTTTTTTGCCGTTTTTAAATAAGGTAACCGTAAGGTCGTACAGGAAGGGGTGTTCGGGCGACCATAGCTGCATATCATTTACCGCGAGCGTTATTTCCTTACCCGGCGCGCCTTTGGTTTCCGTTATCTTCCTGCCGCCGGCAAAGGCCGTGGCCGTTATCGTATAATCGCTGCTGTTATCGCTGGCATTTACCCGTAATTGCAGGGTCTTCCGGTCAATGTCGGGTGTCATTTTTAACCTTTCAATGGCGTTTTCCGGTACGGGTTCCAGCCATACGGTCTGCCAGATGCCGGAATTAGCCGTATACCAGATGCCGCGCGGATTCAGCGACTGTTTACCGACCGGCTGAAAACCGGAATCGCTGGGATCCCATACAGCTACTGTAAGCTGCTGTTTTCCGGTTTCCTTTAATGCCGGGGTAATGTCAAATGAGAAGGCATCGTATCCGCCCTGGTGTCCGCCGATCTTTTTGCCGTTGACCCATACGTCGGCTTTCCAGTCTGCCGCTCCGAAATGCAGTAATACCCGCTGTCCTCTCCAGGAAGCGGGCACAACAAAGGTGCGCTGATACCACAACCGTTCTTCAGGCGTCAATGTCTTCTTTACGCCGGACAGATCGGATTCTACGGGGAAAGGGACCAGTATTCCGCCGTCGGCTGTTTTAGCTCCGGCGGCATCATAATCCGCAATGGCCGGCAGTATCTTATAATCCCACAGCCCGTTCAGGTTTTCCCATTTCTCCCGCTGCATTTGGGGACGCGGGTATTCGGCATGCACGTTCACGGGAGTCACCTTATCCGTCCAGGGCGTAGTCAGGGGACCGTCCGCCGGTCGCCAGGCGCCGTTCTGCGCCATGAGCAGATGGGGTAATAACAGACAGCAGGCCGCCACCAGGGTTTTGATCGTCTTTCTCATGTAAATTGATTTAAGCTGTTTTTATCGTTCTCTTCGGAATTGTTATCAGGCATTATATGTATCTTTTCACGGCTTGCTGCGCATGGATTTCCACCAGCCGATCACTTTCTCGGACAACCGTTTTGCAATGTCCGGGTGCTGTGCGGACACGTTTTCCGATTCCGCAATATCGTTCTTCAGGTCATAGAGCTCCAGATGCGTACCGTTTCCGTTTACCAGCAGCTTCCACTGACCTTCCCGGATGGCGAGCTCAGGACTGCGGTAACGAGGATTTGCCGGTTTCAGGAAGCTGTCATTGAACCCGTATACCCACATCAGGTCTTCTTTCCGCTGCTGCGGCCGGCCGGCCCAGGCCCTGCTCATGTCCTCACCGTCAAGCCGGTCGCCGGGCACAGGTACATCTGCGAGGCGGCACAGCGTCGGAAACAGGTCTATGTTGCAGGTAATGGTGGTGGAATCGACCTTCCCGGGTCCGATATGTCCGGGCCATCTTACCAGCAAAGGTTCCCGGATACCGCCCTCATAGAGGCTCCATTTTCTGCCGCGGAAATAGCCTGCGCTGCCGGGGGGATAATAGTCGTCCCGGTAATAACGCGGCCAGTCGGTAGGTCCGTTGTCGCTGGCCAGCACCACGATGGTGTTTTTGGCCAACCCTGTTTTGTCCAGCATATCGAGCAGGCGTCCGACCTGTTCGTCTACTTCATATAAGGTTGCAAAATATTGCTGCTTGAACTTATCGTTGGCAAATTTTTTGAACTTTTTCATCAGGTCGGGCCGGGGCTCAAAAGGATCATGCACATCGTTGAACCATAGCTCCACATAAAAAGGCTCCTGTGCATGCTCTCGGATAAAGGCGATGGTGGTATCCACAAACAGCGGCGTTTTCTGCCAGTCGTGATCCACCCAGGTAATATGCCCGTTGCCCAGTTTTGCGCTGGCTGCATTCAGCCCGTCGTTACCCCTGATCAGCACCCGGTTGCCCAGGCCTTCGAAGGCGACCAGCGTTTTGTCGTACCCGTATTCTCCGGGTAGCGGCGCATTGCCGATATCCCGTCCGCCGCCCAGGTGCCACTTGCCGATATGCGCCGTCGCATAGCCGGCTTTTTTCATCGTTCTGGCGATGACGGGTGCATCAGGATCCAGCCAGTCGGCCATTTCCCGCTGCTGGTTTTTCCAGCGGCTGTCGATATACCCGTATAGCTTATTGCGCCCCGGATATTGACCCGTGATCGCTCCTGCTCTGGAGGGGGAGCAAACCGGGGAGGAAACGTAAAAGTCGGTGAACTTGATACCTTCCTTGGCCAGCCGGTCTATATTGGGCGTTTGCATCTCCGTATTGCCGTAGCAGCTCAGGTCTGCATAGCCCATATCGTCGATATAGATAAAGATAATGTTAGGACGGGAGACCTGCTGACCCCGGCAGATGAAAGCACTCAGCAAGAAGAACAGGATGATCGCCGGGATGCAGGATATTCTTTTCATAATTCTTTTGATTTAACATTTCCTTTTTCAGATAACGACATGGGCTTTTACAGCACGTCCGGATCGTTGTAGGGGGTCCAGTAATTACGCTTATCCCCTCTGTAAATATACCGTTGCCGCGGCAAGGGAAGCGGGTCCTGCGTCCGCAGCTCCCAGGCCATCATATCCTGCAGCAGCTCTGTTTTTTTATCCCGGTATCTTTCGTCATGATACAGATCATTTATCTCGGCAGGATCTTCTGTGAGGTGATACATCCTTCCGTTGCCCTGCATGTTATACACCAGCTTCCACTCATCTTTCCTCAGCATGCGCAATACGCCGCTTTGCGAATAGCTGTTCAGCTCGTCAAATTCATGCTTACCCTTTGCCAGCGCGCCTTCGGCATAAGGGTCCAGCTGGCTGATGCTGGTATAATCCCGTCCGCCGAAGCCCTGTTGCACCACAATGCTGGCAAATTCCGCTTTGGGGTATTCCTGCCCGGTAAGCAAGGGCCACAGGCTTCTTCCGATGACGCCGTCGGGGAGGGGGTAGCCCACGATATCGCAAATGGTGGGCATAATGTCGACATTGGACACATGCGCATCATGCGGCAGCCTGTTCTTTACGATCTGCGGACCGTGCCACAGCATGGGGATGCGGGTGAGGCAATCCGGAACGCCCGCTCCTTTTTTGATCAGCCCGTATTCTCCGGTATAATCGCCGTGATCCGCTACAAACAGCAGAATGGTATTTTCATATAAGTTGCGCTGTTTTAGGAAATCCATCAGCCGTTTCATCTGATCGTCGATCAGCCGCATCATACCGTAATAATTGCTTCGTATCCTGGCAATATGCTGATCAAATCCAGGGTATCCCATTTCTTCCAGCCGGCGCTGCATGGTGAATTTTTTGCCTTTCTTCCGGAGTGACTCCACGCCTGCCGGCAGCGGGGGCAGCTTCTCCGGAGGGAAAAGGGAATAGTAAGGCTCGGTGATCTGATAGGGGTTATGCGGCTCCGGGATGGAGAGGTATAAAAAGAAAGGATCATCCTGTGCCCTGATGGAATCTATCCATTGTATGCCGTCGGAAACGATGCGGGAAGACTGCTCCATTTCGGGCGGAAAAGGGGCCGGCTTGAAGTCGGCATAGAAATGTGTGCTGCGCAGGTAAGCGTTAAATTTCTTTTCCTGCGGATCGTCTGTGTCCGGCTCTCCGAGGTGGGTATAGGTTTTGAAATAATCAAACCTTTCGGGATGATACCGCAGATAGGAATGTCCTGTTTTGCCCACTATACCCGTTTTATACCCTTTTGCCTTTACCGCATCGATCATATCTTCGGAATAAGCGGCATCCTGGATGTTGAAATTGGACTTGACACGGGTGGCGCTGGGGAAGCGGCCGGTCAGCATGGCCGTTCTGCTGGGGACACAGGCGGGAAAAGCGCAATAGGATTTGTTGAACCATGTCCCGGACCGGGCCAGACTGTCCAGGAAAGGAGTGGTATCCAATCCGAAGCCTTCCCGCTTGCAGGCATCCGCCCGGTACTGATCGCACAGGACCATGATGATATTGGGCTTTTTCTGCGGCGGAAATGATTTTACAAATTTGGGGAGCATAGGGCTCAGGCCCAATAGTCCCATACGTTGGATAGCTTCTTTCCGGGTAATATTTTTCGGGTCCATAATTATTTTATAAACGGATTATAATTCCGGCTTTCTGGCCTTTTTATTTATTGCGCTTTCAGGATCCCCGGTATGAGTTTCCCGTCGGGCACATCGAAATCCAGCCCTAACAGTGTGGCAACTACAGGCGCTATATCCTTTATACCCATTCCGCTGATGTTCTTGTGCTTTCCTATTCCGGCGCCTGTGGCAATAAAAGTGGTATGCATGGAGGGATACGCCGGATCATAGCCGTGGGTGCTGCCCTTTTTGGCTACGGTTGCCATGGCCTTCCCGTCTGAGCGGTTGTTGGCGGTTATGCCTTCTTTCATCGCCAGGCCCAGGGCCACTTCCGGATTGACCCCCATTTTATCCAGAACGGTACGGTCCAGCATCCTGAAGTCCCCGTTCCGGTATTCCGCCGTGTTTTTCAGCACAGCGACCACGGAATCCAGCATGGCTTTGTCATTTTTGTTGCTAAGATATAAAAATGCGGCGCCACCGGCGGCATGGAACTTGGCTTTCCAGCGTTTCCCGACGGTCCATCCGTGCCCGGCCAGATAAACATTGGGGGCAAAGGTGGCCCGGGTATCGGCATGTCCATGATCTCCGGTAATAATGACCGCTGTATTTTTTTCGATGCCCGCCGCTTTTATAGCCTGCAATACCGTCCCTACCAGGCTGTCGGTCACGTGCACCATCTCCCTGACTTCGGGCCCGTCTGTTCCATGGGCATGTTCGGCATGGTCTATTCCGACAAAATGGATGGCCATCAGGTTGGGCTTGTAGGTCTGTATGATATAATTGGCGATGAGGGCTATGGTTTTGCTTTGCGCAAAGTCCTTTGTACCGAGATCCGCCGGGGTAAATTCCCGGCCGGTTTTCTGCGTTATTTCCGACAACAGGTCCCGGGGTGTGATGTACGGATATTTAACGGACAGCACGTCTGCCGTTTCGCCTTCTTCCGGACGGCGTACCGGGAAATTATAATCTATGGGAGCGCCGACCGTTACCGGCCACATCACTGCACCCGAGCTGAGGTGCGCCTCTTTTACCGCATCCCAGAGTGTCTTGCATTGTATGGCGCTTTCATTCCAGTACCAATGTCCCGGCTTCCCTCCGAAGGGGGCGTTATAATAGATGCCATGATGCGCAGGATAAGCCCCGGTAACCAGCGTAGTATGCGAGGGATAGGTCACCGACGGGAAGACGCTCTGTATACCTTCGGCGGCATATACGCCCTCGTTCTTCAGCCGTTGCAGATGGGGAGCATGCCAGGAAGTATCCATATAAAAATCTGGACGTGAGCCGTCGAGGCTGATCAGCACCACATGCTTCACCGGCTGGGCGGAGGTACAGCTATCCGTTAATGCAGCGATCAGTATTGCCCAAACCATCCATTTCAGCCCAGTTGTTTTCATCCGTTGGTTTTTACCTTTTTAAACGTCGTTCCTTATATTTTTTACCATCCCGGGTTTTGCTCTCCAAAATCGGGATTTTTTTGCAATTCATTGGTAGGTATGGGAAATAATAAAAATTTAGGTACGGAAACGTTGAGCGCCGGCTTGAATACGGCAAAATGCGTGCTCCATGAATGGGTAGCCGCCTTATATTTGGGCAATTCGGTGGTATACGCCGGCAGCACGTGCAGGAACTGGTATTCATACATGGTCTGGGTAGCGCTTACGGGGCTGCGCATACGCACCAGATCGAACCACCGCTGCCCTTCTCCGAACAGCTCTATACCCCGCTCATCAAATATTTTCATCCTGAACTGCTCTTTTGTCAATCCCTCGTCCAGAGTGATATCGGCCGGCAGGGCGCGACTTGTGCCGTCGGCCTTCCGGATACGCGCCCGCACCGCATTAAAAGCGTCGAGGGCTTCCTGCGTGGGGCCATGCAACTCGTTTTCAGCTTCCGCCTTGATCAGATATACTTCGGACAAGCGGATGATATAAAAATCATTGCCGTTGTTTCGTCCGTCTTTTCCGTTGGGATCGACATATTTTCCGCAAAGGGCCAAGGCGATGGTGCTCTCGTCCGGAGCCGGAATATTGGGATAGGTCACGCAAAACTGGCCGTTTTTATATCCGCCCATCGACAGGGATACCTGATTGCGGTAATCAAAGGTCGCTTCGCCGGTGACAATATCGGTATCGCCATAATCGCCCGTGCGGTAATAGTCGGCAAACCAGGGCATGGCGCGGAAGGATCCGTCGCCCTGTCCGTTGGGATTGTTGCCGCTGGTATTCCATTGGTTGGGCGCATTGCAGCGCAGGGCAAATTCAGAGCCGGCGGCCGGCTGCCCGCTTTGGGTAGGATCGGTCTGAAAACGGACGCCAAAGATCACCTCTTTGTAAGCGGCGGCTTCCTGCTTTACATCAAATACATCCGCGAAGTCGGGCAGCAGGTGATATTGCCCACTGTTCAACACGGAGTCGGCATATAATGCCGCGTTTTGAAAATAGGCGGTGCCGTCTTTGCCCTGTAACGACAGATGATCGCCATAGGTCAGGCAGGCCTCTGCCAGCAGGGCCTGGGCCGCCCCCTTGGAAGCGCGCCCCAGCTCGCCCCCGGGTATGCCGGCGGCCGGCGGCAACAGCGCCGAGGCATTTTTAAAATCGGTAAATATCTGCCGGTATACCGAATCCGCGCTGCTGCGGGGCAGGTAAAAATCGCTGCTGATACTGGTTGCCCCCGTCCTCAGCGGCACCCCTCCGAATAGCCTTACCAGATAATAATAGGCAAATGCACGCAGAAAATAGGCTTCGCCGTAGCCCCGGCTTTTTACGGTTGGGTCCAGCCCGGACCGGTCCAGCAACGCAATGAGGGAATTGGCATCGGAGATCACATAATACATCATGTTGAAAAACTCCGCAGTGTTGTTGCCGGTATAGGAACGGTCCGCATAAGGACCGAATTCGGAACCCGAGGTGGAATAGATATCATCCGCATTCAAAAACAGGATGAGCATGCCCAGGAACTTGAACCCGTTCCGGTTGTTCAGCCGGGCATAGATCCCTTCTTCCACTGCGGTAAGGTCCTGCTCCGTCTTGATGGAGGCGGGGGTGGGCACGTCCTTGAGCTCTTCTTTCAGCGAGCAGGACTGCCCGACGGTCAGGATGCCCGTCAATAAAGCGATCACGATATATTTGGATGTCTTCATCGTTTGGGATTTAACAGGTTCAGAATGTCAGTTCCAGGCCGAAGGAAAAGGTCCTGGGCTGCGGCAGCGTGCCGAAGTCGAGCCCCCTGCTGATGGAAGCATTACCGAAGGCGTTGATATTCGGGTCGTATCCCGAATAATCCGTCAGGGTGTACAGGTTGGTTCCGGAAGCAAACAGCCTCAGACTTTCCACGCCGAGGTGCTGCAGGGCATGCAGCGTATATCCGATCGTTACGCTTTGCAGCCTGACAAAGGAAGCGTCTTCCACCATCCAGTCCGGCATGCGCTGGTGAAGTCTTGTGCTTCTTGTGTTGAGCTTGGGATAGAGATCGCTTGTGCCCGGGCCGCGCCAGGCATGGTCATAAGCATCCTGCAGGGCATTGTAGTTGCCATGCGTATCGTTGACAGACAGGAGCCATTTGTTCAGGTTGAGCAGCTCATTGCCCTGACTGCCCAGGATGGACAGGCTGAGGGTAAATCTTTTATACGACAGGTTGGTATTGAATCCATAGGTAAAATCAGGCTGGGGATGGCCGATAAGGGTTCTGTCCTCATCCGTGATGCTGCCGTCGCCGTTGGTGTCTACCCATTTGATGTCGCCGGGTTTGGCTGTGGAGGCTTCCGGTCCTTTATCCACCTCCTCCTGGGTCTGGTAGATGCCGGCGGTCTTATACCCGAGAAAGGCGGAAATAGGATAGCCGGGCATGGCCACATTCAGGGGCTGGGCAAACAGGATCTGTCCTGCGGGAATATAGTTGCGGCCATAAATAACACTGAGGGGCCCCATATTGTCCACCTCGTTTTTGAAGGCGGAAAAGTTGGCCCCGATATCCCAGCGCACTTTTCCGGAGAGCACGTTGAAGTTGGCTTCCACGTCAACTCCTTTGTTGTTTACCTCGCCGACATTGGTAGCATAGCTTCCATAGCCCGCGGATCCGGGTAGCGAAAGGTTGATCAGCAGTCCGGTGGTCTTTTTTGAATAGGCGTCCACGGTAAGGGTGAGCCGGTCATTTATAAAGCCGAGGTCTATACCGGCATTATATTGACTTGTTTTTTCCCAGGTCAGGTCGGGGTTCTCGAATGAGCCGGTAACATAGCCGGGCACGATGTTTTCACCCATGACCACATAATCCACGCCGTATTTGGCCTGGGTAGCGCCTACACCGATGCTCGAGTTACCGGCGACGCCGTAGCTGCCCCGCAGCTTCAGCAGGGAAATGAAGCTGATGTTGTCCTTGAAGAAATCTTCGCCGGAGACGTTCCATCCTATGCCTACCGAAGGGAAGAAACCCCATTTCTGGCCCACCGCCAGCCTGCTGTCCCCGTCGTAACGCCCGGTTAATGTCAGCAGGTATTTGCTTTTATAGGCATAATTCACCCGGCCGATGATGGATTCCAGCGCACGCTCCTGATAATAATTATGCGTGGCGCCGGGGAAAGTGGCGGTCGCCAGGTCGTAATACGTCAGCGCATCGGAGGGAAAGCTGCGGTTGGTCACGCTGCTGCCTTCGTGATACCAGTGCTGATAGGAAAAGCCGAGCACGGCATTCAGCGAGTGGGTTTTCTGAAAGACCCGTTTATAGGTCAGCAGGTTATCCACCATATAATTATAGTTATGGTTATCGGCCTGTGTAGCGGAGCCGTTCGGCGCCTGGTTGCCGACAAAAGTGCCGGTAGGATAATAGACCTGCCGGGAGGTATAGAGGTCGTTCACTCCGCCCTTCAGCTGGTAGCTCAGCCCTTTGGCGATCCTGTAATCCAGGGTGGCGCTGGAGATGAGCGTCCGTACTTTTGACCGGTCCTTTACGCGGGTCATCACCAGCACCGGATTGTTCACCAGCGTTTCATCCGGATCTCCGCCGGGCTCATAAGCATTTTTCAAAGGACTTACGGCCAGCGCGCCCATGACCACGGAAGAACCGAGTATGCCGGTCCAGTTGGATTGCTGTCCGTGTGACAAGCCGGCCAGCGAGAAATAGTTCCGGGTAGTGAACTTAAGCCTGTCGGAGACATGACGCTCATAATTCACCCGCAGGCCTCCTTTTTTATAGTAAGCGTGGTTGATGACGCTGTTCTGGTCCGAAAAGCTCCCGGTAACATAATAGTTGCTTTTTGCGTCCCGGCCGGAGAGGGTCAGCTGATGATCCTGGGAAACAGCTGTATGGTATATAAGGTCCTGCCAGTTGGTGCCCGGTAATACCGATATGGAGTCGATCTGATGTTGCGTCCATGCGGAATCATTTCCGTCATTTAACGCCGCTTCATTCTGGAATTTCATAAAATCAAGCGGGCTCAATACCTTTTGCTTTTTGGGCAGCATGCTGATATCAAAGCGGGTGGTATAGGATATCCGGTCTTTACCGTTTTTGCCGTTCTGGCCCGATTTGGTAGTGATCAGCACCACCCCGTTGGCGCCCCGTGACCCGTATATGGCGGTTGCCGAGGCGTCTTTTAATACCTCAATAGAGGCGATGTCTGAAGGATCAAGGCTGGCCAGCGGGTCTACGGGAGGCTGATCATAGCCGCCGTCGTAATTGGAGCCCGCCATGGTGGCGCCGGCGCTTGTTTCGATGGGCTGCCCGTCGATAACGATCAGCGGCTGGCTGCTGCCCGTAATCGAGGTTTCTCCGCGGATGTTGAAGGTCATCCCCGAGCCGGGCGCTCCCGTATTGTTCAGTATCTGGACGCCCGCTATCTTACCCTGCAGGGCTTCGGGAACGGATATCACCCGGTTCTCGTTTACCTGCTGCAGCTTTACGCTGCTGATAGCGCCGGTGAGATCGCTTTTGGCCACGGTGCCATAGCCGACCACTACCAGATCCTGCAATGATCTTACATTCTCTTCCAGCGCTACGTTGATCACAGCCTGCTCGCCTACCGGGATCTGCCGGACCTTATACCCGATATACCGGAAGACAAGCACGTCGTTCCGCATGGCATTGATGGCATACCGCCCGTTTTCATTGGTGATGGTTTTTTTCTGAGATCCTTTTACCATGACGCTTACGCCGGCCACGGGCGCTCCTTTGACCGTTACCGATCCGCGGATCACCCTTTGTGCATAAGCCGGCTGAAAGAAAAGTCCCGACAGGAGAAGGACCGTCAGCCCGGTATATCGCCGGAAGCATGTGTAGGTAGTGTTATTTTTCATACAAAAGTCTTTTAGATGGAGAAAAGACGACACATAATATTACTTCCCCGGGCTTCCGATAGCTGTTACATTTGTATAAAACAGTATAAAATTTGTCGCTGCTATTCTTCGATCAGCCAGTCTTTGGGCGCTGCAAAGCCTTTTCTTCCTTCTCCGTATGGCGGCACACGATGAGTAGGTTGTATATCATCATACGGCTTTACCGCCGCTTTTAATCGTTCGTATATTTCCGGGTGGGCGGTCCTGACATTCTTTTTTTCGGACGGATCATTCAGTATGTTGAACAGGGCATCTTCTCCTTCTTTCATCTGCGGATTGCCGGCATGCGCCTTTACGAGCTTCCAGGGGCTGCCGATGATGGCCCCGTGACCCAAATAAAAATATCGGTCGATGCGGTCCTTTTTACCTTCCAGCACCGGCAGCATATTGATACCGTCAAAGGGTTTCCCGGAATGGGATTTTACACCGGCGACCGCCAGCAGGGTAGGAGCGATATCCACATAACCCATTACCTGCCTTACCATACCCGGCTCTTTCAGTCCTTCCGGCCAGCGGATGACTGCCGGGGCGCGGACCCCGCCCGACCATTCCTGAAATTTCCATCCCCGCAGATCGCCATGCGAGCCGCCGCCGTTCCGGGCGGCGCCGTTGTCGCTGAAGAAAAGCACGATGGTATTTTTGTCTATGTCCAGCTGCTGCAGGGTCTGCAGGATCTTCCCGATGCCCCGGTCCATACAGGTTACCATGGCGGCGTAGGTTTGCCGCGGGGTGTTGCCCCGGCCGGTCATCCCTTCCGCTCCTTTATGGGGAAACAACGGCTTGCTTTCATCAAAGCCGTAGCGCAGCAGGTCTTCTTTTTTGGCCTGCAAGGGTCCATGCGGCGCATTATAGGCCACATATAAGAAGAAAGGCGACTGCGCCGCGTATGTCCTTATACATTTCACCGCTTCGTCGGTGATCAGGTCGGTAGAGTAGCCTTTGTCGCGGGAGACGGCGGAATCATTGTGCCAATCCAGCTCTCCTTCGCGCTGATGGGTGAAATAATCAAAGGCGCCGTTGTACAGGCCGTAAAAATGGGTAAAGCCCCGGTGCAGGGGCAGATACTTTTTATAAGCCGCACCCAGGTGCCATTTGCCGATGGCAGCGCGGTTTTTATAACCGGCATCCGCCAGCATCTGCGGAAGAAATACTTCCGAGGTATCTACGCCGAACTTACTCCAGGGCGGGATCACGTTCTGCCGCAGCCCAAAGCGGTTGGGATACCGCCCGGTCATAATACCGGCCCGTGTCGGCGAGCAGATCGGCGCGGTATAAAACTGGTCCAGGACAACCCCTTCTTGCGCCAGGCGGTCAATGTTCGGCGTCCGTATCTCGCTTCCGTGAAAGCCCACATCGCCCCAGCCCATGTCGTCGGCCAGTATGATAATGATGTTGGGCTTTTTTGTCTGCTGCGCCTGGCAGAAAGCCTGTGCCGGAAGGCAGAACAGCAGCAGGATAAGGATGGGTCTATACATATGGGATCATGGTTTACGTTTTTTATGCGGCTTTTTTGCGTGCGCCGGGGGAATCGACGCTTCAAAATGTTCCGGAATATTTCCGGCAAGCTGTCCGATGACCGTTTTCATCTTCGGATCAGCGGCTAAATTGTTCCATTCATAGGGATCCTGCCGGTGATCATAGAGCTCCTGGGCGCCGTCGGGGTAACGGATATAGCGGTACGGTCCCTTCAGGACGGAAGAATATTGCACGCCCCAGGTGGTGAACCCTGCCCGTTCCCAGCTTATCTTCGGATCATTCAATATGGGCGTAAGGCTTTTCCCGTCCAGGGTATGGGCAGGCGGCTTCAGACGGCAATAGTCCGTCAGGGTCGGGAAGATGTCGATCAGCCCGACGGTCTGATAACAAACCGCGCCTGTTTTATCCGGGAGCCGGATCATAAAGGGGACCCTGTCCGCCTCGTCCCACAAAGTTTTTTTGGTCCAGTGGTCTTTTGTTCCGCAATGAAAGCCGTTATCGGCGCAGAAGACCACGATGGTGTTTTCCGCGTATCCGCTTTTATCCAGCGCATCCAGCACCCGGCCCACGTTCCAGTCGGCAAAGGAGATATTGGCGCGGTATCCGTTGAGCAGGGCCTTCCAGACCTGCGCTTTGCTCATTCCCTTTTTGAAATATTGCTTCATGGAATCCACCAATGCCCTGCCCATGGGCGGCACATCGTTCAGATCGCCGGGCTTGTATCCGGAAGGCAGCGGGATATCTTCATCTTTATAAAGGTCATAAAACCGCTTCGGGGCGGTATAGGGCGTGTGGGGGCGGAAAAGTCCGTAATACAGAAAGAAGGGCTTGTCGTGTTTTTCCTGTAAGAAGGCGATGGCATTGTCGGCATTCCTTACGTCGGGGAAGTCCGTATCCGGACCTGTCCATGGCTTAACCGAAGCCCAGCCCGTCTTGCCGTACCAATATGCCTTTTCTGCATAGGGACCGTAGCCGCCATGCTTAACCGGCGCATTCCCGAACATCTTATTTTCCCGGTCGTCGTTTACTTTCATGTGAAATGTCTTCCCGCCGCCCCAGGTCAGGTACCCGTTTCTTTGGAAACATTCCGGCAGCAGCTCGGCGTGTGACAGCACCGACGAATCGTAGATATCGCTGAAATTCCGGTACACTCCGGTTTTATATGGCGCTATGCCGCTGAAAAATGCCGCCCGGGAAGGCGCGCAGAGGGGTACCGCGCAGGATGCATGCAGAAAGTTGTATGATTCGGAAGCCAGCTTGTCCATATTGGGCGTTTTCAGCCCCGGGTAATTGTGCAGGACCGGAAACATGTTCATATCGTCCACTACGATGAATACCACATTGGGTCTTGAGGGCGGGGCATCGGGCTCATGTGCCGGTCTGTAGCCTGTAAAGGCGACCGTGCAGAGAAGGGATAAGAAAAGTACCGTTTTTCTCATATTGCCTGTTTTATTTTGTACAGCGTGAATATAATTTTCATAACCCCGTGGATTGCAGACACAAAATATTGTTTTGGAGCAAAGAACAAGGATACTTTTGTCGCCGATACTGTCAATTTTGTCGTTAACTATGCTTTATGTCGCCGCTTTGTGTAAATTAGCCGTCATTAGCGGTCCCCTATGCAATACGGCAAAGACAACGGACAGCCGGCCGGCGCCGGCCTCAGGAAGGCGTTGCCAAAGGTGAAATGGCTGACGGTACTGACGGGCATCCTCCTTTGCAGCCGGCTTTCCCCTGCGCAGCAGATACTTTTTAGAAATTACACGGTCAACGACGGGCTTTGTTCCAATACGGTCTGGGCCATCTCGCAGGACGAACAGGGATATATGTGGTTCGGGACCAAGGACGGGCTCAACCGGTTCGACGGGTACCGGTTCAAATCTTACCGTTTCGATAAAGATGATTCCATTTCGCTGGGAAATAACTGGGTCAGGATCATCACCAATTATAATGAGGACAGCTGTCTGATCGGAACGGAAAAGGGAGTTTATATCCTGGATCTTGCCCACGAGACATTTCATTTTTTTGACAAAACAGGGGAAAGATCGGTTTTTGACATGCTCCGGGACCGGTCCGGCGCTATATGGATAGCCACTGCGGGTGGCGTGTTCCGCTATGATCCGGAAAGCGGAAAGCTCAGACATTTTATACATGAAGAGGGGAATGTCCATTCCCTTTCCATCAATTTTGTACGCAAGCTGCTGCTGGATGGTGAGGGCAATATCTGGATGGGTACCTCGTGGAACGGCATAGATGTGCTTGATCCGCAAACCGGCATCTTCCGCCACTATACGGCGGGCGGAAGGCCGGGAGATATTTCCAGCAACTTTGTGACCGACCTGTACAAGGACCTTGAGGGGAATATCTGGGTAGGGACAGAGAAAGGAGGGCTGAACCGCTGGGATAAAAGTTCCGGCACCTTTATACATTATACACACAGCGGAAATAATTCCATCAGCGATAACATCGTTCACTCCATTTACCAGCCGGCGCCCGGTAAGCTCTATATCGGGACGGAAAAAGGACTGGACGTCCTGGATCTGGAGGAAGATACCTTTGTCAATTACGCTTACCGTTCAAATGACCCCCACAGCCTCAGCGATAACGCCGTCTATACTATCTTTAAGGATAGATCGGGCGGAGTTTGGGTCGGCACTTATTTCGGCGGTGTGGATTATTTTCATGAGGGCAATCCCGGTTTTGAGCTTTACTATCCCACCGGCGCGCCCGGCGCGCTTTCCGGCAAGGCGGTGAGCGCCATGCTGCAGGATGATTCCAGCCATATATGGATCGCTACGGAAGACAACGGGCTGAATTACTTCGATACCCGTACAAAAACCTTTCAGCATTTTCCGTTCAGGGCAGGACAGGACGATCTGTCTTATCATAATATACATACGCTGATCAGGGACCATGCCGGGAAGCTCTGGATCGGTACCTTCACCGGCGGCATAAATGTATATGATCCGCATACCCAAAGGGTAAAGGTCTATAAATTCGGTCAGGGTTCCCGGGTCTCCAGCTACAGCAACATGATCTATTCGTTGTATGAAGATACCGATCGGACCATCTGGGCAGGGACCGTGGGCGGATTGTATACCTATGCTCCGGAAAAGGACTCGTTTTACAGGGTGCATGAAATGCTCCTGGATAAAAGCTGGATCTATGATATATATGAAGACAGCCGGCATACCCTCTGGTTTGCCACGTATAACCACGGATTGATCGGAAAGAACAAACGTACGGGAGAATGGTATCGCTTTACCCGGAACGAAGGCCCCCATTCGCTCAGCTCAAATAAGATCATCTGCATGGCCGGCGGCGGCGATAGCCTGTGGCTGGGCACAGACGGAGGAGGGTTGAACCTCCTGGATACCCGGCGCGAAAAGATAACGGTGTTCGACGATAAAAAGATAGTCAATGCCGATATCATTTATGGTATCTTAAAAGATAAAAAAGGACACCTCTGGCTTTCTACCAATAACGGCATATTTGATCTGGACCCGGTACGCCGGAAAAGCCGCCATTATACCCAATGGGACCATCTGCAGGGAAAGGAGTTCAACTACAAATCGTATATGGCGGCCTCCAACGGGAAGTTTTACTTCGGCGGCGTGCACGGATTCAATGCTTTTTATCCCGACAGTCTCCGCAGCTCCGGCAACGCCCCCCGGGTCATCTTTACCAACTTTCAGCTGTTTAATAACGATGTCGCGGTGGATGCCGGAAAAAGTCCGCTGCACAGGAATATTACCTATACGGAAGCCCTGACGCTTTCCCACCGGCAATCCATGTTCAGCTTCGAGTATGCCGCTTTGAATTATACGGCGCCTCACAAAACACAGTATGCCTACAAGATGGAGGGCTACGACAAAAGCTGGAACTATGTGGGAGACCAGCGAAAAGCCACCTATACCAATTTACCGGCAGGCAGCTATACTTTCAAGGTAAAAGCGACGGGTAACAACGGCAGCTGGAGCAGCCGGCCGGCGCAGATAGCCGTTACCATCCTTCCGCCTTTTTATAAAACCACCCTCGCGTATATAATATATGCCCTGCTGTTAGTAACTATCGTGATGTGGATCAGGAAAACCGAGATGAAAAGGATCAGGCGGAAAAATGAGATCCGGCTGGAACGGCAGCAGACGAAAAGAGAGCGGGAGTTTTATAAACAAAAGATCGATTTCTTTACCTCCATGGCTCACGAGATCCGTACGCCGCTTTCCCTCATCATTGCACCGCTGGAAAGGCTCCTTGGCTCAGCGCACTGGCAGCCCGCCGCCCACAAGCAGCTGAAAGTAATGGAAGAAAATTCCAACCGGTTGCTGAGTCTTACCAACCAGCTGCTTGATTTCAGGAAAATGGAGAGCGACCTGTATGAAATACACCCTGAAAAGATAGAGCTGGTTTCATTTGTACAATCTTTATTCTCGAGGTTTTCTTCCATTTCCTACCAGAAAGGGATCCGGTTCTCGGTCAGCACCCATATTCCCAGGCTGGAGGTGCAGGCCGATCCCGAAGCGCTGACCAAGATCCTAAGCAATCTCCTTTTCAACGCCTTTAAGTTCACCCGCTCCAAGGTGGAGCTGAGTATCAACGAACCGGCGGCGAACACGGAAGGTTCTGCCTGCTTTTCCATCAGTGTGGAAGACGATGGTATCGGGATACCCAAAGAAGAGGTAGAGCATATTTTTGAAAAATTTTACCAGGTTTCCTCCGGAAGCCATGAATACAGCAACCTGGGCGGGAACGGAATCGGTCTGGCCCTGGCTAAGGCTTTGACGGAAAAACACGGGGGAGCATTGCTGGTAAAAAGCGAAGCGAAGGTAAAAACGGTCTTTACCGTGCTGATACCGCTGGGATGCGAAGGCGCCGGCAGCGAAAAAGACGACGGGGAGCCGTCAGGAGATATCCGGGAAGCCGTTCATAAGGATGCCCCCGCTATTTTGATCGTCGAAGACGATCCGGCGCTCGTGGATTTTATGTACGAAAGCCTGCAGGGCGACGGGTACAATGTCCGCAAAGCGCTCAACGGGTCGGCGGCGCTGGAGCTGCTGGGCCGGCATACCGTAGATCTGATCATCTCGGACGTAATGATGCCGGAAATGGATGGGATGGAGTTTTGCAGGAAAGTAAAGCAGGATGTCCATTTCAGCCATATTCCCCTGGTGCTGCTCACGGCCAAGGCAAACCCGGAAACGGAGATAGCCGGCATAGAGGAGGGGGCGGATGCTTACCTGACCAAGCCTTTCAAATGGAAGCATCTTGCCGCCGTGATCAAAAACCTGCTGGAGTCGCGGCAAAGACTAAAGCAGAAGTTCTCCCGGCAGCCTTTTGCGGACGCTTCCAGCCTGACCACGAACTCGGGCGATCAGCAATTTTTGAAAAGGATCACGGATATCATCGAGCAGCGCCTCGATGATCAGCAGCTGTCTGTGGAGGAGCTGAGCCGCGCGATGGCCATGAGCCGGTCCAGCCTGCATAAAAAATTAAAGGCCATCAGCGGGCATGTGCCGAACGAATTTATTCGGATCATCCGGCTGAAACAGGCGGCAAAGCTTCTGCTGCAGCATGAATACAGCATTTCCGAGATCGGCTACAGGACGGGCTTTAATTCTCCTTCCTATTTTTCCAGATGTTTTTACCAGCAATTCGGGGTAACCCCGCGCGAGTTTATGGAAAAGGAGGTCTCCGGGCGGGAGTGATCTCGACGCGGTGACTGACGGGCTTGTTGATGGCATAGATCTTATCGGTCAGCAATTTCATTTCTCCTTTCCAGGCTTCGCGAACGCTTTTAAAATGTCCTTCGATATAGGCCTGCATGTTTCCGCGTACAAAAATATTTTCCCGGGCCGCTTCCCTGATCGTATCCAGCGCGGCCACATCATCGTGGAACAGCAGGCCTTTGTCCTGCAGGAAGGAATATTCCATCCAGTAATAATCCCGGAACTTCTTTTCAATCTCCCAGCGGGTCTCATTCAGCGTCATAATGGCCAGCGCCTGCCGGTATTCCGGCGTATTCCGCTGCTCGGCCAGGTTGATGCCCCCCGCCAGCTCTTCGGCGGACCAGGTGCCTATCTTTTCCCCGTCCATCTTCAGTACATAGCTGCCGCTTTTTAGTCCGGCGACGGCCAGCCTTTCGTTATCGAATTCTTTCATGAAGGGGATGTAGGGCAGGGCATCCGATTGCGCTTTTATCTCGCCCCAGCCCCGCACAAGCGTATCGATGGGGAAGGGCAGGGAGTTCGCCAGGTAATCAAATCGTATCCCTGCAGGAGTCGCGCTCAGGTTGGATATCCTACAGTTATCCGACCGGCTTATCTTTCCGTTGCCGGCGTCAATATGCACATTGGCCACATCTTTCCCGGCCAGGCCTTGCTTCTTTAATATGAGATAAGCCATGACCAGGTGTCCGTCGTTGTCGGGATGGATACGTCCCTGGCCCTGCAGGGTAAATGTGCTGTCGCGTTGCTGTTCCCTTTCGTTGATGGCGGTCATCGGCCGGCTGAGATCAATAAATCCCCAGCCGTGTTTTTTGGCGGAAGCTTCCTGGAAATCGGCGATCCGGAGCATCGCCGCATTCTTTCCGGGGAAGACAGGGCTTTTGACCTTTGCCGTTTCATCAAAGGGGGGAGAGGTCAGCATTATCTTCTGCGCCGGCGTATAAGCGAGCAGCCGTTTTTCGATCTTCTGGTAATCGTCGTACGATTGCTGTACTTTTTTATCTGCCTGGGCTTTGGCATCCGGTTGCAGGTACTCGTAGTACCCGGCATCGTTCATGCCGAAGGTCAGGACAATGACGGTCGGATGTTTTGAAAAAACATCGGAATCCAGCCTTTTGTACATCCCTCCGGCTACGTCTCCGCCGATCCCGCAATTGAATATTTCAATGCGGCGGTCCGGGAAATGTGTCATATAGTACAGCCAGACGTAGGAATGATAATGACCGCCATGCGTAATGCTGTTGCCTTCAAAGACGATGCGGTCGCCTTTCTGAAAAGGACGGACATCCTGTGCCGTCAAACGGATGATGGCTGCTGATAAAATAACGAGCGTAAGCAGAATAATCTTTTTCATGGAATTGGTTTAGGCAGTTTTTGTTTTCCGGGTTTCCTGCCCAGGGCCTGTCCTGACGGGAACGGCAGCAACCAGAGAATGTTTCGAACAGCTATATCCCTTAAAGGTAATAATAGGAATTGAAGAATTCAGCTTCTGGGCTTCCTATACGAATGTATAAAAGGAGAGGAGAATAGTGTATATTACACAACCTTAATATTTTTATGATAACAAGCATGACGGCACGAAAAAAAACGTCTGGAATGCCAACGGAAAAGCACACAGGTCGGCAACAAGGCTTTTCATGCAAGGACTTCGGAGCTGCTTAAGAGCGCCCATCTCACATCTGCCTGGGTGCAATTCTTTATGTATATGTAGAAATCTGCGGGTTGGGTTATTTGCCCGGTCGGAGGTTTATAAATAGAAGATGTATGGATGTTCAAACCCTTAATGACCTCGAAATATTCCAGAGCGCCGGACAGAAAACGGTTTTCGGGCTCATGGATATGACCCTTACGGAAGAGGGGAGCGGCCGGCTGAAAGAGAGATTCCTCCACCCGCTTACCCACCGGGATGATATCCTTGAAATGCAGGAGATGGTGAGCTATTTTACCCGCCATATCAGCGACTGGGAGGGCCAGTTTACCCGAAATGAGGCCAAATATATATCCGGCTATCTGTACAGCACGATTGCACCGCTGAAATATAAAAACAAGCTCCGGGCGCGCTATGCGGGGATGTGGTATTTATTTCGGTACGCCTCGGATTATTACTACCTGGATAACTGCATCCGGAGGCTGGTTTCCTTTATTTCCCGGTTAAACGCCGTCCTGCCCGCTCACCTATCCGAAAAGGCTCCGGGTTTGGTCAGGGACGTTGCCCGCCGGCTGGCAACGCTTTATCAGGCGGATTCGAAACGGTTTTTACAGGAAGATTATGGCATTAAGAACCTAAAGGCCGATCATATTTATTATCTGGATGATTTTTTCCGCCGGAAATACCGCGAGCAGCTGCAGCAGTTGCTGGATCTGTTTTATGAGATGGATGCAGTATTGTCCATGGCAAAGGCAGGATTGAAATATGGGTTGACACGGCCTGCATTTGATCCGGAAGTCCGCGCTGTCTCTATAAAAGGGCTCTGGCATCCGTTTCTGTCCCAAAGCGTAAGAAATGATCTTGCGCTGGATGACGCGAAACATTTCCTTTTTCTTACCGGATCAAATATGTCGGGGAAGTCCACCTTCTTAAAGGCATCCGGCATTGCCGTCTACCTCGCCCATATCGGCATGGGCATACCTGCGGAAAGCGCCGTGCTTCCTGTGTTTGACGATATTTTTACCAATATATATCTTACCGATAATATAGCGGCAGGCTACAGCTATTTCTTCAGCGAGGTCCGTCGCATAGGTGAGCTGGGCACTTTGCTGAACGAGGGAAAGAAGGTCTTTGTGCTCATTGATGAGATGTTCCGGGGCACCAATCTCAAGGATGCGCAGGACTGCTCGCAGCTGGTGATCGAAAAGCTGCTGTTATGGAAAAAAAGCCGTTTTATCCTCTCTTCCCATTACACAGAGATCGCTGATCTGTTTGCTCAACATGCCGGGATGCAGTTCGGCTATTTTGAATCGGTTGTAGAAAACGGACGGCCTCATTTTACCCATCGCTTAAAAGAAGGGGTTTCACATGCGAGGCTGGGCATGCTGATCTTAAAAAGCAGCGAGGTGGAGACGCGCCTTTCGCTTCCCGGAACCGGCGGCGGATGACTGCAAAACCTCCTGTTAATCTTTGTTTGGTGATATAATTATTCCCGCACCCTCCTGTTTCTTCGGAGCAGCCTGTCGATGGAGAAAGCGCCGGCCCCGGTAAGCATCAGCGAGAGGAGGCCCGCTATGTATAGCAGGTTTATTTCATAACCCGGGGGACCGAATACCGGCCCTTCCGGCGTTAACCCGATGGTATTTACGGAACTGAATCCGTAATGAATATGGATGGTGAGCATGGCCACGAGCATGGTAGCGATGAGGGGAAGGGCGGCAACTGTTATGAATATACCCAGCAGTACGGCAAGTCCCCCGAGCAGCTCTACATAAGGCGCGACTACCGAACCCAGGTGAGGAAGGGGTATCCCTGTCCGGGCGAGCAGCCGCTCAAAACCCGCTGTACCCCGGCTTATCTTGGCCCAGCCATGCGCCATAAACCCGAAGCCGATAATCAGCCTTAAGCCCAGTGGGGCCATTTGCCGGAGATGATTTTGCATAGAAACGTTTTTGAAATGACTTATGAAGCTGTGCAGCAGCGCTTGCCGGCCTGTGAACACAAAGCTAAGCCTGTCTCCGCCCGCGGGGAATATCCGGATTTCCCGGGTTGTTGAGGATATTTCCTGTTTAATCCGATTCCGGCTGAAAACAGGCCGTTGACATGATTATTCGTAATTTTGCAGTATGTCACTTCACCTTTTCCATAAAGCGGTAAGGGACTGGTTTGAAACGACCTTTACGCTGCCGACGGCGGTACAGGAGCAGGCCTGGGAGGCGATCAAAGCCTCCGGCAATACCCTTATTGCCGCGCCGACCGGATCGGGAAAGACGCTGGCCGCTTTTCTTTCCGCGATCGACGACCTGGTACGGCAAAGTCTGGAAGGAAGATTACAGGCCGGAACACAGGTGATTTATATTTCCCCCCTGAAAGCGCTCGGCAATGATATTGAACGCAACCTGCAGTTTCCCCTCGGGGGCATCTGCGGGGAACTGCAAAAGCAGGGCCTTCCGGCAGCGGATATCCGGGTGGCGGTCCGGACAGGGGATACGCCGGCCGCCGAGCGCACCGCCATGACGCGGCAGCCGCCGCACATCCTGGTAACAACTCCCGAATCCCTTTATCTGCTGCTTACTGCCGCCGGCGGGCGGAAGATGCTGCAGACCGTACATACCCTGATCGTCGACGAGATACATGCCATGGTGGGCGATAAAAGGGGCGCTCATCTGGCCCTGTCGGTAGAGCGCCTGGAAGCCCTGGTAGGAAAAAAACTGCACCGCATCGGGCTTTCCGCCACCCAGAAACCGATAGCAGAAGTGGCGAAGTTTCTTTCCGGAAATGCTGCAGAACGGGCCTGCAGGATCATCGATACCGGTCATTCCCGCCGGCTGGACCTTTCCATCGCCATCCCGGATTCTCCGCTTACCGCGGTTATGCCCGGGGAGGTATGGACCGAAATATACGACCAGCTGATCCGGCTGATCGAAAGTCATGAGACCACCCTGATCTTTGTCAACACCCGCCGGCTGGCGGAGCGCCTGTCGCACAACCTGAACGAAAGGGTAGGGCCGGGTTACGTGCTGGCCCACCATGGCAGCATGTCTAAGGAGCAGCGTTTCGATGCGGAACGAAAGCTCAAATCCGGGTCGCTGAAGGCCCTGGTAGCCACGGCGTCCATGGAGCTGGGCATCGATGTGGGCAGCATCGACCTGGTCTGCCAGATCGGATCGCCCCGATCCATCTCCGCCTTTTTGCAAAGGGTCGGCCGTTCCGGGCACAGCGTTACCAAAACGCCGAAGGGAATTATTTTCCCGCTTACCCGAGACGAGCTGGTGGACTGCACAGCCATCCTGGATGCCGTCCGCCGCGGCGAGCTGGACAGGATCATCATGCCGGAAAAGCCGCTGGACATTCTTGCCCAGCAGATCGTGGCCGAAACCGCCTGCCGGGATTATACAGAAGACGAGCTGTTTGACCTCGTCACCAAAGCCTACCCTTACCGCGATCTTACCCGTAAGGAATTTGACGAGGTGATCCTGATGCTTGCCGAAGGCTTTACCGGCAGGAAGGGGCGGCGGGCGGCTTATCTTTATCATGACATGGTCAACGCGAAGCTAAAAGCCCGCAAAGGCGCCCGCCTTACCGCCGTTATCTCCGGGGGCGCCATCCCTGATAATTTTGAATACGATGTAATGCTGGAGCCCGGAGACATTTTTCTGGGTACCGTCAACGAAGATTTTGCCGTGGAAAGCCTCCCGGGAGATATTTTCCAGCTGGGCAACAATTCCTGGAAGATACTGCGCGTGGAAAGCGGCAAGGTAAGGGTTGAAGATGCCGCAGGGCAACCGCCCGGTATTCCCTTCTGGCTGGGAGAAGCCCCCGGCAGGACCGCCGAGCTGTCTTTTGCCGTATCGCGGCTGCGCGAGGAGATTGCGGCAAAGCTGGGCGACCTGGAAGACATCCCGGAAGATGATCCGGCTGCTGAAACGGTACCCGCCTGGAAAAAAGAGGCGATGGATTGGCTGATCAGCGAGACGGGTATTTTGCCCGCCGCTGCCGCTCAGCTCACCGATTACCTGGCTACCGCCAAGGCCGCCCTGAAAACGATGCCCTCGCAAAACAATATTGTGATGGAACGTTTTTTTGACGAGGCGGGCGACATGCACCTGGTCATACATGCTCCCTTCGGAAGCCGGCTGAACAAAGCCTGGGGGCTGGCCCTGCGCAAACGGTTTTGCCGGAAGTTCAACTTTGAGCTGCAGGCCGCTGCCAACGACGACGCCATTATTCTCTCCCTGGGGTCCACGCACAGCTTTCCGCTCGAGGAGGTATTCAGCTACCTGAATCCCAGGACAGTGCGGGGAGTACTGGTGCAGGCCATGCTCGATGCCCCCGTGTTTGGCATACGCTGGCGCTGGAATGCCTCCCGGGCGCTGGCGGTGATCCGGAGACGGGCTGACCATAAGGTGCCCGCCCAGCTGCAGCGGATGCAGTCCGAAGACCTCATTGCCCAGGTATTTCCCGATCAGCTGGCCTGCCTGGAGAATATACCCGGCGACCGTGAAGTGCCGGATCATCCGCTGGTGAACCAGACCATCCATGATTGCCTCTATGAGGCCATGGATATCGAGGCGCTCGAGGCGCTCCTGCGGAAGATGGGGAACGGGGAGGTCGGCCTTATTGCCCGGGATCTGAAAGAGCCTTCCCCGCTGGCCCACGAAATCCTGAATGCCCGGCCCTACGCTTTCCTGGACGACGCCCCGCTCGAGGAGCGCCGTACCCTCGCCGTAAAGAACAGGCGCTGGCTGTCCCCTGCAGAAGCCAATGATATCGGCCGGCTGGACCCCGGCGCCATCACGGCAGTGCAGACCGAGGCCTGGCCGGAAGCCACGAACGCCGATGAGCTGCACGACGCGCTGCTGCTCTCCGGGTTTATCACCGGCGACGAAGGAGAAGAAGGTCGCTGGATACGTTTTTTTGAAGAGCTAACCGCAAACGGGCGGGCCGCCGCCCTGGAGCTGGACGGAGGGCATGTGCTATGGGTGGCCACGGAACGGACGCCTTTTATCCGGGAGCTGTATCCGGGTAAAGCGCTAAAGCCGGCGGTAACCGTTCCGGACAAGTGGCTGGATAGCATGGTGGCAGGTAAAGACGCGCTGACGGAGCTGATCCGGGGCAGGCTGGAGGTGATGGGACCGGTAACGGCTATACGCCTCGCAACCCTGATGCAGCTTTCTCCCGAAGCCATTGAAGCGGCGCTGTGCCGTCTTGAGCAGGAAGGTTTTGTATTCCGCGGCACGTTTACCGGCGCTGCGGAGCAGGAGTGGTGCGACCGCCGGCTGCTGGCCCGCATCCACCGCTACACGGTAAAAAAGCTGCGTAGCGAGATCCGGCCGGTGTCGTCGGCCGATTTTATGCGTTTCCTTTTTTCCTGGCATCAGCTGGAGCAGGGCAACCAGGGTCAGGGACCTGCGGCGCTGGAGCAGGCTGTTCTGAAGCTCGAAGGATTTGAGGCGCCGGCAGCTGCCTGGGAAGGAGATATCTTTCCGGCGCGGGTAGGCGATTACGACCACCAGTGGCTGGACCTGCTTTGCATATCCGGCAAAGTGGCCTGGGGACGCTTTCGCCCGCCGGCTCCCACCAACGGGGAAAAGAAGGCCGGCGGCCCGGTCAGGACCACCCCGCTGACTTTTGTAAACCGTACGCACCTGGAAGTATGGAAAAAAGATTATCCCGCTACCCCCGGGGAAATCACCGTACAGCTTTCCCCCAGGGCGATAATGGTATGGGAAATGCTGCAGGGGCAGGGCGCTTCATTTTTTGATGATATCTGCAGCCATACCCGGTTGTTTCCCTCCCAGGCCGAAGACGCCCTGGCAGAGCTGATCGGCGCGGGACTGGTCAGCTCCGATTCCTTTACCGGTCTGCGGGCCTTGCTGATACCCGATAAATACAAAACCAACGCGGGAACGCGACGGAATACGGAGGTCTTCTCGATGAACTATGCGGGACGCTGGTCGCTGCTTGGCGAAAGGCGGCAGGCACAAGGCGCTTCCGGCGCAGCAGAAGATCAGACGGCAGTTGCCTGGGCACTTTTGAGAAGATACGGGGTCGTTTTCCGGAAGCTGGTCGAAAAAGAAAACCTGGCGCCGCCCTGGCGGGATATGGTCCGCATCTTCAGAACGCTGGAGGCGCGGGGTCAGATACGCGGCGGACGTTTTGTGGAAGGAGTATGGGGAGAGCAGTTTGCCCTGCCGGAGGTGATCATTGAGCTGCGGCGTCACAAAAAGGAGGGCGGCTCCGGTATGCTGGTGGCCGTCAGCGCAGCCGATCCGCTGAACCTCACAGGGATCATCACGCCCGGGAAGCGCATTCCCGCCTTTCAGGGCAATCGTATCCTGTATCGCGACGGCGTTCCCGTGGCCGTCAGCGAGGCAAAGACGGTCCGCTTTCTTGAAGAGCCTTCGGAAGGGCAGAAGTGGACCCTTCAGCACGCGCTTATACAACGGCCCCTTCCACCCCCCTTGCGGAAATACCTGGGCCGGGCATAGGGGAGCAGTAAAAATGTCGGGCAGCGGCCATGTAAGGGACCGCTTTTTTCTTCGGCTAAATTTGCCTGTTATCATTTGGATCAAATTCCACAACCCATTCAATACCATATTTGTCTCTAAACATTCCGGCGTATGTACTCCAAGGACTGTCGCCCATGGGCCCTTCAACCTCTCCTCCTGCCGATAATCCGTTAAATATTTTGTCGGCTTCTTCACGGCTTTCAGCGCTCACAAATATTTTAGATCTGTTTTCGTTTTCGTTTACTCGTCCCATAAATTCCGGAACATCATTGGCTATTAGTACATTGTGCTTGCCAATAGGTAAACCAATGTGCATTATTTTATTTGCTTCGTCTTCTGCAACCTGAAATTCAGGACCCGACAGATCCCTGAAGCGAATGATCTTTGTGAATTCTCCCCCAAAAACTGATTTGTAAAAGGTGAATGCCTCTTCGGCGTTGCCATTGAAGTTGATCCAAGGATTGATTGTTCTCATAATCTAATTTTTGGTGTTAATGCCTGGATAGCGATTAACGTTAAAATAGCCCTGCGCGTTGGGTCTCATATAGCCTGGAATATATCTTGTTTCATTCTTGATTATTAATTGAGCAACCTTCGGGTTACAAATATATGCAGCTTTTGGGTTGCGCAAATATATTTGCATCTTTATGTTGAGTATAATGACGGAAAGTTTAGTGATGAAGAGATTCGAACTTGCAAATCTTTATAATTATGCTGAGTTTATATAGGCTATTTATGAACGGCAGATAATTCAAAATGAAATAGCCTGCTAAAAATCATGTTTTAGCAGGCTATTGTATAACAAGGCGGAGAGGGAGGGATTAGCTTTGCTGATCCCATCGACCGGCGTTGCCGGATGCTTTTTATTTGCGGAGAGGGAGGGATTCGAACCCTCGGTACAGTTGCCCATACAACGGTTTTCGAGACCGTCCCGATCGACCACTCTGGCACCTCTCCAGGGCGGCAAAGGTAATTACTTGGCGGATTCCGGCAAAATATTCATCGTTCTTACCCGCTTTCAGGTATTTTGCGGACATTATCGGCAGAGAAAAGAATGATTAAATTTTCGATCTTTGCATTATTTCATAATTTTTGCCTATTTCGGTAAAAATGCCAATGTTTTGAGCGCCATGGAGCAAGAGTTCGAATTTTTTGCATATCCGGTAGTTCTATTACATTAGAAAAAAAGTTATAAATACTGATCATTTCAACAACATGACGGGCCGTTTTCTTTTTCACGGGCTATTGATAATCAGTAGACTGAATAATCGAAAATAAGAACCTGAGAGAAGATGAAGAAAATAGGATTTTTATCGTTTGGACATTGGTCTGAGCACCCTGCTTACCGAACCCGTACAGCAAGCGACACATTGCTGCAGTCTATTGATCTGGCGGTGGCTGCCGAAGAAATGGGTTTAGACGGCGCCTATTTTCGGGTACATCATTTTGCGGCCCAGCTGGCATCACCATTTCCGTTGCTTTCAGCGATCGGCACCAAAACAAGCAAAATAGAGATTGGTACGGGTGTAATTGATATGCGTTATGAAAATCCGCTGTATATGGTGGAAGATGCCGGAGCCGCCGATTTGATTTCGGGGGGGCGGTTGCAGTTGGGCATCAGCAGGGGTTCGCCGGAACAGGTAATCGATGGATGGCGCTATTTTGGATATGAGCTGGATGAAGGAGAGACCGATGCCGATATGGGACGCCGTAAAGCGCTGGAATTCCTGGACAAGCTAAAAGGTGTCGGATTTGCCCAGCCTAACCCATACCCGATGTTTCCGAATCCGCCGGGCCTGCTGCGTTTGGAGCCGCACTCGGAAGGATTGCGGGAACGTATTTGGTGGGGCGCCGCTTCCAATGCCACAGCCGTTTGGGCGGCTGAAAACGAAATGTATCTTCAAAGTTCTACCTTGAAATACGATGAGAGCGGCAAACCTTTTCATATGCAGCAAGCCGAGCAGATCAGGCTGTACAAAGAAGCGTGGAAAAAAGCGGGGCACCAGCGCGAACCGAGGGTCTCGGTAAGCCGGTCTATTTTTGCAATAGTAACCGATCAAGATCGCTATCTCTTCGGACAGGAATCCAATCGAGTCGATAAGATCGGAATGATTGAACAGGACAAACGCGCTATTTTCGGAAGAAGCTATGCTGCAGAACCAGATCAGCTCGTAAAAGAATTGGCTGAGGACGAAGCTATTCAGGAAGCGGATACGCTCCTTTTGACAATACCCAATACCTTGGGAGTTGATTACAATGTGCATCTCCTGTCTTCCATTTTGACGCATGTCGCGCCCGGATTAAATTGGCGTTAATTTTTATAATCAATTTCCAGCTTAAGCTCATAAGGAACAAATGAGGAACTTTGAATTGCCCGGATTGCCCGAAAGAAGTAATAAGCCACGGGAGCGTGGTATAACAATGGTAATGGACAAAGGGCTTAGCCTGCGTCAAGCCTCGGACCTGGTAGATGTTAGCGAAGAATTCACGGACATTGTCAAACTGGGTTTCGGCACTTCGCTTTTAACCAAGGATCTGAATAAGAAATTGGACCTATATCGTGAAGCCGGAATAAAAACCTATCTTGGAGGAACCCTTTTTGAAGCCTTCGTTGTGCGGGATATGTTTGACGAATACCGCCGTTTGCTTAACAGGCTTAAAATAGAATATGCAGAAGTATCTGATGGTTCATTGCATATACCGCACGAAGAAAAATGCCGCTACATAAAAGCGCTGTCAAAAGAATTTACCGTGCTGTCAGAGGTCGGCTCTAAAGAGGCGGGAGTAATCATCCATCCAAAGATCTGGATTTCTATGATGAACAAAGAGATAGAATCGGGCGCATGGAAGGTAATTACTGAATCGCGAGAAAGCGGGACTGTCGGCATATATCGCCCTAACGGGAATGCCCATGTTGCCCTGGTTAACAAAATATTGAAAAACATCCCTAAAGATAAAATACTTTGGGAGGCTCCGAATAAATCCCAGCAAGCGTGGTTTATAGGCCAGCTCGGGCCCAACGTAAACCTGGGCAATATATCGCCTGACGATGTTATTCCACTGGAAACGCTAAGAATCGGATTACGGGGTGACACATTCAAGCAATTTATGCCGAAGACAGCAAAAAAATGATCCCGATCAAGCCACTGTTGCAGGCCTCTTTACTTACAATACCGAAATATCTTTCTTATCCAGCTTTAATGCTTCGCCAAAAGCCATAGCTGCTTTGTGTACCTGTACTGTCCAGTCTTCCGCTGCGTTGCCATCGGCACCGTCCGAAATGTATTTGAGGCAAAGGAAAGGGATATTTTCTTTCATGGCTACCAGGGCCAGGGCATAGGCTTCCATATCTACAACATTATAAATCGTTGCAGAATGTGCCATTTCAAAATTATCGCCCGTTCCGCAAATCGTTTCCGGCAGCCCTTCCATCTGTAGACCATATTCCAGCACAAGGGGTAATCCCGATAATGGCGTTTCGTATTGTTCATATCCCAGCCCCCTGACGTCCATATCCCGTTGTACAAATTTTGTACAGCAAACCACTTCGCCCTTTTTATAGTAATTGCTGCCGGCAGAACCTAAATTAACGATCAATGACGGCTTTTTGTCCTGTATTGCTTTCAGAAGATTATAAGTTGCATTGACTTTTCCTATGCCACATATCAAATGGTTATATTCGGAGAATACCTCGGCAGCTTCAGATGCCAATGCAAATGTGAACAATACATTCCCGATCGGAAAAGAACGATTCTGATTTATTACTACCATCCGTCTTTTTAGCGGTTAATTTTTTACAAAAGCTTGTCAGGCGAGCACTATCAGCTTGGTTATTTACTGTCTGACAGTCCCGGGTGCAAAGTTATGTTTTTGCCTGATTTATTGATCAGCAAAGCCTTTTACCCCTATAAAATAAATCCAGACGGGCTCAGATTGCAATACCTGTGACAAGGCTGCCCTAAGCCCTGTTTAAGGCAAGTATTGCTCGATCATTCTCCAATCGTAATACTGGAATACTTTCCCATTGCTCATGGCAACAAAAAGCCCTTTGGGAAATTGCTTACCCAGATTCACATTGGTTACCTCAGAACCATCACTTTCAATGGTGGAAACGGGGATTTCAGCGATAAGATCGTGTTGGTGCGGGTTATTTTTTGCGCCTTCCCGGGGATACACCATGAAGGTATTGGCCTGCTGGTTAGATACCAGGATATAGCCTGTGCTGTCGCCTGTTTCATAAATAGAGATGCCTTCGTTATCTCCCTTAAATTGTCCCTGGCCAAATAAAGCCAGCTCTTTATTCCCTTTGGAGGGATCGGCGTAGTACTTGCGTACGCCTACTGTTTCATCGGAATAATAGATATAGCCTAATTTATCATCTACGGCAATAGATTCTATTTCCTTCTTTCCGCTGAACCTGCCGAACTTTCTTACCAGCTTTGCACTGACATTTCCTGTTCCGTCGTCTCCTAATTCATACTGCCACAAATAAGCGCCTTCCAGCGGGCCGGTTTTCCTGCCTACGATAGCGTAGATCTTTCCTTCAGGATCTTTATAAAGAGAAATGCCCATCACATCCCGGTATTCAGGTTGATCTTCTCCTTCAAAAACAGGTATGCCGCCATTATCAAGCGGCTTCATATCCGGCAGGCTGTAGATCCGGAGCTTATGTGTCATCCTTTCGGTTGCTACTGCAATATCCGTCGGCTTTCCGTTCAGCAAAAGACCATATTCAATATCCACGTTATTGGGTCTTTTCAGTCCTTTTACGGTTTTATCCTTTATTTCTTTTCCATCCAAATCAAAAACATACAAGCCACCCTGCTCGTTCTTGTCGGTGCCGATGATCAGGCTCTTGCTTTTATCCTCCGGGTTGATCCATATGGCCGGATCATCTGTATCAAACTCCACCATGTCTGTAATAAGGGTCGGCTTAAGCGGGGCTTGCATATTCTTGCCTTCAGCGCCTTGCTTGGGGGCATGGACTTCGCAACTGACAAGTGTTATAAGCGCCGACGCTGCAAATAACTGATAGGAATAATTTTTTAACATTATCATTGTCATTTATAAAGAAACCGTCCCATTGATCGGGAACGGTTTCTTCTGCTTTCAAAAATTCTTTTATTATTATTATAAGTACCGGTACGATTTAATTGGCGCCAAAAGCACCGAAGAATGCTGATGCGGCTGGTGATTTGTAGGTAGTGCCGTTTACCGTTACGCCGGTGCTGCTAAAGTAAGGAGTGATATCCGTTTTGGCGCCGGTAAGCGCCGGAGAACCTGCTTTCAAATGGAAATCCCAGGCAGTGTCAAAAGTGAAGTCCAGCAGGCCATTGGTAACAAACGGGAAGCTGACGAACATAGGATCTTTATCGCCGGGTCCGGTGCCAGAGATGTCATGAGCGCCATAAACAGCGTCCTTTACACCGGGTTTAAAACCATCGTAACCGCTGGCAGTACCGTTGGCAATATGTTGCGGAATGTTGCTTGTTTGCGGGCCAGCAGCGTAATAATTATAATCTATCTTACTGTTCAGGTCCGGCCCATCGGTAGCATTCTGCTGCCACTTCGGGGCTTTGGCGCGGAACATGGCGTTAATAACCAGGTTATTGTATACATTCACCAGCGCGCCTTTCTCCGCCCAGATAGATCCGCCTTTAGGCCCGTTAGGATCTCTTCTCCAGCCGGTAGCAACGATGGTATTGTTGTAAGCATTGATCTGGGCTTCTGCACGGGTAGGGGAAGAACCGGAGTTAGACAGTTTAAAGGCGTTAGTATTCGCGCTGTACATCAAATTATAAGCGGCATCCACTTTGCAGCCGGCTTTTACGTTGATGGCTTCACCACCGGCTTCACCTACGGCGTAGAACGTGTTGTTGGTAAATATGCAGCTGCCGCCCTGTACATAAATGGCATCTTCGCCGGTGCTGCGGAAGGTGGTGTGCTGGATCACATATTTCCCCTTGGGGTTGTTGGTGTTGAATGCCACCATGCCCTCGCCGCCGCCGGCTTTAAACAATCCTGCTGTTACCGATGGAGAGGTAGCCGTGGTGATGGCGCCGGTGTATTCAATAATAGCATTGTCGATCAGCATTTCAGGGCAGGTGGTGGAGCCAATAATGCCACCCCATAAACGCTTGAAAGTATTGGCTGTGGTTCTTTCTGCTGCCGGCACAGAAATAAGAACAGGATTAGCTGGAGTCCCTTTGATATAAAGGCTGCCGTCCACAATCCATTCTATTTTGGTGTTGTTGGCATCCTGACCCCCGGTGCTCACATTTACTTCCACGCCTTCTTCAATAGTCAGTGTTTTACCTGCCGGAACCTTAATGTGTCCGGTTACATTGATCACAGAATATTTAGCCCAGGTACCGTCCACATTGCCGCTTACATTGACGGCGTCGCTCCTGGTTACCGTCGCGGAGCAGGTGGCTTTTTCACCGCCGTCTTCCGTAGTAACGGTGATGACAGCGCTACCGGGTTTTACCGCGGTAACCACCCCTTTGTTATCAACAGTTGCCACTGTTTCATCGGAGGTTGACCATGTGACGTTCTTATTGGCTGCATTTTCGGGAAAAATGGTGTAGGTCAGGGTCGTGGATTCGCCTACTTTTAATGTAGCGGTCGATTTCGCCAGTGTGATCCCTTTTATGGAGTTATCAACCTTATCGTCTTTTTTACAGCCGATATTCATCAGGGTGATCCCTCCGATAACCAGGAGCAGTTTAAGTGTTAGCTGTTTCATGTTGTTTAATTATTGTGTTTTTTAATTTTTCATGTTTAAAATTTAAACCGGATGCCGATCATGACAGTCTGGCCATATATATCGCTACGGGTCATGGTGCCGTTATTGAAGGCTTCATAATCCGGTACATGGCTGTTTGCGGTATTGATACGTTTTACGTAATCTTTAACAGGGGTATTCAGGAGGTTGGTAGCCTTGGCAAATACAACGTATCGGCCGCCGATTTTTTTCTCCGCCGAAGCATCTAACTGTACAAATCCGCTTTCCCAGATATCATTATCAATGTAGCGGGATACGGCATACAGCCGGTCGCCGGTATAGGCCAGCGACAATTGCGCGTCAATACCGCTCCGGATGCCTTTATATAACAATATCAGGTTGGCTACATGTGCAGCCTGCCCGGCCAGTCTGCGGGTTTGGTTTACATTCTTTACCAGTACATGCTCGGTAGCGTTGGGATCAGGATTGTCATAGTAGAAAAGTTTGGTGGTGGTGATACTTGAATTGATATAGGTATAATTGATCTTGATCCCGAAGTTGTAAATGAATTTTGTATAATCCAGCTCCAGGCCATAGTTGGTGGCGTTCCCGAAATTTGCCGGCATATAAAAAGAGCCCTGTCCCTGCAATACCATCCCAAATTCAATAGGGTTCATTATCTTTTTATAGAAAACCCCCGCCATAAATTGCTCGGATGGCTTCGGAAATATCTCATAACGTATATCGGCATTATGTGCAACAGTATGCTTTAAGCCGGGATTGCCGGCCTCCGTGAAATCTTCATTTACAATACGGTAAGGGACGATCTCAAAAAAGCTTGGACGGTTAATGGCTTTGTAATAAGAAACCCTCAGGTTGGTGTTGCCGTTCAGCTTGTATTTCAGGTTGACACTGGGCAGTACATCGGTATATTTCTGATTTCCTTCATTTTGCAGGCCCTCTACCACATGCTCCAGATAATATCCCTGATCGGTATTTTCCACTCTCGCACCCGCCAGGATTTCGAATCTCCGGCTTGTTATTTTTCCCTGTAAATAGCCTGCTGCAACTTTTTCAGACGCTTGATAGTTTAGCGGATCGCCGGTCGAGCCGAGGGGATTGAAAACCATGAATTTTATGTCGCTGTAGTTGTTCCAGTCGGTACCTTCTATCAGATTGTTTTGCGTGCCTTCCGGCTTTGATTCATCCAGGGGCCGGAATTGGTATTCATTAAAAAAATTAGCTCTTTGTTTATCACGATACATGCCGCCGGCTGAAATGACGATCGGTGTATTTTCATGGCCAAGGTGGTATCTGAAGTTCATGTAACCGGCCTTATCTTCGTCCGAGTTATGTTCCCATCTTCTTTCTGCACCGCCTAATACCACTACGGATCTGGGGTTTTCTACACCGTTCCTTACTGTTGATGCCACATGTACTTCGCTGTTGTCCGGCACTTCATTGGTCGCTTTTGAGTAGACTGCCGACCAATCCATCTCAAATTGCTTGTTAAAGAAGCTGTGCTCGCCTTTCAGGGTGTTGTTAAATATCTGCTGATGGGTGTAACGGAACCTGGTATCGTAGCCTAAATTGTAATTGTCATTTTCGGGGTCGTAACCAACAGAGAGATCTGTTTTGTGCTCGTCCCTTACCTGATAGGTTTTGAAATCAAGAAAAGCGGTGTAGAACTGCAGCTTGTGGTTTTCTGAAAAACGATAGTCCAGTTTGGCATGCAGCCCTGCGCGGGTTTGCTCTTCTGAGAAGGTTCTGTGGTCGAGTCCGGTCAATACAGGCAGGTTGGAGGCGTCGCTGGTAGCGGTGTTAAAGGAAAAATAAGTGCTGTTGCTGCCCCTTAAGCTGTTCTGATAGCTACCGGCCACCAAAACGCCCAGCTTATCATCGAAAAAACGATCGCCTATTGAAATACCGCCATACAGATTGGGTTTAATCCCTATCTTTTTCATATCCAGCAAGCCCGGATTGAAATCCCTGGACTGTGCGGGATAAGCGCTGCCTAATAA
This sequence comes from Compostibacter hankyongensis, assembly GCF_039541075.1. NCBI lineage: Bacteria > Pseudomonadati > Bacteroidota > Chitinophagia > Chitinophagales > Chitinophagaceae > Compostibacter > Compostibacter hankyongensis. The sequence goes on along the minus strand of NZ_BAABFN010000002.1, from coordinate 492,992 downwards.
TTCGTAAGGCGACTTTGTTTGTATTTGTGATTTATCGAAGGTATAAAAGGGCCGGCCAAAAAACAGCGTGTTGAACCCGGTTGCAACATTGCCGGAGATCAGCAGCTTATTGGGAGCATCCTTCATCACCAGGTTGACGGCTCCGCCGATTCCGTCACCTTCCATGTCGGGGGTAAGGGACTTGGTTACTTCCAGCCGGTCAAGCAATTCTGCCGGGAAAATGTCAAGCGGCACAAACCTGTTCTTGTTATCAGGACTGGGAATTTTTACGCCGTTTACCAGGGTATAGTTGTAGCGCTTATCCATTCCCCTGAGCAAGGCGTATTGCCCGTCCCCGGTATTGTTTCTTTCCACGGTAACGCCGGAAACACGTTGTATTACATTGGCAACGGTTAAGTCCGGGGAAATCTGAATTGCCCTGGCCGACACTATATTCATCACCTGGTTGGCATTCTTTTCCAAATTCCGGGCCTGTGCGTCGTTATTTTTCTCCCGGTCGGCTGTCACTATTACGGTGGAAAGCTCTTTTTGGCCCGTTTTAAGCTCAATCACCGGCAGCACCGTACTGTTGTCTGTCAGCTTTACGTTCCGGATCTCCGTATTAAAACCGACCAGGGAAACGATTATTTGGTAATCGCCCGGGGGGATATCTTTAATCGTGAAACTGCCATCCAGCCCTGAAATGGCATGATAAGATCCGCCATCTGTCCTTATCACGGCGCCGGTAACTGCTTCCCCTGTCTGTTCAAAAATGATCTGACCCCTTAAGGCCTGGGACATCGCAGGCGCTCCCATAAACAGGAGTAACGATAAGAGTGGTAAAATTAGAATTAGGCGCATAAATTCGATACCTGTTTTTGCGGCCCAAAACTGAGGAAAGCCTTTTTAAAAATGAAAAAAGGCGCATAAACGAAAAGGCAACACCGTTAACAGCGGTCGTTACAAGCCATGATCAGGGTGAACAAAATGCAATTAAATAATTGATTATCAATATTGACTTCCGAAACAAAACCTCCAATTATCAAATTGTTACCCTAACATGAGCGCGGTCTCCAAAACGGTCTGAGGGGAGATGAAATAGCGCTTTTAAAGCGATTGCAGGAAAGTACTGAGGTTTTTTCCCTGCTCCAGCTTCAGCTTTTTGCGGAGGCGGTACCTGATCACCCGCAGGCTGTCGGCAGAGACCCCAAGCAGGGTGGTGATATCCGATGTGCTGAGATTCATTTTAAGTAATGCAATCAATCTTAAATCGTTGGCTGTCAGGTTAGCGCATATTCCTCTTACACTATCAAAGAAACTTTCGTGGACCTGTTCGAAAATTACCCTGAACTCTCTCCAATAAGTATCCTGGCTTACACTGATATTTATTTTATATAGCAGTTGCTTTAAATGCTTCTTATGGTCCCTTTTATCATCTTTCAGCAGCTCATTCAAGTCTGTTTTTATCGCTTGCAGCGCTTCATTTTTTTGTATCAGATGCAGGATATAAGAAGAGAGCTCTTTGCTTTTAACTTCCAGCTGCTGTTTTAATTTGGATTCTTCCAACGCTTTGTTTTTCAGTTCGGTTTCCAGCAACCCGTTTTCAGTTTGGAAGATATGCTGCTGTTTTTCCCTCATTTCCTGCTCTGTTCTGATCTTCAGCTTTTGCCGGAGGTAAATTAATACCGCAAGGAACAGCAGCAGGATAAGGATAATGACGGAAGCTGTGGTAATGATGATGTTTATTCTCTTTTCGGCATTGAGCCGGGTGATCTCCGAGTTCTTTTTTTCCGTATCAAAGAGTACCTGTATCAGCGCAATCTGCCGGGTATTCTCGGTTTCGTAAATTTTTTTTTGTGAAACGCGGGCCAGCTCGGTATAGTAGTAAGCACTGTCATATTGATTCATTAAGCCATAGCTCCTCCCGATATCCCGGTAGGCGCTGCTCAGCTGGTATTGCTCATTCAGTTGTTGCGACAAGGCCATGGCCCGTCTTGAATATTGCAGCCCCATAGCATACCGGCCTGTTTTACGGTATATGTCTCCCAGGTTATTGACTACCTCTATCTGGGCAATGCTATTGTGAAAACGTTCATTCAGCCGGAGAGAGGCCTGATAATAATATAAAGAGGAGTCGTACCGTTCCTGGTCTTCCATGATGCTGGCAATATTCTCATATATCTTGGCAAGGGAAGCGCTGTCGCCGATATGCACCAGGTGGTCCATCGCCAGTCGCTGGTACAGGTAGGCCGAGTCATAGATCGTTTTCTTTTCATAAAGATGGCCGATCTCACCATAGCTTCTGGCAATACCTTTATCATCTTTCAGCTTTCTGAATAGGCGAAGCGCTTCATTGAACTGCCGCATCGCCTGCCGGGGCTCTTTATTATAATAATACACATCGCCCAGGTAGTTAAGGGTTTGCCCGAGGTAGCGGGTTTGATTTTCTGCCCGGAAGATTTTTTCCGCCTCCAGGAGATTGCTGATAGCGGCAGCATAGTTACCCTCATGATGAAGCACCTGTCCCATTTGTTGCAAGCCGGTAGCCTCCGCTATGCGGTTTTTGTCTTGCCTGGCCTTAGCAATGAGCACTTTGAGCAGTGTATAGGCGGAATCGGGATACGCTGTAGATAGTTTAGAGACAGTATTTATCCCGGGCAACTCATTGCTGATTTGTGCCTTTATGGTTTTGGGGAGCAACCACGACAGCGCACAGACGAAACTTAATAACGGGTACGCCCTTAGTATAAAATATCTCATTCAATATTTAATTAATTGCAGATTAAAGCAGCAAAATGGAACAATTAGCTGATATAGCTGTATTGTTTACCAAAAGATAATATTGGGCGGGATGAAGTCTCCATTTAAAACGCTATTAAAAGAGTTAATGAAGGAATGCCATGCGTACGACCTGCCGAAAGATTTATATTCTATCATGAAAATGAAGGGGGCTTATCCCCTGGACAATACCCCGGCGTTGAGAGAAATTGTGCAGGAAAGTCTGAAAGCCGTCTTTGATTCCTCCCTGGTTTTGAAAGAAGATGTGCTGCTATCGGTAATGGATCCGAAGAATTTCACTACCTGGTCATTCATAACAAAAAGGCGGTATTCAAGAAGGAATGGATGCGGAAGGGAGACCCCACGCCCGGTCACTCCTGCAAGACATCAGAAGCCGTTATCTTATTTTTGGGCTTTCTCACCAATATTAACACGAACGGAACACATACCAGAAACAGCACGCCGATCCAAAGAAATATGTCCATATAAGAAAGTACTGTAGCCTGTATGTTTACTACGTTATCTTCTAACTGAAGGGCGGCCTTTTCGGCGGCATCCCAGGTCATTCCCCTGCTTTCAAAGCTTTTTTCCAAAAGCGCCAGCCTTTGTTGTGCAATAGGATTATAAGCAGAGATATTGCTTATCAGGTTAACCCGGTGAAACTGAATATCCCGCGTCAGGTAAGTTGAGATAAGCGCCACGCCAAAGGAACCGCCTAACTGCCTCATCATACCGGATAATGCCGCACCCTGACCGATCTCCGGGCCGTGCAGGGTAGACAGGGCCATCGTGGTCACAGGGACAGACAATAATCCGAGCCCGATACCCCGGATCACCAGGATCCAGAAGAAGGCATCGTCCCCTGTGTCGGGAGTAAGCACTTTATAAGCCATCAGGCTGTAGATAAAAAACAGGATCATTCCGGATGTAATCAGCCAGCGAAACGAAACTCCTTTCTCCATCATCTTGCCGACGAATGGCATCATAACTGCTGTAAAGATAGTGCTGGGTATCATAATCATCCCGGCCTGAAAAGCCGTCCATCCCATGATGGTTTGCGTATAGAGGGGAATGATAAAAGTAGATCCAAACAGGCCGAAGCCTAACACGAACGACAATATGCTGCCCAATGACAGGTTTACATTTCTTAAGACCCTGAGCTCAACGATCGGATATTTATAGACGAGCTCTCTCCAGATAAAAAAGAAAAAGCCAAAAAATGAGATCACCGCTGAAGTGGTGATCAATGAGCTGCTGAACCAAGCTTCTTCCTGGCCTTTTTCCAGGATAAACTGTAAAAGTCCCACCGCGATCGTCAGCAAGCCGATCCCCAGCCAGTCAACATGCCTTGAGCTCACTTTTTCGGCATATTTAGGGCTTTTAATATATTGGATGGTAAGCAGGGCTGCGATTATGCCGATCGGTATATTGATGTAAAAGATAAATGGCCACGAGTAGTTATCCACAATATACCCGCCCAGCGGCGGCCCCAGCGTAGGACCTACAATGACGCCAAGGACATAAATAGTCTGTGCCATGGCCCTCTTTTCTATAGGGTAGCTCTCAGTAATAATGGTTTGCGCGGTGACCAGGAGCGCGCCGCCGCCAATCCCCTGTAAAAAGCGGAATATGATCAGCTCGGTTATGCTGGTAGCATTGCCGCAAAGCAGGGAGCATAAGGTAAAAATAATAATGGACCCGGCAAAATAGTTACGGCGCCCGAATTGCTGGCTCAGCCAGCTTGTCATCGGCATGACCACAACATTTGCAATAGCATAAGCGGTGATCACCCATGTGATCTCTGAAAGAGAAGCGCCAAGGCCACCCTGCATGGTCGGTAATGCGATGTTAACTATAGTCGTATCGATGATCTGAAGCAGCGCGCAGGTCACCGCTGTGATCGTAATGATCACACGCCTTGCTCCATATTCCACTAATGAGCCATCAGCCATATCACAAAAAATTACCTTATGAGATCCTGTTATCCCGTTCATCGCCTGCCAGCCCGGATCAATTCAATACCGGGGCAGGGCGATGGCCTCCCGTTTCAGCCGAGATTTGTCGTCATTTTTTTTACCAGGGAAATGGCATCTCTGATCTCATCCTCACCCAGATCTCCCGCCGCCTGCCGGTAGAGCTCCAACACCCATGGAAATATGGTTTCCCGCTTTTTTCTGCCCCTTGGCGTGAGATATATCTGCTTATTCCTTCTGTCATCTTTATTTTCCACCCGTTTTACCAAGTCCCGCTTTACCAGACTGTTGATCAGATAGGTAACGCTTGACTTATCTTTACTGACGATATCGGCTATCTCCTGCTGGTTAATGCCATCCTGGCGCCAGAGCAGCCCGATAATTTCCAGCAATTCAAAGGAAAGGTCGGGATCGTATTCGCTGATCTTGGCCCGGATCTGCTGGCGCAAACGACTTTTCATCTCGGTCATTGCCCGTCCGAGCTCAAGGGCCAGCTCCTGGATGTTCTCTGGTTTTACGACCATCTTTTATCTTAAAACAAGTGACTGAGTAAAGGCGATATGTATCAAGTATACACCGGCATGCATCTCTTCCGCGATAGCGTATTCTTTCACAAAGATATAAAATTAGTTTGAATTCAAACTAATTTTGCCCTGGCGATCCGGACGGCGGCTGCCCGGAGCGTAGCTTTTATAAAATTTACATTATCTTTGTAACTAAGATATTTAGTAAATAAGATATAGGATGGAAAACGACGTTCTTAAAGGAATCAGGAGGCTGAGTCAGCAATATGCATACACCTCTATTCAGATGCACGAAGCCATTGCCAGGAAAGCAGGGATTACGGGGACCGACCATAAATACCTGGGATTTTTAATGGAAAAGGGGCAAATGACGGCGGGCGAGCTTTCCCATTTAACGGGTTTGACCACCGGCGCGGTTACCGGCTTAATAGACCGGTTTGAAAAGAAAAAGCTGGTGAAAAGACAGTTTGCCGCAGACGATCGACGAAAAGTCATCATTGTGCCCGACACGAAGAAGATAATGGCGCTTTTGGCCCCGCTTTACCGGGAATTCCGAAAAAAATCAGAAAAGCTTATGGCTTCCTTTTCAACCAGGGAAACCCGGATCATTGAGGCCTATTTTTTAAAAGCCATCGAAATAATGAATGAGACGACAAATAAGGTCAACGACAAGTGATCTCAAAAAAAGGTTGAAAATATGACTGCTTATCTAATGGATTTCCGGGAGATCGATAAAACAATGCTTTCCAGCGTCGGCGGCAAAGGCGCTGGTCTCGGCGAACTGTGCAGGATTCAGGGTATCCGGGTACCGGAAGGCTTTTGCATTACCACCGAAGCGTATAAGGAAATAACGGAAAATAACCGGGAACTGAACCGTTTACTGAATGAGTTGACGCGCCTCAAGCTGCCGGACCGGGAGAACATCGGTAAGATCAGCGCACAGATCCGGACCCGCATTGAAAGCATCCCTGTTCCCGATCATATCGCAGAAGAGATCGCCGGTCGTGTTACCGTCCTTGGTGAAAATACAGCCTTTGCCGTGCGGTCCAGCGCCACAGCGGAAGACCTGCCTACGGCATCCTTTGCAGGACAGCAGGATACTTACCTGAACATCACCGGGAAGGAAGCCATCCTTAAACATGTCAGCAGGTGCTGGGCCTCGCTGTTTACCGGGCGGGCCGTAACCTATCGTCTTCAAAACGGCTTTAACCACCATAAAGTGTGCCTGGCTGTGGTTGTTCAGAAGATGATTTTCCCGCAGGCAGCAGGCATTATGTTTACCGCCGATCCGGTTACTTCCAACCGGAAGGTATTATCCATTGATGCCGGCTTCGGGCTTGGCGAAGCCCTGGTCTCCGGTCTGGTGGATGCGGATAACTACAAAGTACGCGCCGGCAAGGTTATCGATAAGAAAATATCGGTCAAAAATCTCGCCGTTTATGCTCTGGAAGAAGGCGGCACAAAAGAGCAGGCGGTTGATCCGGGACAGCAGAACCGGCAGGCGCTGACGGATGATCAGATTTTACAGCTTGAACACACAGGCAGAAGGATCGAAACACATTTCGGTTGCCCCCAGGATATCGAGTGGTGCTTGGCCGGTGATACATTTTATATTGTCCAGAGCAGGCCGGTCACTACCTTATATCCTATCCCCGAAGCGGATGACGGGGAAAATCACGTTTATATATCGGTCGGTCATCAACAAATGATGACCGACGCCATGAAACCGTTGGGATTGTCTTTCTTCCTGTTAACAACGCGGGCACACATGCGTACTGCCGGGGGAAGGTTATTTGTTGATGTTACGCCTATGCTGGCTTCGCCCGCAGGCAGGGAAACTTTGGTAAATGTGCTTGGGAAATCCGATCCGGTCATAAAGGACGCGCTTACCACCATCTTAGAACGGGAAGGTTTTATAAAACCGTTGTCCGGTGATAAAAAAGAACCAGGTCCTGATAAAAGCGATAAAGCCGGGCCGCCTCCGGATTATCAGACGCTAAAAGATTACGATCCGGAAATCGTTTCTGACTTGATTAAAGCCAGTCAAACATCGATAGCAGCATTAAAACAAAACATCCTAACGAGATCGGGCCCGGATCTGTTTGATTTTATACTGGAAGATATTCAGCAATTAAAGAAAACAAATGCTGATCCGCAGAGTTTTGGTGTGATCATGACGGGCATGAATGCTGCATCCTGGATCAATGAAAAAATGAACGAATGGTTAGGGGAAAAGAATGCGGCGGACACGCTTGCTCAATCTGTACCCCACAACATCACTTCAGAAATGGGGCTGGCATTGCTGGATGTGGCAGATGCGATCCGTCCTTATCCGGAAGTGATCACTTATTTGCAACAGGCAAAAGAGGATGACTTCCCGGATGAGCTGGCGCAATTCGACGGCGGACAGGAAAGCCGGGATGCGATCAGCAGCTTTCTTGATAAATACGGCATGCGATGCGCGGGAGAGATCGATATTACCAAAACCCGCTGGAGCGAAAAGCCGACTATGCTTGTCCCGCTGATCCTCAGTAACCTCAGAAACTTCGCACCCGGTGAAGGTAAGCGGAAATTTGAGCAGGGGAGGCGGGAAGCTTTGAAAAAGGAAGAGGAGTTGCTGAACCGGCTGAAGCCATTACCCGATGGCGAACAAAAAGCCGGAGAAACCAAACGGATGATTGATCTGATCCGGAATTTTGCCGGTTATCGTGAATACCCCAAATACGGCATCGTCAGCCGCTATTTTGTTTATAAGCAGGCTTTACTGAAAGAAGCCGGAAAGCTTGTGCAAGCCCGGCTGATTCATGAAAAGGAAGATATCTATTATCTCACTTTTGAAGAATTCCGGGAAGCGGTCCGCACCCATACCCTGGATAACCGGATCATTGACAAACGAAAGGACGAGTACAAAACCTATGAAAAGCTGACCCCTCCGCGCGTCATGACATCCGATGGCGAAATCCTTTCCGGCCGGTACAAACGGGAGAACCTTCCGGCCGGAGCCATGGCGGGGCTGCCGGTTTCTTCCGGAGTTATCGAGGGCAGGGCACGTGTCATCTTAAAGATGGAGGATGCGGATCTCGAAGAAGGGGATATACTGGTCACCGCCTTCACCGACCCCAGCTGGACGCCCCTGTTCGTATCCGTAAAAGGCCTGGTCACCGAAGTGGGCGGACTGATGACCCACGGAGCGGTCATCGCCCGTGAATACGGTTTGCCGGCCGTTGTCGGGGTGGAGAAAGCCACTACGCTGATCAAAGACGGGCAACGCATCCGGGTGAACGGAACGGACGGGTATGTGGAAATACTGTAGCGAAACGTTATTTCATCCACTCTTCCACATTCACCACTTCGGCTTGCCGGGGGAAGACCTTGGCCGTCAGCACGCGATGTACCTCCTCTTCGGGATCGGCGCAGCAATCGGCGATGACGGTCAGCTGATAGTCTTTGTCCGCCGCTTCGCGCAGGGTAGACAGCACGACCCCGCTGGTGGAGATGCCCGTAAGCACGAGGTGCCGGATTTCCTGCCCGCGCAGCACAACTTCCAGATCGCTGCCGGTAAATGCGCTTACCCGTCTTTTGGTAATAATGACATCTTCTTCCCCGGGAGCCAGGCCGGGATGTATCTTTGTCCACTGATTGGCAAATTCTGCGGTCCATCTCTCTTTTCCGCCCATGGCAGAAAATCCTTTGTTATGGACACTGATCTCGGGGGCTCCCGGCCTGAACCCCACAACGACATAGATGACCGGGATATTACGGCTGCGGGCGGCCGCAATAGCTTTGGCTACATGGGATACAAAACCGGCGGCCCCGGGAAGCCTGCCGAGTATGGACGATTGCATATCCATGACAAGAAGAGCTGTTTTTTTTGTGTGTTCCATTTCAGCGTGTTTATAATGGGAATAAAGGTTTGATTCAGGCTTTTTCCATAACAAGTTTTTCGGTTGCCGCAGGGTGTTGCTTATCAGCCCGGTCCAATTTATGCCGGCTGAGAAGATAATAAAAGACCGCCGCGATAGCAAGACCGGTAATACCCTGACAAAGCAGGGTATTAGGAGCGCCTATCCTTTGGGATACGGCCCCTACGAGGAGACTGCCCAGGGGCAACATACCGAACATCGCCATGATCATGATGCTGATGGCCCGCCCCCGCATATGCGGCGCACTTTCAGACTGTACAATAATATTACTGATGGTGTTTTGGGCTACCGTTCCGAAGCCCGGAAGCATGACAAACAGCAGGGCCAGGGTGAAATTGCGGGTATGTGAAAACGCGATGAGACCGACGCCCAGCATAATGATGCTGATCAGCAAAAGCTTTTTCAGATCGGCGCCCTTTTTTAAGGATGCCAGGATGATGGTTCCGCCCACAGCGCCCAAGCCGATAAAGCTGGTAATGTATCCGAAGGTGGCGGCATTCCCTTTAAAGATATCCTTCGCATATACCGGCAGCAGGGTATCATAGGGAATGACCAGCAGGCTCACCAGCGCCAGTATAAGAATGGTCAGCCCGATGGTCGGCGCCTGTTTGAGGTAAGCGAATCCCTCCACCAGCTCCGACATCACTTTCTTTTTTATCGCAGGCGGAGCATAGGGTGGCAGCTTCATAAATACCAGCGAGAGGATCACACCGCCAAAACTGGCCGCATTCAGGAAAAAGCAAACTCCCGCACCGAATTTTTCCAGGATGATCCCCGATGCGGCAGGACCCAGCAGCCGCGCAAGGCTGGCCATCGCCGAATTGAGGGAAAGCGCGTTGGGCAGGTCCGCCTCGTCATGCAGTACTTCGTGGATCATGGACTGTCTTGCCGGCACGTCAAAGGCATTGATAATTCCCAGCACGGCGCTCAGTGTCAGTATTTCCCATACCCTGTAATGTCCCGAAATCATCAATACGGCAAGCAGGCTGGCCTGCACCATGGAAGCGGCCTGCGTTATTTTGATGATCTTGTAACGGTCGTACCGGTCGGCGGCAATACCGCCGAATATGGAAAGCAGGAATGAGGGAAACTGTTCTGCAAATACGGTGAGGCCCAGCATAAATGAAGAGTGGGTAAGGGTATAGATAACCCATACGACCGCCGTGCGCTGCATCCAGGTTCCGAATTGGGAAAACGACCGGCCGGTAAAATACAAGGTGTAATTGGGACTTCTGAATGCCCTGAAGGTATTCATCTTGCTAACGCTCCTCATATCATAAATCGCCATCCTTGCTATCTGATCAGCCCACCCACTTCATGATCATTTCCGTTAAAGTGTCTACTGTTATCTCAAGCCGGCTGAAATCGTTATCATGCCGCATTTCCCGCCTGATACCCCGGATACCGCTCAGCAGGATGAAGATCAGCATCTCCTGCTCTTTTGGTTTTAAAGGCCGGATATCCCCGTTTTTCGCGGCTTCCGAAAGCGCCTTTTTGAGGAGCGCGGCTTCCGATTTCATCATCCGCTTGTGTACCTCGCTCATCGTCCGGGTATGCCGGGATATTTCATCGGCATCCATGCCCGCTTCCATCGCGGTAAAGATGGCTTTCCGGTCCTCGGAAGTTTTTATTTTGGTGAGCCCGAAAGCGCGTATTTTATCTTTTACAGCGCCGGCATGGTCCATCGCCACAGCGATTTCGTCGATCACTTCGCGGATAAGCGTCTCCATGACCGCTTCAAATATCTCGTCCCGGTTCCTGTAATAGTAGTAAAGCGCGCTTCTGCTCTTCCCGATCACCTTCGACACGTCGTCCATCGTTACCTTTTTAAGCCCGTGCTTCAGGTAGAGCTGCAAGGCAGCCTGCAGGATCTGCTCGGGAAGTATCTCTTCCTGTATGGATGTGGTTGACGACATCTTTTCTTGAACGACGCGGCAAAGATACGACCCGGTCGACAAAAAATCAAATTTTGTCAATATGACGAATATTAACCTGCCGGATCGAGCGTGATTTCCCGTTCTATCTTTATCTGTTCCAGGAAATAGGCGTCATGCGACACTACTATCAGCGTTCCCTGGTATTCATTAATGGCCGAGGTCAGTATTTCCATATTCCGGATATCGAGGTTGTTCGTCGGCTCGTCCAGCACGATCATATCCGGAGCCTGGTTGGCAATGGTCAGGGTGCAGAGCATCAGCCGCATTCTTTCCCCGCCGCTGAGCGACCGGCAGGGTTTGTCCCAGTCTGCCCGGGTAAACAAGAACCGGTTGAGGCGCATCTTTATTTCATGCTCCTGCAAGCTTCCCGGGTTATGTTGCTGCGCTTGTCCGTAAACGCTGAGCGCATTGTCGATCAATGAATAGTCCTGGTCGATATAAACAGCGCCCGCGGCGGCCCGTTCCAATACGCCCGTTCCCGGTTGGAGGCTGCCCAGCATTATTTTTATTAACGTTGTCTTTCCCGATCCGTTTTGTCCTTTGAGCGCAATCCGTTCCCCGCTCCGGATATGAAAGCTCAGCCCCTGCTGCCAGAGCTGTTGCTCACCATACCCGAAATTGATATCCCTGGCGGTAAGCAGCACTTTGCCCTGATGAAGCGCAGCATGGTCGAGGTCTATCTTCATTTTGTCCGTATCCGGCAGCGCAGCGCGCAGCTGATCCAGCGCCCGGGAAATGCCGGCCACCTTTTCCGTATGCACATCCTTCATACGGGAAGTGCTTTTCTCGGCATTATTCCTGAAGGTGTTCATGGAAATAGTGGGCAAGCCGGCCTTTTCCTGTTTTTTCTTTCCGCGTGCATCCAGCTTCTGCTGACGCTCGAGCGCTTTTCTTTCCGTTTCCTTTGCCTTCCGGAGCTCCTTTTCCCGACCCTTCAGCTCCTGGCTCAGGGCATCGTCTTCGATCTCTTTTTGCGCGGTGTAAAAATCATAATTGCCTCCGTAGACGGTTATGCCCTGCCGGCTGAGCGCATACACCCTGTCCAGGAGGTTCAGCAGGGTCCTGTCATGACTGACCGCCATCAACGTATGGTGGGTGGATCGTATATAGTCGTACAGCAGGTCCCGTCCCGTAATGTCCAGGTGATTGCTGGGCTCGTCCAGCAGGACGATCTGCGGACGATGGATGGCGATACCGGAAAGAAAGACCTTCGTTTTTTGTCCCCCGCTCAGCGAACTCATCTTCTGCATCAGGTCCAGGCCATCCAGTTGCCAGTGGACAAACGCTTCCCGGCAACGCTCCTCGATGGTCCAGTCGTCGTCGAGCAGGGTGAGGTTGGCTTCCGTTACGTTTCCCCTGAGCACTTCGTTCAGGGCCTTTAGCTTATCTCCGAGGCGAAGGGCTGCAGCAACGGTGTCATCATTAAACTGCCCCAGATGCTGGGGTACATAGTAAGGCCTTGTATCGGTTTTGACCGATCCCGCCGTGGGCGGCAGATTACCGGATATGATTTTCAAAAGGGTGGACTTCCCTGTGCCGTTGTTGCCGATCAGGGCGATTTTCTCCTGTTTATGAACAGAAAGATGGATGTCGGAAAAAAGTAGATCCCGGTTGGGATGCGCATATGAAACGCCTTGAAGGATAAGCATAGTTTCTTTCTAAAAGATGAATACCACCGGCGGTTCGATGCCGGGTTTGTTTTCCTGAAAGAAACTATATTTTCATCGGAGTGTTTTTTGCTTGTGCAAAGGTAAAAAAAATTCTTGTTTGTTGCTTTTAATGAGGTTTCCGGAGGAGGAGTTGGCTGAGTCCGCTTTAAAAGCAAAGCGGAGTAAATATTTGAATTCCTTAACTTTGCAAATATGGAAACCATCGAAACGCTGGCGCAGTATTATGAAATGACCTGCCGTAAGCTCCCCGTTGACCTGCAGCGGGGCGACCGTCTTACGCGGCATTTCAATGTATTTCGCAGGAATAAATGTTTCGGCATCATGCCTTTCCGGCGGCGGGACTACTATAAGATCAGCCTTTGCCGGGGCGATGCTGTGCTGTACACGGATAAAGGAGAGGTGAAGATCGATTATCCCGCCATTTTCTTTTCCAATCCGGCCGTTAAATTCGGCTGGCATAATATCTCAAAAGAGCAGCAGGGCTTTGTCTGCCTGTTCAACGAGCTATATGTAAATGCGGAACTGAAGCAGGAGCTGAAAAGGCTGGACAGGCTCTTTGAAGGAGAAGTGTATTCGTTTGTAAAGCTGACTGATGAGCAGTACGGATTGCTTTCCCGCTATTTCACCATTATGCTTGATGAGTACAATGATGCTTTTGAATTTATTTATAAGGAAGATGTCATCCAGCATATCCTCAGGCTTATCCTTTATACTACGATGAAGATATATCTCTCATCGCGCCCGGGCCGTAAAGAAGAAAAACAACATATGATTGTGAGCCGCTTTATTGACCTGCTGGACGGGCAGTTCCCGGTAGATTCCCCCCGTCACCCCATCCAGCTGATCACCCCGAGCGATTTCGCCAGCCATCTGCATATTCACGTCAACCACCTCAACCATCTCATCAAACATTATTCCGGCAAGCCAACCAGCCGTCTTATCCTCGAGAAAAGGCTCTCGGAAGCCATATCCCTCCTGAGAAATACGGATTGGAGCATTGCAGAGATTGCCGAAAGCCTCGGATTTGCCTATCCGCAGTACTTCAATCATTTTTTCAAGACCCAGACCGGCATGAGCCCGCGCGAATACCGGAGGGTACCGGAAGGGAATATTTGATTTATTTAAGTATTAGTTTGAATTGTTTATCTTTTGAAGCCACAGGCTTGGTAATTTTGCGCTCATAATTTCTTATGAAAATGATGAGACGCATCAATGAGCACAATCTGCGGATCAGCACTATCCTGGCTTTTATCCTGATCCCCCTTTCGGGCCTGGCAACGGATGTTTACCTGCCTTCTTTTCCGGAAATGGCGGAAGTATTCCATACCTCTTCCGCCGGTATCCAGCAAACGCTGGTTTTTTTTCTGGTCAGTTATGGCATTGCCCAGTTTTTCGCGGGCAGTATCCTGGATAGCTTCGGCAGATACCGGCTCAATCTCCTGGCCTTGTTTATTTTGTCCGCCAGTAATTTTGTAATTATTTTTACACATCAGATCCACGTTGTTGACCTGATGCGTGCGATACAGGGAATATGTACCGCGTTTATCATGGTAGGGAAGCGCGCCCTTTTTGTAGATGCCTATACCGGCGAAAAACAAAGGCATTATACCAGTCTCTTGACTATTGTATGGTCTGTGGCCCCGATTGTTGCCCCTTTTCTGGGCGGATACCTGCAGAAGAACTTCGGATGGACCTCCAACTTTTATTTGCTGGGATTTTATGCATTGATCATGCTCCTGCTGGAAGCAATATTCAGCGGCGAGTCATTAAACGAGCCGCATCCCTTCCGGCTTCCGGTGATACTAAAAAATTATCGAAAGCTTCTCGGCACTCCAGATTTCAGCGCCGGCGTTTTCATACTGGGATCCATATATACCACTGTGATGGTATTCAATATGTCCGTCCCGTTTATCGTAGAACAGCGTTACCACCTTTCCCCGGTCGTTACCGGTTATTGCGCCCTGTTTTCAGGGGTAGCTATGTTCATCGGCGGGTTGGCGGGTAAAATGCTGCATTCGGGTTCCCTGTATAAGCGACTGGTCGCGGGTAACCTGATACAGGGCGGCCTGATCCTTCTTATGTTTATCTCTGCTTCCCTTTTTCCCAGCCTTATCATGATCATGGTATTTGTCCTGCTCATCCATATGACCGGTGGTTTCCTTTACAATCTGTTGTTTACCTATTGCATTACCAGATTCCCGAGAAATGCGGGTATGGCCGGCGGTATTACCAGCGGGGGATCATATATGATCACCTCGGTGGCCAGTTCCGGTATCCTGGGTCTGATCGCGGTTACTGACCAGCAAACACTGGCTATCAGTTACCTGGTTTTTGCGCTGCTGACCGCTGGTATTTTGGGGTTTTTAAGATATGTGCCTGCCGGACGGCTTTTGCAGGCCTGATTAAAAAGATATCATAAATTCCATTACGCTTCCAAAGCGTATCATCAGATCCATGAAAGGGAACTTGCGGCTTTGTCCATCAGCAGGCATCCAGGCTATACGCCCGTGGATACTGATCTCCTGCGTTAATAACCCATGCTTATTTTGTTCCTTTCCGCTTGAATATCCATGTAGCCAGCGGCGCTGCGATAACGATGGTAGCGATACACCAGGCAAAGGCCAGCCAGGCGGAGTTTCCGGAAGGCGTGCCGACCAGCCAGGATCGCATGGCATTGATCACATGGGTCAGGGGTTGGTTTTCGGCAAAAAAGCGGAGCGCTCCCGGCATGGTATCGGTAGGCACAAAAGCGCTTGAAGCAAAGGTCAGCGGGAAAATAACCACAAAGCCTACCCACTGCGCCGCCTCAAGACTTTTGACAAACAGCCCCAGGATGGCCGACAGCCAGGAGATGGCCAGCGTGAACAGCAGGGAAAGGAGAATGACCAGCAACCAGTCGGTAACGGTGGCGGTAGAACGGAAACCGATCAGAAAGCTTACGGCAAATACGATAATGGCCGACATGATGTTGCGGAGGAGGTCAGAAGCTACATGCCCGACGAGCAGGGCGCTGCTGGCCATGGGCAGCGAGCGGAGCCGGTCCACGATACCTTTCTGAAGATCAACCGCCAGGTTGATCGTGGTATAGTTGGCGCCAAAGGCCAGCATCTGCACCAGGATGCCGGCTACCAGAAAGTTCACATAGCTGATGTTGCCGGTATCTATGGCGCCGCCAAAAACATAGCGATTCAGGATCAGGAACATAATGGGAAACAGGGCTACGGAAAGCAGTTGATCGAGGCTCCTGATAATATGCATGATGCTGCGTTTGGCCATTATCCACGAGTCGCTCAGCAGCCAGAATAACGACGACTGCCCGGGAGAGGTCACGGAAGCCTGCGAGGGTATTTTATCCATTCCGGGTTTGTTTTTCAAGTTCGTTTTCTTCCGGTTCGTCTGTTGCCGAGTGACCGGTTAATGCCAGAAATACATCATCGAGGGTAGGACGGTTCAGGGAGACGTTTTCTACCTGCAGCCCTGCAGATTCAAAGCGCTGCAGAATTTCCCGCAACCGGGTAACGCCTCCCTGGGTGGTGATGCTGATGATGCGCCGGTTAAAGTCGGTATGCACAGCTTCCCCATCCATAACCCGGCACGCGGCCTGCATGTCGCTTTCTGCTGCCAGCTTAAGCGCTACACGGTCGCTGCCCACCCGGGCCTTCAGCTCATCGGCGGTACCTTCGGCGATCACCTGCCCGTTGTCGATCACTACGATCCGGTCGGCCAGCTGATCGGCTTCTTCCATATACTGCGTGGTCAGCAATATGCTGGTGCCTTCCGCCTTCAGCTGCCGTATCATTTCCCATACGGCCATACGGCTGCGTGGATCCAGGCCGGTAGTAGGCTCATCCAGGAAGATCACAGGGGGAGAGGCCACCAGGCTCATGGCCAGGTCTATGCGCCGTTTCATGCCGCCTGAATAGTTTTTTACCGGTCGCCTGGCCGCTTCTACCAGATCGAATTTTTCCAGCAATTCCCGGGTACGCGCTTTGATGGCGTTGTTGCTCATCCGGTAGAGCCGTCCCAGCATATGCAGGTTTTCTTCGGCGGTCAGGTATTCGTCTACCGCAGCAAACTGACCGGTAAGCCCAATGCTGCCCCGTACCTGCCTGGGTTGTTTTTGTACGTCAAACCCGTTTACCGTTGCTGTACCTCCGTCGGGAGACAGCAGCGTGCTGAGGATACGGACGGTGGTGGTTTTTCCCGCGCCGTTAGGGCCCAGGATGGCCAGTACCGTTCCCCGTTTTACCGAAAAATTGATCCCGCACAGCACCCGGAGGTCCTTAAACGATTTTTTCAGCTCTTTTACCACAATAGCGTCGTCAGTCGGCATTTTCCAAAATTTACTTTGCGAAGATATAGCGGACATTCCAAATTGACGCGACCATAATCCGACAAACTTAGGGGGCGTTTGCGACAACAGTGGAATCGACGTATAAACGTCATTACGGCTTGCAAACCGGGCAATATCCTGAGATAAAGCCGTTAAAATCTACCGCACGGTATCCCCTGGGAAGGCTCAGATCAATCTCGTGGTGCAGACATTCCACCTTTCCGCATTTGATACAGCGAAAGTGCAAATGGTTATGCCGGTGTTGCTTTTCGCTGCAATTCAGACAAAAGGCAAAATAATGTTTCCCGTCGTCTCCCAGCACCTTGTGCAGGATGCCGTCATCACAAAAGCTGTTCAGCACCCGGTAGATGGTTGCCCGGTTGACCGTTTTTCCCAATTCAGCCTGCAGATGATCATGGCTTACAGCCGTTCTTGCAGCTTTGAGGACATTCAGCACCAGGTCTTTTGTTTTTGTGTTCCGTTTCATCTTTGCTAACCTTTGTTTTCAAGGCCGGATGGCATGAAAGGTCCTGCAAAGATAAAATATTATTGCGACAAGGTCGCAATAATAAAAAATCCGTTTACCTTTGCGAAAAAAAGATGAGCAACCAGGACAGCTTTGAGGTAATCATCCTCGGGGGCAGCTATGCAGGACTTTCGGCTGCAATGAGCCTCGGCCGCGCTTTGCGCCGTGTGCTGATCATAGACAGCGACAAACCCTGCAACCGGCAGACCCCGCATTCGCATAACTTCATCACCCAGGACGGCAAAGCCCCAGCCGCCATTACGCTTTCAGCCCGGGAACAGGTGCTGGCTTATGACACGGTAAAGTTTCACCACGACCTGGCGGTAAAAGGAATCAGCGGACCGGACGGATTTGAGATCGTAACCGGGTCCGGCAGGAGCTTCTTTGCCAAAAAGCTGTTGTTTGCCACCGGGATAAAAGATCTGATGCCGGATATTGACCAGTTTTCCGCCTGCTGGGGCATATCCGTTATCCACTGTCCTTATTGCCATGGTTATGAATACCGTCATGAAAAAACGGGGATACTGGCCAACGGGGACTCCGCTTTTGAAATGGCAAAATTGATTTCCAACTGGACAAAGGACCTGACCGTTTTCACCAACGGGGCGCCGGATTTTACACCCGGACAAATCGAAAAGCTAAAAAGCCGTAACATCCCTGTTGTTTCTACCCTTGTCCGCGGGCTTGAGCATACGGACGGCCATCTCAGGAGCATTATATTTGAAGACGGCTCCCAGGCCGCCGCCAGTGCCCTGTATGCCAGGCTGCCCTTCGAGCAGCATTGCGATATACCGGCGCAGCTGGGTTGCGTGCTCAGCGAGCAGGGGTATCTGAAGGTAGACGCGATGCAGAAAACCACCGTTCCCGGCATCTGGGCTTGCGGCGACGGCACGTCGCCCATGCGGTCGGTAGCCAACGCCGTGTATACCGGTTCGTTTGCCGGAGCGGTAATAAACAAGGAACTGATCGATGAAAGTTTCTGACGGCTATACCAGGGCCTTTTCCAAGAGGGCTCCTGTCAACGGATTGAAACGGTAAGGAGCAATTTCGGTGAACCCGTAAGACCGGCTTCCGTTACCGGTTTTGCCCTATCTTTACCATTGGCGGCACTTACAGGCTGCCCCGGGAAAGACGGCATATAGCAGGCATCCCACGACCTAATTTCATGAGTATGTTCGAGAAATTTGCGGCGCATAACTTTCAACACACTTGCGATCAGCTGGCCAAACAGGACAAAGACATCTCCGCCATCCTGAAAGCCCACGGCTATCCGCCGATGTGGACGCGACCCAATACGTACGAAACCCTTGTTCACATCATCCTGGAGCAGCAGGTATCGCTGGCCTCCGCCCTGGCAGCGCTAAAAAAGCTGCAGGAGAAAACAGGCGGCATAACGCCCCGGAAAATACTCGCGCTCAGCGATGATACCTTAAAAGCCTGTTATGTAAGCCGCCAGAAGGCGGCATATATCCGGGCCCTGGCGGAGACAATAAGGAGCCGGCGGCTGAAGTTGACGGCGCTGGAGCAAATGCCGGATGAGGAGGTCCGCTCCCGGCTGACGGAGATAAAAGGCATCGGCAACTGGACGGCAGACGTCTACCTGATGTTTGTCTTACAGCGGGCGGATATCTTTCCGATCGGCGACCTGGCCGCGGTGAATGCCCTGAAGCGGGCCAAAAACCTGGACCGGGATACCTCCCGGGAACAGCTGCTGGAAATCGCCGGACGCTGGAGTCCCTATCGCACCGTGGCCACCATGATCCTATGGCATCACTATCTGTCTTCGCCTTTCAGGAGCAGGTTTCAGATACGGAAGGGAAAATAGAAAAAGAAGGTGCTGCCCTGTCCTTCTTCCGATTCAACACCGATACTTCCGCCCTGGGCTTCGATAAAATCCTTACTTATGGAAAGCCCCAGCCCGCTTCCCGATTTCGGGCTGCCGGGCACCTGGAAATAGCGGTCAAATATTTTTTCGATATACCGGCGGCCGATGCCTTTTCCGAAATCTTTTACCGAAAAAAACAGGGCATTTTCCCTTTTTTTCAGGGAAAGGATGATTTCGCTGTACTCCGGCGAATACCGGATAGCATTGGTGATAAAATTGGTAAGTACCCAGGCGGTCTTTTCGGCATCCATCTTCAGGTCGGGGACCGGCTCATCCGCATCTACGGTGATGCGGACATGTCTTTGCTCCGCCTGTGTCTTTGTAGCGTCAAGGGCATATTTCAGCACGGTATGGGCATTGTTTTTACGGATATCCAGCTGAATATTCCCGGTCTCGACCTGGGTCATGTTCAGCAGCTCTCCGGTGATCTTCAGCAACCGGTTGCTGTCGTCGCTGATACTGTCCAGCAGCTGCAGCTGTGTTGTATTGAGCGCCCCGGTCTGGTTGTGCCGCAATAGTTCCAGGCCCATCTGGATAGAAGAAATAGGCGTCTTCAGCTCATGGGAAACGGTGGCGATAAAATTGGTTTTGGCAAATTCAAGCTCTTTGAAGGGGGTTACGTTCTTCAGGATAATAACGTGCCCGATCTCTTTTTTTTCCGTTTCTCCCGTAGGGATAACGCTGATCCTGACCACTTCCTTTTCAAAATAGCTCTCTTTGTTATCGGCAAATATCTTCAGGGGGGGAGCCTTTTTTTGCGGCGGCGGGGTTTGTTCCCTGCCGATATCCCGGATCAGTATCCGTATCAGATCGTTACGCCCGGCGAGATCTGCCGCCTGTCCGCCCACAAGCTGTTCTTTGCGGAGACCGGTTATCCTGAGCGTTTCATCATTGGCGAACAGTACTTTTTCATTTTCATCCAGACCTATAACGGGGTCGCGCATGTTATTGATCAGCGTGTCGATGCGCTTTTTTTCCATCAGGACCTCATCCAGACGGCTTCCGACATATTCTTCCAGCTTTTCCGCCATGGCATTAAAAGATCCGGCCAGCTCCCCGAACTCGTTATGGCTTCCGAAATGCACCCTTTCATGATAATTCCCCGCCGAGATCTCCCGGATGCTCTGTATCAGCTCTTTTATGGGATCGGCTATGCTGCCCGGAAGGTTCACCATCAGCACAAAAGCGATCAGAAAACAAATCATTCCCGTAATGGCGATCCATACGGTGGCGGTGGATGCCGTATGTGAGGCGAGGTCGCTCTTTTCGCGGATGGCCTGCATATTCAGCAGCATGATCTTTGAAATATCGGCCCGGATGAGGGAGGGCATCGCCGGATCGGCGGGACCGGCCTGCAGCTGCCGGAAATGCCTTTCCAGTTGTTCGGTGGCGGCTTTCTCCCCCGGCTCTGTTTCATTCCCCTTCTGCTTCCGCAGGTTGTCCTCGAACCGCACGTTTGCGCCGGGGTCATCCTTCATCTCATCCAGCGACAGGATCATATTTCTCGAATATTCCAGGGTATTGTAGTTGGCGCTGAGGATATTGCTGGTGTCCTTTTTTAGCGCATTGATATACCAGGTACTTACCGCCGCCAGCAGAATAACGAGCAGGAAAAGCAGGCCGACCCCAAGGGTCAGTTTTGTCTTGATCTTCATGACAGGATGATTAAGTCAGTATCCCTGCGGGAAAGCTGTTTGAGCAGTTCGTTAAATACGCCGGTAGACAGGATGATACCGATAAGGCTGATATGCGGCTTTCCGATACAGACGGTGGTGATCTGCCGCTTGCCGGCCTCGGCTATAATGGCGGCGGGGATGTTCCTGTTCCGTACGCGGATTACCGTTCCCCCCAGCTCGGTGGCCATCTTGAGGTTATTGATCAGCATACGCTGTTTGTCCAGGGCTATCCGGTCCGGACTTTCTTTGGGGGCCTGTACGTAGAGCACGAACCATTCACCGCTGTAATAGCTGGCCAGGCGGGCGGTTTTCCGGATAATGTTCTTTGCTTTGTTGGCGTTGCTTCCGATGCAGGCCAGGAACCTTTCCCTTTTCAGACCGGAACTTTTCTGCACGATCGTTTCCACCTGACGCACCACTTGCCCGGCCACTTCCTTCAGGGCAAGCTCCCGTAGCTGGAGGATATGTTCGCTTTTGAAAAAATTATTCAACGCGGTCTGAATTTTGTTTGCGGGATAGATCTTCCCTTCTTTCAAACGGCTGATCAGCTCATCGGCAGTAAGGTCGATGTTCACCACTTCATCCGCCATGGCCAGCACCTTATCGGGGATGCGCTCGGATACCGCGATGCCGGTGATATCTTTTATTTCCCTGCTCAGGCTTTCAATGTGCTGGATATTGACGGCGCTGATCACATTGATGCCGGCTTCCAGTATATCGGCTACGTCCTGCCAGCGCTTTTCATTTTTACTTCCTTCGATATTGGAATGGGCCAGCTCATCGATGATCACGACTTCGGGTCTCAGGTTGATGACGGCCTGAAGATCCAGCTCATCGAGCTCTTTCCCTTTGTAAAAAAGCTTCCGTCTCGGAATAACAGGAAGGCCGTCCAGGAGGGCGGCCGTCTCTTTCCGGTTGTGGGTTTCGATATAGCCGATCTTTACGTCTATGCCGCTTTTCAGCAATGCCCCCGCTTCCTGGAGCATGCGGTACGTTTTACCCACCCCGGCGCTCATGCCGATATAGATCTTGAACTTTCCCCGCCTTGATCTTTTGATCAGGTCGATAAAATGCAGGGCATCGTTTTCTTTATCGCTCATCAAAAGAAGATTGCAAGGGCGGTGGTAGCGGCGGTAGTGTGGCCGGCTACCGAACCGTCCTTTTTTATAAAGATAGCATCTTTGCTGCTAAGATTGCGGGCTTCGGTCCGCCAGACCACATGGGATGTGATCGCATAATCCACATTGGCGGAAACCCCGGTCAACGCGGCCCCATGCGTCATACCGGTGGCCAGGATGACCCCGTTCTTATCCCGGTAATACTCGCCCCTTACGGCGATATGTATACGGGAGGACGGGCTGTACCGGAAGATCAGGACGGGTGCGTACCAGGTATGGAGATCTCCGCTGCCCTTTTCCTGCTGTTCCAGCCCGAAATCGATCCCCGCCGTGATCCCGAACCGGTCGCTGATCTGAAAAATGCCGTAAAGGTTGTTGAAATAGCGCATTTTCCGGAGGCTGTCCGGTTGGTCGCTTCCGGAAAAGCCGCTGTAGTTGAGTGTGACCTTTTCCGAGGGCCTGAAGGTGACCTCTGCTCCGAATGCCGGCGTATTGTTTTCCTCCGGTCGCTGGATGCGCTGCCAGCCGTTCAGGTAAAGTGCGGCCAGATACCATTTTCCGTTGAGCGTGGTATATCCTAACCTCAGACCGGTTTCAAAATACGGCGAATTCTCGGCGGCAAGCCCCCGCGTGAGCGTCCAGTTATCCTTGCCGACGGCGCTCTCAAAACCGATATGGGAGGGCAGGATGCCGGCGTCTATCCAGAGCTTCCGCTTACCGGAGAGCTTTACGCCTATATTGGCCTCATAGATATTTTTCAGCACACCTTCTTCGGCGGCATAGTTCGCATTCATATAAGTCCCCGCTGCCAATGCAAGGTTACCGCGCACCCGGCTGCTGCCGTAAGCCGCCTTCAGGTAACCGAGATTGAGGTTTATTTCACCGGTCCTGTTATGGCTGTACAGAAAAGCGGGGCGGGTATGATCTCCGGGGCGGTTGAAGTCATAAGTATAATAAACTTCCGCATAACCGCTGAAGGTAAGCGGTTTGTTTTCCGTCGTATCCTGGGCCAGACAGCTTCCGGCTGCCGCGCCGGTAAACAGCAGGATCATGATTAAATTCCTTACAGATCGTTTCATGGTAAAGGTTATCGGGTTAAAACAATAGCTTATCCGCCGGGACGGCGACAAGGCAGGGCTTACTTTTGCAGGCGGTCGAGCGCCAGGTTCAGCCGCAGCACATTTACCGAGGCCGGACCGAACAGGCCGAGCAAAGGCTTTTTCACCGATTGCTTCACCAGCTCCTCCAGGCGGGACTCGGGAATATCCCTGACCGCGGAAATGCGTTTCACCTGCACCATCGCCGCGGCTATCGAAATATCCGGATCCAGCCCGCTGCCGCTTGCCGTAACCAGGTCTACCGGTATCCTTGATTTATCGACGCCGGGGTTATGCACCAGGAAGGTGTCTATCCTTGCCTGCACGGTTTTCAGCAGATCGGGATTGTTGGGTCCCTTGTTGCTTCCGCCGCTGCCTGCGGCGTTGTAGTCCACCGCCGAAGGACGGGACCAGAAATACCTGTCCTCAGTGAAAGCCTGGCCGATATTGGCGTAATAAGTGCGGCCGTTCCCGGTGATCTTTTCACCATGGCCTTTACCCGGCACCATCCTGGCTATGCCCAGCAGGATCAGCACATAAAAGCCTGAAAGCAATACCAGGGAGAGCAGCGTCAGTTTTATGGCCGGCAAGAGATACTTTTTCATTTTTCTTTTGTTTTATGGGTTCAAACGGATCATACAAAAAGACCCACCACCAGATCGATGAGCTTGATCCCGATAAAGGGGATCAGGATACCGCCCAATCCGTAAATGAGCAGGTTCCTTCTGAGCAGGGCGCTGGCGCCGATGGGCTTATAGGCCACCCCCCTGAGCGCCAGCGGGATCAGCAGGGGGATAATGATGGCATTGAAGATCACCGCAGACAGTATGGCGCTTTGCGGGCTGTGCAGCTGCATGATGTTCAGCGCATCCAGGGCGGGAATAGCGGGAATGAACAAGGCCGGTATGATCGCGAAATATTTGGCCACGTCGTTGGCAATGGAGAAGGTGGTGAGCGTACCGCGGGTCATCAGGAGCTGCTTTCCGATCTCCACCACCTCGATCAGCTTGGTAGGATCATTGTCCAGGTCCACCATGTTGCCGGCTTCCTTTGCGGCTTGTGTTCCGCTGTTCATCGCTACTCCCACATCGGCCTGGGCCAGGGCGGGAGCGTCGTTGGTGCCGTCGCCCATCATCGCCACCAGCCGGCCTCCGGCCTGCTCTTTCCGGATATAGTTCATCTTATCCTCCGGCTTCGCTTCGGCAATAAAATCATCTACCCCTGCTTTATGCGCGATGTATTGGGCGGTAAGCGGGTTGTCACCCGTCACCATCACCGTTTTGATCCCCATCTTCCTGAGCCGTTCAAAACGTTCCTGTATGCCGGGTTTTATGATGTCCTGCAATTCGATAACGCCCAGTACGGCGGCGACGCCGGATCTCTCCTCGCTTACCACGAGGGGGGTGCCTCCGTTGCCGGCGATCTCTTTTACCCGCTCCGTTATTTCATCCGGAAAAACACCGCCGGCTTTTTCGACCAGCCCTCTTATGGCATCTGCCGCACCCTTGCGGATGCGGGTGCCGTTTCCGAGATCGACGCCCGAACTCCTTGTCTCTGCAGTAAAGCCGACGAATGCCGGACGGTCCGGCTGCAGTCCGGCGGGGTCGAGACCGGAGAGCTCGACGATGGATTTACCTTCGGGGGTATTATCGGCGATGGAGCCCAGCACAGCAGCATAGATAAACTGTCTTTCATCTACATTTTTTGCCGGAAAGAAATGCGTCGCCTTCCGGTTCCCGATGGTGATCGTCCCGGTCTTATCGAGCAGCAGCACGTCGATATCGCCGGCCGTCTCCACTGCCTTTCCGCTTTTGGTGATCACATTGGCCCTCAGCGCGCGGTCCATCCCCGCTATGCCGATAGCGGAAAGCAGTCCGCCGATGGTGGTCGGGATAAGACAGACGAACAGGGCGATAAAGGCCGCAATGGTGATCGGTACCCCTGCAAAATCCCCAAAGGGCTTCAGTGAAGTGCAGACAATGATGAATACCAGGGTAAAGCCGGCGAGCAGGATATTCAGCGCTATTTCGTTGGGCGTTTTCTGCCGGCTGGCCCCTTCCACCAGGGCGATCATCCTGTCCAGGAAGCTCTCCCCGGGGGCGGCGGTCACCTTTACCTTTATGTGGTCGGACAGCACTTTGGTACCGCCGGTGACGCTGCTTTTATCGCCGCCCGCCTCACGGATCACCGGCGCGCTTTCTCCGGTGATCGCGCTCTCGTCAATGGTGGCCAGCCCTTCGGTTATTTCCCCGTCCGTGGGAATGATGTCGCCTGCTTCGCAGATGAAATAGTCTCCCTTGCCCAGCAGGGAAGAAGGCACCATCCGGATTTCGTTGACAAAAACGCCGTCCATTACCGAAATCTTCTTGGCCGGGGTATCTTCCCTGGTTTTCCTGAGCGAGTTGGCCTGGGCTTTGCCCCGGGCCTCCGCGATGGCCTCGGCAAAATTGGCGAACAGGACGGTCAGCAGCAATACCCCAAAAACGACAAAGCTGTAGACAAAGCTGCCCTGTGTAGGCTCGCCGGCCAGTATCCAGCAGCATACCAGCAACATGACCAGCGTTCCGATCCATACGGTGAACATCACCGGATTGCGGAACATGCTCTTTGGATTCAGTTTGACAAACGACTGTTTTAACGCTTCAATTACGAGCCCTTTATCAAGAAGTGATTTATGATGTGATTTCATGTGGATCTTTTATTTAAAAGCGAAAAATTCGGCTATGGGTCCCAGGGTCAGGGCGGGGAAGAAGGCCAGCGCGGCTACGATAATGATGACCGCAAGGGTCATGAAACCGAAAGTAACCGTGTCGGTTTTCAGCGTACCGGCGCTCTCCGGGATATATTTTTTCCCGCCCAGGATACCGGCAATCGCCACGGGACCGATGATGGGCAGGAAACGTCCGAGGATGAGCACAAACCCGGTAGAGATATTCCACCAGGGAGTATTGTCGCCCAGTCCCTCGAAGCCGCTGCCGTTATTGGCCGCACTCGAGGTATATTCATAGAGCATCTCCGAGAATCCGTGAAACCCGGGGTTGGCCAGCGTACCGGCGGTAAGCCCTGGCAAGGCGGCGGCCAGCGCGGTACCGGCGAGGATCAGCAAAGGATGCAGCAGGGCGATGATCATCGCTATTTTCATCTCCCGCGCCTCCACTTTTTTCCCAAGGAATTCAGGAGTACGGCCCACCATCAGCCCGCTGACGAACACCGCAATGATGATGAATACAAAATAGTTGAGCAAGCCTACGCCCACTCCCCCATAGAAGCAGTTGATCATCATCGCCACCAGCTCGTTCATGCCGGACAGGGGCATGTAGCTGTCGTGCATCGAGTTGATGGATCCCGTGGAGATAACCGTAGTGGCTATACTCCAGTAGCCCGAAGCTGCTGCACCAAACCGGATTTCCTTGCCCTCCATGTTACCCGGGCTGTTGTCGATCCCCATCCTGGCTATGGCCGGATTGCCATGGCTTTCCGTTACAATATTAGGGATGGCCAGCGCGAGGAAGCCGGCCGTCATGACGCCAAATATGACCGCCGAAAGCCGCCTGCGCCGGATGAAAAAGCCGAGGGCAAAGATCATGGCGAAAGGAATGATCATCTGGGCACCCATTTCCAGCATGTTGCTGAAATAACCCGGGTTCTCCAAAGGATGGGCACTGTTGGCCCCGAAGAATCCTCCTCCGTTTGTGCCGAGGTGCTTTATCGGCACAAAGGCGGCCACCGGCCCGGTGGAGACCTGTACCGTGTCGCCCTGCAGGGTAATCATCTGCTGCTTTCCTTCAAAAGTCATGGGCGTGCCGCTAAACAGGAGCAGGACGCCGATGACAAGACATATGGGAAGCAGGATCCGGATACAGGTTCTCAGGTAATCATTAAAGAAATTGCCATACGTTTTGTGTATTCCCCCGCGCAGCGCCCGGAACAGGATGGCCGTGGCGGCCATACCCGTAGCAGCGGTGGTAAACTGCAGGAACATCAGGTAAAGCTGTCCGAGATAACTGACCCCGGACTCGCCGGAGTAATGCTGCAGGTTACAGTTTACCAGAAAAGAGATGGTGGTGTTAAAGGCCAGGTGGGGACTCTGGCTTGGGTTGTGATCAGGGTTCAGGGGGAGCCAGCCCATGTTCATAAAGATGAACATCCCCAGCAGGAACCAGATCAGGTTTATGGTCAGCAGGGCCACCAGGTTCTTCTGCCAGCTCCATGCTTCATGAGGATCGATGCCGCTAAGCCTGAAGAAGATGCTTTCCAGCGGGTTAAATACCGGATCCAAAAAGGTACGTTCCCCGCCATACACCTTTGCTATGTATTTCCCCAGCGGAAAGGCCAGCAAAAGCGTAAGGGTGAACATGGCGATAATGCCCAATGTTTCTGTATTCATTTCTTGTCTAAAATTTTTCCGGTTTTATCAATACGTAGCACATGTAGGCAAATACCAGCACGGCGATGATGAATAAGACGATCATGGTTTATGCTTTTTCAAAAAAGTCAATGGATTTAAAGAACAGTGCAAAACAGAGCAGGCCGGCTGCAAGAAGAAGAAGGATCATGGTATTTGTTTTTGGTTCGGTATCCGGATGCCAAATGCTGTTCCACACTCCATAGGATTGCATGTAAATGATTAACAGCCATTTTGTTGGATCAAGTTCCTGACGAAAAGGAAATAAAAAAAGCCTATCAAAATGATAGGCCGCTTATCAAAATGAAAAGGGGATAAACTGTGCCGGTCCCCACAGAAGGATCGGGTGGGAGAAGGGGAGACAGGACGTTATGATATCTTATATTCGTCGATTTTCCGGTAAAGCGTAGCTACGCCGATCTCGAGCAGGCGGGCCGCTTCGGCTTTGTTGCCCCGGGTATAATTGAGCACTTTCTGGATATGCAGCTTCTCGGCGCCCGCCATGGAGAAGGCCGAGATGGATGCGCCGTCCGGGCGGGCATGCAGGATCTCATAGGGGAGGCTTTCCTTATCCAGCGTATCGCCGTCGCTCAGGATCACGCTGCGTTCAATGACGTTTTTCAGTTCGCGGATATTGCCTTTCCAGGGGTTTTGTTCCAGGGCGGTGATATAGTCCGGATGGAGAGCGCTGATTTTCTTGTTCATCTTCAGGGCGAAGGTCCCGGCAAAGTGCTCCGCAAGCAGACGGATGTCCGGAGCCCTTTCCCGGAGCGGAGGCAGTGTGATCTGAAAAGCGGATAACCGGTAGAAGAGATCGCTCCGGAAGCGACCCTGCGCTATCTCCTCTTCCAGGTTCCTGTTGGTAGCGGCGATCACCCGTACATCCACGTTAATGGGTTGCGTAGTGCCCAGCCGGATCATTTCTCCGCTTTCCAGCACCCGCAGCAGCCGCGCCTGCAGGTCAGTGGCCATTTCTCCGATCTCGTCCAGGAACAGGGTGCCGGTATGCGCTTCTTCGAAGAAACCCTTCTTGTCTTTTACCGCACCAGTAAAGGCCCCTGCCGCATGCCCGAAAAGCTCGCTTTCCAGCAAGTCCCTGCTGAAGGTCGAGCAGTTCAGCGCAACAAACGGCTTGCTGCTCCTTTTACCGGCGTGATGAATAGCCTGTGCAAAAACCTCTTTCCCGGTGCCGGTTTCCCCCAGCAACAATACGGCCGTATCGGTCTGCGCTACCTTTTTGCCCAGCTCGATGGCTTCCAGGATATTTTTTGAAGTGCCCGTGATCTGTTCGAAGGAATATTTATGACCTACCTGCTGCTCCAGCCGGTGCAGCCGCTTGACCAGCTGTACCTTATCCATGGCCCTATGCAGCAACGGAATGATCTTGTTATTATCATCTCCCTTTACGATGTAGTCAAAGGCGCCGTTCTTTATGGCCTGAACGCTGTCCAGTATGTTGCCATAGGCGGTCAAAAGGATGACCTCCGATCCGGGTTGTTTTTCCCTGATCTCCCGTACCAGCTCAACACCATTCCCGTCGGGCAGCTTGACATCGCAGATGATCACGTCAAAATCTTCCTGGGCCAGCTTTTGCTGCGCCGTCTTTATACTCTCGGCCTGTGTGATCACAAAACCTTCCAGGCCGATGATCCTGGCCATGAGGGTACGGAGCTTTTCTTCGTCGTCAATGAGCAAAACGCGTCCCACTTTCGGATAGTTTAAGTAGGGCGAAATTAGCCATAAAATCTATATACCTTCCGGCGCTCTTTCATAACAAAGCAGCGTCACCCCGGACCCGAAGGTTTTTACCCGGGAGAGCTGCAGGGCAAAGCTATGCTGCAGGGGCGGGAAAAAGCGCTTCCCCTGATCCAGCAAAACCGGGTGCACCCAGAGGGCCAGCTCATCGGCCAGACCGGCCTGCATCAGCGCGGAAACAATGCTCCCGCTTCCCAATACGATCATGTCCTTGCCGGGAAGGGCCTTCAGCTGCATCACCGTGCGGGATACGGTTGTGCTGGCCAGCACGGCATTATTCCAGCCTGCCGTTTGCAGGCTCCGGGAAAAGACTATTTTCCGGTAGCTGTTCATCATGCCCGCAAAGGCGATCTCCTCCCGCGCAGCGCACAGCGACGCCGTTACACCGGGCCAGTACGCCGCCATGGCATTAAAAGTTCTACGGCCGAGCAGGATCGTATCTGCCCGGCACAGCTGCATGCCGGTATACATGGCCATCTCCTCGTTCCAGTAGCCGAAATGCCAGTCCAGCTCACAGTGAGATCCGGCCATAAAGCCGTTCAGCGTAACGTTCGTGGATATGATGACCTTTCTTGCGCCCATGCTCTGCCTTTTTACAAAAGTACGGCGGAGGCCGGGGAGCCGGCAGGGTTATCCGCGACTATATAAGGGGCCGGGTACGACTTTATCTTCGTATGAATGCCTTTTTCACAACAGAACGGCAGAACAGCAGGGACACATATAGGGAATTTCCCTTACATTTGAATGCCGGGAAACGGTGAACCGCCGCCGGGTATCCTACGGGGTTAAAAAAGATAAAAATCAACGGATGAAACAGGTATCTATTCTTGTACCCGAAAATGCCGTACTGGCCAGCATATATGATCCGCGGTATATGTTTACCGCGATAAACGATTTCCTGGAAGAAGCCGGAAAGCCGGCCTTGTTCCAGGTGCAGCTGGCCGGACTCTCGTCTGAAGTGCACCTGAATAAAGGCTCCTTTGCCGTACGGCCGGATGTGCTTTTGAAGCAGGTAAAGCAGACGGACCTTATTATCGTGCCGGCGGTGAGCGGGGATCTGAGAACGGCGCTGGATGTCAACCGCGATTTTATCCCCTGGATGGTAAAGCAATACCGGCAGGGCGCTGAAATAGCCAGCCTTTGCATCGGAGCCTTCCTGCTGGCGTCTACCGGTTTGCTAAACGGACGGAAATGTTCCACCCACTGGATCTATGCCAACGACTTCCGAGAGCTGTTTCCCGAAGTGGACCTTGTGGACGACAGGATCATCACCGAGGAGGACCGCCTTTATTCCAGCGGGGGCGCCAGCTCGTACTGGAACCTGCTGTTGTACCTGGTGGAGAAATATGCGGGACGGGAGCTGGCCATCCGGGCCTCTAAGTTCTTTGCAATAGAAATAGACCGCAAGAGCCAGTCGCCCTTCATCATGTTTAACGGTCAGAAAAAGCATGACGATCTGCCTATCCGGGAGGCCCAGACCTTTATTGAAAATAATGTAGCTGAAAAAATATCGGTAGAGGAGCTGGCGGTGAAGTTCGCCATCGGCAAACGGCATTTCGAACGGAGGTTTAAGAAAGCCACCAACAACACGCCGCTGGAATATATACAGCGGGTAAAAATAGAAGCGGCCAAAAAGCTGCTCGAAAGCGAACGGAAAAACGTAAACGAAGTCATGTACGATGTAGGCTACATGGATACCAAGGCTTTCAGGTCGGTCTTTAAAAAGATTACCGGCTTGTCCCCGGTAGATTACCGGAACAGGTTTCACAAAACCGCCGTCGTTTAAGCTTCCGCTATATTTGAGACTTCATTGATCTCGATAAGCCCCTGCTTTTGGCCACTCAGAACTGCAGCCTGAAGGCGGTGCCTTTGCCTTCGAGGGTATGTACCTGTATATTTCCCCGGTGCAGCATCATGATCTGTTTGCAGAGGCTCAGGCCGATGCCGTTGCCATTCTTACGCGTGCTGAAGAAGGGGATGAATATCTTATCCAGCAATGCCGCCGGGACGCCATTGCCGTTGTCGGCCACAGACAATACGGGTCTGTGATTGTCATAGCCTGCCGACAGGGTGATGCAGGGAGCCGGCTTTTCTTTCACCGCTTCCATAGCGTTGACCACCAGGTTGATCAGCACTTGCTCGAGCAGGTTGATATCCGCTTCCAGCACCATGGCCGTATCCCGGAGCACGATCTCCATTTCGATATTTTTCTGCTGCAGCGTCGGCTGCATAAGCAGGTAGAGGTTTTCGAACAGGTCGCGCACCAGTATTTCCGACAGCTGCAGGTTGGCGATCTTGCTGAGGTTGCGGTAGGTTTCGGCAAATTTGGTGAGCCCTTCGCTGCGCCGCTTGATGGTATCGATGCCCAGTTCCAGGTCGTCCAGCACGCCGTCTTCGTAACCGGCAGGGATATGGCTGATGGTGTGCTGCACCCTCTTTTTAAGCGTATCCGCCAGGGAAGCGATAGGCGCCACGGAGTTCATGATCTCGTGGGTCATCACGCTCAGCAGCTTCTGCCAGGCCAGGGATTCCGTTTCGTCCAAAGCCTCGTTTACGTTCTGGAAGGCCACCAGTTTGTAAAGCCTGCCCTCGGTCTGAAAAACAGCGGAGGTCAGCAGCATCTTGATCGGGCTGTCTTCCTTTTTTAATGTTACAATTTTACTTTCCCCGCTTTTTACCTCCTGCAGGTTGCCCAGCAGGTCCTTGCTTCGCCGCTCCAGCAGACGGATATTCTTCAGATAGGGTATGCCCAGCAGTTGTCTGAAAGATTCATTCATCCAGATCACCTGGCCGGTCTTTGTTTCGAAGCAAAGTATACCGGTATCCACGAGCTCCAGTATTTTTTGCAGGTACTGGTACTGGGTCTCCCTTTCCCGGCTGATGGTCTTAAATGCTTCGTTTATGGCATTAAATCCCTTGCGCAACGCGCGCACTTCCATCGGGGAATGCTTCCAGGCAAAGTGCCGGGTGAAGTCGCGGTAATGGACCGCCTCCACAAACTCCTCCATTTCCTCCCGTACTTTTTTGTGAAGACGGAAAAAGTAAACCAGCTGTAAAACTACCAACGGGGTGGCATATACGGCATAAGGCCATTCCCGGTTCACCACCAGAAAAGCGATGCCCAGGAGTGTCAGGAACAGCAGCAACACCCTGAGAAAAAGTCCCCAGCTGAATCCTTTAAATGTCATATTTGCTCAATCGCCGGTACAGCGCGGTGCGGGTCAGCCCCAGCTCTTTGGCTGCCCTGGTGATGTTGCCGTTGTTTTTTTCGATGACTTTCAGGATGGTATTCCGTTCCACCGCCCCGAGGTTGGTTTCCTCCTGTACAATATCCGAAGGCCTGGAAGATTCTATCGGTGAAAAGATGATATCCTTTGCCTGCAGCTCATCCTCTTCCGCCATGATCACGGCCCGTTCAATGATATACTGCAGCTCGCGCACATTGCCCGGGAAATGATACTGCATCAGCTTGTCCTCTGCCGGCCGGGAGAAACCAATGCTGGGCTTGAGGTACTTTCGGGCATAGCTTTTTGCAAAATGGCGGGCCAGCAGCAGGATGTCTTCCCCCCGCTCACGGAGGGGCGGCACCACGATCTCGATGGTGTTGATACGGTAGATCAGGTCCTTCCGGAACCGCTGCTCATCGGATAGCTCGGAGATGGGCAGGTTGGTGGCGCAGATCAGCCGGATGTTGACCGGCACCGTTTCATGCGTACCGAGACGGACGACCTGCCGGTTCTGAAGCACCGTCAGCAACTTGGCCTGCTGATGCAGGGAAATGTTGCCGATCTCATCCAGAAAAAGCGTACCGCCGTTGGCTACCTCGAAACGGCCTACGCGGTCTTCCGTGGCATCCGTAAAGGCTCCCTTTTTATACCCGAACAGCTCGCTTTCAAACAAGCCCGAGGTCAGCGCTCCCACATCTACCTTTACGAATGGTTTTCCTACCCGCAGCGATCCTCCATGGACCGCACGGGCGATCAGATCTTTCCCGGTTCCGTTCTCGCCCAGGATCAGGATGTTGGCGTCGGTAGGGGCTATCTTCCGTATCTTGTGAAAGATATCCTCCATGGCGGGGGAGCCGCCCAGCAGCTCGCTGCCGATGATCTCGCCGCTGTCTTCCTGGAGCAGAGCCGCATGCGGACTTCTTTTCCGCAACACATCATGAAAGGTGGCGATCAGCTTTTCGTTATGCCAGGGCTTGACGACAAAATCATCCGCCCCCTCCTTGAGGGAACGCACGGCGAGGTCAATATCCCCATAGGCGGTGATCATGATTACCGCCGTATCCGGCCTTATTTCCTTTAACCGCTTCAACCAGTAAAGCCCTTCGTTCCCAGTATTGGTTGCGCTGTTGAAATTCATATCAAGCAGCACCAGCTGAAAAGAGTGCCGCGACAAAAGCCATTGGATATTTTCCGGATTGCGCTCGGTGACCACCTCCCCGGCTTCCGTTTTCAGCAGCATCCTGACGGCTGTTAACACGTCCGGGTCGTCGTCGATTACCAGCACCCTGGCCTGTTTTAATAGCATTGCGGTGGATTTGGAAGCTTCTGCAAGTATAGCATAATTTCGAAGGCATTACAATAATTTCTGACCGCCCCGGAAACCCGGATATAAAGGCTGTATCAAAACCGTACACCCGCTGTATCGGAACCGGACATGGTATTAAATTTAGCAATGTATATGTTTTTAATTTACAATTGTTTAGTATTTTGGCACGACTTGTATAGCATAAGGGCAAAGACAAAAAAATAAGCAGTGGACAGAGTACTTCCCAAAAAAAGATGGTCAAAGAAACGAATACTGATGATCGGCGGCATTACCGGCATTGTATTGCTCATCGGGGCAAGCATTTATTTTACCGGCGGCAAGTCGCGGCTGAATGTGGAAACGGAAAGGATCACTGTCAGCACGGTTAAGAAGGGGACCTTTCAGGAGTTCATCCCGGTGAACGGGGTGGTGCTGCCCCTGACCACCATCTACCTGGATGCGCTGGAGGGAGGAAGGGTAGAGGAGAAATACGTGGATGACGGCACCATCATGAAAAAAGACCAGCCCATCCTGCGACTGTCCAATACCGACCTGGAGCTGGAGCTGGTAAACCAGCAGACGAACGTGTACAACCTGCTGACCCAGATGCAGATTTCCCGGAACGCTTCCCAGCAGAATACCATCAACAACCAGAACCTGATGACGGATGCGGAAAACAACCTGAAAGAGGCCGAACGTATCTATAAGCTGGATAAGCACCTGTATGCGGAAAAGGTGATCGGCTCGCAGGAATACCAGCAGGCTGTAAACGAATATAACTATCAGCTGCAGAAAAAGAAGCTGATGCAGCAGATCCTTGAGAAGGACTCACTTACCAACAGGCAACAGCTCGATCAGTCCCAGCAATCCTACGAAGGTTCGCAGAACGCCCTGAAGCTGATGCGGAAAAAAGTGGGCGACCTGATCGTACGCGCGCCGGTGGACGGACAGCTGACCTCCCTGGATGCCGAAGTAGGGCAAAGTATTCCCAAGGGTACCCGTCTGGGTCAGATCGATGTGCTGGGAGGCTTTAAGGTACGGGTGGATGTGGACGAGCATTATATTTCCCGCATCTTTACCGGGCTGATGGGCGACTTTACCTTCGCCGATTCCACCTATACGCTGAAGATAAAAAAGGTATATACCCAGGTCACCGACGGCCGCTTTCAGGTCGATATGGAATTCGCGGGGAAAGCGCCAAAAGGCATCCGGCGGGGCCAAACCCTGCAGATCAGGCTGGCCCTCAGCGATGAAACGCAGGCGCTGCTGCTGCCGCGCGGCGGATTTTATCAGCAGACGGGGGGCAACTGGATCTTCAAGCTGAGCAAGGACGGACAGACGGCGTATAAGACCGACATACAGCTGGGCCGGCAAAACCCGGATTATTATGAAGTGCTGCAGGGGCTTCAGCCCGGCGACCGGGTCGTTACTTCCAGCTATGAGAATTACGGCGACGTGCAGGAGCTGAATTTGAAAAACTGAGGTAAAAGGCGAAAGGTAAAGGGCATTTTAATGATTTGAAAATTTGATGATGTGCTAATTTATTTCGTGCACAATGATCTTTAGTGGTCTCAATGAACGCTCCGCGTTTGATGATTACTCCATTACCAAATCATCAAATCAACCGGAAACCAGAAAGGCGCAGCATTGGCAACGGGATCGAATTATTTTTAAATGGCGTTGCCGAACTTCGTTTCATTGAGACCTTTAAAAATCATAGTGCGCGAGATAAACCTCAAACCGGAAACTGACCATGATCAAGCACCATTTTAGAACAGCCTGGAAAAATCTGAAGGCGAACCGTTTCTACAGTCTGATCAACATCAGCGGGCTGGCGATCGGTCTTGCCGCAGGCATCATGGTGCTGCTTTGGGTGCAGGATGAGCTGAGCTTTGACAGGTTTCACAAGGACTACCGGGACATCTATCAGCTCAGCGCGCATTTCAAGGCCAACGGCAAAGAAATGACTGTAGATGGCATACCGGGACCGCTGTCCGTCTTTTCCCGGTCCATGCCGGAGGTGGAGTCGCTGGTAAGGATCCTGCCGGATGTGGACCAGGTCCTTTCAGACGTTGCACATGACAAGGTAATTGACGGGCACCAAACGGCCTTTGTGGACAGCACTTTCTTCCGGATATTCGACTTCCGGTTGTTGTATGGCAGCAAGGCGACGCTGTTTCCGGACAACAACGCCGTCGTCGTCACGCAATCCACAGCAGAAAAATTCTTTGGAAGCGCCGCGGCTGCCATGGGCAAAACGCTCGTATTCCAAAAAAATAATTTCAGGGTGACCGGGGTATTGCAGGATTTTCCGCAGAACTCCAGCCTGCATTACGACGCGCTCTTTCCTATGGGCTATTACGGACGGCAATTTACCGCCAACGGGGGCAACGGAGAATGGAAGACCATCGATCAGGACCTGGGAGATTATAATTTCCGAGATTTTGTAAAGCTCCGCCCGGGTGCCGATCCGGTAAAAACAGGCCGGGCTTTTTCTGAAGCGTATAAAAAAGCGCGGAATGGCGACAGCCAGAGCAATTTTCAATTACATCCACTGAGCAGCATTCATCTTACCGGTACCGACGGCAATGACGCAAAGCTGAAAATGGTCCGCATCTTTATGCTGGTCGGTATCCTGCTGCTGCTGATCGCGGGCATCAACTATGTGAACCTTTCCACCGCCCGATCCCTGGTGCGTGCCCGGGAAGTCAGCATCCGCAAGATCGTGGGAGCGGCAAAAAGACAGTTGTTTTTTCAGTTTTTTATCGAAACTTTTTTGTTGTTTTGCCTGGCCGCCTTGATCGCCATAGGGCTGATGGCGCTGCTGATGCCCCTGTATAACCGTATTTCGGACAAGACGCTGCATTTTACCCTGGCGGATATGCAGATGTGGAAAGTGATCGGTTGGGCTATCCTGGGCACCCTGCTAGTTTCCAGTATTTATCCGGCCATTCTCCTGTCTTCTTTTAATCCCATACGATCCCTGAAAGGAAAGCTCAGTCCGGGACTGGGGACCACCTTATTCCGGAAAATGCTGGTGATATTCCAGTTCGTCATCTCCGTTGTGCTGATCATCAGTACCCTGGTGATCAGCCGACAGATGGGCTATATCCGGAACAAGGATCTGGGCTTTGACAAAAGCTATGTATTCCGCGTGCCGCTTACTTCGGACGTTGTAAACCATATCGACGTGGTAAAGCAGGAGCTACTCCGGCAGCCGGACATCCTGAATGTGTCAATCTCCAATATATATGATCTATCCGATTTTTGGAGTTCCACAAGCGATATCGAGTGGCAGGGAAAGCCTGACAATGTCAACATGATGATTTCACAGGCCAATATCGATAAGGACTTTATTCCCACCCTGAAGATACAGTACCTCGAAGGAGGAGGTCTGTCCGGTACGCCGGCAGATAGTAACCACTATATCCTCAATGAAACGGCGGTAAAGAAGATGGGCTTGAAGCCGCCTTACACCGGGCAGCCCATCAGCTTTCACAACAGAAAAGGAACCATCATAGGGGTGGTAAAGGATTTTAACTTCCAGTCCCTGAAAGCGACTATCGAACCGATGCTGCTGTTTTCCTGGTTCCGTGGAAATATCCTTTATGTAAGGACCACGGCAACCGGCGCAAAACAAGCTATTGCCACTACGGAGAAGGAGTATAAGAAATATGCCGGCTATATGCCTTTCAGCTACAGCTTTCTGGATAAACAATTTGAAGAGCAATATAGATCGGACCAGCGCACCGGCATGCTGTTTAACCTGTTTGCCGCCATTGCCATCTTTATCTCTTGTCTGGGACTGTTCGGCCTGGCCACCTATACCGCGCAGGTCAGGATAAAAGAGGTGGGTATCCGCAAAGTGCTGGGCGCAACCGTAGGAAACGTCACCGCCCTGTTGTCCGTCGATTTTCTCAGGCTGGTGCTGATAGCTATCGTGGCGGCCATTCCTCTGGCCTGGTGGGGAATGAGCAGCTGGCTGAATAATTTCGCCTACCGGACAAGGGTCAGCTGGTGGATATTCCTGGTGGCCGGCTTGTCGGCCATCCTGATCGCGCTGGCGACAGTGAGCTTTCAGGCCATCCGCGCCGCCCTCGCCAATCCGGTGAAAAGCCTGCGGACCGAATAGCGGTGAACATAAAAGGTTAAAGGTAAAGGGAGAAAGGTGAATGGCATTTAGGTTTAAAGTTCAAGGTCTAACGTCTAAGATTCCTTTTCAGTCAGATTAACTTTAGACGTTAAACCTTAGACCTTAGACTATTGAACCGGAAACGAGAAATTAAAAATATGAACAACATGATAAAGATTACCGACCTCGAAAAAACCTATCGTACCGAAGAGGTAGAGACCGTGGCCCTGAACAAGCTTTCCCTGGAAGTGGGAGAGGGGGAGTTCGTCGCGATCATGGGGCCCTCCGGCTGCGGCAAAACCACCCTCATGAATATCCTCGGCCTGCTGGACGACCCGGATAACGGCAGCTTTGTCTTCAACGGCATCGAGGTGGCCCGCTTCAACGAACGTAAGCGGGCGCAGCTGCGTAAGCACAATATCGGTTTCGTCTTTCAGAGCTTTAACCTTATCGATGAGCTGACCGTATTTGAAAACGTAGAGCTGCCGCTGATCTACACGGGCGTAAAAGCCGGCGAACGGAAGAGCAAGGTAGAAGAGGTGCTGGACCGGATGCAGATCATGCACCGCCGCAACCATTTTCCCCAGCAGCTCTCCGGCGGACAGCAGCAAAGGGTGGCCATCGCCCGCGCTGTGGTCAACAATCCCAAGCTGATCCTGGCCGACGAACCGACGGGTAACCTGGACTCGAGCAATGGTAACGAGGTGATGCAGCTGCTCACCGACCTCAACACGGCCGGCACCACCATTATTATGGTAACCCACTCCGAGCACGACGCCCGCTACAGTCACCGCACCGTACGCATGCTCGACGGACAGACGGTGCTGGAGGACATCCTGATATAAAAATATGTTCCCGGAATTGTCGGGATCATCCAGAAACTCAAGCTTCAACTCAGCAATCTCAAACCGGGAACGGGAAATGTTCAGGAACTTTTTCAAGACGGCATGGCGCAACATCTGGAGAAATAAGGGTTTCTCTCTTATCAATATCGCCGGATTATCCGTTAGTATGGCAGCGGCCATGCTGATCGTACTTTGGATCGGCAATGAGCTGAGCTTCGACCGCTTCCACGCCAACAGGGATGTGCTGTATAAAGTATGGAACCGCTCTACTTACGAGGGAAAAACCAGCGCCTGGGATATAACGGCGGCTCCGCTGGGACCGGCGCTTAAGAAAGATTTTCCCGAAATCCAGGCATTTGCCCGCACCTACTGGCCGGAACCCCACCTGTTCAATTATAAGGAGCAGCGGCTTACCGCTACCGGTCTGAGCGTAGATGCGGCTTTTCTGACGATGTTCAGCTTCCCGCTGCTGGAAGGCAACGCCGGGCATGCTTTGGATGATGTAAATGCCATAGTGATCACCCGGAAGCTTGCCAGAAAGCTATTCGGTGATCAGGACCCGATCAACAGGATGATACGGCTGGATGATACGACAACCCTGAAAGTAACCGGAGTGCTTAAAGATCTCCCGGCCAATACGCAATTTGATTTTGAATACCTGCTACCCTGGGCCCATCTTAAAGAAACTTACAGGATACCGGGATGGGAAGCCCCCAGCTATAATACCTATGTCGTACTTCGCCCGGATATATCTGCTGCGGCGGCGAACCGGAAAATTGAAAATATTTACCGGCAATACACCGGGTCGACAGACACGCGGATATTTCTCTACCCGATCAGCCGCTGGCATCTGTACGATCATTTCGAGAACGGTTATCCTGCCGGGGGGCGCATACGCATGGTCCGGCTGCTGGGGATCGTTGCGGCCCTGCTTTTATTAATCGCCTGTATCAATTTTATGAACCTGAGCACGGCGGGCGGCGAACGGCGGGCCCGGGAGATCGGTGTACGTAAAGTAACAGGGGCCTCCAAGCGCAGCCTGATCCTGCAGTTCTTCGGAGAGTCTACGCTGCTGGTTCTGGTAGCCGGCATCCTGGCCTGGCTCTGGGTCCTGTTGTTCCTCCCGGCCTTTAACGATCTTACCGGCAGGCACCTCAGCCTGAACTACGGGAATCCGTATCTCTGGCTGGCCGGCGTGGCCTTCATATTGATTACAGGAGTGCTCGCCGGAAGCTATCCGGCCATCTTCCTTTCCTCTTTTCAGCCGGTGAAGGTTCTGAAAGGCGGCCCTTTGAATACAAAGACCCTGGTGACTCCCCGGAAGATGCTGGTGGTTACCCAGTTTACCGTCTCGATCATACTGATCATCAGCACGCTGATCATCTACCGGCAGATCCGCTATGCCCAGCAACGGGATAATGGTTATGCAGAAAATAACCTGCTCGAGCTGGATATTAACGGCGACATCCGGAAAAACTATCCGCTCATCAAAAACGATCTCCTGAACAGCGGGGTAGCTGCCGCTGTATGCAAAAGCAGCCTGTCCATTACGACCAACGGAAGCAGCTCCACCGGCTTCAGCTGGTCCGGAAAGGATCCTGACACACGCGTCAGCTTCGACCTCATGGCCACCACCGGCGACTTTGTAAAGACATTCGGGATCAAGCTTCTGGCCGGCAGGGATATTGACCTTTCCGCCTTCCCCGCCGATTCCAACGCCTGCCTGTTAAACGAATCGGCGGTGAAGGCGATTGGCTTTAAAACGCCGGTAGGACAGCTGATTAAAGAAGGGGGCTTTACCTGGAAGGTGGTCGGCGTAGTAAAAGATTTTATTATCGGCTCGCCCTACCAACCGGTGAACCCGGTCATCATAAAAAGCAGCGATACCTGGGCTTACCGCGTCAATATCCGGCTAAATCCCCGTCAGCCGCTTTCCTACACGATAAGCAGGATC
Organism: Compostibacter hankyongensis; assembly: GCF_039541075.1. Classification (NCBI taxonomy): domain Bacteria; kingdom Pseudomonadati; phylum Bacteroidota; class Chitinophagia; order Chitinophagales; family Chitinophagaceae; genus Compostibacter; species Compostibacter hankyongensis. The sequence goes on along the minus strand of NZ_BAABFN010000002.1, from coordinate 451,949 downwards.
GGAGATGTTTTTAAAAAATACAACCCGGCCTATCCGTTCGAATACCGTTTTGTGGATGAAGAATACAATAAAAAATTCAGCGATGAGCAGCGCATCGGACGGCTCTCCCGGGTCTTCGCCCTGCTCACCGTATTCATCTCATGTCTGGGACTCTTCGGGCTGGCCATTCTCACGGCGCACCAGCGGACAAAGGAGATCGGTATCCGGAAAGTGCTCGGCGCCAGCATATCCGGGATCGCCCTCATGATCAGCAGCGATTTTTTAAAGCTGATCCTCCTGGCCATTATTATTGCGTCCCCCGTTGCCTGGTGGATGATGTATAAATGGCTGCAGGAATTTGCTTACCGGATACATCCCGGCATAGGAATCTTCCTCGCCGCCGGTGTCCTGGCCCTGCTGATCGCGCTGATAACCGTAAGCTACCAGGCCGTCAAGGCCGCCACAGCCAACCCGGTGAAAAGCCTGAGAAGCGAATAGGGGTAAAAGGTGCAGGGTGAAAGGCAAAAGGCATTTTAATGAAAATAAAAGAATGAATCTCAAACTTCAAATCAGAAATCTCAAATCAGAAATCCATTGACTATCTAAACATGCAAGCATGATCGATCTGGTAAACATTTCCAAGTGGTACAGCAACGGCAGCGTAAAGGCACATGTATTACAGGGCGTCAACCTCGCTGTAAGTGAAGGAGAATTTATTTCTATCATGGGCCCCTCGGGATCCGGCAAATCTACCCTGCTGCATATCCTCGGCATGCTCGACGATCCTTCGGAGGGTTATCATTACTTCATGGGGGAAGCCCTGCACCTGCTCAAGGAAAAGCAGCGCGCCGCCCTGGCCAAGCAATACATCGGCTTTGTATTCCAGGCCTATCACCTTATCGATGAGCTGACGGTATACGAAAACATCGAGACCCCGCTCATCTATCATAACGTCAAAGGATCCGAACGGAAAGCCCGGGTGGCCGACATGCTGGACCGCTTCCAGATCGTGGGCAAGAAAGACCTCTTTCCCAGCCAGCTCTCCGGCGGGCAGCAGCAGCTGGTGGGCATCGCCCGGGCGTTGATCGGCAACCCAAGTCTCCTGCTGGCCGATGAACCTACCGGCAATCTCAACTCAAAGCAGGGAGAGGAGATCATGGACCTGTTCAAAAAGCTCAACCGGGAAGACGGCGTCACCATCATACAGGTCACCCATTCCGAAAAAAATGCGGAGTACGGGAACCGGATCATCAACCTGCTGGACGGGAAAATAGAACCGGAAAAAACCGCTCTCTGACGGAAGCTTATCATGCGATAACGGGATGCATCTCCCCTTAAAACTATACATTAGATGAACGTGTTGAAAAGAGCAAGCGGAATACTCCTGTGTGCGACGGCGCTGCTGATCAGCGGCACCGCCTGTGGACAGGACAGTACCGGAAATACGGCGGCATACACGCTGCAGCAATGTGTGGAGCTGGCCATAAAAAACAACCCCGATGTAACCCAGGCCGGATTCCAGGCGCAAAGCGACCGGATAAACTGGCAGCAGCAAAGGGCGGCCATGCTGCCTACGCTCAACGGAGGCATCTCCCACAGCATCTACAACGGAAGAAGCATAGATCCCTATAGCAACAGCTATGTGACCCAGCAATACAACGCCGCCTCCTACCAGCTGAATGCCGGTCTTACGCTATGGAACGGATCCAGCATACAACATTTCATCCGGCAGTACCGGCTGGCTTATGAAGCCAGCGAGATGGACCTGCAGCAGGCCAAAGACCGGCTGACCATCGATGTCATCCTGAACTACCTCTCCGTGCTTACGATAAACGAACAGCTCGAAATGGCGAAGGGGCAGGCGGAGGTAACGCGACGGCAGGTGGAAAGGCTGACCATACAAAACCGCGAAGGCGCGATCTCCCCCTCCGATCTCTATAAAATGAAGGGCCAGCTGGGCAGCGACGAGCTGAATATCGTCAATACGGAAAATATGCTGGAAGGAGAGAAGCTGACGCTGGCTCAGCTGATGAATATTCCCTATTCGCGGGACATGAAGCTTGAAAAGCTTGCCATCAATCCTGCCCCGCTGGCTTACGATGCCACGGTAGAAGAAATATCCCGGAATGCTCTGCAGAACCTGGCCCTGGTAAAGGCGGCAGACCTGCGGGAACAAAGCGCACGGAACGGGGTGAAGGCCGCAAGGGGACAGCTGCTGCCCACGCTGTCGCTGTCGGCCGGAGTGTATACCAACTATTCCAGCGCGGCCACGACCTCGGAGCTGATGGGCATCAGCGACAAGGCCACAGACCAGTATGTCACGGTAAACAACACCAAGATTCCCGTCTTTGCGCCCGAGCCGCAATATAACAGCCTGAAGATTCCTTACGGCAACCAGTGGAAAAACAATGTCAACACAAACGTCAGCCTCAACCTGCAGATCCCCCTGCTGAACGGACTGCAGGCACGGAATCGGGTAAAACAGGCAAAGATCAGCCGGGACCAGGCCGCTTTCGCGGAGAAAACCACCCGCATACAGCTGCGTCAGGCCATCGAGCAGGATTATCTGAACATGAGGTCCGCTTTTGAAAGCTATAAAAAGCTGGCTGACCAGGTTCAGAACTACACTGAGTCGTTCCGGGGCGCGGAGGTGAAGTTCAACGCCGGCGCCATCACCTCGGTGGATTATGTCATTGCCAAAAATGATCTGGACAATGCGCGGCTCAATATGATCGCCGCCAAATACAAATACGCCCTGCAGACAAAAATCCTGGATTACTACCGCGGCAAGCTCTCCTGGTAAATAGGATGGATAAGCGGCCTGCTTTTTTTACCTTTAGGCTGTCATTCGTTTCCCTTCGGGAAAACCCTGTTTCAAAACAAAAGATAAAAGGATGGGAAAGTATAGGGTCAAGGTCGTTATTCCGGCAATCTTTTTATTTTGGACTACTGCGGGCAGCGCACAACAATACACTGTATATAAAGACAGTTCGGTTATCCGCTTCTTCCGGCGTACCCACGGCTGGATCGCCAGCGACGGCGCGCTCAGCGTTCCCCTCGCCGACGGCAGAACCTTATGGCTGATGGGCGACAGCCATATCAATGATTACGACTCCGCTACCGGGACCATCCCCGCGCTTTTCCAGGTACGCAACTGCGCTTTGCTGCAACCCGCGGGAGACTGGCAATGGGAGCATACGCAAACGCTTATCGGTCACGGACCGGGCATCAAAAGCCTGTTCAAGGAAAGACCGGATGATCATTATTTCATCTGGCCGGTAGCCGGCTTTCAGCAGGGCGATACCGTATATGTCTATCTCGCCAATCTGAAAAAAACCGGCAAGGGGGCGTGGGACTGGGGACCGGCAGGACGCGATCTCTGGGGAAAGATGAAGTTTCCTGAAATGGACAGCGTATGCGCCTACACGCCGCTACCCGACCTCGGCGGTATCGCTTTCGGGATGGGGTTTGTAAAAGACAAGCAGAGCGGATACTGCTATGCCTACGGCAGCAAGCTGGATGCTGTCGGCAACAGCCGGGTTTATGCAGCCCGCTTTCCCATGGACAACCCCAACGCTCCCTGGACTTTCTGGGACGGGAAAAGCTGGAGTGACTCGGTCGATAAAATCAGGCCGATAACACAGGCCCGCACCGGCGTGTTCATGACGCATATCCGGGACAAATACGTGCTGATCAGCGCGGAGCTGAGCGTGGCCTGCGACCAGGGCAGGCGGATATTCGCGGCAACAAGCGACAGTCCCACCGGACCTTTTTCAACGCTGAAACCCATTTATGCCATCGACGATACCCTGCAGGGCCATTATCCTTTTTTCTATACCGTGATCCCGCATCCCGAATTTATCAACGACAAGGATGAGCTGCTGATCACCTATTGCATCAACGGCTATCAGCCCTGCGTGGAGACGTTCAAAAACGGCAGGGGCAATCCCGATTACTACCGCCCCAAAGCCATCCGGGTACCCCTGGAGCTGATCGATCCGGAGCTTTAAAATATTTGCCTCCCGAAATCCGTCTGCTTTTGTATCTTCAAATGAAAACAGACATGATGAAGCCCGTCTTCCTCCTTCTTATGATGATAACCGCAACAGCATCCCTGAACGCCCAGCCCGAAGGCGCCAACTATGACGAATCAAAAGTGCCCGAGTATATCCTGCCCGCGCTGCTGGTCGGTAACGACGGCTCAGCAGTCTCCGGCCGGCAGCAATGGGAAAGGCGGAGAAAAGAAATTTACGATCTGTTTGAACGCGAAGTGTATGGCGCAGTCCCTGCATGGCGGGGAAAAATAACGGCGACCGAAATCTCGCACAGGCAGGACGCTCTCGGCGGTCTGGCCCTCCGCAGAGAGATCAGGCTCCGTATGCAGAACGGGGACAAAAGCAGGGATGTGTTCCTGCTGCTTTACCTGCCCCGGTCCCGGAAAGCCGCCCCCGTTTTCCTGGGCTATAACTTCTCCGGGAATCATACCGTTACGGCGGAGAAGGATGTTCACATATCCCCTTCATGGGTAGCGAACAACAAGGAATTGGGCATTACGGACAACAGGGCTACAGAGGCTTCCCGCGGCTCCCGCGCTTCCGCCTGGCCCTTACAGGATATTCTTTCCCGGGGATATGGCGTGGCCACTTTGTATTATGGCGACGTGGATCCCGATTTTGACGACGGCTTTAAAAATGGCGTGCATGCCCTTTTTGATCAGCCCCGGGACAGCGCTTCCTGGGGCAGCATCGCTACCTGGGCCTGGGGGCTTTCCCGCGTGATGGATTACCTCGAAAAAGATCCTGCGGTAAATGCAAAGGAAGTATTTGTGATCGGACATTCGAGGCTGGGTAAAACTGCGCTCTGGGCCGGGGCTTCAGACCGGCGCTTTGCCATGGTGATCTCCAATGAATCGGGCTGCGGCGGGGCGGCCATCTCACGGAGAAAATTCGGCGAAACGGTCAGCCGTATCAATACCTCGTTCCCGCATTGGTTTTGCGACAATTTCAAGAAATATAATGATAAGGAAGAAACGCTCCCGGTGGACCAGCACGAGCTGATTGCCCTGATCGCTCCGCGGCCGGTATATGTGGCGAGCGCCTCGGAGGACCTGTGGTCCGATCCCCGCGGAGAATTCCTGGGGGCAAAAAATGCGGAACCGGCATACCGGCTTTTCGGGCTCAGAGGACTGAAAACGGATGAAATGCCGGCGCCCGAACATCCCGTCGGCGATTTCATCGGCTATCACCTGCGTACCGGGAAGCACGACATTACCCGATACGACTGGACACAATACCTCAATTTTGCCGACCGGCATTTTCCGGGCAGCGCGGCCCGTCCGGGACGATAACGCAAATGCCTGGAAAGCTCCGTTGCCACAGGACAAAAGAAGCCTATGAAAATCATCATTCTTTTATCTGCGCTTGCCGTACCCTTACTGACCGGTCCTGCCTGCCTTGCACATCCGGAGAGACAACCGGCGCAGAAAGCCGTTGACAGCCTGCCGCCCCGGGCAGCGGCGCGGGACATTACTTCCTTACGATTTTCTGTTACGGAAGCGCCTGAATGGACGGACCTCTTCAGGAGAACGTCCGGGTGGTTCGGCGCCGACGGCATTTTTGCGCTTCCCCTGAACGGTGCCGATACGGCAGATGCATCGGACAGCCTGATGTTCGTTTTCAGCGATACCATGATAGGCGATATCAAGGAAGGGCAGCTGCAGCCCGGTCACACCATGGTGCATAACTCGGTGGCCTATATGAAAGGGGCCGTTCCTGAAAAAGAAAATATCCGCTTTTATTACGACCATAATAAAAAAGGCAGGCCGGAATCCCTGTTTATACCGGAGACAAGGAATACAAAACCGGGAGACTACTTCTGGCTGGGAGACGGCTTTGTCAACAAAGCGTTGCACAACAATATCTATATCTTTGGTTACCGTATGCGGAACATGAGCAGCGACGACTGGAGCTTCAGGCAGGTGGCCAATACCCTGATCGTGCTGCCTTCCGGCAGCCATCCGCCTTTTAAGCAGCAGCGGCAGATAGAAACGCCTTTCCTGACCACCGGTCCGGACGGCCAGGCTTCGCTCGGCGCAGGGATACTCGTCAACACCCGCAATGCAGGCATGCCTGCTCCCGATGGCTTTGTGTATGTCTATGGCATAAAAGGAAAACAGAAAGGGCTTATCGTTGCCCGTGTGAAGCCGGCAGATTTCGAAGATTTCGGCCGGTGGCGTTTCTGGGACGGCGACAGCTGGAACGCAGACATGCGGAATGCAAAAACAGTGACCAGTCATGTATCCGATGAGCTTAGCCTGAGTCCCCTTCCCGACGGGCGGTATGCGCTCGTATTCCAGGTAGACGGCATGAGCCCTGTGATCGGACTACGGCTGGGTCTCAGTCCGCACGGGCCCTTCGGCCCCCTGATTAAAATATGGAAATGCCCGGAGCCGGAGCATAAGAATTTTTTTGTATACAATGCCAAGGCGCATCCTGCCCTTTCAGGACCGGGAGAGCTACTGATCAGCTATAACGTGAATGCTTTTGATTTTTTCAAAACCCTGAGCAGAACCCCGGACCTGTACCGGCCCCGGTTTATCCGGGTGAAGCTCCGTTGAACACAATCCCATAGCTTATGACATTACATAAAAAAACAACGAGCCGCCTTCTCGTCCTTCTGCTGCTGCTTTGTGCCGCTCCGAAGGCATTGCTGGCCCAATTGGAGCAGGTATCTCCGGAAAGCGAAGGGTTCTCCTCCGAAGCGCTGGCCCGTATCGATACCATGCTCCGCCATTATACGGACGACGATCACCGTGTGGCCGGCGTAGCCGCCCTCGTGGCCAGGCATGGTAAGATCGTCTATTATACCGCCGCCGGCTATAACGACATCGCCGCCCATAAGCTGCTGAAGAAAGACGATATCTTCCGCATTGCCTCCCAGACCAAGGCAGTGACCGGCGTAGCGGTCATGATCCTGTATAACGAAGGGAAGATACTGCTGGACGATCCCATCTCCAAGTACATCCCGGAATTTACTCATCCCAGGGTCCTTAGCTCTTTTAATGAAAAAGACTCTTCCTATACTACCGAGCCGGCCGCACGCGAGATCACCATCAGGGATCTGCTCACCCATACCTCCGGGATATCTTATCCCGTGATCGGCAGCAAGGAGGCGAGGGCCATCTATGCCAAGGCGGGCATACCCGTAGGTTTTGAGCCCCGGCATATCCGGCTTGCCGACAAGATGAAGATACTGGGAAAGCTGCCGCTGATGCATCAGCCGGGGGCCGCCTTTACCTACGGACTCAGCATCGATGTGCTGGGTTATCTGGTAGAGGTCGTTTCCGGCATGCCCTTCAACGATTTTCTCCGGAAGCGCATCTTTGAACCCCTGGGCATGAAGGATACTTATTTCTACCTGCCCCTCGAAAAACAATCCCGGCTGGCCAAAGTATACAAGACCAATTATACAGGTGGCAAAAAAGAAACCGTAGAGGATGACGCTAAAGACTCCGCAGGTATCAACGTCATTTATCCGCTGATAAAGGACGGCAGCTATTTTTCCGGAGGAGCGGGCTTGTGCTCCACGGCACATGATTATGCCGCCATGCTGCAGATGCTGGAGAACGGCGGCAGCTACAACGGCCACCGGCTGCTCAGTCCTTCCACGGTCCGTCTGATGACCAGCAACCAGATCGGGGACCTGGGGCCGGGGGGAGGTCCGGACAAGTTCGGGCTCACCATGGAAGTGGTCACCGAAAAAGGCAGCGCCCAGTTTCCCTGGAACCCCGGCACCTACACCTGGGGCGGCTTCTGGGGCTCCACCTTCTGGGCGGACCCGAAAGCGGGGATCGTGGCCCAGATATGGACCCAGCATCCCGGTCCGGATTGTTCCGAGATGATCAATAAGTTCAAGGTAATGGTGTACAGTGCTATGGAAAAATAAGCAGATGATCTGCAGGCCGGAGCGGCAGCGGGGCGGATCGTCCGGTCCCTTACCCGGATCGGTCCGGAAGATCCTGCCGGATGTCGGGAATTGGATAAATGGGAATAAGCTGTTAAATTTGAAGAAACATCGACAGATGAAAGAGATTATCTTAAACGAAGACCAGGTGCTTGCCTATCATAGAGACGGCTATGTGATCGTTCGCTCTTTTTTCAGCAAGGCGGAAATCGATAAGATATACAGCACGGCGCTGGAGGACGACGCCATGCGGAAAAATGCCGTGGACCTGAATGATCAGACGGGCAAAAAAACGCGGTTGACGCTCTGGTTCACGCCGGGGGACGATGTATACAGCCTGCTGATCCGCAGCGAACGGATGGTCCGCTCTGCAGCCCGGCTCATGGAAGAGGATGCGCCGGTCTGTCATTTCCATTCCAAGCTGATGCAGAAGGCTCCCCGTGTCGGCGGAGCCTGGGAATGGCATCAGGATTACGGTTACTGGTATAAGAACCAGTTCATGTTTCCCGGACAGCTGGTCAGCGTGATGACGGCCCTCACCGAGGCCAACAAGGCAAACGGCTGCCTGCAGGTCATCAAAGGCTCGCACAAGATGGGGCGCGTCAACCACGGCTTTGCCGGAGAACAGGTGGGAGCGGACATGGTGATGGTGAACAATGCGCTGAAAACGATGGAGCTGGTATACTGCGAGCTGGAGCCGGGAGACGCCCTGTTTTTCCACAGCAACCTCCTGCACCGCTCCGAAGCCAACCTGTCGGACCGTCCGCGCTGGTCCATGATCAGCTGCTATAATGCGCAGACCAACCCGGCATACAACGAAACTTCCACGGCCTATAATGTGCCGGTGCAAACCGTGCCGGACGAAGCCATCCTCGAATGGGCAGGCGGAGCCGCCCGCGCCGGGTCCGATTTCCTGAAGAAGGAAGACGATCCTGCGCTTAAAGACACCGGCTGGGAATCGCAGGTTGCCACCTGATGCCGCGCTTATTCTTCCGCATTGCTTACCTTTGCTGCAGGAAATTTTGTTCACTTTGAGCGTGTCCTTAAAATTTCGGCAGTTATGATTTTACACAACCGCGTATCGGCACAGGTACTGAAGGAACGTCTCATGGCCGAGCCTTTCCGGCGCATTACCCTTTCGTGGTACCAGTATGCGCATATCGAAGACCCTTCCGCATTCCGGGATACCCTGTACCAGCATCTGGATGCCTTGCAGGTATTCGGCCGCATCTACGTGGCGAAAGAAGGCATTAACGCGCAGGTCAGTCTGCCGGAACATCAGCTGGAAGCCTTCCGCCGGTACCTGAACAGCATCCCTTTTCTGAAAAATATTCGTCTCAACACCGCCGTGGAGGACAACGGCAAATCCTTCTGGGTACTGAAGATAAAGGTGCGGGACAAGATCGTGGCCGACGGCATCTCCGATCCCGGTTTTGATATCACCCGAAAGGGGAAATATCTGGACGCGGAAGCTTTTAACCGGCTGGCCGCCGACCCCGATACGGTAATTGTAGATATGCGCAACCATTATGAATACGAGGTAGGACATATGGAAGGCGCGCTGGAGGTGCCCGCCGATACCTTCCGGGAACAGCTGCCCATGGCGGTGGAGCTGCTAAAGGGGCAGCAGGACAAGAACATCGTTATGTACTGCACCGGGGGCATCCGCTGTGAAAAGGCCAGCGCCTGGATGCTCCACAATGGGTTTAAGCACGTGTACCACCTCGAGGGCGGCATCATCCATTATACCCGCAGCGCACGGGAACAGGGATTGCCGCTGAAGTTCCGCGGAAAAAATTTTGTTTTTGACGAACGTATGGGCGAACGGGTATCGGACGATATCATCAGCCGTTGCCACCAGTGCGGGAAGCCCTGCGATACGCATACCAACTGCAGGAATGAAGGCTGTCACCTGCTTTTTATCCAATGCGGGGAATGTGCGGAAAAATACAACGGCTGCTGCAGCGACACCTGCCGGGATAGCTATGCGCTTCCTTCCGCCGAGCGGCAGCTGCTGCGAAAAGGCAGCCCGGCAAAAGCCCGTTTTTTTAACAAGTCCCGCAACCGGGTTCCGCAGCGGGATAAAAACAGATAGCGGCCGGCAGACTGCTGTCCATCTTGCTCTATGAAATTTGAAGTCGGCGATACGGTGTTGTTACTGCATTCACAGGAGGAAGGCCGGGTGGTGGAGATCCTCGGCAGGGATATGGTCATGGTGGACGTGGGCGGAGTGACCTTCCCGGCCTATATCGATCAGCTGGATTTTCCCTATTTCAAACGGTTTACCGAAAAAAAGCGGGCGCCGCCCAGACCGCTGCCCGGAGAGCAGCTCCCGCGGGAAAAGCCGGCGCCGCAAACCCGCCCCGAAACAGGGGTATGGCTTTCCTTTCTGCCCGTATACCATCATGACGCCGAAGAGGTGCAGGTGCAGAAGCTGAAGATCTATCTCGTCAATGAAACCGCAGATGCCTACCAGCTTCACTACCGTATGTATCTTGCGGATAGCTGCGAAATGGAGATGGAGAACCAGGTGGCGCCCTTTGCCCATTTTTATCTGAGCGATCTGCTGTTTGAAGATCTGAACGACAGGCCCCGCCTGGAGCTCCGGTTCTCGCTGCAGCCGGCAGCGGCCGGCCGGACGCCCTTCCTCGATAAAGTCGTGAAGCTGAAGCCCCGGCAGGTGATGGAGCGGCTTTCCCGGCTGCAACAGCAACAGGAAGCCACTTTCCGGCAACTGCTGTTTGAAAAATATCCGGCGACAGATACGGAGGCCGGCTGGGATATTGCTTATACCCCTTCTCCGGATACGTGGATACACCGCAGCAACGGGGGGCGGCCTTCTCCCGCTGCGGAGCCGCTTTACGAGGTGGACCTGCATATCGAAAAGCTGGTGGACAATCCGCGCGGCATGAGCAATTTTGAAATGCTGACCACCCAGCTGCACGAATTTAACCGGTATCTGGAGCTGGCCATTGCACACCACCAGGCGTCGCTGATCGTCATTCACGGGGTAGGGAAGGGGAAGCTGCGCGACGAGATACACGAGATACTCCACCATGTACCCGAGGTCAGCTCCTTTGTTAACCAGTACCATCCGCGCTACGGGTACGGGGCTACGGAGATATTTTTCAAATATGCCTGAGTTTCCGGTTCTGTTGTCTAAGGTTTAACGTCTAAAGTCTAAAGTTCCATTCCAGACAGATAAACCTTAGACCTTAAACTTCAAAATGCCCTTCACCCTTGCTCTTCTTCATGAGATCCAGGATCGAGCCCGGGATGACATTATTGAAAATGCCTTTCGCCATTTACCCTTCACCTTTCGCCTCTTTTCCCCCCTTTAGGGGGTCAGGGGGTTGGGTTTCTCCGTATCTTTGCATAAAGCTGCAGGCCGCGCTATCGTTCCACCCTCCGGGGTGGGAAGGAAAGTCCGGACAGCGCAGGGCAACGCACCACCTAACAGGTGGGTGGCATCTTGCGGCCCGGGTCCGCAGGATGTCAACAGAGAGTGCCACAGAAAATAACTGCCTTCACCCTGCCGGCAACGGCGGGGTTTGTCCTTACCGGATACATTCCGGAAGGAGGGTGAGGGTGAAAACGTGGAGTAAGCGCCCACGCGCCGGGCTGGTAACAACCCGGCGGGGTAAACCTTGTGTGCTGAAATGCCAAATAGACAGACGCCTGAGGGCTGCCCGTCCGATGTCTGTGGGTAGGCAGATAGATCATGCCAGCGATGACATGACCAGATAAATGATAGCGGGATCCTGCAACAGCAGGATTATACAGAATCCGGCTTACAGGTCTGTGGCTTTTATTAAAAAACGTGCGGCGGGAAATACCTGCCGCACGTTTTTTATGATACAGTCCGGAAAGGATTTATCTCCTCCGATGCCGGCCGCGGGCCTTATGTTTTTTCTTTATCTTCCTTTCCCCCTTTACCTTATCGGCTTCCTGCAATGCCTTGTAAGCATTTACAATTCCCCCGGAGGAGGACAGGCTCGAGAACGGCACCTCATCGTTGCCGCCGGGTTGGATGACAGAGGTGTCCTGAAGAGACATCACGGATTTATCCAGCACTTCCCGCAGCTGCCGGGCACTGAGCTTCGGGTAATACTCCAGCACCAGCGCTGCCACACCCACCACTACAGGCGTAGCCATGCTGGTACCGCTGAGCCATTCATACTTATTGCCGGGGACGGTGGAATAGATGTCCGCACCGGGCGAGAAAAGGTCCACTTCCTTTTTCCCGTAGTTGGAGAAAGAGGTCGCCAGGTGGCCGTCGTCGTTGGTGGCGCTGCTGGCGCCGACGGTGATAAAGTTATCCGCCTTCTTATGCGTATCCGCAAAAACAGGGTTCGGATAATTGGCCAGCGAATCGTTGTTCGTGCCGTCGTTACCGGCAGCGTGCACCAGCAGAACGCCCTTTTCTTCGGCATACCGCACCGCGTCATCCACCCAGTTCTTATGCGGTGAATAGCCTTTCCCAAAGCTCATGTTGATGATCTGCGCCCCGTTGTCCACCGCATAGCGGATGGCCAACGCCACGTCTTTATCCCTTTCGTCCCCGTCGGGAACGGCCCTAACCGGCATGATCAGCACATGGTCGGCAATGCCGTCCATACCAATATTGTTGCCGCGGATGGCGGAGATGATACCGGCTACATGCGTACCGTGGCGACCGAACTTGCCGGCAATGTCGTTATTGCCATAATCCCGGTCGTTGATATCGTTGGGATTATCGCCCACGATATCATGACGCAGGGCGTTGGGGTCTTTTCCGACATCATCCATCTTGCGGCGCAGCCCGTCTGCATATTCCCTGCCCTCCGCAATAAATCCTTCAAGAGAACTGTGCGGTCCGATATTGGATAACACACGGCTGGCTATCGCCTTGGCCACGGTTATGGTATCGTTGTCGGTATTCAGACCTTCCACATCGGAAAGATACAGGGTATCCTTCCCGGCAGCGGCGCGGAGCACGCTATCTATTTCAGTGAATCTGTCCAGGCCTTTGGATACGGTGGCGTAGTTCTGCTTGTTTTCCTGCATATCCTTCTCCCGCTTCTCCCGGATATTGAGCCAGTAGCGGTATTCCGCACGGTCCTGGGCCGCTACCGTGGCAGAGTCAGCGACGTTCTTGTATTTGTTGGACAGGCGGAAATACTCCCGGTCCAGCTCAGCGCTTTCCTTTTCTATGCTGCGGCCGTCCTTGCCCCCCAGAAAGTTCCATCCGTGGATGTCATCCACATAACCGTTATGATCGTCATCCACGCCATTACCTGCCGTCTCCCCCGTGTTGGTCCAGATATGTCCCTGCAGGTCCACATGGGCAGTATCCACCCCCGAGTCGATCACCGCTACAATCACCTGATGGGGTTCTTTTCCTTTCAGCAGCGTTTCATAAGCCTTGTTGACGGAAGTGCCGTATACGCTGTCCTTGCCGTAATCCAGCAGGTGCCAGTTCTCAGGCAGGTCCCGGGCAGATTGTGCCGCCGCCGGTGCCGCCAGCGCGCCGAGGGTAATCATTCCCAGCACGATCCTTAACCGTTGCTTCTTCTTCATGTACAGTTTGGGGTTTAATTTTAAAATAATCCGGCAAAATAAGCTTTTCCTGGCACCTATCGTGCCAAAAAAATGATAGCCGGCAGCGAAGATGCTGCCGTCCTTACTCTTCTGTCCCTTCGGGACGGCCGTAATATTTTTCGCGGTAAGCGGTGGGGGTGAGGCTTGTCTTTTGCCGGAAGAAAACGGTAAAATAATTTACCGACTCAAAGTCGAGCAGGAAGGCAATCTCCTTGACCGGCCGGGTGGAGTGAACGAGCATTTTTTTGGCTTCCAGCAGCTTCAGCTGCAGCTGGTACTGCGCGGGGGCGAAGCCGGTATATTTCCGGAACATCTTCCGGAACCAGGAATAGCTCATGTTCAGCGAGGCGGCAATGCTTTCCGGGGATATCGTCCCGCCGGGGTGCTGCCGCATGATCATCCGCGCATGCTCCATTCTCGATTGCATCTCGTCGTCGACGGGCCTGTTCCGGTTGATATAATATACCAGCCCCAGCAGGTGCATCAACACGCCTGCAATAATCTCCTGATAACCAGTCCGCTCCAGCTGGGCAAGGTCTATGCTTTGTCTGAAGAGGTCTACCAGCTGTTCGTTCAGTCCTACCTGATAGACCGGCTCCTTCTCGGAGAAAAAGCGGTGACAGGGGTCGCTTCCGGGAAAGCTGCCCTTAAAGCCCACCCAGTAAGTATCCCAGCCGCTTTTTGTATCGGGATAATAAGTATGCCACTCGTCGGGAAACAGCACCATCAGGGCGCCGGCCTTTAGCTCTACCGGCCCCGCATGGCGGGACGTAAAAAGACCCGCTCCCCGCGTGACATATACCAGCTGGTATTCGGGCAATACGCGGCCGCGGGCGGGATGAAAGCGGTATGGCGAGGGATGTCCCTGCGGGGGATAGCCGCTGTGCGGGGAGATGGACTGGAACCCCGCCGTGGTCACCGCCAGCCCCCAATGTGCACCTGCGTCGTCTTCCGCAAGATACTTTACCTGTGAAAAAGGGTCGTTGTACATTTCCGGAAATTGTATCAAAAATTAGAACAGGTGAACCAAAATTTACACCAAATTAAAATAATCTGTTCCGAATATTGTGTCCGGATCAAAAAAGTTATGTCCTGCCGTGTGCCGGGCCGGTGAAAACCGTGGCCTGCTCAGGGCAATTCGCTACACAAAATACGAAATCAGCATTTATGGATCAAGTTATCAGGGTGGGATTATTCGGAATTGGCCTGTCCACCTACTGGGGACAGTTTGAAGGACTGCTTCCCAGGCTGGAGGGCTACCAGCGCCGGATAGGGGAGCGGATTGCGCAGCAGCAGGTACAGGTAGTCAACGCCGGCATGGTGGATACCATTGAGAAGGCGCATGAGGCCGCTTCTCTCTTTCGCCGCGAGGAGGTATCCCTGGTTTTCCTGTACGTGTCTACCTACGCCCTGTCCGCCACCGTGCTGCCCGTGGTCCAGCAGCTACAGAAGCCGGTTGTGGTGCTGAATCTGCAGCCCGATAACGCTATCGACTATACGTGGTTCAACCAGTTGGGCGACAGGGGCATGATGACCGGGGAATGGCTGGCCAACTGTCAGGCCTGCGCCGTGCCGGAGATCGCCAACGTGTTCCGCCGCGCCGGTATCGCCTTTCATCCCGTAACCGGCACCCTGAACGATGAAGAAGCCTGGAGCGAGGTAAGCGACTGGATAGCGGCAGCCTGGGTGGCCCGGGGCATGGCGGTGAACCGGGTAGGGGTAATGGGGCATTATTATAACGGCATGCTTGATATCTACAGCGATCTCACCACACAGTCCGCCGTTTTCGGTTCCTATATTCAGCATCTTGAAATGTGCGACCTGAAGGCGCTACGCGATACGGTAACGCCGGAAGAAATTTCGCAAAAGGTAGCCCAGATCCGGCTGGAGTTCGAGGTGATGCCCGACTGCGACGAAACGGAGGTGCTCCGCGCCGCCCGTACCGCCGTGGCCCTGGATAAGCTGGTAACGCAGTTCCGGCTGGGCTCGCTTTGCTATTATTACGAGGGTACCCCCGACGGCGAATACGAAGACATCATCGCCTCGGTGATCGCCGGCAACTCCATGCTTACGGCGCACAATGTGCCGGTCGCCGGGGAATATGAGATAAAGAACGTGCAGGCCATGAAGATCATGGACCTCTTCGGGGCCGGCGGCTCCTTCACCGAATTCTACGGAATGGATTTTAACGACGGCATCGTACTGATGGGGCACGACGGACCCGGCCACCTCGCCATTGCCGAAGGGAGGCCGCTGCTGAAGCCGCTGGGCGTTTATCATGGCAAACCCGGCAAAGGGCTTTCCGTGGAGATGCAGGTAAAGCATGGCAAGGTGACGCTGCTCTCCGTGGTAGAAGACAAAGACGCGGGACTCCGTCTGCTGGTGGCCGAGGGCGAATCGGTACCGGGGCCCATCCTGCAGATCGGCAATACCAACAGCCGGTACAGATTTTCGCTCGGCGTCAAGGAGTTTGTCAACCGCTGGAGCAGCGAAGGACCTGCGCATCATTGCGCCATCGGGATCGGACATATCGCCGGAAAGCTGGAGAAGCTGGGCGCCCTGCTGCAGATCCCGGTGGTACGGATATGCTGATGTGCGTTTCTTTCGTATATTCGGATTATGCCATCATCAAAAGCTTCTCCGCCCGCCGGGGGGATCATCTATACCATCGGACATTCCACCCACGATACCGATACGTTTATCGGAATGCTGAAGGCCTATGACATCGCCTGTCTTGCCGACATACGCACCCTTCCCGGCTCCCGCCGGGTACCGCAGTTCAACCGCGAACAGCTGGAACCCGCCCTGGAAAAAGCGGGTATCTATTACGTACATCTGAAGGCGCTGGGCGGTCTCCGCCACACTACCGCCGCTTCCGTCAATACAGGCTGGCGCAATAAATCTTTCCGGGGATATGCGGATTACATGCAGACGGCGGCATTTGCAGAAGCCCTGCAGGAGCTGATGAAGCTGGCGGCTTCCCGCACCACCGTCATGATGTGCGCCGAAGCCGTTCCCTGGCGCTGCCACCGCTCCCTCGTCGGAGACGCTTTGCTTGTAAAAGGCTGGCAGGTAATCGATATTTTTTCCGCCACCCATTCCGCCCCGCACACCCTCACCACCTTTGCCAGGGTGGAGGACGGCGTCATCACCTATCCCGGCCCGGTATAACGCCACCCATACAACAAACGGCGGAAGCGCTTATCTTTATCTTCCTGAACGCATATCCTCTTCTCATGAACCAGTTACATACAGCCGATTACGTGGTATTTCTCGTTTACTTCGTAATGGTGACGGCCTACGGCTATTTCATCTACCACCGCAAAAAAGCAGCCAAGGCCAACTCAAAGGATTTCTTCCTGGCCGAAGGATCTCTGACCTGGTGGGCGATCGGTGCCTCGCTGATCGCCTCCAACATTTCGGCCGAACATTTTATCGGCATGTCGGGCTCCGGTTTTGCCCTGGGCCTCGCTATCTCCACCTATGAATGGATGGCTGCCGCCACGCTGATGCTGGTGGCGATATTCTTTATCCCCATCTACCTGAAAAACAAAATATATACGATGCCGCAGTTCCTGTCCCGCCGGTATAATGCCACGGTGAGCACGGTGATGGCGGTATTCTGGCTGCTGGTCTATGTATTTGTCAACCTCACTTCTATCGTTTACCTGGGCGCGCTGGCCATTTCTTCGGTAACGGGCATCAGCTTCGGCACCTGTGTCACCGGGCTGGCCGTCTTTGCGGTGGTGGTCACCCTGGGCGGTATGAAGGTGATCGGCTATACGGATGTCTTCCAGGTATTCGTGCTCATCCTCGGAGGGCTGGTTACCACTTATCTGGCGCTGAACATGGTATCCGAACATTTTGGTTACGGGGAAAATATCTGGAAAGGACTGACCCTGATCCGCGAAAAAGCACCCTCGCATTTTCACATGATCTTTGATAAATCCAACCCTTATTACATGGATCTGCCCGGCCTGTCGGTCCTGATCGGCGGCATGTGGATCAATAATCTCAATTATTGGGGCTGTAACCAATACATTACCCAGCGGGCGCTCGGGGCCGATCTGAAAACCGCCCGCAGCGGCATCCTCTTTGCCGCCTTCCTGAAGCTGCTGGTACCGGTGATTGCGGTGCTGCCGGGGATCACCGCCTTTGTGCTTTACCAGCAGGGGATGTTCCACACCGAGATGACGGATGCTGCCGGCGTGCTGAAGCCGGACCATGCTTATCCCACCCTGCTGAACCTGCTTCCCGCGGGACTGAAAGGACTGGCCTTCGCCGCCCTGACGGCGGCGGTAGTGGCTTCCCTGGCCGGAAAAGCCAACAGCATATCCACCATCTTTTCCCTGGATATCTATCAGAAATTCTTTCATAAAAATGCCACGGAAAAACAGCTGGTAGGGACGGGAAAGTGGACGGTGGTCGTCGCCATGCTGATCGCCTGCCTGGTGGCGCCGGCGCTGCGATCGCTGGACCAGGCCTACCAGTTTATCCAGGAATACGTGGGATTTATCTCCCCCGGCGTACTGGCCATCTTCCTGCTGGGCTTTTTCTGGAAACGCACTACCTCCGCCGCGGCGCTCACCGCGGCGCTGCTGACCATCCCCCTGTCCACGCTGCTGAAATTCCTGCCGGTATGGACCGGCGGCGTTTTTCCGGATTATGCCTTCCTGGACCGTATGTCCATTGTTTTCGGTATCCTCATCGCCCTGATGATCGTTATCAGTCTTTTGCGGCCCCGCGCCCTGCAGCCGTCCCGGGTTATCCGGATCGATACGGCCCTGTTTCGCTGCAGCCCCGGCTTTATCGCCGGCTCCGTGGTGATCGTGGGCATACTGGCCGCCCTGTATACGGTTTTTTGGTAGGTCTCCGGAAATACCTTACATTTATTCTGCCCAAATTCCTGTATCATGCAAAAAGACATGACCGACATACAAAATCCGCTTCACAGTATCGAAGAGTGGGAAGATGATGTGCTGGAGCGTTACCCCGAACCCGGCGTGACCGCAAAATCGAAGGATGCTTTCCGGAATTATGACAATCCGGAAAGAGATACCGTACGGGAGTTCTACCGCATGAATCACCAGTACCAGACCTACGATTTCGTACAGCAGAAGAAAGCGGATTTTCTCCGGTTCAACCGCCGGGAGCTCCGGGTGTGGGATGCGATGGAATTTCTCAATACGCTGGTAGATGATTCCGATCCCGATATTGAGCTGGATCAGCTGCAGCACCTGCTGCAGACCGCCGAGGCCATCCGGGCCGACGGACATCCCGACTGGTTTGTGCTGACCGGTTTTGTACATGATATGGGCAAGGTGCTGTGCCTTTTCGGCGAGCCGCAATGGGCCGTGGTAGGCGATACCTTCCCCGTCGGATGCCGCTTTTCGGACAAAATCGTATATCCCGAATTCTTTGAAGCCAATCCCGACAGCCGCGATGAACGGTACAATACCCTTTACGGCATCTATGAACCGGGATGCGGGCTGAACAACGTATCCCTGTCCTGGGGACACGATGAATATATGTACCAGATCATGAAGGATTACCTGCCCGAACCGGCGCTGTATATGATCAGGTATCACTCCTTCTACTCACAGCACCGCGAACAGGCTTACGATCACCTGATGAATGATCACGACCGGGAAATGTTCGAATGGGTAAAAAAATTCAATCCTTACGATCTTTATTCCAAAAGTCCTACGCCCCCGGTACTCGAAGCGCTGAAGCCGTATTACGAAGGGCTTATCGCCAAATACCTGCCCGAGAAGATCCGGCTGTAGATGCTGCGTATGTTGCTGCTTATCCCTTTGCTGCTTACAGGGCTGCGCTCACCGGCCCAGGACAGCAGCAGGACAGAAAAGCCGCCGCCCAAGGTGCTGATCATCCGGTTCGATCCCGATTACGCACCCGCCGTGCAGCCGGAAGATACAATCTATTATACGCCTTCGAGACCGCTGCAATGGAGCGACTTCACCGGCAAACGTCCGCCCGGGCATACCGATAACATTGCGGTCACCTACAGCAGCTTTGCCTATACCGGCAGCGCCAGGCAAAAGCAGGATACCCTGTGGGTAACGCTTACCCTGCAGGTCTTTTTTGTAAAAAGCGCTTCATGGGTCAGCGGGTCGCCCGGTACCTACGCGCTGCAACACGAGCAGATGCATTTCGACCTCACCCATATCGCTGCAGACGATTTCAAACGCAGGGTGCTGCGCACCGATATGGAACCGGAGGACGCCGACAGCTATATCCAGTATCAGTATCTCGAAGCCTTCCGGGATATGAATCACCTGCAGGAGCGCTATGAGGCCGCTACCGGTCACGGACGCAACCCCGCTGCGGCAGCACAGTGGAAAAAATATATCCGCGACCGGCTGTATGGGAAACTCGTACCTTTACCCGATACGGGTCCCTCATCTGTGAAATGATGAAAGCAGAATTGGAAAATATTCCTCTTGTCGATAATACCACCGGCAGCCGGTTTGAGCTGACGGTGGATCATTATACCGGTTTTATTACCTACCGGCTGCAGGGCGACAAGATCTATCTTCTGCATACAGAAGTCCCAGAACAGCTTTCAGGAAAGGGTGCAGGCGCGGCGCTGGTAGAAAAAACCCTTCGCTATATAGAAGCGCATCACCTGAAGCTGATTCCCTATTGCCCCTTTGTGATCGCCTACCTTAAGCGTCATCCGGAATGGCAGCGTCTTCTGGATGCCGGAACAAAAATTCCGTGATCCTTCCCCATATCCCTTTACGCAGGAATTTTGCAACTTGCTGATTTACAGATAATTGAAAAAGATAAGTAAATTTGGCAACCGGTGCTTTAACAAAACATTAGTATAAAGAATTCTTAAGAAAATACGGTTTGGCCGGCAAAGGAACGGTTGTTGATTTACAGAGGGTACAAACCAAAACCCAAGTACCATGTCTAAGAAAAATGTAAAGCAGGAGATTCAACAGCTGGCTATTGGGAATTACAAAAGCTTTCCCGACGAATACACCGAAAGCGGCGCCAATACAGATACCCTGACCGTTTCGCTGGCCAAAGGCTATTGGGATAGCCGGAGTGAAAAGGAAGTAAGCCGGGACGAACGGTTAGGCATTAACCTCGACGACTATACGCAATGGACCAAGGAGGCCTTTGCGGAATTTATCAAAGAATATGAGGGATCCCTCAACTAATGATTATTACAGGCTTGCCATGCCCCGAAAAGAACCGCGACCGGCGTCGCGGTTCTTTTTTTATGACCGGTTGACAGCCGAAATCCAGCTCGCTGAAGGCTGCTATCCGAAATGATAGAATTACGGTAATTTTAGCGTGATAAAGCGAACCCGTATGAATAGCTACGAACAGCAGGCCCTGGCCGGGATGAGAAAATGGCAGCGCAAGATGCAGCGCCGCCCGCGGCTGACAGGCAAGCTGACCAAAAGGCTGCAGGACAGGATGAACCGCTTTATCCCCGAAAAGGTACATCGCGTCATTACCACGGCCATCAAACAGATGATGCGGGCCGTATTTTTCGGCGCGAAATATATCTCACCCAGGCCCTTGCGCGACGCTGTGCTCGAAGTCCGGGAAGCGCGCGTGCTCGAACGCATCAACTTTTACAGTAAAACCGCCGCTGCCGAAGGCGCGCTCACCGGTGCAGCCGGCTTCCTGCTGGGACTGGCCGATTTTCCGCTATGGCTGACCCTGAAATCAAAGATGCTGTTCGATATTGCCGCCCTGTACGGATATGATCCGGGAGAATACCCGGAACGGCTGTACCTGCTTTATATTTTTCAGCTGACCTTTTCCAGCCAGCATCACCGCAACCGGGTATACGAGATCATGGCCGGATGGGAGGACTATACCCGTAGCCTTCCGGAAGATATCCATCAGTTTGACTGGCGCAGTTTCCAGCAGGAGTACCGCGATTACCTGGACCTGGCCAAGATGCTGCAGCTGGTGCCCGGTATCGGCGCGGTAGTAGGGCTGTACGTCAACCACCGGCTCACGGCAAAGCTGGGGAAAACGGCGATGAATGCCTATCGCATGCGCTGGTTCCGCGGTTCTGAATGATTTTTTATGTAGCTTGAGGACAGATACATAACCCTTGGATCATGACTACAGCACCGGAAAAAGGCCTGAACAAATCCGATCTTTTTATCCTCGGCGGCGGCGGTCTGGCCGTTGTGCTCACCGGCATAGCCCATTATGCGCAATGGAACAATATAGCGACATTCTGCTTTGCCGCGCTGGCGGTTACCCTGCTGGCTTCGCTGGTCGGCCGGAGCGTGGAGCAGCTTGGGGACCGTTTTGGTCCCGGGGCTACCGGTGTGCTGCAGTCTGCCCTGGGCAACCTGCCCGAACTGTTTATTGCCATCTTTGCCCTCAAAGCCGGCCTGGTAGATGTGGTGCGCGCCGCGCTGATCGGCTCCATACTGGCCAACCTGTTGCTCGTGCTCGGACTGGCCTTCATCGTGGGCGGGCTGAAACATGGCATCCAGAAGCTGGACTCCGGGCGGGCCCGGATCAGCGTCAGCCTCATGCTGCTCTCGGTCATCGTGATGACCATCCCCTCCCTGGCACACTGGGTGCATACTCCTGCCGAGCCGCATGAAACGGCCTTTTCCGTCGTAGTATCCGTAGTATTGCTGGTGCTGTTCCTGTTATATCTGCCCGCTTCGCTAAAACACGGAAGCAAGAGCATATCACCGGAAAACGGACACGGCGAACCGCCCCGCTGGCCCCTGTGGCTGGCGCTGACCCTGCTTGCGCTGTCTGCCGTGCTGGCGGCCTTTGTTTCCGATTGGTTTGTGACGGCATTGGAGCCCGCCATGAAGGCTTTAAACATCTCAGACGCCTTTGCCGGCCTGGTGATCGTGGCCGTGGCGGGCAATGCGATAGAGAACGTAGTGGGAATACAGCTGGCGTCAAAAGGGCAATCGGAATATGCCTTTTCCGTGATCATCAACAGCCCCCTGCAGATTGCCCTCGTGCTGGCGCCGCTGCTGGTCATCCTCAGCCAGGTCTTCGGGTTCTCGCCGCTTACCCTGGTGTTCAGCCCGATGCTTACCGCCTGTATGTTCCTGTCGGTCATCCTGGCGGCGTTCATCTCCTTCGACGGGGAATCGAACTGGCTGGAAGGTGCTGCGCTGACGGCCATATATATCGTTATCGCCACCGCCTTCTGGTGGGGCTGAAGGAAAAAGACCATGCGACAAATGACAGACAGGTTAAGCGTTAACAGGATCATGCATTGCTCCCGCCGGAGCATTGGCCGGCTTGATCTCAGCATGGCCGTGCTCGCCGTAACGACCGTCTTCTGTATCGTATCGCTGTCTGCCCGGGCAGCATTGCCGACGGTAATTTTCGGAGATATACCCGGAATCCAGCGCGGCTATGATCCCTCTTGATTGGCGACGACGGGAAGCGGCAGATAGACCGCGTGGCATATCCGCGTATGGCATCATAAAAGTTACCGTCATGAAAACGAATACCTTTATGGCTTTTTCCGTCTGCGCATCCCTGTGCGCACTCCTTTGTTTACCCGTACAGGCGCAGACCGCTGCACCGGGTATATTCATCGGAGAGGCGGATATCGGGCCCACGGCAAGGCCGGGCTCATCAGGTCATGCTCCGCAGGGCGGATCCTATACGGTCAAAGGACCGTTAAGCGCCGCGACAGGCAACCAACCGGCCTTTCATTTCCTCTACCGGAAAATAAAAGGCGACTTTATCCTGTATGCACGCATAGCGGCTAACGGTAACGGAGCTCCGCAGCGATCTGCCGGATGGATGATACGTACGGCGCTGGACAAAGATGCTGCTTACCTGAGTCTGTCGGCGGGAGAGAAAGAGAAGGCAGAGGCTATGCTGCGGTATAAAAAAGCAGGGGCTTCTGTCCCGGGAACAGTGCGCACCGGTCTGACCGGCGCCGACGTGCTGCAGCTGGAAAGAAAGGGCGATACCTTTACCCTCCGGGTAGCCCGGTTCGGCATGCCCTTTATTACCCGGAAGCTCAGCCTGCCCGGTATGGGAGAAGAACTCTATACCGGCCTGTACGCTGAGAGCGGGGATACCGGCATCTTCCGGGACCTGCGGATCATAGCTCCCCATCCCGGAGACGGGAAGGGAGAATCCGGGATGACCCTCGGCAGCCGTCTTGAACTGCTCGACGTCGGCACGGGCGATCGTGAGATCGTATATCGCGTGCCCTATTCCATCCAGGCGCCCAACTGGACAAAAGACGGACAAGCGTTGATCTTTAATGATAATTCCGGGAGCATGTATCGGTTCGACCTCTCTGCCCGGAAGCCAGAGCGGCTGAATACCAGCCATGTAAATCATAACAACAACGATCATGTACTGTCGTTCGACGGCACCATGCTGGGGCTCAGCAGTAATGTGAAAGAAGCCGGCGGATCGGTTATCTTTACCGTACCGGCAACCGGCGGGGAGCCCCGGCAGATCACACCCGGGGGGCCTTCCTATCTGCACGGCTGGTCGCCGGACGGAAAGTTTCTCGTATTCTGCGGGGAGCGCAAAGGGGAATTCGATGTATATAAAATACCGGCCGGCGGGGGCCGGGAGATCCGCCTTACCCGGACGAAGGGACTGGATGACGGTCCCGAATATACGCCGGATGGAAAATATATCTATTTTAACTCCGTGCGCTCGGGCAGTATGCAGATCTGGAGGATGCGCCCGGACGGCAGCGGGCAGGAGCAGGTGACGGATGACGGGTTCAACAATTGGTTCCCCCATATTTCACCGGACGGACATTGGGTGGTTTTTCTTTCCTTCCCGAAAGAGGAAGCGGCGCCGGACAGCCATCCGCCCTATAAACATGTCTATCTCCGGCTGATGCCGCTCAGCGGCGGCAAGCCCAGGGTGCTGGCTTACCTGTATGGCGGGCAGGGGTCCATCAATACCCCCTCCTGGTCCCCGGACAGCAAAAAGATCGCCTTTATCAGCAACAGCGGTCCGATTTTACCCTGAAGGTCAGACCGGTTACGCCCTCCTGCGAAAGAACTGCGGAAGATATCGTCTATTTCTCCGGGGAAAACAAGTAACGGAAGCTGCCGGCATCCACCGTCATTACATCCGCAGCGCCGCCGTCTTCCCGGAAAGCGGCTTCTATCAGGGCCGTCATCCGGGGCGATACCGCACTGTCCGACCGGTGGGTATGCAGCACATAAAAAAGCCGGCCGGCCGTATCGCGGACAAAGTCGCCGTGACCGGTACCGTTATGGCCGGTATTGTGCCGGCTGATGATGGGATTGTCCGCAGATTTCTGCCAGGGCCCGAAGGGCGTTGGCGCAGTGGCATAGCCTACCGCATAATCGATATTCCGGAAATCATTGGCAGAATAAAAAAGGTAATACAGGCCCCTGTGCTTCAGCAGGGTAGGACCTTCGGTAACGGGCCAGGGAGCATGGGCCGTATTTTCCCAGGGGTCCGTGGCCGTGATACATTCCTTCGCCGTCTCCGGCAGGATATCCGAAAGGTCATCTTTCAGCCGGGCCACAAACAGCCGGTTGCCCTGCTGCAGCCTTACATGATACAAGTACTTCTTTCCGTCTTCGTCCATGAATACGAAAGGATCTATCTGTTTGCCGGGACCGGATACCGGCTTCAGCGTCTTTTGGCGGAAAGGGCCGAGCGGGCTGCTGCTTTCCGCAATGGCGATATGCTCATCCGCAGTATAGGCCATGTAGAATTTCCCGCCGTATTTAAAAACCTGGGGCGCCCAGAATCCCTGTGTACCATAGGCATCTCCGCTCACGAGGGCGTACCCGTCTTTCACGCCGGCAGGACCGTTCCAGGTCTGCATATCGGAAGAGGTATATACCAGAAAACCTCTCGTGTTACCGCCCGTACCGTATAGGTAGTAGGTGCCGCTGTCGTAAAAGATCGTCGGATCGGCAAGCAGGATGTGAGTTCCCGCACTGTCTTTCACCGGACCGCCCGTATCTGTGGACGCATCGTTATGCTTACAGGCCAGAAAGGCGGGCAGCAGCGCTGCCAGAAGTATCTTCAAAGATGTCATTTTCCCGGTTTACTCAATTTGCCCAGCCTCAGCCGGATATTATGACCGCCTGCTTCGCGCCGGACGGTGGTGACAATTCCTATTTCATCCCTGCCGGTCTGGTACAGGGATGACCAGATGGTCTGTGTCCAGTCCGCAGCATAATCCTTTTTTGGTTGCCATGGCCGGGCCGCGGTATGCCAGCTGCGGCCGAAATCATTGCTGACCGATATGTTTCCCCGGTTGGAGGTCACCACCAGGCGGCCGTCGTCCAGCGACAGGATATAAGGCCCGCCGGTCTGACCGGGTATGGAAGTACCCAGTCCTACGGGCCAGGTGATGCCGTCGCGACTGGCTTTATAATAAACATTACACTGCTCGGGTCCGCAAACCTCATATACCACGATGTACCTGCCGTCTTTCATCCGGGTCCATACCGGCATACCCGGCCGGGATGCGGAATGTCCCGGGGTATAGGCCACCCATATCTCCCGGCCCCAGGTGCGTCCGCCGTCTGCCGATATTTTTTCCGAGATGATCTGGCTGTAAGATACGTCATCGGTCACATGTTTTTCATTGGCGTACATTACCGCCAGCCGACCGTCGTCCAGGAAATGAAAATGAGGTTCATATACCCCCTTGTCCGGCTTGCCCAGCGCTCCGGGGCGACCTTCATTAGCATCAATGGTACTGAGCTTTTTCCAGGTCCGGCCCCCATCGGCGCTCCGGTATACCGGCAGCCGGTAAGATTCCTGCCAGCGCACGGAGCGGCCGGCCAGCAGCAGCGCGCCGTCAGGAAGCCTGAGCAGCGCGGCGTTGTCCAGGTCCCTGCCCGGGTCGGAGAGGAGGCTTATCCTTTTCCAGGTCCGGCAGCCGTCCCGGCTTTCGGCGATTTCCAGTTCGTATCCGCCGCGGGGATCTTTGCGGTATCCGGGATTCCGCGAGACGGTATAGGCGGCGAGCCATCTTCCGCCCGGCAGCCGCAGCATACGTCCATACTGGGAGCCGTATGTCGACCGATCATTTCGTACTCCCGTTCCTGTTATAGGTTCGTCATCTATGATGATCGTATCACCCCAGCGGAGGGTATCCCCCGGAACCCCGCGCCACACGACCGGCTGGTGATCCGCGGGATCCTTCTCCGGCAAAGGGGTAAACTCTCCGGGAGCCGCCCGGCTTAAGACCGGGAAGGCGCCCGGAACCAGAAAGAGCAGGCCTGCAAGCAAACTTTTCATGATGTCTTTTATCATTCAGCGGTTATGCCGCATTCTTCAGCAGTCATGCCGCCATATGTCCCGGCCAAAGTTACCGTTTCACACTGACAGGAAGCTGACCGGATCAATAGCCGGGATTCTGCTTGAGGTTGGTATTGTTTTCCACCTCGATCTGCGGCAAAGGCAGCCGGATATTTTTGCCGACCACGAAATTCTTAAAATCCGGATCGCGGGCCGCTACCTTGTTCACGGCTTCCTTGCTGTCGAGATCGCCCCATCTTTTGAGGTCTGCCCAGCGCACGCTTTCACCGCACAGCTCCAGCTCGCGCTCCGTCTTCAGCCGTTCCCGGAACAGGTCCTTGCTGACGCCGATCTCGGGATGGGCCGCTTCCAGCGTTTTCAGGTTGGCCCTTTCGCGGACGCGGTCCACATAAGCATAAGCTGCCTGCGTTTGTCCCAGCTCATTCAGCACCTCTGCATAGCACAGCAGGATATCGGCAAAGCGAATGACCCTGAAGTTGACGCCCGAGTAATAGTCCTCGTTGGTACGCTGGTAATCGCGCTGGTATTTCCGGAACCAGGCCTCATCGGCATCCCATTCCCAGCTGCGGCCATACACCTTGTCTCCGAAATCTTTTTCCAGGTCGGCATAGAACAGGCTGTACCGCAGTCTTTCATCCAGCTTACCGTCTTTTGTCTTTTCTTTTTTGAACTCACCGACCATCCAGTTCCGCGCCTGCCCGTCGGACCAGCCTATGCCGCGGGGAGCAAAGAACTGCTGCCGGTTATTGCCCATGTTGCTGTTGGGGCCGTCGCCCTCAGCCGTCTTGTTCGCATCCGAGAACTGTATCTCGAATACTGATTCCTTGTTGTTTTCGTTCAGGTCTGTAAAGTTATCCCGGTAGTTGGGTACCAGGTCATAATATCCTTTTCCCTCCCCGGTCACCAGGTAGTCCAGCGCCGCTTTGGCCTCCTGCCATTTGTGCTGCTGCATATAGGTTTTGCCCAGCAGCGCCAGGGCCGCTCCTTTGGTGGGCCTGCCTGCATTGGGATCGTCCCAGCTGCCGGGCAGCACGGCCGCCGCTTCGGTGAGGTCTTTTTCCACCTGCTGCCATACCTCGGCCAGGGTGTTCTGCTGGGGCAGGTCGTCCGGCTTGGAGGGCTCCAGTACCAGCGGCACATTCTCCCAGAGCAGGGCAGCATAGTGATAATACATCGCCCTCAGGAATTTGGCCTGCGCCAGGATACGGTCTTTTTTCTGCTGGTCCGCAAAGGCAATATCGGGCACATAGGCGAGCACCTGGTTGCAACGGAAGATGGCCTTATAAAAATCGCGCCAGGTATTGACATTCCCTTCAAAGAAATTGTAATTGATGTACTGAAAGCGGGTCCAGTCGCCCAGCTCTATCCAGGGACTTTTGCTGAATCCCTCATCGGAAGTAAGGTCCAGCCGGAAGTAGATCCAGCGGTTCCAGCCCCCGTTCTGGTAAAACATATGATAAACGGCATTCACACCCCGCTGGGCATCGTCTTCCGTTTTCCAGAACTGGTCGACGGTAATGGTATTCTGGTTTTTTATATCCAGGATATCGTTACTGCAGGAGGACGTTGCAAACAGCGCGCCCAGACCGAGGATAGCGGGAAAGAATATCTTTTTCATCTGGTAATATTTGTCTTTTTAAGGGTCGTCCGCCCGGGGCGGATCATCATACTATCATAGCACTGTTGCTTGTTAAAAGCCAAATTGCAGGCCTACGGAATACATCTTCACATTGGGGAAGGCGCCGAAGTCGTATCCTCTTTCCCAGATCGAGCCGTTATCGAACTCCGGATCCAGACCGCCGTATTTTGTAAAGGTGATCAGGTTCTGTCCGGAGAGGGATATCTGCGCGCTCGAAAAACCGATCTGCTTTACCAGGGAGGAGGGCAGGCTGTAAGCCAGGCTGATAAATTTCAGACGGGCAAAGCTGCCGCTCTCCAGCCATCGTTCCGTATCGCCACGCGAGTTCAGCGTAGTACCGTAATAAGCCCTGGGTGTGCTGGTATTCGGGTTTTCCGGGGTCCAGGGCTTGATCCCTTTCCGGTAGTTGGAATTGTCGTCAAACCGGTCCGTCACGCTTTTCGGCCCGTTGAATACGGTGGCCCCGAAAGAGCCGAACCACGACATGGAAAAGGAAAATCCTTTGTAGGAAGCGCCGGCATTGAGTCCCAGCTCAAAATCGGGCCAGGGGCTGGCTATGACTTTCTTGTCCGCATTGGTGATCTGTCCGTCCCCGTTGTTGTCCCGGAAGCGGATATCCCCGGGCTTGGCATCGGGCTGGATGATCCTGCCGTCCTTGCTCTTGTAAGCATTCACCTCATCCATGCTCTGGAAAAGACCATCGGTCTGCAGCACATACCACATGCCGATGGGATGACCTACCTCGGTGACGGTATTGCCGACGTAAATATTGTTCCGGTTATACCCCAGGCTCAGCACCTTGTTCCGCACCCGTGTGAAATTGGCCGTCACGTTCCAGGCCAGCGGATGGCTGTTATCCTGGTAGGTGGCCGACAGCTCGAATCCCTTGTTCTGGACGCTGGCGGCATTGACCACCGGGTTTCCGCCGTCGTTACCCGTAGTCAGGGCAATGGGCATGTCGGTAAGCACATCCCGGGTTTCGGCGATGAAATATTCGGCCGTCAGGGAGAGCTTGTTGTTGAGAAAAGCAGCATCCACACCATAGTTCTGCTGGATGAGGGTCTCCCAGCGGAGATTTTCGTTCACCAGCTTGACCTGTGTGGCGCCGGGCTCAATATGCTGGTCGCGCCCCATGGCAATAGTGGAAAAGGTATTGATGGTTGCCAGATAATCCCAGTAGCCGATATTGCTGCTGCCGAGCCTGCCATAGCTGGCCCGCAGCTTCAGGTCGTCCACCCAGGAGCTGTGGAAGAAGGACTCCTGGCTGATCCGCCATGCTGCGGATACGGAAGGAAAATTACCCCAGCGGTTCTCCGGGCTGAGACGGGAGCTGCCGTCCCGGCGGATGATCGCGTTCAGCAGGTACCGGTCTGCATAATTATATTCGACACGGGCCAGGTAGGAAATCAGCACGGCGCGGTTGAGGAATCCGCCCGTCTGCGGTTCGTTGCCCTGGTCCAGCACCGGATAATACTGGCCTGTGGAGGGGTTCTGAAGGATATTCCGTTTGGTGCCCCATATCTGCCCGTAATCATCCCGCTGATAGGTCTGCCCGGCGACGACATTCAGCGAATGCTTGTCAAAGGTCTTGCTGAAAGTAAGGGTATTTTCTACCAGGCCGGACTGAAACCGGGCCCGGTTCTCGTTGGCAATGGCGGGGTCGTAGGACTGGTTAAGGGTCCAGTTGCCCTCCTTCCGCAGATAGGTATAGTGGTCGTTGCTGGTTTCGTATCCGAGGTTGAGCCGGTAGGTCAGGAAGGAAAAAGGTTTCAATTCTGCCCATACATTCCCCCGGACGCGGAAGTTCTCGTTGGTGCGGTTCTCCAGATTTGCAATGGCGAGAGGGTTGGTACCAAAAGTCCGGGCCTTGGCTTCATCCCCGTAACCGTATCCGCCGGGATGCGTGGAGTCGTATACGGGGATGGTGGGCAGCAGGCGGACCACATCGACGATAGGGTTCCCCGACATCTCGTCTGATTTGGCATTGGTAATGGCAATGTTTTCCCCGATGCTGAAGATACCCTTGGTACCCGAGGTATTCACCCTCAGGCTGTACCGGTCGAACTGGGTGCCGATCACCGTGCCTTTGTTGCCAAAATAGTTGGCCGATACCATATAATTTCCGCTTTTGCCGCCCCCGGAAAAGCTCAGGTTATAATCCTGCATGTTGCCGGTACGGAAGGCTACATCCTGCCAATCGGTATTTACATCCATATCCAGCTTCTGGTGCGGCACTCCCGCGTTATCATAGGCCATGAAGTTCAGCTTGGCGAATTCCTCGGTACCCGTCAGCTTATAACGGGGAATGGTCTGTATGCTGGTCTTCCCCGAAAAATTGATCTGCATGGGGCCTTCCTTGCCCTTTTTGGTGGTGATGATGATCACGCCGTTGGCGGCGCGGGAACCATATATGGCAGCTGCCGAGGCATCTTTGAGGATCTGGACGGACTCGATATCGTTGGGGTTGAAATCCCGGTTAGCCGTGGTGATCATACCGTCAATCACATAGAGAGGACTGTAGTTCTGGAAATTCTTGGTGCCCCGGATCTCGATCTTGGCTTCCGAACCCGGCAGTCCGGCGCTCCTCACATTGATGCCGGTGGCCAGCCCCTGCATGGCCTCGGCCAGGGTGGTGGCCTGCCGTTTCTGGATAGCATCGGTATTCACAACGGATACCGCCCCGGTAAGGTCCTTTTTCTTCTGCGTGCCGTATCCGACCACTACCACTTCGTTCAGACCTGTGGATGCCGGGTGAAGCTGGACATTGATCACTTCCCGCCCGTTGACCGGTATGGCCTGTGGAGCATAACCCACATAGGTAAAAACCAGGGTATCGACGCCCGGCGGAAGGTCAACGGCATACCCGCCGTTGTTGTCGGTGCTGCCGCCCTGGCCGCCCTGACCGGCCCGGACGATTACGCCGGTAAGTCCTTCCCCCCGGCCGCCCGTGACGGTACCGGTAACGCGATGCTGCGCCTGGGAGAAAGCGACACAGGGAACCAGCAAAAACAGGACAGCGAAAAGGAAACGTAGCTGCCGCCCTGCCAGCCGGGCAGGCGGTACATAGGAATATAAGTTTCCGACCATAGCAAGAGGATTTAATTTAACTTTATCTTCAGGGAATTTCGGAGAGGACCGTAGCCCTCCGTATGAGCAAAGAAAGAACTTTAGACGTTGCAGCCTGCGGGCTTTTGTCTCAATATTTCTTCATTTTGTCTCAAATATTTTCCACCTTAGCAGGCCGGGCGGACAAGCAGGCGAACGATGGAGACCCGCATTGGCGACATGAGGTACAAAGCACTATTCCTGATCTGGATGCTGGGGGCGCTTGCCGGGATAGCAGACGCCCAGACACATTATTTTACGCATTATCAGGTGGAGGAAGGCCTTTCCAATAATGCCGTGATCTGCAGCCTCCAGGACCGGAGAGGATTTATGTGGTTCGGAACAAAGGACGGACTCAACCGTTTTGACGGCTATGCCTTCAAGATATTCAGACATGATGAAGAGCATCCCGAGAGCATCGGGAATAATTTCATTCATTGTCTTTATGAAGACGACAGCGCTACCTTATGGATAGGAACGGAGCAGGGGCTGTACCGGTACCATCCCGAAACGGAGACCTTCAGCCTCCTGAAAAGCTGTCCGCGCAGCGAGATCAGAGAGATAAAAGCAGATAGCAGGGGGATGCTCTGGTTTATTGCAGGACTGACCCTCTACTGTTATAACACCGCTACGGGGAAGATGAAGCATTATCCCCCTTCCCGGTATTTCAGCGCCACCTCGATCAGCATAACCGAAAAGGGACAGCTCTGGGTTTCCACTACCTCGGGGCATCTGGAAAAACGCGCCTCCTCCGGCGACAGTTTCACCAGCTATGACGTATTCGCGGATTCACCGCCGACCACATCCCGCTGGATCGAAAAGCTGTATGATACAGGACAGGGCTTTCTTCTCATCGGCACATCCAACCAGGGGATAAAACAATTTGATATCGCTGACGGTACCTACCGGGATATCCTTACCCGCGACAGCAACGGAACTACTTTGTTTGTCCGGGATTTCATCCGGTACTCGGCAGATGAATACTGGATCGGCACCGAGTCCGGCATCATTATCTACAATATCGGAACAGGAAAGACCGAAAACCTGAAAAAGCAGTATAACGATCCTTATTCGATCTCCGACAATGCCGTATACACTTTCTGCCGCGACCGGGAAGGCGGTATCTGGGCAGGCACTTATTTCGGAGGGCTGAATTATTATCCGCGCCCTTATGCAAGCTTTGAAAAATTCTTTCCCCGGGTAGGCGAGAACTCTCTCAGCGGAAATGCGGTCCGGGAGATATGCCCGGATGCCTACGGCAATCTCTGGATCGGAACAGAAGACGGAGGACTTAATAAGCTGAACCTTGAAACCGGGACATTTACCCCTTTTAAGCCGGGCGGTCCGGGCAGCCTATCCAGCACCAATATCCACGGATTGCTGGCGGTAGGGGACACCTTGTGGATCGGCACCTTCGAGCACGGGCTGGACCGCATGCAGATCAGTACCGGCCGGGTGCTGCGGCACTATAATACCGGAAGCGCCCCGGGCGATCTGAAAAACAATTTTATCTATTATATCTACCGTACGCCCTCCGGGGATATCCTGCTGGCCAGTGCCAACGGATTATTCCGGTACAACCGTGCAGGAGACGACTTTGTACCCATCCGGGAACTACCGGATATTTTTTATACCTATCTTCTTCAGGACAACAGGGGCACGCTATGGGCGGGCACCTACCGGGAGGGCCTTTATTATTTCAACCCCTCGACGAAGACTTCCGGTCATTTCGCCTATGACCCCGCCGACCGGGAAAGCCTCAACAATAACCGGGTCAACAGCGTCTTCGAGGACCGCCGTGGTAACATGTGGTTCGCTACGGAAGGAGGTCTCTGCAAGCTGGATTCCGGTAGAAAACATTTCCAACGTTTCACCACCCGGAACGGCCTGCCCAGTAATGTGATATACGCTATCCTCGACGACAATGAAAGCAATCTCTGGCTCAGCACTTCCCGGGGCCTGACTTGCTTCCGGCCGGGAACAGGCGTCATCAAGATCTATTCCAGAGCCAACGGCCTGCTCAGCGACCAGTTCAATTACAATTCTGCCTACAAGTCGCCCGGCGGACGCATGTACTTTGGCAGCGTCAAAGGGCTGATTAGTTTTGATCCCGAAACATTCCTGAAAAACGCCTTCACCCCGCCGGTGTATATCACAGGCCTCCAGATCTACAACCGCCAGCCGACCATCAACGCAGAAGGATCTCCCCTGCACAAGGCCATTATCTGCACCGATACGCTCGTGCTGCAGTACAACCAGTCGTCTTTCAGCATTGACTTCGCCGCCCTCAGCTATACCTCTCCCGGTAACACGGAATATGCTTATAAGATGGACGGACTGGATAAGGACTGGACCTATCTTGAGACCAACAGGAGGGCCTTCTTTACAAAATTGCTGCCCGGCAGGTATGTCTTCCGGGTAAAGGCCGCCAACAGCAGCGGCGTCTGGAACAGAAAGGAAACCACATTGGCCATCGAGATATTGCCGCCGTTCTGGAAAAGCCCGCTGGCCTATTTCCTTTACTTTGTCTTTGTTTCCGCTTTGATCTGGTATGGCGTTCGCAGCTATCACCGCAGTGTAAAGGAAAAAAACATGCGCCGGCTCGAGCGGTTTGAACACGAGAAAGAAAAAGAGATATACCGCGCTAAAATAGAGTTCTTCACCAATGTGGCCCATGAAATACGCACGCCCCTTACCCTGATCAAGGGTCCGATGGAGAAGGTGATCAAAAAAGCCGAGGAAGTGCCGCAGATAAAGAACAACCTGAAGATCATGGCGCGGAATACAGACCGGCTGCTCTGTCTGACCAGCCAGCTTCTGGATTTCAGGAAGGCCGAGATCAACGGGTTCAGCCTGAATTTCGTAAGGGCGGATATCCCTGCGCTGATCAGGGACAACTATCTCAGGTTCAGACCTGCCGCAGAGGAAAAAAAGCTTTCTTTCCGGCTGCATCTTCCGGTAGCCCGCTTCTATGCCTATGTGGATACAGAAGTGCTG
Source organism: Compostibacter hankyongensis (assembly GCF_039541075.1). Lineage (NCBI taxonomy): Bacteria > Pseudomonadati > Bacteroidota > Chitinophagia > Chitinophagales > Chitinophagaceae > Compostibacter > Compostibacter hankyongensis. The sequence goes on along the minus strand of NZ_BAABFN010000002.1, from coordinate 417,409 downwards.
AATAAAATACTGGGCAACCTCCTGGATAATGCCCTGAAATATGCCGAAAATAAGGTAGACATCTGTCTGCTCCCGGAAGAGGGCGGCAGCCGCAGCTTTACCATCGCCGTGAAAAACGACGGCTACCTCATACCGCCCGACATGAAAGAGAAAATATTTGAAACTTTCTTCCGGATCCGGCAGACAGCTCAGCAGCACGGCGCAGGAATAGGCCTTTCGCTTTCCCATTCACTTGCAGAGCTGCACAAGGGCGTACTCCGGCTGGAACAGCCCGAAAGCGGAATGAACGTTTTTACCCTCACCCTTCCCGTACACCAGGAGATAGAATTCGATCCCCTCATGGAACGTTAACCGGCAAACCGGAATATGAAAGAAAAGAACAACCCAGAAGAAAGGCCGCTCATCCTGCTGGTAGATGACAACGAGGAGATACTCGAATTTATCTCCGGCGACCTCAGCGAGAAATATACCGTGCAGACGGCCATGGATGGACAGCAGGCGCTCCAGCTGCTGAGCGCCATGCCTGTGCAGCTGGTGATCAGCGATATCATGATGGACGTCATGGATGGTTTTGAGCTGTGCCGCCGTATAAAATCAGATTTTGAATACAGCCATATCCCGGTCATCCTGCTGACGGCAAAAAACACCCTGCAGTCCAGGATAGCCGGGCTGGAGCTGGGCGCCGACGCTTATATCGAAAAGCCATTTTCCCCCGAACACCTGCAGGTACAGATCGTCAACCTGCTGGCCAACCGGGAGAAGCTAAAGCAATATTTTGCCAGCCTGCCGCTGACGCATATCCGGAGTATGGCCCATACCCGCGCCGACGAGGCTTTTCTTGAAAAGCTAAACCAGGTTATCGAAGATCACCTCACCGATACCGGTCTCGATGTGGAACAACTTAGCCTTTACATGTGTATGAGCCGCCCCACGCTCTACCGGAAGATAAAGGCCATATCCGATCTTACTCCCCATGAACTGATCAACATCAGCCGGCTGAAGAAAGCCGCAGCGCTGCTGGCCGAAGGACATTACAAGATCTATGAGGTATCGGAGATGGTGGGCTACGGATCGCAGGATCAGTTCGGAAGGAACTTCCTGAGGCAGTTCGGGATCACCCCTTCCGCCTATACGGGGCTCCGGAAAGAAGAAGCGCCCGGGAAATGATCCCCGGACGGTTGCGGTCTGATTTTTGCTTTTGGGGAATTATTCGTAATTTAAGTCATCTAAAACCCCTAAACCCTTCCATTATGGCTGTCTTAAAAGTAATCGAGCTCCTCGCCAATTCTCCCAAAAGCTGGGAAGACGCAACGCAGAATGCGGTAAAGCATGCCGCAAAAACGGTACGCAACATCCGGTCTGTAAATGTAAAAAACATGAGCGCCATTGTGGGCGAAAACGGCAGCATCAGCGAATACCGGCTGAATGTAAAGATCACCTTCGAGGTGGCTGAGGCCTGACTGTTCACACATCAAAGCGCACGCCCTGCGCCAGGGGCAGGGAGGTGGAATAGTTGATGGTGCTGGTTTGGCGCCGCATATAGGCCTTCCATGCATCGGAGCCGGATTCCCGGCCTCCGCCGGTATCTTTTTCACCGCCGAAAGCGCCGCCGATCTCGGCGCCGCTGGTGCCGATATTGACATTGGCAATGCCGCAGTCGGAACCTGCAGCGGAAAGAAACTGCTCGGCTTCACGCAGGCTACCGGTCATGATGGCCGATGACAACCCCTGCGGCACCCCGTTCTGCAGGGCAATGGCGGCATCGAGACTGTCCCGGTAACGGATCAGATATAAAATAGGAGCAAAGGTTTCCCGCTGTGTGATCTCCCAGCTGTTCTCCACCTCGGCCACGCAGGGCTTTACATAGCAGCCGCTTTCATAGCCGGGTCCTTCCAGCTGCCCGCCCTCCACTACAAAGACGCCTCCCGCTTCGCGGATGGCTTCGAGAGCCCGCAGGTAATCCAGCACGGCGTCCTTATCGATAAGCGGACCTACGTGATTATTCTCATCAAGGGGATCGCCGATGCGTAGCCGCCCATATATCTTTACCAGCTTTTCTTTGAACCGGTCGTATATCTCTTCGTGGATGATCAGCCGGCGGGTAGTGGTGCAACGCTGGCCGGCCGTGCCGACGGCGCCGAATATGCTGCCGGCAAGGGCCATATCCAGATCGGCCTCCGGGGTGATGATGATGGCGTTGTTACCGCCCAGCTCCAGCAACGTGCGACCGAGCCGGGCTCCGGCCGCAGCGGCCACAGACCTGCCCATGCGCGTGGAGCCGGTCGCCGATATCAGCGCAATGCGGGAGTCGCCGGCCAGCCATTCCCCGCCTTCACGTCCGCTGACGATGACATTGCTCACGCCTTCGGACATGTCGTTACGCGCCAGCACTTCCGCGATGATCTGCTGACAGGCCACGGCGCAGAGCGGCGTCTTTTCCGAAGGTTTCCAGATCACCGTATTACCGCATACCAGCGCAACAAAAGCATTCCAGCTCCATACCGCCACCGGAAAGTTGAATGCCGTGATGATGCCGGTGACGCCCAACGGATGCCATTGTTCATACATCCGGTGACCGGGCCGCTCCGAATGCATGCTCCTTCCGTAAAGCTGCCGGGAAAGTCCGACGGCAAAATCGCTGATATCGATCATCTCCTGCACTTCACCCAGTCCTTCCTGCAGGCTTTTGCCCATTTCCCAGGAAACCAGTCGCCCGAGGGCTTCTTTTTTCTCCCGCAGCGCCAGACCCACCTGCCGTATGATCTCTCCCCGCCGCGGAGCAGGGAGGGCGCTCCAGCCGTGGAAGGCGGCCTGCGCCCGGGTTACCACCCTATCATAATCGGCCGCCGCAGCGGTGGTAACGGTGGCAATGACGCTTCCGTCCACCGGCGAAAAGGAGCTGAGCACCGGGCCGCCGGCCTGCAGCCAGTTGCTGCCGGTAGAAACACCGCTGTTAGCGGAAGCCACAGAAAGTGTTTTTAGAAAATCCATGTGATATTCATTTTGACATTCTGCCCGCCGGGCATCTGCGTCCGCTCAATACTGTTCCTGCGGCCCGGGGAAATCATGCCCGCGCACATCCTGTATATATTGCCCGGCCGCGTCCTTGATGGTATCGTAAAGCTCGAGATAGCGGCGCAGAAAACGGGGTTTGAAGTCTTTGTTGATCCCCAGCATATCGTGCATCACCAGCACCTGCCCGTCGACCGCTCCACCGGCGCCGATGCCGATGGTCGGGATGGAAAGCCGGGCCGTTGCCTGACCGGCCAGCTGAGCCGGTATCTTCTCCAATACGATCGCGAAGCAGCCAGCCTCTTCCAGTACGGTGGTGTCCTGTAATAGTTTTTCGGCTTCTGCCTCTTCGGTGGCCCGTACGGCATAGGTCCCGAACTTATAAATAGACTGGGGCGTCAGACCGAGGTGACCCATTACCGGCACACCTGCTGAAATAATACGTTTTACCGATTCCTCGATCTCCTTGCCGCCCTCGATCTTGATGGCGTGCGCGCCGGACTCCTTCATAATGCGGATGGCGGAATTGAGCGCCTCCTTGGAATTACCCTGGTAGGTGCCAAAGGGAAGGTCTACCACCACCAGTGCCCGTTTCACTGCACGGACGACGGAAGAGGCGTGGTAGATCATCTGGTCCAGCGTGATGGGCAGCGTCGTCTCATGACCGGCCATCACATTCGAAGCAGAGTCGCCCACGAGCAGCACATCCATGCCTGCATCGTCAAAGATGCGCGCCATCGAGTAGTCGTATACGGTAAGCATGGCGATCCTGGTGCCGTCGTGCTTCATCTTTTGCAGCGTATGGGTGGTGATACGCTTTATTTCTTTATGTACAGACATTGTGGGTCCCGGTTTCCGGTATCCGCCGGCAACGCTTCGCGCGCAGCAGGCCGATACGCCTGTGACGTACAAAGGTGAGAAAAAAGGGGGAATTAATAAACCGAGCATGATAATATTTATCGTCCAGGAATATTCCTATATGCGAGGTTTATCTCGTTCATAATAATAGTCATAGGTCTCGATGCACCTTCGGTGTCATCTGACCATTAAAAACGAAATATGAACAGATGAAACAAAGTATCTTTACCGAAAATTCATCCCATGCAGGAACGGATCGCACAGCTGCAGGAATTTTTAGCACGGGAACCCGAAGATGATTTTCTCCGGCATGCCCTTGCCATGGAGTATCTCGGCACGGGGGCAACAGACAAGGCGAGGATGCTTTTTGAAGCGGTGCTGAAGAAAAACCCTGCCTATGTGCCATCCTATTATCAGCTGGGGAAGCTGCTGGAGCAGGAGGGCGATGCGGAGGCCGCGCTTGCCGTGTTTGAAAAGGGGATGGCGGCGGCAAAGGCGGCGGGAGAGCAGCGGGCTTATAATGAATTACAATCGGCTTATGAGGAGCTGGCTTATTGAATCGTTATGCTGTTAGAAGCGCTAAAAAAATATGTGAATGCACACCGTCTCATTCCGTCTTCCGGTACCGTGCTGCTGGCCGTAAGCGGGGGCAAGGACTCCGTTGCGCTTTGTCATCTTTTCCGGGAGGCAGGTTATCCCTTTGCCATCGCCCATTGCAACTTCCGGCTGCGCGGTGGGGAGTCGGAACGCGATGAAGACTTTGTCACCGCTTTGGCCCGGCATTACGAGGTGCCTTTTCACCATATTGCCTTCGACACTACAGCGTACGCCGCGGCACGACGGCTGACCATACAGGAAGCCTGCCGGCAGCTTCGCTACGAATGGTTTGAGCGGGTTCGCCAGGAGAACGGTTATTCCTGTATTGCTACCGCACAGCACCGGGATGACAGCGTGGAAACGTTGCTGCTCAATTTTTTCAAGGGCACCGGCATGGCCGGCCTGCACGGCATTCTGCCGCGCCAGGGGCATGTGATACGTCCGCTGCTGTTTGCACCCGTAGGGGAGATCAAGGCCTACCTGGAGGAAAAGGAACTGTCGTACGTGGAAGACAGCTCCAACAGCTCAGACAAATATACCCGCAATTATATCCGTCACCAGGTAGTGCCGGTGCTGAAAAAAGCCTTTCCTGAAGTGGAAAAAAACCTGGCCGCCAACACCCGACGATTCCGCGAGGCGGAGCTGCTCTACCGGGATGCGGTGGAGCGGTTACGGAAAAAGCTGCTGCGCCGGAAAGGAGAGGAGCACTTCGTGCCGGTACGCCTGCTACAGCAGCAGGAGGCGCTGCATACCCTTTGCTACGAGCTTTTCCAGGAATTCTGCTTCTCGCCCGAGCAGGCAGTCCAGATCGCCGGACTGCTGGACAGCGGCCCGGGGAAGACGGTTGCCTCCTCCACCCATCGCGTGCTGCGCGACCGGGACTGGCTCATCGTGACCCCTTTAAAGAGCGCCGCCGCCGTCCACCACCTGATCGAAAAGCTGCCGGCGTTGATGGTCACCGATACCGGTACCTTTTATTTCGAATCCCTGCCGGTCTCCGCCCTGACTCCGTCAGGAGTCAAAGCTGAGACCACTGCCGGCGCGGGTGTTGTATTGCCTGCGGACCCGGACATCGCCCTCCTCGATGCGGCCCATATCCGGTTTCCGCTGCTGCTGCGCCCCTGGCAGCAGGGCGATTACTTTTACCCGCTGGGCATGCGAAAAAAGAAGAAGCTGAGCCGCTTCTTCATCGACCGGAAGCTGCCCCTGACAGAAAAGGAAAAAATACGGGTAGTCGAATCCGGGGGGCGTATAATATGGATAGCCGGACAGCGGATAGACGACCGGTTTAAGGTGACGGAACATACCCGGTCGCTGCTGAAGATCACGCGCCGCCCGGATCAGGAGCGGAAATGAAGCAGCTGCTCCAGGAAAAGGCGGCCCAGCTCGGGCCGTAACGCCAGGGTATATACGATGCCGAATACCCCGCCCCAGAGATGGGCATCATGCCCGATATTGTCATATCCCTTCCGGCTCATGTAGGCCGAATAGCCCAGGTAGAAGACGCCGTAAAGGATGGCCGGCACCCCGATCACAAAGATGATGATCTTTTCCCAGGGGGCCAGGATGATAAAGGCAAAGACTACCGCCGAAACCGCCCCGGAAGCCCCGAGCGCACGGTAATCGAAGTTATCCTTGTGCCGGAAATAGCTGTAGAGGTTGGAGGCCACGAGCGCCAGCACGTAAAAGAGCACAAATTCCAGCCGGGGAAAGATATAGGTCTCCGCAATGCGCCCGAAGAAATACAGGGTAATCATGTTAAAAGCGAGGTGCATGTAATCCGCATGGATAAAGCCGCAGGTAATAAAGCGCCACCACTCATTATTGCGCTTTACATAATAAGGCCAGAACAGGCTTCGCTCCAGCAATTGCTGATTCCGGAAGGCTGCGATGGAGACCACACAGGTAACAATGATGATAAGCAGGGTAACCGACATAGACAATACTTAAGATCGGTAAAGGTAACTATTGATGATGATATTTCTCGTTCCGCAGCACGGTGAAGGCCCGGTAAAGCTGTTCCGTCATGATCAGCCGCACCAGCTGATGGGGGAAGGTAAGGTCGGACAGTGAAAGCCGCGCCCGGGCGAGGCTGAGAACGGCGGCATCCAGCCCATGGGCTCCTCCGATGAGAAAGATCAGCCTGCGCAGGCTGCTGTTTTGCTGATGGCGGAGAAAATCGGCCAGCTGCAGGGTGCTCATCTGTTTGCCGCCTTCGTCCAGCGCCACCAGATAATCCGTTTTTTCGCACTGCTGCTCCACGAGCCGGGCTTCCTGCCTTTTTTGCTCAGGAATGGGCAGGTGCTGGGCATTTCTGGGCGGTGGGATGATCCTGAGGGAAAAATCGGTATAATGCCGCAGGCGACCGGAGAAAAGCCTGATACCTTCTTCCACGTAGGCCTCGTTGGCCTTCCCGATGGACCAGAGCTCGGTTTGCATAAAGATTTTATTTGAAGCGTTTCTGCGAAAATAGGGCCCCGGCAGGAGAGATAAAAACCGTTTGGCAAAAATCAAAAAAGAGATTAATTTTGCCATCCCAAAAGACCCCAGGGTTTTAAGGAATGGCTCCGTAGCTCAACTGAATAGAGCATCTGACTACGGATCAGAAGGTTTCAGGTTTGAATCCTGACGGAGTCACAAAGCCTTCCAACGGAGTTGGAGGGCTTTTTTGTTTGGGAGCGAATGAAAGCGGGAGCTTTCAAAAGCGGACAAACAAAAAGACCAGGGCACGCGAAGCGTGCAGAAGGCTTTGGGTAAGGCCCAAGAAACCAGGATCACTACAAGTAATCCTGACGGAGTCACTTGCAGCATCGATTGCAGACCAGCTTCCACAAGAGGCTGGTTTTTTATTTTAGGAATTAACCAACTTTGCGCTGAAATGAAGCCCGTTATTTCAGGTACTACCTCCCGATAAAATACTTATCTTTTTCCCCGCAATGTGAAAATGAAGCATAATCCAGGCAACCTCATACACGATATGGCATATAATATAGCGGCACCGGAAACAAAAGACAGGCTCTACGGACTTGATCACCTGAGATCCCTGGCTATCATAATGGTCGTCTTTTACCATTACCGGATGTTTCATCATCCGAAATGGATAGATGAAACCATGGGCTTCGGATGGGCGGGCGTCGACCTGTTCTTTGTACTGAGCGGATATCTGATATCGACACCGCTGTTTCGAAGGATGGCCCAGGCAAAGCCTATCTCTGTGCCGGACTTCTTTATTAAACGGATCTTCAGGATCATTCCACTGTACTTGGTATTACTATCCATCTACTTTATGATACCGGCATTCAGAGAAAAGGAAGCTTTGCCGCCACTTTGGAAATTTCTGACATTTACACAGAATTTTGGATTCGACATCAAAAATTACGGCACCTTTTCCCACGTATGGTCGTTATGCGTAGAAGAGCATTTTTATTTACTTTTTCCATGGGTAATTGCGGCTTTGATATATGGCAAAGCCTGGAAGAAAGGCTGGATATTAATCCTGCTCCTTTTCGTCTTGGGATTAGTGGTGAGGATCGCCGGCTGGCACTTTCTGATCGCACCGCATAAAGATCAATCCGACTTCGGAATCATCTGGTATCGGTTGATCTATTATCCAACTTATAATCGTCTTGATGGGCTCTTAGCCGGGATCGCCATCGGGGCTCTTTTTACCTTCAAACCCGCCATTAAAGGCCGTCTGTCCAAAAACGGAAACAGCATCCTGATACTGGGTATGCTTGTGCTGGTGGGTGCGTGGTTCTTGTGTAAAGACCAAAAAAGCTTTTATGCTACCGTATTCGGGTTCCCGCTTGTTTCGGCGGGCTTTGGGTTGCTGGTCATGTCGGCGATCTGCCCCAGCTGTGTTTTATACCGTTTTAACAGCCGCGCCACTACGCTCATCGCAAAGCTTTCCTATGCGCTTTATCTTTCTCATAAAGGCGTTATACACCTCATACAACCTCAAATCGCAAAAACGGGCATCGATCCCAAAGGCACGCTCATGTTACTGTTATGTTTTATTACGGCGCTCCTGGGCGCCTATATGCTCAACAAAGCTATAGAAACGCCATTTCTGAGGCTGAGAGCCATAATACTGGAGCACAGAAAAAAGCGCCAGAACCCTGGAAACGTGCAAACGATTGTCCGATCAAAGACAAGGGCTACTGAAAAATGTTGAACACAAAAGATATTTCTGAGTGGTCGGCCGGACATCGGCAGTATTGCTTACCTTTAAGCTGATTATCGTAAAATGAACTATCGGCCGTATGAAAACAAGAATATTAGGAAACAGCGGATTAGAAGTCTCTGCCTTGGGATTAGGATGCATGGGGCTGAGCTTTGCCTACGGCCCCGCAGCTGAAAAGCGGGAAGCCATCAAGTTGTTGCGCGGCGCTTTTGACGCAGGAGTGACATTTTTTGATACGGCGGAAGCTTATGGACCTTTTGAGAACGAAAAACTGCTGGGAGAGGCATTGGCGCCCTTTAGGGATAAAGTGATCATCGCTACCAAATTTGGATTTAAGGAAGGCAAAGCCAATATGGGTATGGATAGCCGTCCTGAAAATATCAGATCAGTAGCGGATGCTTCGTTGAAAAGGCTGAAGACGGATTACATTGACTTGTTCTACCAGCACCGGGTCGACCCGGACGTTCCGGTGGAGGATGTAGCAGGAGCCGTTCAGGATCTGATCAAAGCTGGAAAGATCCGGTATTGGGGATTATCTGAAGCCGGCATAGCAACCATCCGCAAGGCGCATGCCATACAACCGGTAGCGGCATTGCAAAGCGAGTATTCTTTGTTCTTCCGCGAACCCGAGCAGGAGATCCTTCCGGCGCTGGAAGAGCTGGGGATCGGCTTTGTTCCCTTCAGCCCGTTGGGAAGGGGTTTCCTGACCGGAGCCATCAATGAACAGACAAAGTTCAATCCTGGCGATTTCAGAAACACCTTACCCCGTTTTGCTGAAGAAAACCGAAAAGCCAACCTGGCCCTGGTAGATGTATTAAAGGATATTGCCTCAGAAAAAAACGCCACCCCTGCACAAATAGCCCTGGCATGGCTGCTGGCCCGGAAGCCCTGGATCGTTCCCATTCCCGGAACGACTAAAATAAATCGCTTACAGGAAAATATCGCTGCAGCCGATATAGCATTATCCCCGGATGACGTGCAACAAATAGAAACCGCCGCTTCAAAAATTGCGATTCAGGGAGCAAGATACCCCGAGCAGCTGCAGAGAAGCGTGGGGAAATAAAGCTGAGCATTCCTGTTGCGCTATCTGCTCGAGGGCAACGCCTGCGGTGTGGTCGTGGGCCCTTCTACCACCAGCATCCCGTCTTTTAATATCTTCATCCGGTCGATAAAAACCACGCGGCTTTCCCCCGTCGCCGATGTGCGCGCATGATAGACGCAAAACATCTCTTTCCCATCGGGGGAATAAGTAATGCTGTTATGTCCGGTGCCGGTGACCACCCCGCCCTTGTCCGCGTTCTTCTGCAATACAGGATTATTGGCTGCTTTGGTGAAGGGGCCCAGCGGGCTTTTTGAAGTGGCATAACCCACTGCATAGTTTTTACCCCCGAAATAATTGGCCGAGTACATCATGTAATAGGTGTCTCCTTTTTTAAAGGCGACAGATCCTTCGGTCCATCGCCGGTTGACCTCTTTTGAGGTAACCGAGCGGCTTTCCCATTCCGATTGCCTGTCATTCATTTTCACCGGTGGGCGTAACAACAATACGGGTTGACCGATTACCCCGCTGAAATCAGGCTTCAGCTCAACGCCATATACCCAGCTTTCCTCTATCGTATCGAACCATTCCCTTTTTCTCGCCCAGGCAGCCACCTCGCTTTCCACCGGGTGCTTGTAGCAGCAGCGGGAATAATAAAGGTAAATCTTACCGTTTTTATCGAAAAGCACGTTGGCGTCGATAATCGGATAGCCGGGGTCAAAGACCGGTTTCTCGCTTACATCCACAAACGGTCCCGTAGGCTTGTCGGCCACCGCCACCCCGATCCGGAAGTTCTCGGTCTCCTTATTGGGATTCTGCTTCCACTGGGCGCTGTAGAACATATAAAACCGCCCGTTATATTGGTACACTTCCGGCGCCCAGTACGCCCCGTTAAATGCGGCGGTAGAATCGCTCCAGCCGTTCCTGTTGCCTGCATAATATACCTGACCCTCTTCTTTCCAGTTTACCAGGTCGGTTGAGGAATAAGCGGCAAATCCGTTTTTGGCCTTGCCGCCGGTTCCATACATATAATATTTGCCGCCTTTTACGTGCAGCACATAAGGATCCCCGAATTTTACCGGCAGCGGGTTCTGATAGGTACGGCCGGTGGCTCCCTGGCCGGTCTGTGCAAACGATCTGGTGACATTAAAAACCAATATCAGCAAAAAGCAGCTGATTGATATCTTCAGTATCCCGTTCATTATGTTAACAATTACATCCACAAAAAGACATCGATTACGATGCCAGCCTGCAAATTTGCAACTTATCCGGCAATAAACCTGCCCAAATATTCCCGCCTGAACTCCTTGGGGGTTTTGCCTTTAAGCGCTTTAAACTGGCGGTTAAAGAATGCCACATTATTATAGCCGCTCATGTAACAGATCTCGGTGATGCTGTAATCTCCTTCGATCAATAGCTTACAGGCATGTCCGATCCTGATCTCATTCAGAAAAAGAATAAAGTTTTTGCGCGTCCTGGTCTTAAAGTAACGGCAAAAAGCGGAAGGGGACATGTTGACCACGGCGGCTACCTCCTGCAGCCGGATGGGCTTTGTATAATGGCTCATGACGTATTCATATATCCGGTTGACACGGATAGAGTCCTTGAGCTGCACACCGGTAACGCCGGGGCTCGAAAGCGCACGAATCTCATCCGAAGCGCTTACCGTATTTAATATAGCAAGCAAACACAGCAACCTGTCCATACCCTTTAAGTTGCATAGCGTCTGCATCATGGATATGACGGATCTCCTTGTTTTCCCGAGGATCTCAACGCCCAGAACAGCTTTTTTCAGCAGCTCGCCGATGTCCTCCGCTTCCGGCAGCTCCAGGAAGGACCCGCCGGCAAAGTCCGGGGGGAACTGAATGACAAGGGAGGCCGCCCTGAGTTCCGGATTGTCTTCATAATAAGCCGCATCGCTACGGTACCAATGCGGTAAATTAGGACCCAGCAATACGAGGTCTCCCGGCTCAAAACAGGCAATATGATCTCCTACAAACCGTTTTCCTGTTCCCTGTGTTATCAGCACAAGCTCACACTCCGGATGGAAATGCCAGGGTAGACTAAAGTACGGCGATCTGAATTCCTGCACGGCAAAAGAAGTGTCGGAAGTCACCGGCACTTTCTGAAGTATTGCTTTCATGGCCACCGATAATTTAGCGTGTTTTATAATGCAAGCGTTCAGAGATATTCAGCTGATCCACACTAATATAAGGTGTTTTATCAGGAAGACGCCCAAAAAGGCAAAATAGTATAGATAAACCCGTAAAAAGTGTGGGCATGCGCCGGTCCGGGAAAATAAATTTGCTCTACGTTCGAAATTATCTCAACGTCTTATGATGGAAACTCCGGCTAATATAAACTACCAACCTCAAATGCCCCTCCATCCGGGGCCCATCGCCATCATCGGCGCCGGCGGCATCGTGCACGACGGGCATTTGCCGGCCTATGCAAAGGCGGGATGGAAGGTGACGGGTATTTACGACCCTGTTTTTTCAAAGGCAGCACAGCTTGCCCGGAATTTTGACATCGGCAAGATCTATGAGAGCCAGGAACAGCTCGTAAATGCCGTACCCGGGGAAACCATATTTGATGTGGCCGTACCCGCCTCTGCCATCCCCGGCGTATTAAAGGGCTTGCCCGATAAAGCCACGGTAATGATACAAAAGCCTATGGGTGAAACCATAGCCGCAGCGGTGGAGATCCTGAAAATCTGCGAGGATAAAGCATTCACCGCTGCGGTAAATTTCCAGATGCGGTTCATCCCTGCAGTGCAGCTGGCAAAAGCAATGATAGACCAGGGCCTGATCGGTGATCTTCATGATATGGAGATCAGGATGAACATCTACCACCCCTGGCATCTATGGAAATTCCTGTATGGCATTCCCCGCATGGAGATGCTTTATCACAGCATTCATTATATGGATATGATGCGGTATTTTTTCGGTGAGCCTTTGGGGATATACGCCAAAACCTTAAAACATCCCAAAATGATGCAGCTGGCATCGACCCGTTCTGTTATCCTGCTGGAATACGACGATATCATCCGGGCTTTTATCAATACCAATCACGGGCATGAGTTCGGGCTCAAATACCAGGATTCTTTTATCAAGTTCGAAGGCACAAAAGGCGCGATCCGGACCACACTGGGGATGAATCTGGATTATCCCAGCGGCGTACCGGATACCTTCGAATATGTACTGCTTGAAAAAGAAAAAAAGCCCGAATGGAAATCCGTTCGGCTGAAAGGGACCTGGTTCCCGGATGCCTTTATCGGTTCCATGGCCAATCTGATGTGCTATACGGAAGGGTCCCAAACGATACTGATCAATCATGTCAGCAGCGCTTACCGTACCATGCAGTTAGTGGAGTCAGCCTACGCTTCAAGCGATGCCGGCGGGACCATGATACCTTCGCCGTAAGCACGGGGCGGCCGGCATTTTTCATTCCATTAAATCCAAACACCGATATAGCGGAGCATTGTTTTATGTCAAAGAAACTGAACAAATACAGCAGCGTCCTTACCGAAGATATGAGCCAGCCTTCTTCCAGGGCCATGCTGCACGGAGCGGGCCTCACCCGGGAAGACCTAAAAAAAGCGCAGGCCGGCATTGTCAGCTCATGGTTTGAAGGAAACCCCTGCAACATGCATCTCAATGATCTGGCCGGTCTGGTGAAACACGCCGTCTCCGAGTCCGGCATGGTAGGGCTGATCTTTAATACTATCGGGGTAGGCGACGCCCTTACGATGGGAACGACCGGCATGCGGTACTCGCTTCCTTCCCGCGATATTATCGCGGATTCGATAGAAGCCGTGGTGAACGCGCAATGGTATGACGGCCTGATTGCCATTATGGGCTGCGATAAAAATATGCCGGGCGCTGTCATGGCCATGTGCCGGCTGAACCGGCCTTCCATCATGGTATACGGGGGGACCATCCGGTCGGGATTGTACAAGGAACGGAAGATCAATATCCTTTCCACGCTGGAAGCTTACGGCCAAAAAATAGCCGGGGAGCTTTCTCAGGAGGATTTTGAAGGGATCATCCGCCACGCCTGCCCCGGGGCAGGCGCCTGTGGCGGCATGTACACGGCCAATACCATGTCTGCTGCGATCGAAGCCCTCGGGCTCAGCCTCCCGTACAGCTCTTCCAATCCGGCCTTAAGCCCGGAAAAAGAACGGGAATGCCGGCAGGCAGGAAACGCCCTCTATCACCTGCTGGCGGAAGATATAAAGCCGTCGGATATCCTTACTGCGGCTTCCTTTGAAAATGCGATCACCCTGGTGATCGCACTGGGGGGATCCACGAATGCCGTACTGCACCTGATGGCCATTGCGCAGGCAGCCGACATATCATTACAATTATCGGACTTCCAGCGGATCAGCAATGCCACGCCGCTGCTGGCCGACATGAAGCCCAGCGGCCGGTATCTGATGGAAGACCTCTATGATGCCGGCGGTACGCCCGCCGTCATGAAGCGCTTGCTGGAAGCCGGATTGCTGGACGGCCGCTGCCTCACCGTAACCGGCCGTACGCTGGCGGACAACCTCGAAGGGGTGCCCTCGCTGAATGAGGGATCCGGAATATTGCAACCCTTTAACAAGCCGATCAAGTCCACCGGTCATCTGCAGATCCTTTACGGGAATCTGGCCCCTGAAGGGGCAGTAGCCAAGATCACGGGCAAAGAGGGAGAAAAATTCGAAGGACCGGCCAGGGTATTCGATGACGAATTTGCCGCCATCCGCGCCATTGAATTAAAGCAAATATCCTCCGGCGATGTGATTGTGATCCGGTACGAAGGTCCGAAGGGCGGACCGGGTATGCCGGAGATGCTGAAGGTTACCGCAGCCATCATGGGATCGGGGCTGGGTAAAAATGTCGCGGTGATCACCGACGGAAGGTTTTCGGGCGGGACACATGGCTTCGTGATAGGGCATATTACGCCGGAAGCCTACGAGGGGGGACTGATCGCCCTGCTAAAAGACGGGGACATCATTACCATAGATGCTTTGCACAACAGTATAGCGGCAAAGTTGTCTGAACAGGAGATCGTATTGAGAAAAAAGGCATGGAAAGCCCCTGAATTGAAATACCGGAAAGGTGTCTTATATAAATACAGTATGACCGTATCCTCCGCATCCACAGGGTGCGTCACGGATCGTCTATACGATGATATTTCTGCCAAAAGCTAAAAGATAACATGATGCGATCCTCATCTACAGGCAAGAAGCCGGCTGCTGCGAAAACCCGCCCCTTCAGGATTTTCCTCCCATTATTGACCGCCATGCTATATACTGCCGCGCATGCGCAGGTCCCTGCCGGGGCTGATCAGGTACACGGAAAGGTGGTGGGCACACAAACGCCTCCCGACCCGCTCGTCGGTGTTTCCGTACAGGTTAAAGGGACGGACCGGGGAACCGTAACCGATCCGAACGGGCATTACGAAATAAAAGCGGGCCGCGGGGATACGCTTGTCTTTTCCTATGTAGGATATGATGCGGGTGAGGTTGCTGTACAAACAAACCCTGAGATCAATATGACCATGAAGACTGCTACAAGCGGCCTGAACGAAGTGGTGGTGGTGGGATATGGCACGCAAAAGAGAATGAATGTCACCGGGGCTATTTCTTCCATCTCGGGAGACGAGCTGCAGTCCTCTCCCGCACCCAATATCACCAACAACCTGTCCGGAAGGCTTCCCGGCGTGATCGCCGTAAATCCCAACGGACGACCGGGAGAAGGATCAAACTTTACGATCCGGGGGATGGGCTCCTTAAACGATAACAGTCCCCTGGTCGTGGTGGACGGGGTGGTCCGCAGCGATTTTTCACAGATTGACCCGGCAGAGATCGCCAGCATAACCATTTTAAAAGATGCCTCTGCTGCGGTGTACGGCGCAAGGGCCGCCAACGGCGTTTTTTTAATAACCACCAAACACGGGAAGACCGGCAGTCCGGAGATCACCTACCGGGCAGATTTCGGGTTCCAGGAACCTACGCTGTATCCCAAAGTGATGTCTGCCTACCAATATGCAAAAACCCACAATGATGCCCTCATCAACCAGGGTTATGATCCGTCTAATCCATCCCAGGCGCCCCAGTTCTATACCGAAAAGCAACTGGACGACTACCGGAGCGGCAGGGATGGCTCCGACTGGTATGCGCTTACCTTTAAAAACAGATCATTCGTCACCCATCATAACCTGACCCTGAGCGGCGGATCCCAGCACATCCGCTATTTTGCCTCTGCCGGCTTTGTGGACCAGGATGGTATGTACAGCGGCATCAATTTCAAGCGGTATAATTTCAGGAGCAATATTGATGCGGATATCAGTAAAAACCTGACCGTGACGCTTCAGCTGGATGGCCGCCAGGAAAAATCCGCATCTCCGGGCTATGACGCCAATTACATCTTTTTTATAACCAAGGTGCAGGATCCCACCCGGAAGGCTTTCAACAACGACGGAACGCCCCGCAACACCACCGGCGCCCATCCCTGGGCAATGGTCCACCAGTCCGGATATATCCAGAACACCGACAACCTGTTCAACGGCACCCTGTCGTTCAGGCAAAAGCTGCCTTTTATTACCCAGGGGCTGGTACTCGGAGGAACGGCCTCCTGGCACAAGGAATATGACTTTGATAAAAAATTCTTCACTCCATACACCATGTATGACGAAGATGAGTCGGGAAATATCATCGGAACCAAAGTAGTGGATGCCCCGACCTATCTCAACGAGACCTATCAGCAACTTTACAACAGCACATTTAACCTTTCTCTGGAATATACCGGTTCATTCGGGAAAAGCAATATAACAGGCCTGCTGCTGGCCGAGCAATCCGACGGGGGAGGAGATAACCTCAACGGTTCCAAGGCAGATTTCCCTTCAAACATCAAGGATCAGCTTTTTGCAAGCGGATCCGAAAACCAGACCATCTCCGGTTATGGCATCCTTACCGACGCCCGGCAAAGCATCGTCGGCCGCTTTAACTATGATTATGCCAGAAAATATCTTTTTGAGGTGGCCTTCAGGTATGACGGCTCCTATAAGTTTCCCAAAGGAAGAAGGTTTGGGTTTTTCCCCGATATATCGGCAGGATGGAATATCTCAGAAGAACCCTTTATCAGGGATAATCCCGGTCTCGCCTTTATCAGCAACCTGAAGCTCAGAGCTTCACAGGGCCTGCTCGGAAATGACCGGGTTTCACCGTTCCAGTATGAAGAGCTGTATACCCTGCAAAGCGGTGCAGGACCTGTATTCGGAGGCGTACCACAGATCAATGCATATTACGGGGTTTTTCCGAATCCCGATATCACCTGGGAAAAAACGTCCATAAGCGATATAGGACTGGACGGGACGCTATGGGACGGTCAGCTGGGATTTGAATTTGACTATTTCTATAAACACACGTATGATATCCTGTGGAGCCAGGTGCGATCCGTGCCGTCCACTTTCGGCAGGACATTACCCAGTGTGAATTATGCCCAGATGAACGACAAGGGGTTCGAGCTCTCCCTGAGCCATGTTCACCGCATAGGAAAGCTGCAATACCAGCTGAAGGGGATGGTCAGCTATGCCATTAACAAGGTCGTGCAGATCGACGACCCACCGGGCGCGCCTGATTATGTGAAGCAGCTTGGAAAGCCCGTGGGGTTCCGGTCGGGTTATAAGGCGCTGGGCATTTTTCAAACCGATGAGGAAGCTCAGCAATGGTATGACGGAAAGGAGTTCGGTGAAACAGCCATGGCAGGCGACATCCGCTACGAGGACGTGGACGGGGATGGCGCCATTACCTCAAATGACCAGATCGTGCTCTCAAAGAATAACGGGACTCCAAAGATCATATTCGGACTGAATATCGGAGCATCCTGGAAAAATTTCAATCTGAATATGTTGATCCAGGGAGCCACGATGAGCAATCTTATGCTTACCGGCAGGGGAAGGGTCATGTTTTCCAACAGCTATTTCAATACGTTCACTTATCTGCTGGACTACTGGTCCAAAGATAACCCGGATGCAAAATACCCGCTGTCCTGGGTCAACTCCAGGTCCGTCAACGACCGGGATTCCGATATATGGCTGAAGAAGAACGGCTACGGGCGGCTGAAATCCGTAGAATTGGGATATACCTTCAAGGGCGCCCGTCTAAAAGACCTGGGCATTGATAACCTGAAAGTCTATTTGTCAGGATACAACCTGCTTACCGTTTCCCAGTTAAAGATATTCGACCCCGAAGCCGAAAGCGGGGAAGGGGAATATTATCCGCAGCAAAGAATGTTCAATGCCGGGCTCAACCTCAGTTTTTAATGCTTTACTCATCCGATCATGAAAAACAGCACATACATTATCTTGCTTTTGGGAATAGCCATATCGGCCGCAACCTGCAAAAAGGATTTTCTAAACAGGAACAATCCGGAAACGATCAGCTCATCCGATCTGTGGAGCGATGCATCCCTTGTTCAGCTGTACATAAACAATATCTATAACGACCTGCCCGGATGGGATTATAACACCTACAATAACATTGCGGACGAGGCCAGAAGCAATTACCCGGGCGGCCCCAATTCCATCATATTGGGAGACTGGAACGATACCAATAATCCCATGGATATATGGGCCGGCACCTATGGCGCTATCCGGAAATGCAACGAGTTCTTCAAAAATATCCAGACCGCCGATATTGATTCCAGTATAAAAACGAGAGAGATCGGAGAGGTGAAATTCCTCAGGGCCTTCTTTTATTTCAGGCTGGTAAAACGCTATGGCGGCGTTCCGCTGATCACCGAAGCGCAATCGCTTTCCGACAGCCTGCTGATTCCCAGAAATTCAGCAGATGAGTGCTTTACCTTCATTATCGATGAGCTGGACGCCGCCGCAGAACGCCTGCCTGCCGAGGCGGACAAGGGAAGGGCGACAAAAGGGGCGGCGCTGGCCATCAAAGGCAGGGCCCTGCTGTTTTATGCAAGCCCATTGTTCAATCCGGATCATCAGGCACAGCGGTGGAAGGAGGCAGCGGAGGCATGCCGGGCCGTAATGGACCTGCACGTCTATTCGCTGTATCCCGATCTCAAAAAACTCTGGCTGGATCCTTCCAACAGCGAATCCATCTTTGAAGTGGAATATCATATGCCGGAGAAATACCACGGGCTGGATGCAAAGGTAAAACCGCTTATCATTGCCAACGGAGATGCAGGACAATGTTCCCCGCTCCAGGAGCTGGTGGACGCATTTCCCATGAAGAACGGCAAGCTGATCACCGACCCCGGCTCCGGATATGACCCGGAGCATCCTTACGAGGGAAGGGACGACAGATTTTATGCCGATATTGCCTATAACGGCGCCCAGGTCAGCGGAACCAACGGCGGGCCGCTGAAAACCATTACCCTAAGGGTCTTCCGGGGCGGAAGAGACTATGATTCCGTGCCCTCTAACACTGTATTCAATACCCTTACGGGATATTTTTGCGTCAAGGCCATAGACCCCGGCAACACCAACTATCACTACGGTTACGGAAGCACGCAGCCATGGATAGAGATCCGTTACGCCGAAGTATTATTAAACTATGCGGAAGCGCAAAATGAAGCAGAAGGACCAGATGCCGGCGTATATGCCGCCCTGAATGAGATACGCCAACGGGCAGGCATCACAGCAGCGCTTCCCGCAGGCCTGAACCAGGATGAAATGAGAAAGGTCATCCGCCAGGAAAGATACGTCGAGCTGTGTTTTGAAAACAAACGGTACTGGGACCTGCGGAGATGGAAACTGGCTACCGCCTATCTGAACGATATGAAATACCACGGGGTCATTATCACCAAGGAAGCCGACGGCCATTTTACCTACGACTATCAACCGTTTGACCCGCAACCCATGAAGTTTGAGGAAAAGATGTATCTGATGCCTATTCCGCACAGCGAGATCCTGAAAGATCCCCACTTAAAACAAAATCCGGGATGGCCGCAATAATTTTCACAATTTTGTATAAAAAGCATCTCTTATGTCCGATCCATCCAGGAGAAGGTTTATCCGGTCCTCTGCCGTAGGAGCCGGGGCTTTGCTGACCGGCAGCCCTTTTGCCGGTAGCCGGGGGGCAAATACCCCGGACGATCCCGGTGTAAATGGCGCCCAACGGCTTAGTCTGTCCAAACTCAAACAATGGGAATCGTTGGGCTATGGTATGTTCATCCACTTTGGCATGAGCACATTTGTAGGAAAAGAACTGCCTGAAGGAACCGAAGATCCGGAGCGGTATGCTCCCGACCGGCTTGACGTGGACCAGTGGATCGCCACGGCGCATGAAGCGGGAATGAAATATGCCGTTCTAACCACCAAGCATGTTTCAGGTCATTGCCTCTGGCCCAGCCAATACACCGATTATACGGTGGCGAGCAGCCCGAACAAGACGGACGTGGTGCTTGCATTTGTAAAGGCGTGCAGGAAATACGGTATACTTCCCGGCTTCTATTACTGCTCCTGGGACAACCACCATAAGTTCGGCAGCATGACGCCCTCGGACCTGAAATGGTCTCCGGTGATGAACGCTTTTCCCACCGGAGATCAAAAGGATCTTGCTCCCTTTACTTCTTCGATGTATCAGACCTTTCAGACCGCACAGCTCACCGAACTCCTTACCCGGTACGGACCCATCGGAGAGGTCTGGATCGATATCCCCGGGGTGCTGGGTCAAGGCTACCGGAGCTTTTTATACCAGCATATCGCCGGCTTGCAACCGGATGCCCTGATCATGATGAACAGCGGAATCAGCGACGGGGAAGAATACAACAAGGACTATGCCTGGCCCTCAGATCTTATTGCCATAGAAAGATCAATACCGCCGGCATCCGGTCATAAGAAATGGAGGACCATAGACGGCAAGAAATATTATATGCCCGGGGAAGTATGCGTTCCGCTCGGTAAGGAATGGTTTTATGTCGAAGGGGATGACCCGAGATCCGACGACGATCTTTCCGGTGCATACAAAGCCATCCGCCGGCGGGGAGCCAACCTATTGCTGGATGTGCCGCCCGACCGGCACGGCCTTATCCCGGAAGCGGCTGTAAAAGCCCTCAGCCGGCTGCGCAAAAATGCAAGGATCGCCACCTGATGCAGTGCCGGTAAACCCTTTATCCGTTTGTAGATCATCTTAGCAGGTATGACCGAAAGCCCGTTTAACTTTTCATGGACAGACGCCCATCTGCATCTTTGGGATATAAAGCGGATGCATTATCCATGGCTGGACACCGTAACGCCCATACGAAGATCCTTTTTTATAGAGGATTACCGCGAAGCAGCAAAGCAATTCCCTATCCAGCACATGGTGTTTGTACAGGCAGATTGCCTTCCGGACGAATATATGGAAGAGGTCCATTTTGTGGAAGAGCAGGCCGGGAAAGACGACCGTATACGCGGGATAGTGGCTTATGCTCCTTTAGAAAAAGGGAAGGAAGCCAGGCGGGAGCTGGAAGAGCTGAAGCGGCATCCTCTGGTGAAAGGTGTACGCCGCATGTATGACAATGAACCGGAACTTTGCTGCTCCGCCCCATTCATAGCCGGCTTACAGCTGCTGCCCTCTTATGGATTCAGCTTTGACATCAGCATCAAACCGCATGTCATGCAGCAAACGGTCCGTATGATAGCCCGTTGTCCCGAAACGCGGTTTATACTCGATCATTTAGGCAAGCCCGATATCAGGAACCGGGATTTTGAAGCATACAAAAGAAATATAGCGCTGCTGGCATCCTTTCCGAACGTAACCGCCAAGATCTCCGGGCTGATCACCGAAGCGGATCCGGACAGCTGGACACCGGCAATGCTTAAGCCTTATATCGATCAGGCCATACAATGTTTCGGGCCGGGGCGTTTAATGTTTGGAGGGGACTGGCCGGTAGTATTGCTGGCCGGTACTTACGACCGGTGGATCCGGGCCCTGGAAGAGGCCCTGGAGGATTATTCCTCCGAAACAGCAACGGCAGTTTTTTGTAAAAATGCCCTAAAAATCTATAACCTGAGCTAACCGGTCTTATGAAGAATGGATCATCCTTGAAATCAGTCAGCAGAACATTTTTCCGTCTTTGTATTGTTCCGGCGACGCTCCTGTTTTTTGCGCAGGCAACCGCAGGACATCCGGTATTAAACCCGGGAACGCTTACCTGCGAATACCAAAAAAACCCTTTGGGTATCGATGCTCCCCGGCCGGGGCTGAGCTGGACGCTTGTCTCGGAAGGACGGAACCGGCGGCAGTCCGCCTATGAGCTGATCGTAAGCGATGACAAAGCTGCTATACTTCAGCTGAAAGGCAATATGTGGGCTACAGGGAAAGTAACTACTGACCGGAGCCTCCATATTGAATACAATGGGAAACCCCTGCAATCGTTCACCCGGTATTTCTGGCGGGTAAGGGTTTATGACCAGGATGGGAACGCCTCTCCCTGGAGCAGCCCGCAATGGTTTGAGACGGCCATGCTGCACGCCGGGGACTGGAAAGCATTATGGATCGGGGATGGCAGAAAATCCTTCACAAAGGATGAGGATTTTTATCAGGACGACCCCATGCCTTTGTTCCGAAGAGTCTTTTACACCGGAAAGAAAGTAGCTTCGGCAAGGTTGTATATCTGCGGGCTGGGTTATTATGAAGCCCGCATCAACGGCAGGAAAATAGGAGACCATGTGCTGGATCCCGGCTGGACCAATTATAGCAAACAGCTTCTGTACTCGGTATATGATGTGACCGCCGCTGTGCATCACGGCGCCAATGCCATGGGGATAATGCTGGGCAACGGATGGTACAACCCGCTGCCCCTCAGGATGTGGGGCAGCAGGAACCTGAGGGATGCGCTGACCACGGGGATGCCCTGTGTAAAGGCGCAGCTGCGCATTGTCTTTACAGACGGCACCGTACAGACGCTGGTGACAGACAAAGGCTGGAAGACCATGCCCGGACCGGTAATACGGAACAGCGTTTACCTCGGCGAACATTACGATGCCCGGCTGGAGCAGCCGGGATGGGCCGTTCCCGGTACGAAAGCGTTCAAAGGACAGAAAGATGCGGTAACGGTAAAGGGGCCTTCCGGCAAGTTGACCGTACAAACGCAGCCCCCGGTGAAGATCATAAAAGTGATCCGCCCGGTAAGCATGGCCGAGCCGAAACCGGGGATATATGTATTTGATATGGGCCAGAATTTTTCCGGCGTAGCCCGCATACACGTGCATGGGCCCCAAGGTACGACCATTGTACTCCGGTACGGGGAAGATAAATACAAGGACGGGAACATCAATGTGATGACCTCTGTAGCAGGGCAGATAAAAAACGGTAACGGGGGAGCGGGAGCGCCACGGATCGCCTGGCAGGAAGACCGTTATACGTTAAAAGGCAAAGGACATGAAACATGGGCGCCGAGCTTTACCTTCCATGGCTTCCGGTATATAGAAGTGAGCGGATGGCCGGGTAAACCGTCGCTTCAGGATATAGAAGGCCTGTGCATGAGCGCGGATGTGGAGCCGGCCGGCACCTTCGGATCATCCAATCCGATGTTCAACCGGCTTTCCCGGAATATCCGGTGGACTTTTAGGAACAATATGTTCAGCGTACAGTCTGATTGCCCCGCCCGTGAAAAATTCGGTTACGGCGGGGACCTGTTCTGTACCTGCAATGCCTTTATGTTCGATTTCAATATGGCCAATTTTTACCGGAAGACATTACAGGATGATGTAAACGATCAGCGTTCCGGAGGAGGCTTTACCGAAACCGCTCCCTATGTGGGTATTGCGGACAGCGGCCCGGGAGATCATTCCGGCCCTATGGGTTTTCAGCTCAGCTTCCCCTATCTGATGGAGCAATTATATAATTTTTATGGGGATAAGCGGCTGATCGCCCAATATTATAAAGCTTTCAGACGGGAGGTTGAATTTCTCCGGGAACATACCGAAAACTATTTATCCGATGCCGATCTCGGCGACCACGAATCGTTGGACAAACCCTCAAAAGCGTTTACCGCTTCTGCTTTTTATTATCACCATGTAAAGCTGATTGCAGCATTTGCAAAGCTACTCGGCAAAAAGGCTGACGCCGAAAGGTATGGAGCGCTTGAAAACAGGATCAGACAGGCTATTATCCGCCGGTTCTATACGGCCGGCACCGGGAAATTTGACAGCGCCTCCCAGTCGGCCCAGGCGTTCGGTCTCTGGTACGGGCTGGTTGTCGGGCAGGAAAAGAAAAAGTCGCTGGATATTCTGTTAGACAATATAGACCGGCACGACGTGCACCTGACCACTGGCATATTCGGCACCAAAATGCTGCTGGACCTCCTGCGCCGGGAAGACAGGAATGATGTTGCTTATCGTATCGCCGATCAGCGGACCTTTCCCGGATGGGGCTATATGATAGACCATGGCGCCACTACGCTGTGGGAGACATGGGCGTATTCGGATAATGTATATTCACAGGACCACCCCATGTTCGGCTCGGTAAATGAATGGTTTTACCGTTCGTTGCTCGGCATTAACCCCGGAGCTCCGGGTTTTAAAAAGATCATCATCAAACCGCAGCCGGCTGGCGATCTGACCTATGCGCAGGGCAGCTATCTTTCTGTACGCGGCCCCATTACAAGCAGCTGGAAAATAGCCGGAAGCCGTTTTCAGCTGCAGATAAGGATACCGGCCAATACCACGGCGGAAGTATGGTTGCCGGCGGCCAGCGACAAGCATATTACGGAAAGCGGCAAACCGGTGAGCGGGATCCCGGGCATCGCATTCCAAAGAATGGAAGGCAACTATGCCGTTTTTAATATAGGTTCCGGCGAATACCGGTTTGAAACGGATTACCGGAAATAACACAGTAGATGCATACCGCTGGTCCATTATACGTCTGGTCAGGGATCGGCGGATATGCACTCCCCGGAAATAACAACATTTATTTGCCGGGCTATGCTTCCATAAACTTCATCCCATGCTTACTTCAGATCCGGCTACCTTAACATCTGCCGGGCTGCCGGCCTGCTTTCTTTTCTTATGATAAAAAATATACGAACCGAATACCAGGATCAACCCGAAAAACATGAACCAGGTACCGGAAACAGGATCGCCCACGGCAATAAAAGAAAGGACAGCAAAAACCAGGTCAAAAGTAAAGCCGGCATAAGCCCATTCCTTCAGCCGGGAGAAGCCGGGGACCAGTATCGCAATAACCCCTAATATTTTAGCGATACTGATCAGGGGGCCGAAATATTCCGGGTAACCCAGGTGGGTTGAGATCAGCGCTTTTGTGCTTTCCGGATTAACGAGGCTGGTAACGCCGCTGAACAGCATCAGCGCGAGGAGAAGTCCGGTAAATATCCAGTAGATAATATTTATCTTTTTCATCTGTTAATATTTATTTTTTTATAGTCAGTCCTGCCTGCCATAGCTTTGCAGTGGGCAGGTAATACCGAAGGCGCATCGGCACCTTGCGGTTTTCGCTGGTTTTTCTAAACCCCCGCGATGATCTTATTTTCACGATCCCTGTGACGCGTTACTGTAATTGATCATCCAGCAGACGCCGTATTTGTCTTTGAAGCTGCCGAAGTAATCTCCCCAGAACTGGTCCTGCATGGGCATTTCTACTTCCCCGCCTTTGGACAATCCCTCAAAAAGACGGTCGGCTTCTTCCCGGCTGTCGGACGCAAGGCTGATATAATTGTTGTTGCCTATGGTCAGCCTGTGGCCCATGGAGGGAAAGATATCGCTGGCCATGAGCAGGCTGCCATTGCCCAAAGGCAGGGATACATGCATCACCCGGTCTTTTTCTTCTTCGGGCAGATCGGGCTGACCGGGGGCATCGCTCATACGCATAATGCCATTGCCCGTGAATTCACCGCCGAACACGGATTTGTAAAAGTTCATTGCTTCTTCGGCCTGGCCGTCAAAGTTCAGGTAAGGATTGACTGTTTTCATGTTGATTTGTTTTTAGTAGTTTTTGAAAAGGGTGAGGTATTGTATCTTGTTACGATCAATGGGTATCATATTCATCATGCCTGCGCCACCATATGTAAGGCTCGGTTTGCGGTCTGCCTTCGGGCGTATCCTCCCATATCTCCTGTCTTCCAAACGGGGTAGCGTCGAGAAATCCCCAAACATTTCCGAGCGCTTCGGTACCGCGGGCCGAGGTGAAGTAGGTCCGGTAGATGCGGTCTCCGTCGCGCAGCAATACGCTAAGGCCATGTCCTTCTCCCTGGGGTGTGGTAATGCCAAGGTCTTTGTTAAATGAGTTGTGCCCGGAAGAGACCCAGCGATGCGACCATCCCATGCGTTTCCGGTAGGCTTCGATGCTGGCAAGCGGTGCAAGCGATACCAGCGCCAGGGATATCCCGCGCGCCTTCAGATGAGCGGGGGTGAATTGCCCGATATTGTCCGTAAACATAGAACAACCCGGACAACCCGCATCCGGCCAGCCGTTCACACCCGGGGCAAACATAAAATGATAGAGGAGGAGCTGCCGGCGTCCTTCAAATAAGTCCAATAAGCTTACCGCTCCCTGCGGCCCTTCAAAAACATATGGCTTCTTTATTTCCGTCATGGGTAAGCGCCGCCGCCCGGCGCTGAGCGCATCCCGCTGCCGGGTAAAGTCCTTCTCCCTTTTCAAAAAGGCCTGATGGGCTTTTTCCCAATCCTCCGGCGATACGATATCCGGAAGTCCCGTCTGGATTTTTTCCATGGTATTGTTTTTTCAACAAACATAGGCGTAATTATTTTCTTAAAGCGGGTGCAAAAACGGCATTTTGAGGGGGCAATTACGACAAGATGATCCCTTCCCGATATCCACCTTTGAAAAGTGAGTAAATCGACTGGTAATGTTCTCCCTATAAATGAATAATTTAGATAATATCTCACTCAAAGCTGCATTTGAGGACCCTGAATATAACTTGAACACGTTTGAACAGCATTTGAACAGATGAAGAAGTGAACTTTCTGCTTTGTTTTCCTAATCTTGCCGGGAGTGCTGCCATACACCCTCCGGCTCCGGCTTTCTAATCATATACTTACAAGGCAGACTTATGAAACGGGCATCCCGTCGCAGGCGGATACTATTAATTAAAAAAAATCAACAAATGAAAAGGAATATTTTATTCGTATGCGTTTTCCTGGTCTGCTCCACGGCTTTTGCCCAGAAGAATAAGACGGGGAACTTCCCACTGGAGGCGGCAAAATGGATCTTTACACCGGGGACGGTGGGGTTCATTCAGGAGAAAGGGTCGCCGGCAATGAATATTTCACCGGAAGCCGGGAAAGTAGTGGCTAAGGACCTGAATTTTTCCGACGGCACCATTGAATTTGATGTAAAACCCGATAACCTGACCTTTTATTTCCGTTATCAGGATGCTGAGGAAAATGAATGCTTTTATTTGCGTATGAACCGGGCGGGGGACTCTACTGCTATAGAAGGCATACAGTATGCACCTGTAATTGATGGTGTGCTGCTTTGGGATATCTATCCTCAGTACCAGTCTAATGCCACCTTCAGGAAGGGCGATTGGAACCATGTAAAACTGGTTATTTCCCATGCACAATTGCGCATATACATCAACAATACTGACGAGCCTGCTCTTCAGGTCGAACATTTAGAAGGAAATCCGGAAAGCGGCGCTATTGCTTTCGAGGGAGATATGGTGGTGTCAAACCTGACCGTGATGCCGGGAAAGACCGAAAATCTTTCCTCGTCTCCGGGCATGGACCCCACAGGTAATGATCCCCGATACATCCGAAGATGGGCAGTGACAGATCCGCTCCCGATCTCCAAAAACGTAGACTTCAGCTATGATTTACTTCCCACCCCGGAAACTTCATGGCGGGTGCTGGAGGCCGAGCGGCGGGGACTGATAAACCTGACCCGCGCCTTTGGAAAAAACAAGGTCAGAAGCATCATCTGGCTGAAGGTGAACATTCAGTCAGCTGTGGAGCAAAAGAAAAAAATGAATTTAGGGTTCTTAGACGATGTCTGGGTCTTTCTGAATGGGCAAATGCTGTATTTGGATAAAAACCTGCAAGGCCGGCTAATGGAAAAGGAGCCGGGCGGACGTTGCTCGGTAGAAAACACGTCATTCATGCTGCCTTTGAAAAAAGGAGCCAATGAATTGCTTGTCGGCTTGGGGAATGATGCGTATTGGGGTAGGGGAATGATAGCCCGTATAAGCGACCTGGAGGGAGTTCAAATCACACCTGACCTTACTTTTGACGCCCGGCTAATCAAACTCTCTGACACAGTAGAAAAAATGTATGTCGGCACCTACAAACTGCCCAATGGCACACAGGCGCAGGTTGTCACAGCAGGGAAGTATCTCCGTTTGTCGGGAAAAAGTTTTATTTCCACGTTATTGTATCCGGAAGCAGACAATAAATTCTTCTCCCGGGATATCGGCATTGAGGTTGAATTTTTCAAAAACAACGAAGATAAGGTTACTCACTTTATTGTCTACAGCAATGGCAAGCAGATAGTAGCGGCAAATCGGATGGAATGAGCTAACTTTATACCCATTCAAATTTGTTCATGACTACAAAATACCAATTAACCATTTCATGAACGCCCAACAAACAGAAAGGGAGCTGGATCGTTGCTGTCGGATGATTGAAGAGAAACTGGGTGCAGGTAGTGGAAAAGACTGGTCAACATTTGACTTTGAACAGCTCAGAGAACAAATTTCCGAACAAACAGGCATCTTGCTAAGCGTTACCACGCTAAAAAGAATATGGAACCGGGTCAAGTATAATTCCACACCAACCGGCACTACGCTCAACGCGCTTGCCTCCTTTTTAGGCTACAAAAACTGGCAGGATTTTCAGCGTACGAATACTGCCGTACATCAATTGTCGGAGGACGCTTCTTCCATTAAACCTGCTGGTACAGGGGCCGGACATCCGGATCATTGGCTGAACCGGAAGCGCATATGCTGGATGCTGGGTATCGGATTGACAGCCATACTTGCAGGAGCCTTTATTTTTTCCAAAAGTCATATTTCGCCGAAGCCGTTGTCTCCGGATATGTTTTCTTTCAGCAGCAAACCCGTGACCAATGGTCTTCCCAATTCTGTTATATTTCGCTATGATGCCGCTTCAGCCAATACAGATTCTGTGTACATACAACAATCCTGGGATCCGAAGCGGCGGCACTTGGTCCCTGCAAAAGGCCGGGAGTACTCATCCATCTATTACTATCCGGGTTATTACCGGGCAAAACTGATTGTAAATAACCGTATAGTAAAGGAACATGATTTAATCATTCCTTCTAATGGCTGGATAGTAGCCGTTGAACAGGATCCTGTTCCTGTCTATTTCAAATCGGATGAATGTATACGCAACGGCATTTTACATTTGTCTGCCGAAAGTATACGACAGAAAAATATCCCAATGCAACCTAAGCCACCTGTCGTTTATTATGGAACCGTACTACCTGAAACAGATTTGATGAGCGATAATTTTATCTTCCGGACAAGGCTTAAATCCAATTTTTCTCAAGGCAGCGCTGCCTGCCAACGCATATTTATCACTATTTATTGCAAGCAGGATATGTTCTTTTTTCCCTTATGTGCAAAAGGATGCGTAGGGGGCGACATAGGGCTTTACCTGGCTGGGAAAGCAGCGAGGAGCATGGAAACCGATCTTTCCGCTTTTGGTTGCAATTTAAATCAGTGGGTAAATGTAAGTTGTGAAGTCCGTAACAAACGGGTACAAATATTAATTGACGGTAAAAAAGCGTATGAAACTACTATCTTAAATAAACCTGCAGAGGTACTTGGCGTAAGGTACCAATTCGAAGGCACCGGTTCCATAGATTATATGCAGCTCTCCCATTTAAATGGGGTTAGCGTGCTGAAAGATGATTTTGGTTATTGAGCTCCTCCCTTTTAATGATCATGTCAATATATTGATTTTTTATGTGGTGCCCCGGCAGCCGCGGGAGAAAATCACACAGAAAAAAAATTGGTCCTCTCATGAACAAGTTCTACTTTTGACTGACCGGTCAGTCAGTTTAGGACTGGTCGTTTTTAAAGACGATGAGCAACCATACCCAAAGGCCGCACCCGGGGACCGCTGATCCCAGGAGAAAGATCATAGACGCTGCCCTCTGGCTTTTCGCGGCCAAGGGTTATGCCCGGACCACAGTAGACAGCATAGCCGGCCGGGCAAAGGTATCCAAGGGGCTTATCTATTATTATTTTAAGGGTAAGGGAGATATCCTCAAAGGCATCTTCAGCACCCTGATCGCCGAGAGCGAAGCCATGTTCGAAGACCGGGATCAGCTTTCGCCGCAGCAGTTTCTGAAACAGATCAGCGATTACTCCTTCCGTTTTATCCTGCAGGAAACAAAGCTGCTGCGTCTCACCCTCGCCTTAACGGTTCAGCCCGAGGTCGTAAAAGGATTAAAAAACGAGCTGGAATATGTCCGGAAAAAATGGATAGGAGAGATGACCCGGATATTCGCCGATCTGGGCTATGCGGATCCCGAAGCCGAGGTCTACCTGCTTTGCGCCTTGTTCGACGGCGTAGGGCTGTCCTATGTATCGATGCCGGACTATCCCATACAGGATATACAGCACCTGATTGAAAAAAAATATGGCCTGACATCATAAATACCTTACCGTGGAAGAAATACTTGTTTTTAAGACCGATGCTTCGGAGCAGACCGACCTGGAAGCGCTCCGCAGGCTGTTCAGCCGGGAACAAAAGGTACGGTCCTGGAATTTCGACTTTGATGACTGCGACAACATCTTCAGGCTGGTATCTGCCGGGATAACCTGCGAGGAAGTAATAACAATGCTGGCCTCGCTGGACATCCGGGCAACGGAACTGTAGCCGCCTCAACCATTTTTTTTACACATACATACAAAAAACGATTAGGTTTGTTGCAGGATGCTGCAGGACCATACAAAGCATTTGCAATTCCGTATCGCCGGGGGAGACGAATCTGCCCTGAGGGAATTATATGAATGCTGGAGCGGGCAGCTCTTTCAGCTGGCCATGACCATCATCCGCTCCCGGCCGCTCGCAGAGGAGATCGTGGAAGACGTCTTCCTCAGGATATGGCAGCAGCGGTCCCGCCTGGAACAGATAGAGAACCTGAAATCCTATAGCTATATCCTCACCCGGAATATCAGCATCGACTATCTCCGGAAAACCTCGGGGAAGCGTATTTATAACCTCGATGAAGTACAGCTGCCGCCCTTGCTGGTGGAAGCCACCCCCGAAGAGCTGATGATCTCTGCAGAGCTTCTGAAAAAGATAAACCTTGCCATCAATGACCTGCCACCCAAATGCAGGCTGATCTTCAAGCTTGTCAAAATGGACGGATTGAAATACCGGGATGTGGCCCTCCTGCTCAACCTGCAGCTGAAAACCGTAGAGACCCAGATGAGCATCGCCCTCAAAAGACTGCATAACGCCATCCTCTTTCAGCTGCCGGCCGCCTCACGACAGTAACGGCCATTCAGGCCACCACCGCTCCGCCGGCTTTTTTTTGATCACTTTAAGGGTATCGTCTCCGCTTTTCCGTCATATAAGTCAAGACCACAGGTTTTTTATGTCTGCAAACAGCATCTGGCGGCTGATGGCCAGAAAAGACAGTGGGGATATTACCCCTGCAGAGCGTGAAACGCTCGAACGGATGCTCCGGGAGAACGAGCCCGTAGGGGCTGCCCATGCTTTTCTAAAAAGAATATTGGGGAAAAAACTTACCCTGGCGGAACAGCCCCGCGATGAGGAGGCCGGCTGGAAAAGCCTGGAGCAGCGGCTTCATGCCGATGCCGGGCCGGAAGCCGGACACAGGCTTCGGCGCTGGGTGATGGCTGCAGCGGCAGCCGTGCTCGTTACCACAGGACTCTGGCTGTATTTTTCCCTGGCATCCCCGGATATCGCGAAAAAGGATTTCCGGGCCTCCAATGAAGTATCCACCCAGCCCGGCTCCCGCTCAAAGATCGTGCTGCCCGACGGCACCAAGGTGTGGCTAAACAGCGGAAGCAACCTCTCCTACAACGATTTTTCCCGTACCGGCATCCGCGAGGTAACCCTGAAAGGAGAAGCCTTTTTTGAAGTTGTTCATGACGAAGCACACCCCTTTGTCGTGCATGCCTCCGAACTGGAGATCCGGGATATCGGTACCGCTTTCGAGGTGAAATCCTATCCCGGCGATACGCAATTCGAGGCCACGCTGATTGAAGGGGCTATCGAGATCACCGATCCCCGGGAGCCCGAACGGAAAATATTGCTGAAACCGCAGGAAAAGATCACCATACCCGTCGGCGCTACCCTGCAGGAAATAAAAAAACATCCGCAGGACGATCACGAAGAGACCACGCTGTATACCATTGCCCGGATAAAGCCCGTACACGGAGGACTTTTTCCGGAAACCGCCTGGGTACAGAACACCCTGGTCTTTGACAATGAGCCTTTCGCCGAGCTGGCCCGCAAGATGGAAAGATGGTACAATGTAAAAATATCTTTTTCCGATACGGTCATCAGTCAAACCCGGTTCTCAGGGATCATCCGGAATGAAACCATCGACCAGGCCATGCAGGCCATGCAGTTCTCCGTCCCCTTCCGCTATCATATGGAAGGAAACAGCATCCGGATCAGTAAAAAATGAGCCTTTACTATAAAAAATAACGCCATGACGTGAACACTACTTCCCACCTCAACAAAAAAGGGAGATGTTGCGAGCATCTCCCCAGACAGTCAAGGAAAAAAGCAGTTTTACCAAAGTGCGCTTTCTTCCATTTTTTTATCCGTCAATTTCAAATGTATGCAAAAAAAATCACTCCGGAAGCCTTTCTTCCCTCCCGGAAGGCTGCTCAAATCTCTACTCATCATGAAGTTATCCCTGCTCCTGATAACTGCCTTTTGTTTCAATACCTATTCGGCGGTCGTTTATTCGCAGGAAAGAATCAGCCTTGACCTGAAATCGGTAAAGATCAAAAAAGCGCTGACGCTGATGGAGCATCTGTACAGCTACCGGTTTATTTACTCGGATAACATACTCCCGAAAAATAAAATAACGCTTACCGCAAAAAACGAAACGATCGGGCAGGTACTGGAAAAGACTTTTGCCCATACCGGCCTGGTCTACAAAATCCTGGATAACAACCTGATCACGATTACCGTAAAGGGCCCCGCCTCCGGCGTCATCCATATCGAAGGAAAAGTCACCGATGCCGCCAACGGCAAAACGTTGGCCGGGGTGACCATACGCGTTAAAGACGGGAACACGGGTACGATTACCGATGAAAGCGGGGCCTACAAGCTGGATGTACCGGACAACGCCGTACTGGTGGTATCTTTTCTCGGCTATGTGGACCAGGAGATTGCCGTCAACGGGCGACCCCAGCTCAATATCGCCCTGGAGTCTTCTTCCAAAACCATGTCGGAGGTGGTGGTGATCGGCTACGGAACGCGGCAGAAGAAAGACCTTACCGGGGCCATATCGGATATCAATGCCGAAACGATAGAGAAAAGCACCGCGATGACGCCGGAGCTGGCCATGAAAGGTCAGATGGCAGGGGTGAACGTAACGTCTGCAGGCGGCGACCCCTCGGGACGGCCGACCATCCGCATCCGGGGTGTAAATACTTTTAACGATGCCAATCCCCTCTATGTGATCGACGGCGTGCCGGTGGCCGAGGGCGGCTCAGGCGTTACCAATGATGTACGGGTGACCGACGTAAGGTCGCCCATCAATATCTTCACCCTGATCAACCCCGATGACATCGCATCCATCTCTGTTTTAAAAGATGCTTCCGCTGCCGCAGTATACGGTGTACGCGCGGCCAACGGGGTCATCCTGATCACCACCAAAAAAGGGCAGGAAGGCACTGCCAGGCTGGACCTGAACGCTTCCATGGGCTTCCAGAACATCCCCCAGACCTTTAAGCTGCTCAATACCCCGCAATTTGCCGCGCTCTACCAGGAAGCCTATGCCAACAACCCCACGCTCGATGCAGCCACTCATCTTCCCGTTGCCATCGGGGCCAGCACCTTCGGCCCTGCTTACGATCCCGAAAGGGCGGAATACCTCGGCAACAGTCCCAGCTACGACTGGCAGAAAGCCCTGCTGAAGAAAAATGCGCCGGTCAACAATTATTCGGCGCGGATATCCGGGGGCACCAGCCATACCAACTATTATGTTTCGGCAGGCTATACCTATATGAGCGGCGGACTGAAGCAGAATAACCAGGAGCGGTATACCGTCGCCAGCAACCTTACCGCCCGCGTCAACAAGTTCTTCGAAACCGGCCTGAACCTCCGTCTCGCCGATGAAAACACGCTCCAGAATACGCAGGGCGATCTTTCCATTTTCAAAGCTCCGCCCTGGCAGCCGATCTATGATCCCAACGGCCGGGGCGGCTTTGCACCGGTAGTCAGCGGTACCTTTAAGGTCAACCCCGATTACGATCCGGGTCGCCTTGTCCCCGGTCCGGATTCGCTCTTCGATCAGGGGCCTACGCTGCTCTGGGGACCGCAGGCCGTTACCAATGCGCTCGGCGAGCAGGCCTTTAACAGCACCACGTACAACAACCAGATGTTTATCGGCAGCGCCTATGCGCAGATAACGCCGCTGACCGGCCTGAAGATCAGGGCTACCGTCAGCGGGGAATTATACAATCTCAAACGGAAAACCTGGACCGATTACCGGGGATGGCTGTTCTCGCAGACGCCCGGCAATCCCTATCAAAGTCAGAACGGAGATGCCGGCGGTGCGATGACCCTGCGGCAAACCCGGACGAACAACCTGATCAAGGCGCTTAACGTGGATTACAGCCGCATTTTTGGCAAACACTCCATAGAGCTGATGGCCGACGCATCCGACCAGCACTATACCTGGGACGTCATGGGATCGTCCTCCACCCAGGTCAACTATGCCGATCCCGATCTGCGCTATTATGAATCGATCCTGCCTTATGCGGGCGGCTCTTACAGCCGCTGGCAGAATTATGCGCTCATCGGCTACCTCGGACGCCTGAGCTATAAGTACAATGACGAATACTACCTCGATGCCACGGTAAGAAGGGATGGCTCTTCCCGCTTCGCTCCCGGGCACCAGTGGGGAACGTTCCCCTCTTTTTCCGTGGCCTGGCGCATCACCCGGGAAGATTTTATGAAAAGCCTCAGCTGGCTGAACGACCTCAAGATCAGGGGCGGCTACGGCGTATTGGGGAACGAACAGACCACTTCCGGTTTCGCCTACCTCTATACCGCAAGCTTCAACCCGCATTACGCCTTGGGCTCCGGCGACGGAGATGGTCACGGGAACATGCAGATTGCCTCCTTTCTCCCCACATTCTCCAATGAGAACCTCAGCTGGGAAAAAGTATATACAACGAGTGTAGGCATCGACGCACTTTTGTTTAACAATACCCTTTCCCTGACGGCGGATTATTATCACAAGATGACCAAAGGGATCATCCAAAGCGTCCCCCTGCCCGCCAATGCAGGGATAGAAATGCCGATGGATCAGAACGTCGCCGATGTGCTGAACAGGGGCTTCGAGCTCCAGGCGGGATATAACCGGAATTTCGGAAAGCTGGGCTTTTCCGTCTCTGCAAACCTCACCACCGTACACAACGAGGTGCGCTCGTTATACCTGCACATTCCCAACCGGCCCCTGGGGCTGGAAGAAGGTTATCCCATAGGTTATATATATGGTTATAAAGTCGGCGGGATCTTCCAGAACACCCAGGAAACGGATGACTGGAAAGCCCGGTACCGCGATGCCATCGGATCAAATGATCCCCGCCCCGGCGATATCTATTTCCAGGACCTGTATGGTAATCCCGTAGCAGGACAGACCACCAAGAACACGCAGCGCGACAGCCTGATCAATGACAACGACCAGACCTATCTCGGCAGCACTATCCCCGGTTATTATTACGGGTTCAACCTGGGCCTGAGCTACAGCCGTTTTGATCTTTCCGTATTCTTCCAGGGTGTGGGAGATGTAAAGAAATACAACCCATACCGGGCCGTAGGCGAGGCGATGAGCGCAAACGGTATTAACCAGCTGGCCAGCACCCTGAACCACTGGACCGCGGATAACCACAGCACTACGATGCCCCGGGCGGTCTTTAACGATCCTAACCACAACACACGCATGTCGGACCGTTTCGTGGAAAGCGCAGCCTACCTGCGTCTGCAGAACGTCCAGCTGGGGTACACGCTGCCGTCCCCGCTGCTGCAGCGCACCGGTTTTATCAGAAGCATCCGGCTTTACCTGAGCGGGGTAAATCTGTTTACCCTCACCAAATGGAGCGGACCGGATCCGGAAAACGACGTCGTACCGAGCACCCGCCAGTTCATCGCAGGCATAAGGGCCAGCTTCTGAATGCAGACCGTTTGGAGGAAACCCCGTACCCGGTCTATATCTAACTTATAAACCATCTTCAGATGAAAAACTTCAATATAAAATTAACGGTCACAGGGCTCCTGACCCTTTGCATGGTCTGGATGTCCTGTAACAAGGAGCTGTTGCGCATCAACCCGTCCCAGCCTACCGAAACGGCCTATTTTACGCGACAAAGCGCTTTTCAGCAGGCGGTGCTGGGCATCTACGCCAAGCTTACCGACCTGTATTCCTATAACAATATCAACTGGCTGCAGGAAGCTTTGCTCCTGCCGGGTGACGACCTCACGGCCACGCAGCAAAACAATTTCGAGGACTTTGTGCTGGCGCCCGAAAACGGCAAGATAAACGGATATTACAATGCCTGCTACCAGATGATCGCCAGGGCCAACGTAGTGCTCTATGAGATCGATTCGGTCAAAGAGGGCGTTTTTTCCACCGAGCAGCTCAAAAATTACAACCACGGTGAAGCCCTCTTTCTCCGGGCTTTTGCCTTCTATAACCTCTGGAACATGTTCGGCACCTCCCCCCTCGATACGACTCGCTTTCTTCACCAGGATGAGCTGTATCCTCCCGGCTCCGAGGGCACCCAGCTGCTGGACCAGGCCATCAGGGACCTCACTGCCGCGGCCGGTCTGCTACCGGAAAGCTGGGACAACAACAACCGGGGGCGGGTGACGCGGAACAGCGCGTATGGCATGTTGGGCAAGTGTCTGGTGTTCCGGGCCACGGTGAAGAAAGACAATGCCGATTATCAGGCGGCCATCGCCGCTTTTGATCAGCTGTCGGGTCTTTCGCTGGTATCCGATTTTGAAGACAACTTCAACTACCGCACCGAAAACAATGAAGAATCTTTATTTGAATTCCAGGCCAGCAGTCCCACCCAGGTGGATAATGTCTATCTCAACAACGACGTCGATTATGCCGTCGGGCAGGCTTCCGCCTACTGGGGCTTTTTTGACAACAACTATGCGCAGTATGGTCAGCCCATCTTCATCGCGACACAAAAGCTGCTGGATAGCTTCACCGACGGCGACCCGCGGCTGCCGCTGACGCTCGACCCTGCCAGCCGGCAGATAAAAAAGTATGTGCTGAATAATGAGCTGACCGGCTTCGGCGTGGGCTCCACCAATAACCCCCGCATCCTGCGATATGCAGATGTGCTGCTGCTGAAAGCAGAGGCCATCCTGCAGTCCGGCGGCAGCGCCGCCGCGGCTGTTGCGCTGATCAACCAGGTGCGGACCCGCGCCCGTAACATGGTACCCGGCGGCACGCAGCCGGAAAATCTCTCCGGCGCCGAAACCAACCGGAACAGAATCATGCAGTGGATCATGGATGAAAGACTCCGGGAGCTGGCAGGGGAGGGACAACGGTGGTTTGATCTGCGCCGGTGGACGCTTGGCGGGCTCATTGCACCGGATAACGATTTCTTCAGCTCCGCCACGCCGGCGCTCATGAAATTTGATCCCGATACCCATCTCTATTTCCCGATACCGACAGACGAGACCGAACGCAATCCGAACGTGCAGCAGAACCCGGGGTACTGACCAAAGAAGCGTCACATCATATCAATCCCAATTCCTGAACCGAAAGGCCGGCTTTTTTGCCGGCCTTTCGGTTCACTGCCAATCAAGCGCGGCGACAGGCTTTTTCATATCATCCTTTCCGCCGGGATATCTGCATGCCGGGACCGGGGACCGGCGCCGGATTTCGCCTGCAGACGCAATAAGACCGGGATTTCCGGGGATTTTTTTGTAATATTGTAGTGGATCTGCGCCGCACGTTGTCCCGTTGCTCCATCCGCCGGAATTGTTCTGTAAGCACTTAAAACTTTTCAGTCATGTTGTTCATGGTTTCCGATATTTTCAACACCCTGTACCATGAAGTGATCGGTTTCTTTGGCATAGGCTCGCTGATCAGCCTGGTCCGCTCCGGCGACTACAGCTCATTGCTGACCCTGAAAGGCATCATGGCCTTTATATCGCCCCTGTTCCCGCTGCTGCTGACCATTGAGCTGCTGCGGGCCATGGTCTACAAAAAATTCAAGATCGAGGATTACAAGGTTCCGTTTATCATTTATGTGTTCAACCGGTTTATCGGCCGCTTTATCTCCATAGCCGCAGTAGCCTTTTGTATCGGTCTTTTGGAAAGGGTCGCCATCTTCCATACCACCTTCACCTGGTACTGGTTTATCTATGGATACATCATCTGGGAATTTTCGCATTTCAACTATCATTACTGGGCGCATAAGATCCGCCTGCTGTGGTGCCTCCATTCCACACACCATGCCCCGCAACAGATGAACCTCTTTGTTTCCCACGCCCACTTCTTCCTGGAAGGCCCGTATGCGGATGTGGTGCGCACCTCCATCTGCATCCTGCTGGGTGTGAACCCTCCCATGCTGTTCCTGATCATGTTTATTGACGGGGTATGGGGCGCATTCATCCATGCCGGCGAAAACATCCTCAAAGACGGCCGCCTGGGCTTCCTCAACAGGATCATCCTGACGCCCTCGCATCACCGGGTCCACCACGCGCGCAATCCCCTGTATATGGATACCAATTTCTGCAACCTGCTGAATATATGGGATAAGGTGTTCGGCACGCTGGTGGACGAAAGAAGAGATATTCCGGTCGAATACGGTATTACACGCGAAATGAATCCAAACAACTTCTGGGATGCTTATTTCGGGGAGTTTGTAGCCTTGGGAAAAGATATCAGAAAAGCGCCCGGCATCAAAAACAAGCTGCTGTACCTTGTGATGCCACCGGGATGGAGCCATACCGGCGATCATAAGACCTCCAAAGTTGCCCGTGAAAAATTTCTTCATGACACGGCTGTAGCCTCACCACAACCGCTATCCTCCACGGAGGAAGAATACGCTCCCGAAACGCCTGCGCTGTATGCCGCCGAAGCTATTCCCCAGCCGCAGCCGGAAGCCAAGCTATAAAACCCCGGACATATCCTCCCCCTTGCGGATATAAGACGATTTAACTGCCCATGTGATGCAGCAAAGGCAGGCGGCGGATGCGTTTTCCGCAAGCCCGGTACACGGCGTTGGCGATAGCGGCGGAAGCCGGTCCCTGTACCGCTTCCCCGGCGCCCATGGCTTTTGTCTCCGGACGATCCAGCACCGTTACCTCCACCTCGGGCACTTCGCTGAAGCGAAAAACGGGATAGAGGTTCCAGTCCGTGCTGACAATCCGCTTTTCATCAAACTGCACCTCTTCCTTAAGGGTCCAGCTGGCCGATTGTATCATTCCTCCCTCGGTCTGGTTTTTTAGCCCGTCGGGATTGATGACCTCTCCGGCATCGATCACGGCCCACATCTTTTGCACCCGTATACTGCCCGCTTCCGGATCGGCGCTTACTCGCGCCACTACCGCGCAGTAGGAGGCGGAATTTTTATAACGGGAGAACGCCAGTCCCATACCCGAGCCGGGACCGGCGCCTTGTCCGCTCGTAAGTTCCTGCACCTTGCGGATGACGGCTTTGGCCCGTTCGTCATCCAGGTGCATCAGCCGGAAGGTATAAGGATCTTTTCCCGCCTTTTCCGCCAGCTCATCCATAAAAGATTCAATGGCAAAGATATTGGCAAAGGCGCCGAGGCTGCGCAGCGCCGATGTCCTGAGCGGGCCGTCAAAAAAGTGTGCGTTGATCTCCCGGTTGGGAATGCGGTAATACGGTTCGGCATTCCGGTGAGCGCCTCCGCTAAACCCTTCAGCCTTGGGCGGAAACGGGGTAGCCAGGTACCGTGCCGGCAGCAGGTTCCCCGGTTCGCCGCCCGGACGCGACCCGTGGGAGTCGGACCAGAGGTCGTATTGCCAGCGGACGATCCTGCCGTCGGCATCAAGACCGGCTTCCGCTTCCATGACCATGGCGCTCCCATAAGGCTCCCAGCTGTGCTCTTCCTCGCGTGACCATTGCAGCCGGACATGCCTGCCCGGCAACGCCATGGCCAGCAGCGCCGCATCGGCGGCGGCATCATCCGCCCCGTTATGGCCGTAGCAGCCCGAACCGGGCACGCCCTTGACATGTATTTTTTCAGCCGGCATATCCAGCATCTTCTGCAACGTTTCCCGGAGCGGATATACGCCCTGGCTATGGGTCCACACATGCAGCATGTCTTCGTTGTAAAATGCAACGGCACAGGACGGACCGATGGCGCCGTGCATGATATAAGGCTTGAAGTAAGCCGCTTTCAGTGATACGACCCCGTTCTCCGCCGGAGCCGTATCGCCGGCCTGGGCTACCTGCTGCGTCTGCACGGGCAACGTCTTGAGATAAGCGGGCAGATCGGTCCTGGCGGCTTCCGGGAAAGGGGGAGGGACGGACCAGTGCGTATCGCCCCGCAGCACGCTCTGGGCCTGTATAGCCGAATACTCATCCTCCGCGATCACCCCGAGGAAGCTGCCGTTGACCACGATCTTCAGCAGCCCCGGCACATGCCGCTTTACCGGCCCCTGGTCCAGCTGCAGCAGCCTGGCCCCGTAGACCGGCGGACGGATCATACGGGCATGGACCATTCCGGGAAAACGGAGGTTATGGACATACACCGGCCCCGCCCGTACCATGCGTCCGATATCTTCCCGGG
Organism: Compostibacter hankyongensis; assembly: GCF_039541075.1. Taxonomy (NCBI): domain Bacteria; kingdom Pseudomonadati; phylum Bacteroidota; class Chitinophagia; order Chitinophagales; family Chitinophagaceae; genus Compostibacter; species Compostibacter hankyongensis. Next base: position 376,773 of record NZ_BAABFN010000002.1, on the reverse strand, counting down.
GAACGGGTTTGCCCACCAGCTGATAACGGTCCCTGGATTTTAGCGTTACCGGCATCCGCACCTCGTCGTTGAGCTGCCGGTCCTTCAGGAGGGCGGCAAAAGTGATGGCCGGCGTGCCCTTGACAGTGCTGATCCGGCCATGGGCCGTGCGCAGCTCCGAAACGCGCACCTTCAGCTCGTCTGCAGCCAGCTGAAGCAGCTTTTCCCGGGCATAGGCGGCGGCATATCGTACGGACATGGCGCTGCCTTCAATGGAGCCGCTGCCGGCGGTATAGCCTTCGTCGGGCGTATGACCGGTTTCGGCCAGGTCCACCGTTACATTTTCCATTCCCAGGTTCAGCTCTTCGGCGGCCACCTGTGCGATGGCCGTACGGATACCCTGCCCCAGCTCCAGCTTGCCCGTCATGATCCGCACCCTTCCGTCCGCCAGTACCGTTATCCAGGAGTCCAGGGCGGGAAACCGGCTCAGGCTGCGCGGAAGCTTTCCCGACGAGGGGGGAGAGCAGGCAAAGGAACCGCCGCCGATGGAGAAGCCGATAGTCAGGCAGCCGGCGGTTTTCAGGAAGTTGCGTCTGGATGTGGACATGGGAACAGGATTTAAAAACGCTGCCGCGCCGCCGTCAGGAAAGAGATTTATCTGCCTCCGCGGCCCGCTTTACCGCCCGCAGGATCCGTGCCTGGGTGCCGCAGCGGCAAAGCACCGGCTCCATGCCCCTGCGGATGGCGGCATCGTCGGGACTGGGGTTCTCACTCAGCAGGGAAACGGCTGACATTACCATCCCGTTCAGACAGTACCCGCACTGCGCCGCCTGTTCCTGCACAAAAGCTTCCTGGACGGGATGGAGGCTGCCGCCGGGACCGGCAAGCCCTTCCAACGTCGTCAAGGCCCTGCCTTTTACCCGGTCCACGGGCATCATACAGCTGAAGGCCGCCTTTCCGTCCAGCAGCACCATACAGGCCCCGCATTGCTGCAGGCCGCAGCCAAAGCGCGGACCGTTCAGCTGAAGATGATTTCGCAGGATGTACAACAGCGGCGTGGAAGGGTCTGCCTTTACTGTATGGTCTTTCCCGTTGACCCGGAGCTGAATCGTGGTAACCATAACGGGGGTTTTTGATACATGAGGTACGGCCACTCTCCCCTCCGCCGCAGGAGCCGGCAGGAGAGACGGTTGCTGAATAAAAATAAGGAAAAATGCCTGCTTGGGCAAATACCGTTTATCAAGAAAAAGAAAAAAGTTTGATCTTTTCAGGGCGGAAAGCATTAATTTTAAAAACCCTCTTTTTAAAGCTATCATCATGGCTGTTTTCAACCTTACCATCAACAGGAAAAATTACAAGGTGGACGTGGACCCCCAGATGCCGCTGCTCTGGGTCATCCGCGACTTCGCCGGATTAACCGGAACCAAGTACGGCTGCGGTATCGCCCAATGCGGCGCCTGTACTGTTCACTACGGCGAAGATGCTGTCCGCTCCTGCTCCCTGCCCGTATCCTCGGTAGGCGACAAGGCCATCACCACCATCGAAGGTCTTTCCGAAAAAGGGGACCATCCCCTGCAGCTCGCCTGGGACGAGACCGACGTGCCCCAGTGCGGATACTGCCAGGCGGGACAGATCATGAACGCGGCCGCGCTGCTGAAAAAAAATCCGCATCCTTCGGATGAGGATATCGATGAAGCCATGTCCGGCAACATCTGCCGATGCTGTACTTACAAACGGATCCGCAAAGCCATAAAACGGGCTGCGGAAAAAGCGGGAGGTAGATCATGACAACCCATACCGTTAACCGGCGCGATTTTATACGGGTCACCGCTGCCGCCGGCGGCGGCCTTGTGCTGGGCTTCAACTGGCTCAGCGCCTGCAGCCCCTCGTCCAGGCAGGCCAAAGCCGCCGTACATGACCTGAACGCCTTCGTAAAGATCGATACGGACGGCCTGGTAACGATCATGGCGCCCAATCCGGAGATCGGACAGGGCGTAAAGACCGCCCTGCCGATGATCGTCGCCGAAGAGCTGGACGTCGACTGGAAAAAGATCAGCATTGTACAGGCCGGACTGGATACCGGCAAATACAGCCGGCAGGTAGCAGGCGGCAGCGGTGCGGTACGCAGCAGCTGGGCGCCTTTCCGCGAAGCCGGCGCTACCGGCAGACAGATGCTGGTCAATGCCGCCGCCGCGGAATGGCAGGTGGACCCGGCTGCCTGCAGCACAGAGGCCGGCAAGGTATGGCATAAAGAAAGCGGTAAAAGCACGGGCTATGGCGACCTGGTAGAAAAAGCAGCCGCCCTGCCGGTGCCCAAAAACGTGGCCCTGAAAGATCCCTCCGCTTTTCGCATCATCGGCAAACGGATGCCCAATTACGACAACAAAGCCATCGTTACCGGCAGTATTAAATATGGTATCGATACCCGGCGCAAAGGCATGCTGTACGCCGCCATCATCCATCCTCCGGCCTTTGGGCAAAAGCTGCAGCATTTTGACGACAGCGAAGCCAAAAAACAGCCGGGTGTACAGCAGGTGGTAAGCTTCGACAACAACATCGCCGTGCTGGCCAGGTCTACCTGGGAGGCCATGCAGGGTGCAAAAGCCATTAAAGCCGACTGGTCGGACGACAGCAAGCTGGAAAGCACGGGAGATTATGCCGATAATTTCCGGAAAATACTGGACCGTCCTTCGCAGGAAAAACCGCGGCGGAAAGACGGTAACATCCGGCAGGCCTTTGCCGGGGCCGCCCGGGTGATTGAGGCGGAATATGCGGCCCCCTTCCTTCCGCATAACACGATGGAGCCGATGAATTTTTTCGCCGATGTAAGAGAGGACGGGGTAGAGCTATACGGTCCGGTGCAGACACCCGAAAAAGCGCAATCCGACGTCTCCAAGCTGCTGGGCATACCCAAGGAAAAAATAAAGGTGGGCATGCCCCGTACAGGAGGCGGGTTCGGCAGAAGGCTGAAATCGGATTTCGTTACCGAGGCGGCGATGATATCCAAGCTGGCCAAGGCGCCCGTAAACCTCATCTGGCGCAGGGAAGACGATATGGGAGGCGGCGATTACCGTCCCATGGGACTTTACCGCTACCGGGCGGCGCTGGATCAGGAAGGCCGGCTGATCGCCTGGCATCACCATTCGGTGGGCGTAACCGGCAACCCATCGCGCCAGGACAGCTTTCCGGCGGGAGCGGTACCCCATCTGCAGGTGGATGCGCTGGAATATAAATCACCCGTGACCACCGGTCCCTGGCGGGCGCCCAATCATAACTTCATCGCTTTCTCGGAAGAATCCTTCCTGGATGATATCGCGCATCAGGTAAAAAAAGACCCGGTGACCTTTCGGCTGGAATTGCTGGAGCAGGCCAAACAACATCCTGTCGGGAAAGTGGATTATGACCCCGACAGGTATGCGGGCGTTATCAGGAAGGTAACGGAAATGGCGGGCTGGGGGCAACCCAGGCCGGGCGTATACCAGGGCTTTGCTGCGCATTTTTCCTTTTCTACCCATGTGGCGGAGATCGTTGAGCTGATCCGTGCCGGAGACAAGCTAAAAATCAGCAAGGTATACTGTGCGGTGGACTGCGGTACGGTAGTCAACCTCAGCGGCGCCGAAACGGAGGTGGAAGGAGGGATCATCGACGGCATCGGCCATGCCCTCTACGGAGAGCTTACCCTTACCCGGGGCAGGCCGGACCAGACCAATTACGATCATTACCGGCTGATCCGGATGCGGGAAGCGCCCGAAGTGGAAGTGCAGTTTATCCGGAACAACGAAAAACCTACAGGGCTGGGCGAGCCGGGTCTGCCGCCGGCAGGAGCCGCCCTGGCCAACGCCATCTTCGCCGCCACCGGAAAACGCCTGCGGTCTCAGCCGTTTATTAAGAGCGGGTTCTTCGGGTAGATACCGGTAATCCGTGATTGAGAAGTATTCGGTACCTTTGTAGCAGCATGGCCAGCACAGATGATTTACTGGACAGGATAAAAAAAACCGTTCTGGAAAAAGAGCCGGATGCGGAAATACATCTCTTTGGCTCAAGGGCAAGAGGCACAGCTCATGCCGAGTCAGACTGGGATTTATTGATATTGCTGAATAAGGACAAAATCACACCAGATATTGAAAAGAAAATAACTTATCCTTTGTATGATATAGAATTTGAAACAGGGCAGGTTATCAGTCCTATGTTATATACCAAAAAAGAATGGAATACTAAATATAAGATTACTCCTTTCTATTACAATGTAATGAAGGAGGGCCGTCTGATATGACAGAATATAAGCGAGAAGATTATGTTAATTATAGATTTCAAAAATCAAAAGAAACTTTGCGCGAAGTCGATATATTAATTGATAATCAATACTGGAATACTGCCATAAATCGTCTATACTATGCCTGCTTTTATGCCGTTGGAGCTATATTGGTAAAAAAAGGAATAAAAACTTCAAGTCATTCAGGGGTTCGACAAAAATTCGGAGAGTTATTTGTTAAGGAAGGCAAAATCAGCAAGGAACTGGCAAAACATTATTCTGAACTCTTTGAAAAAAGACATAAGGGCGACTACGATGACTTCTATGATTTTGATAGGGAAACTGTGCTAAGACTCCTTCCTCCCTCGCGGGAATTAATAAAGCAGATCGGAATTTTAATTGCAGACGATAACGCCGGCTAACATGAATATAAAACTGTTTGGCATCACCAGGGAGATCATAGGAGAGGAGCAGCTGACAATAACGGATAAGAATATACGTACTGTAGCGGAGCTTAAGACATGGCTGTTTTCCGCATATCCTTCCATACGGCAGCTCAGCTCCCTGGCTGTTGCGGTCAATCATACGTATGCCGAAGATGCGGATCCGGTAGGGCCGGATCATGAAATAGCCCTGATACCACCCGTAAGCGGAGGCTGAACTATGCTGATCAAGCTGGTAGACGATATCGATCTCAATGAAGCCTATCATTACCTCCGCCACCCGGGGGCAGGTGCGGTCAACCTCTTCATCGGTACCGTAAGGGATCAGGGACAGGGAAAAGCAGTAACCCGGCTGAGCTTTGAGGCTTATGAGGAGATGGCCCTCCGGGAAATGCAAAAGATAGGCGCCGGAGCGTTGGAAAAATGGCCCCTCAAAAAACTGCTGATCGTCCATACCAAAGGAGAAAAGCAGGTTGGAGAGCCGGTCGTGGTTGTGGGGGTCTCCGCTCCCCATCGCGACGTGTCCTTCGAGGCCTGCCGTCATCTTATCGACACCCTGAAGCAGCGGGTACCCATCTGGAAAAAAGAATTTTACACCGATCAAAGCAGCTGGATCAATGCACATCCCTGAACCGGACATAGCGCAAAAGACCCAACCCCAGGCCGGGAACAGGCCGGAGCTGACCGATAAATTCGGCAGGCGGCTGAATTACCTGCGCCTGTCGGTGACCGACCGCTGCAACTTTCGCTGTGTATACTGTATGCCCGAAAACGGTATGGATTTCGCAGCAGGACCGGTCCTGCTCTCTTTTGAAGAGCTTTACCGGCTCAGCCGCATCTTTTGCGGACTGGGTGTGGACACCCTCCGCATCACCGGAGGGGAACCCTTTATCCGGAAAGGCCTGCTGCCTTTCCTCGAAAAAATAAGCGGGCTGGAAGGACTAAAGGAAATCAAGATCACCAGCAACGGCGCTTTTTGGGAAAAGGACCTGGAGAGACTAAAGCAAACAGGTATACGAAAAATAAACATCAGTCTGGATGCGCTCGACCCTGAGCGTTTCTATCAGATTACCCGCCGGAACAGCTTCGAACGCGTCTATGCGGGTATATTCCGCCTGCTGGAAAAGGGCTTCGAGCTGAAGCTGAACTGCGTGGTGATGGCGGGCCGCAATACGGAAGACATCCTGCCCCTCATCGGGCTGACGCAAGACTACGCCATCTCGGTACGTTTCCTGGAAGAGATGCCGTTCAACGGCAGCTCCTCCTTTATCCGGTCATGGGACTATAAAGACATCTATGCCCACATCAGCCGGCACCATCCTCATATCGAGAAGCTGGAAGACGGTGAAAACGCCACCGCCACCAATTATAAAATCCGGGGACACCGGGGATCATTTGGCATTATCCCGGCCTACAGCAGAACGTTTTGCGGCACCTGCAACCGCATCCGGCTTTCCGCTACCGGAGAGCTGAGGACCTGTCTGTATGGAGCGCCGGCAGCCGACCTGCGGCAGCTGCTGCGAAGCGGCGCTGATGACGCCGCTGTCGAAACGGCCATACGCGATGCGGTAAGCCGGCGGGAAAAAGACGGGCTGGCCGCCGAAGCATCCGGCCGGCAAAACCCGGTACATGCCTCCATGTCCGTCCTCGGCGGATAAAAAGATGCACATGGAACACCAGGAAAGATACATCCGGCAGCTACAGCTGCCCGGCTTTGGCAAAGCGGCCCAGCAGAAGCTGGAGGCGGCAAAGGTGCTGGTGATCGGTGCCGGCGGGCTGGGTGTGCCCGTACTGCAGTATCTGGCGGCCATGGGCACCGGTACGCTGGGTATCGTGGACGGGGACAGCATCAGCCGGGACAACCTGCACCGGCAGGTACTGTATGCCGACGAAGAGACCGGCCTGCCCAAAGCGGAAACGGCCGCCCGGCATCTGCAAAAACAGAATCCCCATATCCGGCTAAAGATATTCCCGGAATTTTTCAACCCGGAAAATGCGACGGACATCCTGAGCGGATTCGACCTGGTTGTGGATGCCACAGACAATTTTGCGGCCCGCTACCTGATCAATGATGCCTGTGTGATGACCGGAAAGCCTTTTATCTACGGCGCGGTACAGCAATACGAAGGACAGGTAAGCGTGTTTAACTACGGTGACGGGCCTACGTACCGGTGCCTGTATCCGGTGCCTCCCGCTCCGGAACAGCTGCCGGATTGCAACACGGCCGGCGTGCTGGGCGTGGTGCCGGGCATCATCGGCTGCCGGCAGGCCCTGGAAGCGGTAAAGGTGATCACCGGCATCGGCACCTCCCTCTCCGGATACCTCCTTATTCTCGACTTCCTGAACAACGATCAATACCGTATCCGGCTAAAAGCCTCCCCGGAGCGTCATGCCATCCGGACCCTGCAGGATAGCTACGCTGTGTCCTCCTGCGGGGAAATAAACACCCTGAGCCCGGAACAGCTTTACGGCTGGTACGGGTCCGGGATAAAATTCACCCTGCTGGATGTGCGCAGCCCGGAAGAGTACCGGGAGGCTCATCTCGAAAATGCAATGCCGGCGCCCCCGGATACTCTCACAGACATGAGCTTTCCCGTCGACCGGCCCGTGGTAACGGTCTGCCGGCAGGGCAGCCGCAGCCTGAAAGCGGCCCGGCTGCTCAGGGAAAGATATCCCGCCCTCCGGATCTATAGTCTTGCCGGCGGTATCGACCAATGGATCCGGGAGATCGGCGCTGAAAAAATAATCCGTGCAAAAGCTGAGACGTTCCCCCAACCCTCCTGACCACAACCCATGATAACCGTAACTCAAGCGCTCAGCCTGGTACTGGAAAACCGGATATTCCCGGATACCGAAACGGTGGACCTGGCAGAAGCCGGGGGACGCGTGCTGGCCGCACCGGTACTGGCTGACCGCGATTTTCCTCCTTATCACCGGGTGACGATGGACGGCATTGCCCTGCGCGCCGCCGCACTGGAAAAGACCCGCAGCTTTCCCATCGAAAATATCCAGGCTGCCGGTATGCCGGCCTCCCGGCTCAGCAATCCGCTCCATTGCATAGAAGTGATGACCGGAGCCGTTCTCCCCGGAAATACCGATACCGTGATCCCCTATGAGCAGTGCGACAGGACGGCAGGCGTGGCCGTCCTGAAAGCCGGCGCCGCGGTTTCACCTTTTCAATACATACATCAGCAGGGAACAGACGCCGGAAGGGGAGATGTGCTGCTGGAAAAGGACCGGAAAATTACATCGGCCATGGTGGGCGTAATGGCCTCCGCAGGCATGACCCGCGTAAGCGTTTACCGCCTGCCTGCCGTGGCCGTCTGCTCCACCGGTGATGAGCTGATACCGCCCGGCGCGCAACCTGCGCCGCATCAGATACGGGCCTCCAATTCCCGGATGCTGGCCGCTGCCCTGCAGACGGAGGGCATCCGTGCGGAGCTGTTTCACCTTAGCGACAACAAGACGGAGATGAAGGCCTCCCTGGCTTCCCTGCTCGAAAATTTCCAGGTGATCCTCTTCTCCGGCGCCGTTTCCAAAGGACGGTACGATCATCTGCCTGCCTTGCTGCAGGAGGCCGGCGTAAAAAAGATATTTCACGGGGTAGCCCAAAAGCCGGGGAAACCGTTTTTCTTCGGTACGCTCGGCGACCGCTGCCACCTGTTCGGATTCCCGGGCAATCCCGTCTCCACCTATACCTGTTACCAGCTTTTTTTCAAACCCTGGCTGTACCGCTCCCTGCATTGCTCTTCGGAGAAGCAGGTGGCCAGGCTGGCGGAAGAATTTATCTTTAAACCGGATTTAACCTGCCATCTTTTGGTAAATTTAAGTCACGAACAGGGTATGCTGACGGCAAGGCCCTGCCGGAATTCCGGCTCCGGCGATCTAACGGCGCTGGCCAGGGGCGACGCCCTGATGAGCCTTCCCGCAGAACGCAGCAGCTTTCATGCGGGAGAATTTTTCGAGGTGACGATGCTGTAACGGCAGGTCTCCAGCGCACGACGGACAGCGCATCATAAGGGCGTTATACTTAAGAATACAGGTTCACATGAAAGAACTGCGAGACATCGTTGCGGCATATGACCAGGCCCGGCAGCACAACAAGCAGGCTGCGCTGGCCACCGTGGTGCAGGTGGAAGGCTCTTCTTACCGGAGACCCGGCGCACGCATGCTCATTACGGAAGACGGCGGTTTGACCGGCGCCATCAGCGGAGGCTGTCTTGAAGGCGACGCCCTCAAAAAGGCCCGGCTGGTCATGCTGCAGCAGAAAAACCGCCTGGTGACTTATGACACTACTCATGAAGACGATGCAAAGCTGGGTGTAGGCCTGGGCTGCAATGGCATCATCCGGATACTGATCGAGCCCCTCCTGGCAGAAGACCCTGCCCACCCCGTCTGCCTGTTAAAAGATTTTTTTCAAAAGCGCCGCCGTGCGGTACTGGTCACCTTATTCTCCTCTCCGGGGAAAAACGGCGGGCATCCCGGCACTGTATTCCTGCGGACGGAGGACGGTAAAACATACGGTGCGGCCGGGAACAGCCGCCTGCGGCATGCGCTGGAAGCAGATGCGGAACAGGTATTGCTCAGCGGGCATTCCCGGATAAAAACATTTCCGGGCGGAGCTGTCTACGCCGCTTCCGGCATGGAAGGCCTTGAGAAAGCCTCCGGCCCGGCTACCGCAGAAAGCAGCGACACCGCAGCGCTTACCGTATTCCTCGAAGTGCTGGAGCCCCCGGTATCTTTGCTGATCTTTGGCGCCGGCAACGATGCCATTCCCCTGGCCGGGATGGCGGCCGTGCTGGGCTGGGAGGTCACCGTTATCGACGGACGCATTCACTATGCCACCACCGGACGCTTTCCCGCCGCCGGCAAGGTGATAGTTTCCGGAGCGGAAAAAGCGCTGGAACAGCTATCTCCGGATCACCGTACCGTAGCGGTGCTGATGACGCACAACTACAACTATGATCTGGCCATACTCCGACAGCTGCTGCCCCTCCGGCTTCCCTACCTGGGATCGCTGGGTCCCCGTAAAAAGCTGGAACGGATGCTGGAGGACCTGCAGCGGGAAGGACGGCAGCAGGAAGCATCCCTCCTGCAAAACGTGTACGGACCTACCGGTCTGGATATCGGTGCGGAAACACCCGAGGAAATCGCCCTGTCCGTTATCTCGGAGATCAAAGCGGTGCTCTCGGGAAGACCCTGTCGCTCGCTGCGCGATATGCAGCTGATCCCCCATCATCATGAAGCGCAACCCGGGCAGTCATGACGGGTCTTATACTCCTTGCCGCCGGAGCATCCGCAAGACTGGGCAGCCCCAAACAGCTGCTGCCTTATGCGGGGAAAACGCTGTTGCAGCACGCCATAGCGGCGGCGACAGGCAGCGACGCCATGCCGGTGATCGTAGTGCTGGGCGCCTCCGCCAACCTCATCAGGCCCGGCATAAGCCGGGACCCTGTGCATATCGTGACGCATGCCGCATGGAAGGCAGGCATCGGCTCGTCCATAAAGGCAGGTCTTGCCGCCTTCATCGAAAAAGCCCCGCAGGCTGAAGGCGTCATCCTCATGCTTTGCGATCAGCCTTTTGCAGACAGCGCACTGCTCAACAGTCTCATCCGGAAAAAGCAGGAAAGCGGGAAAAAGATCATCGTCTCCGCTTATGAAAATACCCTTGGGGTGCCGGTATTGTTTGACAAAGCCTTTTTCCCCGTCCTGACGGAGCTTGAAGATGAAGCCGGCGCCAAAAAGCTGCTACAAAGATACCCGGAAGCGGTGGCTTCCGTTCCCTTTCCCGGCGGGGGTATCGATATCGACACCCGATCCGCCTATGATGCCCTTATAGGATAACGGATACGGCTATATCTTCCTGATAACGGGATTAAAGGCTTTTGAGAATATTCCCACAGTATCCCCCGGATGCAGCTCCTCCGCTTCTCCGGCGGTAACCACCACCTTGATGACGGTATTGCCAGCAGCGACCTCTACAATAGAGACCACTCCGCTCTTTGCGACCCTCAGCACCTTTCCCGTGAGCCGGATCTTGCTGCTCAGCCGGACATTGCCAAAAAGGGCGTCAGGAGGGCCGGAACGGAGAACTTTTCCCTCATCCAACCAGATAACCCGGTCGGCTATACGGTAAATTTCCGCCATATCATGGCTGACCAGCAGGGTGGTCAGGTTGAACTGCCGGTGCAGGGCAGAGATCTGGTCCTGCAATTCCTGCCGCATTTCCGCATCCAGGGAAGAAAAGGGCTCATCCAGCAACAGGATGCCGGGCTTCCGCATCAGGGCGCGGATCAGGGCTACACGTTGTCGCTGTCCGCCGGACAGCATCGCAGGCTTTCTGTCGGCCAGCTGCTCCAGGTCCACCATGGCCAGCATACGGCTGACCAGGCCGGGGTCTTTCTCCGGCTTCAGCGCATAGCGCAGGTTTTCCCGCACCGTCATATGGGGAAACAGGGCAAAGTCCTGGAACACAAAGCCGATCTGCCGTTGCTGTACCGGGAGCCTTATCTTCCGGTCCGTATTCAGCCAGCACCGGCCATCCACCTCTATGATGCCTTTTTCGGGTTCCAGCAGACCTGCAAGGATGCGGAGCAGAGTAGTCTTGCCCGCACCGGATCTTCCATACAGGGCGACGAAGCTTTCACGGCTGATCTCCGTATCCACCTTAAGCAGCGCCTCCCCGCCGGCCATGACGAGCCTTTTCTGTATGTTTATCTTTATCATCCGCTCAGGATTTGAACAGCCGCCGGTTCAGCGTATAGACCAGGAGCAAAATACCAAAGGAAACCAGCAATAACAGTAAGGCATATACGTGTGCAGCCGGGTAATTGGAAGCCTCCACCTCGTCATATACGGCAATGGAAGCCACCCGTGTTTTGCCGGGGATATTGCCGCCGATCATCAGCACTACCCCGAATTCACCGATGGTATGCGCAAAAGAAAGCACCGTGCCGGTCAGCAGAGCCGGCTTTATGTTGGGAAGCAGTACGCTGAAGAATGTCCGCAGCCGGGATTTCCCCAACGTATAGGAAGCCTCCTTCAGGCTGGCGGGTACCGATTGCAGCCCCGCCTGTACGGGATGCACCATAAAAGGGAGACTGTAAATAACAGAACCCAGCACCAGCCCCCCGAAGGAAAATACCAGCCGGATATCGAAGAGCGAGCTTAACAGGCCGCCGAACCGGCCTGTGGGACTGAAAGCAAGCAGCAGATAAAAGCCCAGCACGGAAGGCGGTAGTACCAGCGGCAGGCTGACAACCGCTTCAAAAACCGCTTTGAAGCGCGAGGTCGAAGCCGCCAACCAGGCAGCCAGGGGAACGCCAACCAGCAAAAGCAGCCCCGTGGCAACAACAGCAAGGCGTAAAGTAAGCCACAGGGGCTGATAAGCTATAGCCATCTAAGCGGCGGTTTGCATGAGTGATACTTCGGTGGTTTTTACCAGGCCCTCCACCCGTTCGCCCACCGACAGCCCGAGGGCCACGGCAGAACGGGTCGTGATTACCGAACACAGGGTATGGCCGTTGACATCCAGCGTGATGCTGCTCAGGATCTTTCCGCCGGTTATTGCCGTGATCACGGCCGGGATCCGGTTACGCAGACTTAATCCCCCCGACAGGTTTTTCCCGATAGATATCTCGGTTTCTTTGAATACGGCAAAAACCGGCGTGCCGGTAACCAGGTAGGCGGCGGTCTCCGGCGTGTCGATCACCAAAGCCGACAAAAGGATGCCTCCCGCATCTACCGTTACCAGCGAGATGCCTTCTTCCGTTTCTACGGCCGTGATCGTGCCTTTTAAACTGTTCAATGTGTCCCGGTTATGATTATTGATCTGATACCTGCCTCTGCTCCATGAGGTCCGGGCTTTCCCGGCATAACATTCCTTTAAAATGCCTTTCACCCTTCGCCCTTCACCTTTCTCCCCCTTTAGGGGGCAGGGGGGGCAGCACGTAGCCGTATGCGGCAAAAACAGCACGCCCCTGCGGGCTGAAAATAAAGCGGTAAAAGGCCTGCGCCTTTTCCAGTCCTGCTCCCTGCGCATGCCGGAGGATCACCACACCCTGGTCAATGGGCTGATACAGGCGACTGTCCACTTCCACCCATTTTCCCCGGCCCTTCATGACGGGGGCCATTACCACCGACTTGGCCGTAAGGGCCAGGTCCGCCGCTCCTGAAAGGAGGTACTGGTTCACCTGGGAAATGCTTTCCCCGTACACGATCTTGTCTTTTACCCGGTCGTACAGCCGCAGGGCCCTGATGGCCTGCAGCGCGGCAACCCCGTAAGGAGCCGTTTTGGGATTGGCGACGGCCAGCCTGGCAATATCCTGCCCGGCGGCGGCGCCGATCCCACCGGAGATATCCCGCTCTTTCAGGGACCACAACACCAGCGCTCCGCAGGCGTATACCCTGGGGGTATCGAGCGTGTACCCTTCTTCAGACAGCATACGGGGATACTGCATGTCTGCCGAGAGGAACAGGTCGAAGGGAGCACCCTGCCTGACCTGTGCCGTGATCTTACCCGACGAGCTGACGATCAGCGTAGCCGCTGCGTCCGTCTTTTCCCGGAAGGCTTTGACAAGCGCCCTGGCGGCAAACTGCGCATTAGCGGCCACGGCTATACGAAGCTCCTGGGCCGTAACGGAGACGGTCAGTCCCGTCGCAAGCAGCAGGATAAGGATACGTTTCATGCTCATCAGGTACTTGTTATAAAGCAGCGGTTATCCCTCCGGCGTCAGGGACCTGTTATCGCCGGCAGGGAAGATATCCCGGCCGGCGGGGCGGCCCTGCCGGATCTCCGCAATTGCCTCCCGGTATTGTTCGGGGTTGTTGATGTTCCTCAGCTCAGCGGCATCCGGAGGCTGCAGCAAGGCTACTTCTGTCTGCATCAGCGCTTTCCTCGGACAGTAATGTCCTTCCTCGCGGCGCTGCTCCAGCAGGGCCCGGCTGCCGGGCTCCCAGATGGTAATCAGCGGCTCCGGAAATGTGTTTGTGGGGTCTCTAAAAGCGGTGGCCGTTTTGGAAGGATCGCGATGCCAGATCAGGTAATGCAGGGTAGGTCCGGATAAAAAAGGCAGATCACAGGCCACCACCAGCCAGGCCACCCCGGGATGCAACTGCTGGGCGGACAGGATGCCTCCCATGGGGCCCAGCCCTTCAAAGCTGTCCGTTATGACCGGGAAAATTTCCTTCAGCTCCCCGGCCTGTTCCCGGTTGCACGACATATATGTCTTTTCGCAGCAGCCGGACAGCAGATCGTATACATGGCGGCGCTGATCTTTTTCATGATAGACCAGACCGCCCTTATCCTGCTGCATACGGGTGCTCTTGCCGCCGGCCAGCACCAGCCCGTACAATGCTTTAACCGTTTTTCCTGTAATCACTTTTGCCTCCTGTTTTTTCCAGAAGCTTTACTTCCCGGATCACGATATCATGGGAAAAGGACTTGCACATATCGTAAAGGGTAAGGGCGGCCACGGAAGCCCCGGTAAGCGCCTCCATTTCCACACCCGTTTTGGCGGTAATGACTGCCGTACAATCGATCTCCACCTCCCGCTGCCCGTTGACCCGAATATCGATATGGCAGTTCTCAAGCGACAGCGGATGACAAAGCGGTATCAGCTCCGCCGTTTTCTTGGCGGCCATGATCCCCGCTACTATGGCCGTCCGGAACACGGGGCCTTTTTTTGTATGGATCTCTCCGTCGGCAAGATGCTGCATCACCTCCTCGCCGGGCACTACGATACAACGGGCACGGGCCATGCGCCGGGTAACCTCTTTTCCGCTTACGTCCACCATCGCCGGCTGACCGGTAACGGGATCCAGATGGGAAAATGTCTTTTCTGCAGGGTTCATAAATATCAGGTGAATATGAACAAAAGTAACGAAATTTCAGCTGCGGCTAAAACCGGTTACCCTCCTACGGATTCCGTAAAGCCGTTACCGCTTCGTCGATCCGGCGGAGGGTGTAGCTGATCTGCTCTTCCGTGTTGGACCGTCCCAGGCTGAAGCGTAGCGAGGCATAGGCCAGGACATCGTCCAACCCCATCGCCTTCAGCACGTGCGAAGGGGTGGTGGTGGCGGAGGAACAGGCGGAGCCGGAGCTCAGCGCGATGTCATTGTTGTTCAGCAAGGTGAGCAGCTCTTCTCCCTCCACGCCTCCAAAGGAGATATTGGTGACATGCGGGAGCCGTTGCTCCCGGTTTCCGTTTACAGCCGTGCCGCTCAGCTGCAGCAGGGCATCTTCCAGCCTGTCGCGCAGCACTGCCGCATGCAGGGCATCCTGCTCCATCCGCTCAGCGGCCAGCGCAGCCGCTTTTCCAAATCCCACAATGCCGGGTACGTTCAGCGTGCCGCTTCTCAGCTTCCGTTCGTGTCCGCCTCCGTCCATTTGCGCACGCAGGCTAACGGGCTGGCCCCTACGCCGTATATACAAGGCGCCCACTCCTTTGGGACCGTACATCTTGTGGGCGGTAAATGCCATCAGATCGATACCGGTATCCCGCACGTTCAGCGGGATCTTCCCCACCGCCTGTACGGCATCCGAAAAAAGGAGCACTCCGCGTTTCTGTGCAAGGGCGCTTATTTCCCGCATCGGCTGCAATACGCCGGTTTCGTTGTTGGCATACATCAGCGCGATCAAGACCGTATCCGGTGCAATCGCCGCTTCCAGCCCGGCCGGATCGACCAGTCCGTCGCCGCCCACCGGCAGAACGGTAACCCTTGCCCCTTTCTG
The DNA here is from genome assembly GCF_039541075.1 of Compostibacter hankyongensis. Taxonomy (NCBI): domain Bacteria; kingdom Pseudomonadati; phylum Bacteroidota; class Chitinophagia; order Chitinophagales; family Chitinophagaceae; genus Compostibacter; species Compostibacter hankyongensis. The sequence continues at coordinate 361,367 of NZ_BAABFN010000002.1, read as the reverse complement.
CTGCAGGTGCCGGCAGGTATCCAGCACTGCGTTATGCTCGGTCGCTGCCGTGATGATATGTCCTTTCCCCGGAAAATGTTCTTCAAAAATGCCCTTGATGGCAAGGTTATCCGCTTCGGTGGCCCCGCTGGTAAAGATTATTTCGGCAGGGTCGGCGCCGATCAGCTGCGCCACCTCTTCCCGGGCTTCCGCTACGGCGTCCTCCGCCATCCATCCGAGAGTATGGTGGCGGCTGGCGGCATTCCCAAAATTTTCCGCAAAGTAGGGAAGCATGGCTTCCAGCACCCCGGGATCGCAGGGAGTGGTAGCATTATGGTCCAGATAAACAGGTAATCTCATGCCGCGTTCGTTTTACTCCGGCCGTTCCGGTATGCGCTTCCAACAGCTCTTTTTCGGGGAGCCGGTTTTCGGGGAACCGGCCGCCGGAAACCAATTTATAAAATTTTCTTCACAAAGAAGATACCGCAATTTCCTGCTTTACGGTAAAAATGCTAAATTTGGACAGTGGTGCATCTAAGTCCTGTTACAACCTTATCATTATGGAACCCGGCATGATAATATTTTGCACTACAACATCATCATGCGAGGTTTCGCCTTCCTGCCGCAAAGCGATAGCAGGCGGGTCTGATCATTAAAACAAAAATATCAACAGATGAAAGCAAACATTGGTATTTCCGAAAAGAACAGCAGCGCCGTGGCGCTTATCCTGAACAAACTATTGGCCGATGAAGTGGTTTTATACACCAAAACGCGGAACTATCACTGGAACATTGAATGCGCCAGCTTCATAGAGATGCACAAGTTCTACGAAAGCCAGTATAACGAGCTGCAGCTCATGATCGACGAAGTGGCGGAGCGGGTGCGTAAGATCGGCCATTTTGCCGAGGGAAGGCTGAAGGATTTCCTCAAGCTGACCAACCTCGACGAAGAAGAGTATACGGCAGATCAGTTCACCCAGATCAGAAACCTGCTGAACGATCATGAAACCCTCGCCCGCACAGTCAGGAAGCAGATCGGCGAAGTGGAAGAAAAATACAAGGACGTGGGCACGGTGGACTTTCTCACCGGCATTCTCAAGCAGCACGAAAGCATGGCCTGGATGCTGCGGGCCTATCTGAGAAAATAAGCACAGGTTAACACACGGGTCAGACAGCGGGAGGTATATGTTTCTTCCGCTGTCTTTTTTTATTCCACCATACATAAAACCCGGTCACCGGAAGGCTGGCGCAGATCAGGCTGATCATCAGGGCCAGCACCTGGGTGGGCAGTCCCCCGATGGTGCCTACATGTATATCGTAATTCATGCCGGAGAGTTTTTCCCCGGAGGATTTGTCGCGGTAGAGGTCCCTGCTGAGCAGCGTTCCGGAATAGCGGCTGAAATAAAGCACATTGTATTTGTAATAGGCATAACGGGTCATCCGCGCGCTCATCAGGATGGACCCGTCCGCTTCCCCGGGCATTCCGGAGGTGATGATGGAACCAGCATCAGGGATCATTCTCCAGGCGGTGGCCAGCGCCCTGTCGAGCGGCTTCATTCCTCTGGTGTCTTCCGTTGCAAGCGGGGATTTCACCACCGGCTCTTCCGCATAGGTAGTCTGACCTGTGGTCAGGTAAAGAAAAGCCTTGTTCACCCATTGGAAGGAATAGGTCAGCCCGGTGATCGCGATCACCAGGGCCAGCAGCAGGCTGTAAAAGCCGAGCACATTATGAAGATCGTAGTTGAGCCTTTTCCAGCGGGCCGTCCACCTGACCTTAAAGCTCCGCTCGCGGTTGGCCCTGGTCCACTTTTTCGGCCACCACAGCACCAGACCGGTAATCAGCATCAGTACGAAGATGAGGGTGCTCCATCCGACAACAGGCTGCCCCAGCTCAGTGCTCAGCAGGAGGCTCCAGTGGATGAACTTGACGATGTTGAAAAACTCGTATTTGTTGTCGATGATGCCGCTGACCTCCCCGGTGCGCGGATTCAGATAGATGGTGTAATAATATTCCATATAACCGAAATAGGTAGGGGCTTCCTCGTCGGTCTTTATCGCCAGAAACTCCCAGGCCCGGTCTGGCGCCTTGTAGGTGGCTACGCTGCTGATCGGATACTGCGTCCCCAGCGCCCGCTGGGCCTTGTTCCACAGGCTGTCCAGCGGCAGCACGGGACCTTCGCCGGGGGGTACGAACAGCGCCTGGCGATGGAAGGCTTCGTATGCCTGCGGCTGGAAGACATAGACAGCGCCGGTAAGACTTACGATCAGCACGATGATCCCGGAGATCAATCCCAGCCAGAGGTGAAGCCATGCAGAGATACGGCGGAACAGCGATTTGCGTTTCTTCCGCTGCCGGGGCGCTGTCGGGGGGACGGCCTTTACCTGCTTCCGCAGCGTCGGCTGCGGCTCCCGGATCATATTTTCACTGCGGTGCTGCATCAGCATTTCAGGGCTGGCCGGAGAAGGGTGACGGCTTCATCTTCTCATCATTGTTGAGCGCAAAGGTATTGGCGGCGGCAGGGACACAGTTACGCGATCGGGAAAAGTTATTTAGGAATCGGGAATTTTTCCGCCGCGGACCTTCCGTTCGTTTCCTTCCATCTGGGAAGCCAGCAGGCCCAGCAGCCGGATAGCATTTTCATAAACGGGGGTGAGGGGTTGTCCGAAGCTCAGCCGGAAGAAATTACGGTACCGGTCCTGCGAGGTAAAGATGCGGCCGGGTGAAATGCTGATGCGGCAAGCTGCAGCCTGCTCCATCAGCTCAAAAGTATCTGTTTGCCCGTCGAGACCGATCCAGAGCACAAAGCCCCCCTGGGGACGGGACAGCCGGGTGCCGGCCGGGAAATGATTGCAGACCGACCGGGTATACTGGAGATATTGGGTATGCAGGGCCTGACGGAGCTTTTTCAGATGGAGGTCGTAGCGGCCGTTCTCCAGGAAGTGGGCGATGGCCAGCTGCGGCAGGGTAGGAGAAGCGCAGGAGCTCATATATTTCAGCCGCCGTACCTGCTCCAGGAAGATCCCCGGCGCCGTCCATCCGATGCGATAACCCGGCGCCAGGGTTTTGGAGAAGGAGGAGCACAGCAGCACGAGTCCCTTCCGGTCAAAAATCTTGCAGGTCCGCGGTCTTTCTTTTCCAAAGAAGAGATCCCCGTACACATCGTCTTCGATCAGGGGAATGCCATGGCGGGCCAGCAGGCCCACCAGCTTCTTTTTCTTGTCGTCCGGCATGCAGCTGCCCAGGGGATTGCTGAAGTTGGATACTACCAGGCAGGCGCTGATCCGGTGCCGGGAGATGGCGGATTCCAGGGCGTCGAGCTCGATACCTTCTTCCGGACAGGTAGGGATCTCCAGCACCTTCAGTCCCCGGCTCTCCATGACCTGGAGCACGCCGAAATAAGCGGGCGACTCTACGGCAATGGTATCTCCCGGACTGGCCACCGCCTGCAGGCAGAGGGTAAGCGCTTCGGAACAGCCGTTGGTCACCACGACCTCTTCGGCGGAAAGGCTGCCGCCCCAGTCCATGGAATGCCGCGCGATCTGCCGTCGCAGCCGGATATCGCCCCAGGGGGTACTGTAGGAAAGACAATGGTCGGCCGCACTCCTAAGGGACTGCACTACCGACTTGTTCAGCCGCGGAGCCGGCAGCAGCTCCAGCCCAGGGACCGCCTTGGAGAGACTGGTAAAACCGGGCTGGGCATCATACTGCGCTACCCGTATGGCCATGTCCGCGACGCTGACCGGCATGGCCCTGGAAAGGGGTCGGCTCACGGCCGGCAGCTCCACCCGCCGGACAGGCTGCCGGACATAATAACCCGAGCGGGGACGCGAAGCGATCAGCCCTTTGTTCTCGAGGTGATAATAGGCCTGGAATACCGTGCTCATGCTTACGCCGTGCTCGTTGCTGATCCGGCGGACGGAAGGCAGCCGGTCGCCCATCTTCAGCACCTCCGATTTGATCAGCGCTTCAAAACGTCCCGCCAGCTGCAGGTACAGGTGATCCTCATCACCGGAAAATTTACGTTGTTCCATATAACAGGATTATAAGCGGCCCCTCCAATCTGATATGGTCAAAATTAACAAAAGTGCATCTGTTTTTTCAAAATAAATTAACGGTACTTTGTGTGGCCAAAACATAACTTCTTATGCCCTTGTCCGAAAAATCAAAAGCTTTTATTGCGGTAGGGCTGGTCAGCTTCTTCTGGGGGACCACCTACCTGGGTATCCGTATCGGCGTGAAATATATGCCGGGACTGCAGCTCACGGCCATCCGTCAGTTTACGGCCGGCGCGATGGTGGTGGGCTGGTTTCTGGCAAAAGGTCACCGTATGCCTTCACCGGGGGAGCTTTGGAAGCTCGCCGTAATGGGTCTGCTGCTGCTGGGCGTAGGTAACGGCCTGCTCAGCTGGGGAGAGCAGTATATACCCAGCGGGCTGGCGGCCATCATCGCGGCATTGTCCCCGCTGGCCATCGCCCTGTTCAGCATGCTCCTGCTGAAAGGCACCCGCCTGACGCCCCGGATACTGGCGGGCCTGCTGCTGGGACTGGCAGGGGTGATCGTCATCTTTTACAACCGGATCAAAAGTCCTGCCGGAAATACTTTCCTCCCCGGTATCGCGCTCTGCCTGCTGGCCGTGACCGGATGGGGCTGGGGCAGCGTATTCATCGCCCGGCACAAGCTGAAGCTCGACGTGCTGTATGCTACCGGGTGGCAGATGCTGCTGGCCGGCATACTGCTTTTCCCGGCGAGCTATCTTTCGGGACAGGCCGTGCCCCTGCAGGAGATAGCCGTTAACGGATGGATGGCGGTGCTGTACCTCATCTTCTTCGGATCGCTGGTCGGCTACGTGGCTTATGTCTACGCTTTGTCCAAGCTGCCTCCCACACGGGTAAGCATATACGCTTACATAAACCCCATCGTAGCCATCCTGCTGGGCTGGCAGGTGCTGGATGAATCCCTCAGCCTCAGCATGGCCGCCGGCTCTGCCGTTGCGCTGGCCGGCATATATCTTGTCAATTCAGGGTTCAAAAAACAGATAGCGGCAAAAAAGTAAACAGATGGAAGTAAAGATCATCGACTACAGACCGGAACACGGGGCAGCGTTCCGGCGGCTCAACGAGGCCTGGCTGAAAAAATATTTCCGTGTGGAGCCGGTAGACCGGCAGGTGCTGAACCACCCGGAGGAATATATCCTCCGCCCGGGCGGCTTCATCCTGTTGGCGGAATGCGAAGGCCATATCGTCGGCACAGTGGCCCTGAAGCCGGAGCCGGAGACCGGGCTGTTTGAGATGACCAAGATGGCGGTAGACGAGGCCTGGCAGGGCAGGGGTATCGGCAGGACTTTGGGAGAAGCCTTGCTGGAGCGGGCCTGGCAGATGGGCTTAGCGGAAGTGATCCTGTATTCACAGACCGCCCTGGCTCCGGCAATCAGACTTTACCGTAAGCTGGGCTTTGAGGAAATACCCCTGAGCAATGTCCATTACAAGCGCTGCGATATCAAGATGCGAAAAAAGCGCTGAACCCTGTAAGACCCCGCCCCCAAAAAATCCTTTTCCCGTCTTTATTATTTCCATTTAATGTTATAAATTGGAAACGAAAACACCGGGGATGATATCGCTCCCAGCAGTGCGGCGTATGGCCCGGCAGCGGTTCAGGACGATTTTAAAACGGGCACGGACATGGAAATCATACACATCAGCGCCGAATGCTACCCGGTGGCAAAGGTGGGCGGGCTGGCCGATGTAGTGGGAGCGCTCCCCAAGTACCAGCAACAGAACGGCGATATTGCCAAAGTGGTGATCCCCTGTTACAAAACCCGTTTCCTGTTCGAAAACGAATTTGAGCTGGTTCACCAGGGGGGCATATGGATGGGCTCGCAGTGGCGACATTTCAACGTCATCAAGGAAAAGCACAACAAGCTGGGCTTTGATCTCTATCTGGTGGATATTCCCGGCCTGCTGGACAATGAACAGGTCTACGGGCACCACAACGATCCCGAACGTTTTCTGGGCTTCCAGATCGCTACCCTGGACTGGATCCGCAGCTGGCGGCACCGGCCGGATGTTCTCCATTGTCATGATCATCATGCGGCGCTTATCCCTTTTATGATCACCCAGTGCTCCTCCTATGCGCGACTGGAGGATATCCCCACCGTTCTTACCATACACAATGCGCAGTACCAGGGTCAGTTTGGCTGGGACCGCTGGCAGTGGCTGCCCGCCTTTGACTGGTGGAAGTCCGGTCTGCTGGATTGGGATCATGCCATAAACCCGCTGGCCTCGGCCATAAAATGCAGCTGGCGCGTCACCACCGTTTCCCCGGGCTACCTGGATGAGCTGATGTTTTCTGCGGCCGGACTGGAATCATTATTGCAGGGTGAAAAACAGAAATGTTCCGGTATTCTCAACGGCATCGATACGGAAGTATGGAACCCGGCGGATGATGAGCAGCTGCCCAAAAATTATACTACACGCAACCTTGCGGGAGGAAAAAAAGCAAACAAGGAAGCCCTGTGCAGCCGGTTCGGACTCAACCCGGACCTGCCGCTGGTATCATTTATCGGCAGGCTGGTAGGAGAGAAGGGGGCCGACCTGCTCCCGGGTATCATCGGGCAGGCCGATTATGAAACGGATCACGGTATCAGCTTCCTGGTGCTGGGCAGCGGCGATCCTTACGTGGCCTGGCAGCTGGAAGAGCTGAAGACCTATGTGAGACAACCCAACTATAACGTATATATCGGTTATGACGAAGCGCTTTCCCACTGCATCTATGCAGGGAGCGACTTCCTGCTGATGCCTTCCCGGGTGGAGCCCTGCGGGCTGAACCAGCTGTATGCGCTCCGCTATGGCACGGTACCGGTTGTACGTATGGCGGGGGGATTAAAAGATACCGTCATCGACTTTGGCGATGAGGGCGGCTATGGTATCCGCTTTATGCATCCCAGCGTTGCAGATGCCTGTCACGCCCTGCGCCGCAGTGTGGAATTATTTCAACAGAAAAGCCAGCTCGGCGAGCTGAGAAGAAAAATGATGAAGCTCGATTTCTCCTGGAAGAAATCCGCCCGGCAATATGCCGATCTGTACAGCAGTCTTAAATAAGCCGTTATGTCGAACAACGTCATGTCCGTCATCCTGGGCGGGGGGCAGGGGTCCCGCCTCTCACCGCTCACCCTGAGCCGCTCCAAGCCGGCCGTACCCATTGCCGGCAAATACCGGCTGGTGGATATCCCGATTTCCAACTGCCTGAACTCGGGGCTGCGGCGCATCTTCGTGCTCACCCAGTTCAACTCCGCTTCTCTCAACAAGCATATCAAAAACACCTATCACTTCGATAATTTCAGCGCCGGCTTCGTGGACATCCTCGCGGCCGAACAAACGCCGGATAACCCCACCTGGTACCAGGGTACCGCCGACGCCGTCCGGCAATGCCTCCATCACCTGGACAACCACGACTTCGAATATGTGCTCATTCTCTCCGGAGATCAGCTGTATCAGATGAATTTTATGGAAATGCTGAAAAACCATATCCTCCAGGAAGCAGATATCTCCATTGCCACCATACCGGTGAGCAGCCGTGAAGCCCCCGATTTCGGCATACTGAAAACCAATGCCGACCAGTTCATCACCTCCTTTATCGAAAAACCGGAAAAGGATATTCTCTCCGAATGGCGTTCGGAGGTAAGTGAGGAAATGGAACGCGAAGGAAGACGCTACCTGGCCTCCATGGGCATCTATATCTTTAACCGCCGCTTTCTTTTTGACGTACTGCGTGAAAACCGCGATGCCACCGATTTTGGTAAAGAGATCATACCCCAGTCTATCGAAAAATACAAAGTAACCAGCTTCCAGTATGAGGGGTACTGGACGGATATCGGGAACATCCATTCCTTCTTTGAAGCCAACCTCGGTCTTACGGAAGGCATTCCCCACTTCAATCTGTTTGACAACCAAAACAGCATCTATACCCGTCCCCGGATGCTGCCGCCTTCCAAGATATCCGGCACCACGCTCGAAAAAACGGTCATCGCCGACGGCTGCATCATCCTGGCCAGCCGCATCGAACATGCCGTGGTGGGTATCCGTACCCGTATCGGCAAAGGCACCACCATCGTAAACAGCTACCTGATGGGAATCGATTTTTACCAGACGCTCGAGGAGATCAAGGATGCCGTCAGCCGCGGCATACCGCCGCTGGGTATCGGGGAGCGCTGCTATATCGACAATACCATCATCGATAAGAACTGCCGTATCGGCAACGACGTCCGCATCAAGGGCGGCCCTCATCTTGAAGACGGGGAGCACGACCTGTATGTGATCAAAGACGGCGTGGTAGTGATAAAAAAAGGAGCTATACTGCCGCATGGCTTTTCCATCTGACGGCGCCGGTGAAAATGCTTTATCTTGGTCCGTGTAAATCTGGTTTATGGCGACTTCCAAAAAAACTTCCGGCATAGCATCCGCTCCCGCAAAAAAAAGTGCCGCCAAGGCGGCTGCCCGCCGGGAGGCCTCCGGAAAAAAAACGCCCGCTGCCCGTAAGACGGCTTCGGGAGCGCGGGGAGGGAAACCCGTTTCCCGCTACGTGGGAGAAGCGCCGGTCCTGACCGCCCTGCCGGGCACCATAGACAGGCAGCAGCTGAAACCCGTGGAGCCGCTGTCTCTCCTGACCGATTTTGATATCGCCCTTTTCAGCGAAGGCAAACATTTCCGGCTATACGAAAAGATGGGCGCCCATGCGGCTGTTTATGAAGACATACCCGGCGTATATTTTGCCGTATGGGCACCCGATGCCGCCTATGTTTCCGTGACGGGCGACTTCAACGAATGGGATGCCTATGCGCACACGCTTTTCCCGCGCTGGGATAACTCGGGCATCTGGGAAGGCTTTATCCCCCACCTGCAACCGGGCAGGCTCTATAAATACTTTATCCGGGGAAACAACGGACAGCATTACGAAAAAGGAGACCCCTTTGCCACCTTCTGGGAGGTAAAGCCCCGGACCGCCTCTATCATCCGGGATTTGGACTACAAATGGAGAGACGGCACCTGGATGAAAAACCGGGGAAAACACAATGCCCTGAGTAGCCCGATGTCCGTATACGAAGTACACCTGGGCTCCTGGAGGCGGCCGGAGCCGGGCAACGAGGACCGCTACTATACCTATCGCGAGCTGACCGAAATGCTGGTGCCCTATGTCAAAGAAATGGGATTCACGCATATAGAGCTGATGCCGGTAATGGAACATCCCTTCGACGGCTCCTGGGGGTATCAGCAGACCGGTTATTTTGCGCCCACCTCCCGTTACGGAACACCGCAGGAATTTATGGAGATGATCGATGCGTTTCACCGGGCGGGTATCGGTGTCATCCTGGACTGGGTACCCTCTCATTTTCCTTACGACGCCCACGGACTGTTCTGCTTCGACGGATCGCATGTTTACGAATATGCCGATATGCGTAAAGGCTTTCACCCGGACTGGAACAGCTATATCTTCAACTACGGCCGCAACGAGGTGCGGGCTTTCCTGATCAGCAACGCCCTGTTCTGGCTGGACAAGTACCATGTCGATGGCCTCAGGGTGGATGCGGTGGCATCCATGATCTATCTGAACTATTCCCGGAAGGAAGGCGGCTGGGCGCCGAATGAATTCGGGGGCAGCGAAAACCTGGAAGCCCTCTCTTTTCTAAGGCAGCTGAATGTGGCCGTCTACGGAGAATATCCCGATGTACAGACCATCGCCGAAGAATCCACCTCTTATTACGGCGTGTCCAAGCCAACCTTTATCGGCGGCCTCGGCTTTGGCATGAAGTGGATGATGGGCTGGATGAACGACACGCTGGACTATTTCAAAACCGATCCCCTGCTCCGGCAATGGCGGCAGAACCAGATCACCTTCAGCATCGCCTATGGCTTCAGCGAAAATTTTATGCTGCCGCTATCGCACGACGAGGTGGTACACGGCAAGTCGCCCATGATCTATAAGATGCCGGGCGATGACTGGAAGAAGTTCGCCAACCTGCGCCTGCTGTACAGCTATATGTTTACTCACCCCGGCACCAAGCTGCTTTTTATGGGCAACGAGTTTGCCCAGACCAGCGAGTGGAACTACAAAAGCGCATTGCAGTGGGAGCTGCTGGAATATCCGCCGCACCAGGGCGTGCAGCAGCTCATCCGGGATCTGAATGCCCTGTACCGGAAGCAGGCTGCCCTGTATGAAAAGCAGTTCAGCTATGAAGGATTTGAATGGAACGACCTGTCCGACCATCAGAACAGCATTCTCATTTATGTCAGAATGGGAAGCCGGGAAAAAGATACCCTGCTTGTGATCCTCAACATGACGCCGGTGCCGCGGGAAGATTACCGCATCGGGCTTTTCAAACCCCGGCGCTGGAAGGAAATTTTCAACAGCGATGACAAAAAATACGGGGGCAGCGGGGTCATCAACCGGGGCACCTTCACCGCCCACAGAGAACCCCACCACGGCAAGCCTTATTCCATACAGCTAACCCTGCCGCCACTCGGGGCGGTCATTCTCAAGGGGCTGGCAGCGCCAAAAAAGGACTAAGAATTCAGGTAACGAATGCGTAACTTGTTCCTGAAATCCTTTTTTATCCATTAACATTTATCCTGTTCATGAACAAAATTATTCTTCTGGCCGCCCTGTTCGCGGGGCTGTTCTTTTCACCGGTGCAGGCGCAGCAGAAAGCAGCCGATGCCGTTCACCTTATCCCCGAACCCGTATCCTTACACACCGGCACTGGGCATTTCCGGCTCAGCGGCCAGACGGCCATCGTGGTTCCTGCCGGCGACGCCGAAGCCCAAAAGCTGGGAAAAATGCTCGGTACCATGCTGGGAACACCTACCGGGTACAGCTTTCCGGTAGTTTCCACCCATAGCGGAAACCAGCCGGCTATTGTGCTGGCGCTCAACCGCAGCCCGCAGAGCGAGCTGGGCGAGGCAGGCTATACCCTCCGCGTAACGCCCGGCGGCGTCACCATTACCGCCAACCGGCACAAGGGCCTGTTCTACGGCATGCAGACACTGCTGCAGCTGCTGCCCCCGGAAATCGAAAGCCACGAGAAAACGGCCGGTATCACCTGGGATATACCGGCGGTGGACATCCTGGATTATCCCCGTTTCGGCTGGCGCGGCCTGATGCTTGACGTGAGCCGTCATTTCTTTTCCAAAGAATTTGTCGAGGCCTATATCGACCAGATGGTAAAATATAAATACAATGTTTTCCACTGGCATCTTACCGATGACAACGGCTGGAGGGTAGAGATAAAAAGCCTTCCGCAGCTTACGCAGCACGGCGCCTGGCGGGTGCCGCGCACCGGCCGCTGGGGCACCTTTGAAAAGCCGCAGCCCGGGGAAAAGGCCAGCTACGGCGGCTATTATACCCAGGACGATATCCGGGAGGTGATAAAATATGCGCAGGACCGTTTCGTGACCATCGTTCCCGAAGTGGATATACCGGCGCACAGCCTGTCGCTGATCTCCACCTTTCCCAACCTGTCCTGCACGCAGCTGCAGTATCCGGTAAATCCCGGAAGCCCCTTTTATAAAAAGGAAGATAATGTGCTCTGTATCGGCAACGACTCTACGTACCTCATTCTCGACAAGATATTTACCGAGCTGGCGCAGCTGTTTCCCGGCGAGTATATCCACGTCGGCGGCGACGAGGCATACAAGGGCTTTTGGGAAAAATGTCCGAAATGCCAGGCGCTGATGCAGCATGAGCACCTGAAGAATGTGGATGAGCTGCAGAGCTATTTTATAAAAAAGATGGAAAAAATGTTGCTGGCCAAGGGCAAGCGGCTGATCGGCTGGGACGAGATCCTGCAGGGCGGCCTGGCGCCGGAGGCGACCGTCATGAGCTGGCGGGGCATGGAGGGCGGCATTCAGGCGGCAAAGATGAACCACCACGTGGTGATGAGCCCCAACTCCTTTACCTATATCGATCTTTACCAGGGCGACCCCCTGGTGGAGCCGGCTACCTACAGCATGCTGCGGCTGAGCACCTGTTATGCTTTTGAACCGGTGCCGGAAGGAGTGGACCCGAAATATATCCTGGGCGGACAGGCCAATCTCTGGGCGGAGTCCATTGCCAATGAACGGCATGCCGAATACATGACCTGGCCCCGGGCCCTGGCCGTTGCCGAGGCCGTATGGTCGCCCGCGAAAAAGAAGAACTGGGACGGTTTTGTGCAGCGGATGGAGTCACAGTTTCCCCGTTTTGATGCGGCCGGGGTCAAATATGCCCGCAGCGCTTATGACCCCATCATCAGCGGTGTCAAAGACAGTGGCGGAAAGCTGCAGGTAAAGCTGGCGACGGAGATCGACGGGCTGGATATCTACTATACCTTTGACGGGACCGAGCCGGACAACCACTATCCTGAATACAAGGGTCAGCCGCTGGATATTCCCGAAGGGGCGAGCGAGATAAGGGTGATCACCTACCGCGACGGCAAGCCCATCGGAAGACAGATCAACTGCCCGTTATCAGAAGTGGAGAAACGAATAAAGAAATAAGCAAAGAGCTGGGCCGCAATAGCGGCCCGCTTTGTTTTCAGGCCATGCCTTCACGGCGGCGGAAGATAAAATACCGGGCCAGGGCATAGCCCCCGAAGAGGACGATGCAATAAAAAAGGTCGCCGATGATCGTATTGCCCAGGAAAGGGATGGCCAGGGTATAGGTGGCGATCAGACCTGCCCCGTCGTGGGTATAAGGCGCCTGTCCGCCTGTAAAAAGCCATACCCCCAGATTGGACAGCAGAAAAAACAGCAGGGAAGCCGACAACGATCCCAGCAGCACATTTTTCACCCGGAGATGGCGCAGCAGGCGGGTTCCCAGCAGAACGATCAGCAGAAAAGCGGCATAATTCATTACCTGAGGCCAGCCGTAAAATCCCGGCGTGCCGGTGAACAGGGCAAAGCAAAGATCGGAAAGCAGCAGGGCGCCCAGCGGCAGCAGGAAAGCCAGCCTGCGGTCCCGGAACGCGGCTCCGCCCAGTAAGGCGATAGCGGCGACGGGAGAAAAGTTGTATGGATGCGGCAGCAGCCGGCTCAGGGCCGCCGCTACGATCAGCGCTCCGGCGATCCAAACGGAAAGGGCTTGTTTTTTCACGGCATTATCTTTTTTACACTGCAAAAGTAAAAGAATAATCAAAAGTTAATTTGATGATTTGATGATGTGCTGATTTGATGATAAGATCCGGTTCCTTAAAATGCCTTTTACCTTTAATCCTTCACCTTTAACCTTTTACCTCAAAGAGGTACCCCCGCCCGGAAAAGGGTGGCTCCGTCTTCGGCGTGCAGGGTATAGGAGCTGCCGGCAGCTACCAGCGCCACAGCGCCCCGGGGCAGGACCAGCTTTCCCGTGCCGTCCGTTACCACTGCCGATCCCGCTGTCGTCAGCAGGATCTCCGCCGAAAAGGCCCGGTGGGTATGGGCGGGCATTCCGGCCTCCAGGATAAACCGGCTGATGGTAAAATCCGGTACAGGGCAGGCATAGACCTGTTCGCCGGGCGCTCCCGCCGCCCCCGTGAGAACGGCAGGCGTTACCGCTTCGAAGCGGGTATGCTTCAGGAGCTCGGGCACATCCACATGCTTGGGGGTAAGCCCTCCGCGCAATACGTTGTCGGAGTTGGCCATCAGCTCCATATTCTGACCTTCCAGATAGGCATGCGGTATACCGGCAGCCTGAAAGATGGCTTCGCCGGGTTCCAGCTGAACGATATTGAAAAAATAGATCGAAAAGATACCCCGGTCGGGAATCTCCCGGGACGAGATACCGCATTCCACCGCCCGGGCCGCCCAGAAATCCGGGTGCCGGCGGGAAAGCTCCTGCGCTTTATAGCGGGGCAGCACGCGCTCCAGCAAAGGCTGCAGCCGCCGGCTCACTTCCTGCTGCGACCACTCCATCACTTCCCGGTAGAGCTCCCGGTAACCGCCGGCTTCAAAAACGGGCAGAAGGTCCGTCAGCTCGGGCGTCTCCGTCAGCGTCCGCCGCAGGGCGGCCTCGGGCTTGAAGCCATGCAGCAGCCAGAACCGACTCAGCGCCACCATCACCTCGGGCTTGTGGTTATCATCTTTATAATTACGCTCCGGCGCATCCGGAGCTATGCCGGCGGCATTTTCACGGGCAAAGCCGGCTTCGGCCTCCGCCTTGGTGGGATGTACCTGGATGGAGAGCATCTGCTGCACGTCCAGCACCTTGAACAGGTAAGGAAGCCGGCCGAAACGTCGGGCCGTCTCCGTGCCGAGGAACCGCTCCGGAGCATCCGCTATCGCACGGTTCAGCGGGACAGGACCGCCGTCCCTTCCGGTTATCTCCGACGGCGCCTTGTCATGCGCTCCCATCCAGTATTCCGCCCAGGGCTCATGCTCCGGGTTCTCCCTGCCCAGCAGCTGCGGGATAAAAGTGTAGCCGCCCCAGGCATAATGCTGTACCTTCCCTTCCAAACTGAAAATGCCGTTCATCTTCCTTTTTTAGAACCTTCGTATATCCGTCGGCTTCATACCCGCGGCCAGACACGGTTTATCACAGAAAACGTATCTTTATTACGACAGCAAAAGTAACATAAATAAACGATGGACATACGGCAGCGGCTCGGGCAGACAGGAGAAGACCTGGCGGCAGCATACCTGCAGCAGCAGGGCTACCGCATCCTGCACAAAAACTGGCGACGGCTGCGCAAGGAAATAGACCTGATCGCCCGGGATGGCAGTACGCTGGTGTTTATAGAGGTAAAAACGCGCCAGGGCAATGCCTATGGCGTCCCCGAGCTGGCCGTGGACGCCCGCAAGCAGGAACACATACAGATGGCGGCAGAGCTTTACCTGGCCCATAACCCGCACGGCGGCGACTTGCGTTTCGATATTGTGGCGATCACCTACCGCTCCGGGACCGCTCCGGAGATACATCACGTGAAAGATGCTTTTTTTTAAACATTATGCCGGCTGCTGACATACACCTGTCACTCCCGGCACCCATCTTTGCAGGATAAAACAACGTCTGTCATGAAAATTTCCTGCTGTGAAAATCCTGTCGTGAGCTGGATGAGTATGTCAGCCCGCTTTATCACCATTATGTTGGGCGGCGTTATCCGGGGAACCGGCCTGAATCATTTTATTTACCTTACAAACCATACCCATGAGCACAGAACAGCACCACCGCAACCACGCCATTGACTACATCGAGTTCGCCGGCACCGACCTGGAACGCATCAAAGCGTTTTACCGGCAGGCCTTCGGCTGGCAGTTCACCGACTGGGGAGCGGAATATACCAGCTTTGAGGACGGCAGGCTTTCCGGAGGATTTTATCAATCGGCAACGGTGGCCCCCGGCGGACCGCTGGTTATCCTATATTCGGAGCATCTGGAAAAAACGCAGCAGCAGGTGGAAGCGGCGGGAGGCCGGATACTGAAGCCCATCTACTCCTTCCCCGGCGGACGGCGCTTTCATTTTGCCGATCCGGACGGCAACGAGCTGGCAGTATGGAGCGAGTAGGAGGAAAGCAACCGCCGGATCCGCCGCCGGTTCCCGGCTACTTAACCGGCTGTTCCTTTTTGTGGATCTCCGAGGTGAAATGAAATGTTATCTCGGGATGATTCTGCCGTTCGGTGTTGAGAAACCATTCGGATTGAGCCAGGTAGACGAGGTGACCGTCCTTGTCCTCCACGACGTTGGCTTGCTTGAACCGGGTAAATGTGTCGATGCTCTGGGCGTCTCCCGTGATCCAGCAGGCTTTGTAGAAAGGCAGGGTATTGAAGACGCAGGCTGCTCCGTACTCGTGCAGCAGCCGGTACTGGATGACCTCGAACTGAAGATCGCCCACGCAGCCGATGATCTTCCGGTTCCCGCCGTGCTGGGTAAAAAGCTGGGCCACCCCTTCGTCGGTAAGCTGTCGAATCCCCTTTTCCAACTGCTTGGTTTTCATCGGGTCTTTGTTGATCAGCTCTTTAAAAAGTTCAGGTGAAAAGCTGGGAATACCGGTAAAGTAAAAGTCTTCTCCCTCGGTAAGCGTATCGCCGATCTTGAAATTCCCGGTGTCGAAAAGTCCGATCACATCGCCGGGATAGGCATCGTCTACCACGTTTTTTTCCCGGGCCAGGAAGCTGTAGGGATTGCTGAAGCGGACGTCTTTGTCCAGCCGCACATGGTGGTAAAAGGTATTTCTTTCGAAGCGGCCGGAACAGATCCGCAGAAAGGCGATCCGGTCGCGGTGCCGCGGGTCCAGGTTGGCATGGATCTTAAAGACGAAGCCGCTGAAACGGTCTTCGCCGGGCTCCACCGTACGGACGCTGGTGGGCCGGGCCTGGGGGCGGGGAGCTATCTCCACGAAGGTATCCAGGAGATCCTTCACCCCGAAATTATTGAGCGCGCTGCCAAAAAATACCGGCGCCATTTCCCCCTTCCGGTAAGGTCCTTCGCCAAAGGGATCATACACCCCTTCCAGCAATTCCACGTCGCTTCTCAGCTGGGCGGCATCACTTTCATTAAATAATGCATCAATCCGCTTATCTGCTATGGTTTCCAGCATGATAAGGTCTTCATCAGAGGCCTTTTGATTGGGATTGAAAAGGAGTACGCTTTTATTGAAAAGGTTATAAACCCCTTTAAAATCCCGGCCCATGTTCACCGGCCAGCTGAGGGGCTGTACGCTGATCCTCAGCTTGGCCTCCAGCTCGTCGAGCAGGTCAAAGGGATTTTTTCCGTCACGGTCCATCTTGTTGACAAAGATAATGACGGGGGTATCGCGCATCCGGCATACCTCCATGAGCCTTTCGGTCTGCTCTTCCACACCTTTTACCGCATCTACCACCAGCACTACGCTGTCCACGGCGGTGAGGGTGCGATAGGTATCCTCGGCAAAATCCTTATGGCCCGGAGTATCCAGCAGGTTGATGAGCGTATCCCGGTACTCAAAGGTCATCACCGAAGTGGCCACGGATATACCGCGCTGCCGCTCTATCTCCATGAAGTCGGAGGTGGCGTGCTTCTTGATCTTATTGGATTTCACCGCTCCGGCCGTCTGGATGGCCCCCCCGAAGAGCAGGAATTTCTCGGTGAGGGTAGTCTTCCCCGCATCCGGATGGGAGATGATGGCAAAGGTGCGGCGACGGCTGATTTCGTTAGCGTACTTCACTTGGGTATGGCGGTTAAATGCTTCGGCGCAGACCGCGGCGGCAGGGCCGGCGGTTGCGGCTGAAAATTGCCGCAAAGGTAGTCTAAAAATCAACTTTTTCCCGTAGGTTTGTCGCATGTTTACCACATTAAAGATATTGTGGAATAGTCTGCTGATCGCCCTGCAGGAGCTGAAAGGCAACAAGCTGCGTACCTTTCTTTCGCTGCTGGGGGTCACCATCGGCATTTTCTGCATCATTTCCGTGCTTACGCTTACCAAGAGCCTGGAGCGGAACATACGCGATCAGATGTCGTCCCTGGGAAGCAATGTGGTATACGTAGGGAAATGGCCCTGGGCCGGCGGAGGAGGAGAATGGTGGAAATACTGGAACCGCCCTTCGGCCAAATTCACCGAGTTCAAAGCTGTACAGCAGCGGCTGACCAATGCCGGCGCCTGCGCCTATGAGTACAAGTCGGGCGGGAAAACCGTGGAATACGGCAACGACTATATGAGCGGCGTTACCATGGAGGCCATTACCTATGATTTTGCCGACATCCAACAGCTGAAGATCGCCAGCGGGCGCTTTTTCACCCAGAACGAGACCAACGGCAACGGGCAGGTGCTGATCGTGGGCGCCAATATCTGGGACGGGCTCTTCGGCACACCGGAGCAGACCATCGGCAAAACGGTGAGCTTTGAAGGAAGGAAATTTACGATCGTGGGCGCCATGCAGCGGTACGGCGATAACATGGTCGGTGCCTTCGACTACGACAACAGCGTGCTGGTGCCCTACCTGGCCGCCCGTCAGATCGTGGATGACCGCGGTCCGTGGGTCGATCCCGCCATTATGGTAAAGGCCAATCAGAACGTGAGCGTGGGCGCGCTGAAAGACGAGCTCAGGGGTGTGCTGCGGTCGGTACGGAAGCTCCGGCCCACGGAAGACGACAACTTCGCGCTGAACGAGCTGAGCATGGTCAACGATGGCATGAACCAGATGTTCGGTAGCCTGAACCTCGGGGGCGGGGCCATCGGCATACTGGCCCTGATCGTAGGCGCCTTCGGCATCGCCAATATCATGTTCGTCACCGTAAAGGAGCGCACCAATATCATCGGCCTGAAAAAAGCCATCGGCGCCAAAAGGAATGTGATCATGGCCGAATTTTTACTGGAGTCCATCCTGCTCTGCCTGATCGGGGGCGCGATGGGGATGGGGCTGGTATACCTGATCACCAAGCTGATCACTTCATCCGTAAGCTTTAATATATATATGAGCGCGGGCATCGTGGCTGCCGGCATTGCCACCTCGGTGATCACCGGTATCCTTGCCGGCTTTATACCGGCCTATTCGGCTGCCCGGCTCGATCCGGTGGTTGCCATCCGGAGCTGATCCTGTTTTTCCATGACGAATATACTTGCCATTGAGTCTTCCTGTGATGAAACGAGCGCTGCGGTATTGCAGGACGGGAAGATACTGTCCAACTTCATTGCCAACCAGCAGGTACACGAGCAATATGGCGGGGTGGTACCCGAGCTGGCCTCGCGCGCGCATCTGCAGAACATCGTGCCCGTCGTGGACGCTGCCCTCAGGAAGGCGGGCCTGACCAAGGCCGAGCTGGATGCCATTGCCTTCACCCAGTCGCCCGGCCTGATCGGCTCGCTGCTGGTGGGCTGCAGCTTCGCCAAGGCCATGGCGCTGGCGCTGGATATCCCGCTTATTGCCGTACATCATATGCAGGCGCATGTGCTGGCCAACTTTATCGAGGAGCCCCGCCCGGCATTTCCTTTTCTTTGTCTTACCGTTTCGGGCGGTCATACCCAGATCGTGCTGTGCGAAGATTTCCTGAAGATGACGGTTATCGGGGAAACGCAGGACGATGCGGCAGGCGAGGCTTTCGACAAAACGGCCAAGCTGCTGGGGCTGCCTTATCCCGGCGGGCCGCTGATCGACCGCTATGCCCGGGAGGGCGATCCTGAACGGTTTTCCTTTCCCGAACCCCGGATCCCAGGCCTCAACTTCAGCTTCAGCGGGTTAAAGACAGCCATCCTGTACTTTATCCGGGACGAGACCGCGAAAGATCCGGATTTTGTCGCCAAGAATCTTCCCGACATCTGCGCCTCGGTGCAGCACCGCATCATCACCATCCTCATGAACAAGCTGGTAAAGGCGGCACAGCAAACCGGCGTAACCCATGTAGGGATCGCCGGGGGGGTAAGCGCCAACAGCGGGTTGCGGGCCGCGCTGGAAACCTATAGCAAGCGATATGGCTGGCAGCATTATATCCCGAAATTCGAATACTGCACGGACAATGCGGCCATGATCGCCATCACCGCCTATCATAAATTCAAAGCCGGGCAGTTCAGCCCCCTCAGCGTGAGCGCCGGCGCCCGGGCAACCTGGTCATGAGCAATACCTATTTCCAGTTCAAGCAATTCCGCATAGGGCAGGAGCATTGTGCGATGAAGGTCTGTACGGACGCCTGTATCCAGGGAGCCTATACTGCCGCCGCCCTGCAAAAGGCAACCCTGCCGGTGGGTCGCGCGCTGGATATCGGTACCGGCACCGGCCTGCTGAGTCTGATGCTGGCCCAGCAGCTTCCCGGCGCGATTTTCGATGCCATCGAGCTGGATGAAGCTGCCAGCCGGCAGGCGCAGGAAAATGCCCGGCATTCTCCCTGGCCCGACAGGATTAACGTCCGGCACGGGGACGCCCGTACGTTTTTATACCCGCAGCCTTACGACCTGATCATCTGCAATCCGCCCTTTTACGGGCAGGATCTGAAAAGCGGGGATGAGCGCATCAACCGGGCCCGGCATGCGGTGGAGCTGGACTTTTCCGGATTGCTGGCCATAGCGGACCGCTGGCTGAAAAAAGAAGGCCTCCTGGGGATCATGTTGCCCGGCCACCGTTTTGCCGCATTCGCCACCCTTGCAGCCGGCCGGGGACTTTTCCCGGAAAGGCTGCTGCAGGTAAGACAGACGCCCCGGCATGATTTCTTCCGCAGCATAGCGCTTTTTTCCTGCCAGCCGCGGGAAAACCTTATGGAAGAGCTGACCATCATGAACGGGAATGCCTATACGCCGGAGTGCGCGGCGTTGCTGCAGCCTTACTACCTCTATTTATGAAAGGCCCGCATAAGCGGACAGGTACCGGAAAGCAGGCGTCAGCCTGCCGGCTTTTACGAGGGTACCCTGCCGGATCATTTTACCTTCTCCCTGCAGCAGGTCGTCAAACACGTACTTGATCAGCTGTTCGCCAAAATAACGCGAAGCGTCGCGCGGCAGCTCGTTGGGCAGGTTGCCCACACACATCATATCCACGGTGCCCGGGAGAAAGGGAGCGGTCTTTTGCCGGGTAAAGCGATCGACACCATATACCGGATCTGCAAGCATTGCGTCGCCAAGATTACAGGGAACAGATCCTTCCCGGTCGTTGGTAACATCGGCGATGACTTTTATGCGGAAGCCGGTCTGCTGCATATCTTCCCAGGTAAAAAGAGGAGCCATACGCCCCTCCCAATAGATGCCGTTGACCAGGATATCTGCCGCTGTAGTAAAAGGAAGAAAATGGCAAGTATATCGATCCGGATGACGGTGAAAATCCTCCCGGCTGTATAGCCCGTCCGTGCGTCTGTAAAGCTTTTCCCCTTTCAGCTGCGTATATACGGGATAATTATAGTCCGATATCAGAAACTCTTCCGGCGGCACATCCTTGATGCCCAGCATGCCCATTACTTCGAGCGCGCCGGCGGCCACACGGCCCGATCCGGTCAGCACGATCTTCAGCGGGGGTAGCTTCATCCCGAAATAGGTCTCGGAGAGCGCTCGCAGGTCGTGACACTGCCGGGCCGGCTGCAGGACATAAGCCCCTGTTTTTTTTCCGTAGGCCAGCAGCCCGTTATGCGCACCGACCACGCCGGCAAAAAATCCAAACCCGAGTATACGGTGCCCGTCGTCATGCACCAGACATTCGTAGTCGATGAGCGTGATCTTTTTGGCCAGCAGCGCCTGCATCAGCGCCCGGTTCTGCGGCTGCTGCTTCCGGGTATGGGAAAAGAAAAGATAGGTTTTGCCGGGAACAAGCTGTTCCGCCGGCACCTCCTTGATGCCGATCAGGATATCGCAGTCCGTAATATCTTCCTGCAGCGAGATCCCCGCCTGCCGGTATTCCCCATCGCGGTAGCAGCGGGAAGGAGAGGGCTGTACCGTCAGCCGTACCCGCGGGTAGTGCTGTTGTATCCAGGCACATTGCCGCGGGGTAAAAGCTACCCGGTTATCTTCGGGGATTTTTCCCTCCCGGATCAATGCTATCTTGACAGGATGGTTCATTACTGCAAATATACGGGTAGCGCGGGGAAGAGCGGCCGATACCGTCCAGGCAAGCCATATACGCAACAGGTACACGCTATTGGAATTACGGAAAGAATGGGTATTTTTGCGACCCGTCCGCAGGGCCATGATCCCGGAAACCGGTCATACATTTGAACCGCATCCGGATCGCCCGCGGCTCCGGAAAATCCCGATTTTGCCCGGATGGCGGAACTGGTAGACGCGCCAGACTCAAAATCTGGTTCCCGCAAGGGAGTGGGGGTTCGATTCCCCCTCCGGGCACTTTGATTATCAGTAGCCATGAAGACGGTACGAAAATTCAGTTCTGCGGTCTGATGCAGCTGAGCGTTGAGCAGCAAACAGACCTGTTTGACCGCCTGATTATCGCCCAAGCCCCAACGAAGATCTCACCCCCCTTTTCCCGATCGAACATTTAAGCACCCTGTAGTGAATATCTATGGAAACCAGAAAATCCTCAAAAAATTTGGCGGATTCAAGATATTAATCGTAATATTGCAATAAATGAGTGAACAATGGGCGCGACCAAAACAGATCTATTTACCAAGAAACAAAATGAGCTGGCAAAAATGGCCAAGGCTATTGCGCATCCTGCCCGCATCGCTATCCTGCAGCAGCTCATCAAAACCAATGCCTGCATCTGTGGTAATCTGGTTAATGAGCTGGGATTGGCACAGCCTACTATCTCCCAGCATCTTAAGGAGCTAAAGCTGGCAGGTATCATTCAGGGAACGGTGGAAGGAACAAGCGTTTGCTATTGCATCGACCCGAAGGTCTGGCAAAAATACCAGCAGTTTTTCAACGATTTCTTTGTAGCAGTAAATGAACTTGCTGAAGGGGGGTGCTGTTGATTTTTTTTATTTTATATAATCGTATTATTGCAATGAATAAATGAAGCAATTAAAATGGATAATATTAAATACAAAGTTCTTTTCGTGTGCGTACACAACAGCGCCCGGAGCCAGATGGCCGAAGCCTTTTTAAACGAAATGGGTAAAGAACAATTTGAAGCGGATAGCGCCGGGATAGCGCCGGGCGTGCTCAATCTCAACGTCGTCGCAGCAATGGCAGAGACAGGAATAGACATCAGTGACAAACAGACAAAAGCTGCCTTTGACCTGATAGAACAGGGCAAACACTACGACGCCGTAATAACAGTATGCGATACAGCAAGCGCGGAAAAATGTCCCGTCTTCCCCGGCAAAATCAAACGCATAGCCTGGTCGTTCCCCGACCCTTCCGCCTTTGGCGGTACGAACGAACAGATAATGGAGCAAACCCGGCAGGTTCGGGACGCCATACGGCAAAAAGTAGCGGATTTCATACAGGAAACCGATACAGTACAATTTTGGAAATAATACTATCCCATCATCTCAAATTGATATAATCATGAATAACGAACAGGAGTTAAAAGAGCTGGTAAAACAAAAATACGGGGAAATTGCCGCCCAGGATAAAGACACAAACCAGGCATCCTGCTGCGGGTCGGGCTGTTGCTCTACAGAGGTTTACAATATAATGAGCGAAGATTACAGCAAACTGGAAGGTTATAACCCTGACGCCGACCTGGGTTTAGGCTGCGGCTTACCGACGCAATTTGCTCAAATTAAAGCGGGAGACACCGTCATTGACCTGGGTTCCGGTGCAGGAAACGATTGCTTTGTCGCCCGCAGGGAAACGGGCGAATCCGGCAAGGTAATCGGTATAGATTTTACCCCCCAAATGATTGAAAAGGCCAGGGCTAATGTAGAAAAGCTGGGCTATAACAACGTGGAGTTCAGGCAGGGAGATATAGAAAGCATGCCCGTGGCCGGCAATATGGCGGATGTCGTAGTAAGCAACTGCGTGCTGAACCTTGTTCCCAATAAGGACACAGTATTCAGTGAAATATACCGGGTGCTGAAGCCGGGTGGTCATTTCAGCATATCGGACATCGTACTGGAAGGCGAGTTGCCGGCCGCATTAAGACAGGCAGCCGAAATGTACGCGGGATGTGTAGCCGGAGCCATTCAAAAAGAGGAATATCTCGGGTTGATAGCAAAAAACGGATTTTCAAATATCACCCTTCAAAAGGAAAAGGCTGTCGAAATACCCGACGATATACTGGCTGCTTATCTGTCTGCGGAACAGATTAATCAATTTAAAGCTACGGGAGGCGGTATTCAAAGCATCACCGTGTATGCAGAAAAAGCGGGAAAAGCAGCCTGCTGCGGCCCGGATTGCTGTCATTAATTTCTGATTTTTCCTGTCTGCAACCCGGCGCTTGAGCTTGGGAATATAGCTTTTGGCCGGTTTACGCCGCAGGTATAGCTTTTAAAACCGAATAGCTTACGGGAAAGCGATCCTGTATGCCACAATCCGGATCAAACACCTTATTTTAGCCGCGGCGCTATGAAACAGACCTCTTTACATAACAAAGCACTTACGGTTAAAAATAAGATCGCTGCGGAGCAGCATATCAAAGTTGAGAAATTCCGCCAGGGAACCCGTGTGACGGAGCCGCATAAGCATAAAAACTATTTTGAGATCGTTTACCTGGCAGAAGGCAGCGGACAGCATACCATTGATACCCGCGAATATGACATTAAGCCGCCTGTCGTTTTTTTTATCAGGAAGGAACAGGTTCACCATTGGAAGATTCTCAGTGAACCGGATGGATATGTAATGATATTGAAAAAATCGTTTATCGACAGGAGCCTCGACGGCGAGCTAAAACTGCTACTGATCAAGATAAGCGTCCATAACTGCCTGTACCTTAGTGACAGTGCAACCATTACTCAATTATTCGGATTGCTCGCCGAGGAATATAAAACGGGCCATGAAAACGCTTTCCCCATTACCGAAGGCCTCCTGAAAGCGTTGCTGGCAAAGATATTGGAGACCGCCAAGCCTGCCGGCAATGACAAGCCAGCCAAGTCTGACCTGTACCAGCAGTTTCATGAATTATTAAGCCGCGACAAGATCATAAAAAACAAAGTAGCGCATTACGCCGGCCTGCTGAGCACTACACCCCAGAACCTGAATGCCGCCTGCCGGAAAGCAGTTAACCAGCCGGCCGCGCAGGTGCTTTCGGATTTCATTGTCAGCGAAGCCAAAAGGCTGCTATTATATACCGACAGCACCGTCTCTGAAATTTCATTTCATCTGGCTTTTAAAGACCCTTCCCATTTTGTAAAGTACTTTAAGCGGTTTACGGGGGTCACCCCTCAGTCTTTCCGGTCTGTGATATAAAAGACCGGGGGAATTTGATTGAGCTTTCTGAGCCAAAAAAAGAAGCCTGACAAAAACCGGTTCATCTGCAAGGTTTCCGGAAGGGGATTATTTTCAATATTACCATAAAAAGTACTGTTTATACCAAACTTTATACCGGCCAGTAATTTTCTTTGCAGGAAAATTTTCGGTATATGAGCCGGACAACAGGCCGTCGGGGACGTTACATCTTTTTCATTTCTTTTTTATTGATCATTCCATCTGCGTTACTGGCCCAGCATGCCGGTGTTCGCGGCCTGGTCAGGGATAAGCTGACCGGCTTGCCCATGCGTTATGTAAGCATTGCGCTATACAGGACAGGGGATTCAAGCCTGGTAAACGGGACGATCACCGATTCAACCGGTAAATTTGAGCTCGGCAGATTAAAGGCGGGCGACTTTTATCTGACGGTCCAGTTTGTAGGGTACCGGCAAAAGACCATTCCTTCCTTCGTGCTTTCGGAAAGCCGCAATACAGACCTTGGCGATATTACAATTATCCCCGACCAGAGAATGCTCGACGAGCTAAAGGTATCCGGAAAAAAGGTAGAAAATTATAATAAGATCGATAAGCAGGTATATGAAGCCGGTCAGTTTGAGGCTGCAAAAGGCGGCTCGGCGCTGGATGTGCTGAAAAACCTGCCGTCGGTCTCTGTAAACGGGGAAGGCCGGATCATGATGAGGGGCTCCACCGGTTTTCTGGTATTGATCAACGGCAAGCCGGTATTAACGGATGCGCAATCGGCATTGAGCCAGCTTCCCGCAAACGCCGTTGCCGATATTGAGCTGATCACGGCGCCATCCGCCAAATATGATCCCGATGGCAAATCGGGCATTATCAACATCATCACAAAAAAAGGCGCTGCCGATGGCCTTACTTTTGTTGCGAACGTTCAGGGCGGATTACCCAGCACTACGGATTACGGGAACTTAAAAAAACCTGTCCGCTTCGGAGGGGATGCGGCCTTCAATTACAAGAAAGGGAAATGGAATATCGCCGCCGGGGCCGATTATACCAGAAATGACGTGGAAGGCTACCGGGTAGGGGATGTATACACCATTAACAGTACAAAAGGTTACACCACTCACTTTCCCTCTGAGGGCGAAAGGAGCTTTGACAAATATAACTATGCCGGGAGGGTATCCATAGGTTTCACTCCTGATGCCGGCAACGCTTTCTCGCTGGGTTTTTCCACCAGTAAGAAGTTCCAGGCCCGCTTGGCAGATATTTTCTATAAAAATACCAAAACCCGTACCGGCGCCGATACACCTTTTCAAAAAAGCCCTTACTACAATTCCAACCTGCAAACGAAAGAAGGTACTTTTACCTTAGGCAGTCTGGACTATACGCATACTTTTACAAACAGATCAACACTATCCGCTTCTGTGCTGTATGAATGGGATAACCTCTACGGAGATACCAAAAACAGGAACCTGAAGAATGCAAAGCCGGGCGCGGACACCATACAATATGTTTTTAATCCTTATAAGAAGCCGATCCACGGCTACAGGGCCAAACTGGATTATGCGCTCCCTATCGGTAAAGGGAAGCTGGAAAGCGGTTATCAGTTCAGATACGACACCGAAGACGGCGAGTTCGGCTACCAGGTCACGCCGGCGCCCGTGCCTCCCGATCCGGAAAGATTTGCCGGCACGGTACAGTCAAAGAACCAGATCAATGCCGCCTATAGCCAATACAGCGGACAAGCGGGACAGCTGGAATATGTCGGGGGGCTGCGTTATGAATATGCCGCCAGGACGGTCCGGCTATCCTACGACCCGGCTCCTCATCATTTGTATCTATCGAATTTGTTTCCTTCCGCCAGCCTGCTCTATACATTGGGCCGGGGCTGGAAAGCCAAGGCCGGCTATAGCAGAAGGATACAACGCACCGATAATTACCAGCTGAACCCCATCCCGGAGCGGGAACATTCGGAAACGCTGGAACAGGGTGATCCGGACCTGCTGCCGGAATTTGTGGACCTGTGGGAGGCCGGTATCATCAAGAGTTTCAGTCTGGGATCCTTTTTTGCAACGCTATACCACCAGGATATAAAGAATCCCATCCAGCGGGTCAACAGCGTCTATGCCGATACCATCCTGAACCGGGTCTATACCAATGCGGAAAGAGCGCGTTTAACCGGGATCGAGTTGGAAACAGATATTCGGATCACAAAATGGTGGGATCTTTATGCAGGTGCGAATATCTATCAGTATAAGATCAGGGGAGATCTTAAGATACTGGATGAAACATTCGATGTGAAGAATTCGGATTGGGTTTACGCTGTCAATGCCAACACCAATTTCCAATTAGGCCCCACCTGGAGCATCCAGGGAAATGTAAACTATCTGTCTACGCGCCCTACCGCTCAAGGAAAAGATTCCAGGTTCCTGAGCCCGAATACATCGGTAAAAAAGACCTTTATGGATGGCAAGATCGCCGTAATGCTGCAGTGGCAAAATATGGACATGGGCTTTCTCGGCTCCAACGAACAGCGCATTACCACGAGCGGCCCCGATTTTTATACCACCACCAACTATATTTATGAAACCGACGTTTTCATGATCAATATCAGCTTTAACCTGAATAAGCTGGGCAGCAAGGTGCAGCTTCCCAAAAGTGAATTCGGAGAAAAGGAATTTTAAACACGACGGTAGACGGATTACCCAAAATACAAGATACAAAAGGGATTAGCACATCAATTTACGAAAACTCGAAGGGGTCATCTTTTTAATACGGAAGAATTGCTTGTTGAAATTGGCAAGCGTATTGAATCCGCTCTCATAACAGATATCGAGAACGGTACGCTTTGTGTCCGCCAGCAGCTTACAGGCATGCCCTATCCGGACCTCATTCAGAAAATTAATGTATGTCTTCTTGGTGCTTTTCTTAAAATAATTGCAAAATGCAGGGACGCTCATGTGGGCTATCCGTGCTATTTCCTCCAGCGTAGTGGGCTTTGCAAAAGATTCTATCGTATACTGGAAAACCTTTTCGATACGCTCTTTATCCCTGTGATTATATTGTTTTACTTCCTGGGTGGACAACGGTACAAATTCCCGCGTCTGCGCCATGATCTGCAGACACTGGCATAATTTCACGATTCTGTCCATACCGGATGCACCCTCAAGATCGTGTATCAGCCGCCCCATCAGCAGCTTACTTTGCCCCGTTATCTGCAATCCCTGTATGGAAGTTTCGAATAATTTTCTGATATCCCTGTTTTCCGGCAGGTCCATAAAGCCCTCTCCCCAGAAATCTTCCCTGAACTGAACCACCACAGCGCCGGTGACGAGTTTCTTATGTCTTTTCTGGAAAGTATGGGGCAGGTTGGCGCCCAGAAAAAACACATCCCCGGTTTTAAACTCGCCTATATAATTGCCGATAAAAGCCATTCCGGCCCCTTCCATGAAAAAAATAAGCTCGTACTCGATATGCTGGTGCCAGGATACTTCAAAATCAGGCGTACGGTAGGTACGGGCCACAAATGAAATTTCTTCCGTAAGGGGGAGCTTCTGCACGAAAGGCTTCATCTTACTATATTTATTTTTTTACCGTCCTAAATATAGCTTCTTTATTAAAATAGTTTATGTTTTCAATAAAAAAGTAGTAGACAACGGCTCCTCCGGGAAGGTAGATTTGCAAAAGATAACCAATCCTCTCCGTTATGTACAAGAACTTGACTCATCTCATCCGGCATATCGCCAGAACATCTTTGCTGCTTATCCTTATCCTTTACGAGGAACCGGCTTCTGCACAGCAGGGGCGACATATCCGCGGAACAGTAACCGCCGCTGACGGAGCAACGCCGCTTACCGGCGTAACGGTGGTGATACAGGGTACGCAGACCGGGGCTACCACGGGCGCGGACGGTACGTATGCTATCAGCGGGCACGTGGGAGATACATTGGTCTTCAGTTATGTAGGTTATGCTCCCCGGAAAGTGGCCGTCGGCGCCCTGTCCGGGGTGAATGTGGCGCTGAAAGAAGCGGAGACCTCGCTGAACCAGCTGGTGGTAATGGCCTACGGCACGCAGAAAAGGGCCACAGTGACCGGAGCAATCGCCACTATAGGCGGGGATGAGATCAAGACCATCTCCACGCCCGACCTGGTCACCGGGCTCGCAGGAAAGCTGCCGGGATTGCGGGTGACTCAACGAAACAGCGAGCCCGGCTCATACGGTACTTCTTTCGATATTCGCGGCTTCGGCGCCCCGTTGGTGGTCATAGATGGTATCGTAGCGTCCGGAAATGACTTCGTCAGACTTGACCCAAATGATATCGCGGACATTACCGTGCTCAAGGATGCATCAGCCGCAGTGTACGGCATCAAGGCTGCGAACGGCGTCGTTCTGGTCACTACGAAAAAGGGAGGCACCGGAAAGCCGCAGATCACCTATTCCGGCTCTTATGAATTTCAACAAGTGACCAATATACCCGAGGTGGGCAACGCCTACCAGTTCGCCGTGCTGACCACGGAGAACGAGATAAACGGCGGAAGGGCGCCAGGTGAGACGACCTTCTCAAAGGAAGATATTCAGAAGTTCAAAGACGGCACCTATCCGAGCACGGATTGGTACGGTGCGGTAGCCCGTGATTATGCGCCGCTGCAGCACCACAATCTAAGCGTTACGGGGGGCAATGAGCATATCCGTTATTTCACCGCTCTAAGCATGCTGAATGAAAAAGGCTTATGGAAAAGCGGCGACCTCAATTATAAGAAATACGGCGTTCGTGCGAGCGTCACAGGCAAGATAACAGAAGACCTCGAAGCTCAGATCAACATGAATGGCATGCTGGAAGAAAAAAACGAACCCGGTGAAACGGCATGGAATATATTCAAGTTTGTATGGATGAATATACCCACCTACGGTATATACGCCAACGATAATCCCGCTTATCTCCAGGACATGACCTATCCCTGGAACCCGGTAGCCATGTCTACCGCCAGCATAGGCGGATATACCCGGACAAAGACCAAAACATTTGACGGCAGCTTTGTCCTGGACTATACGGTGCCCTTTCTCAAAGGCTTAAAAGCAAAGGCCGTTTACGGCTTCTATAGCCAGGATTACTACCAGCGGGCATGGAGGAAGGCCTATTCGACCTACGACTATGATAAGTCTACCGATACTTATATACCGAAAGGCACCCAGAACAGTCCCTCCAATCTCACCGAAAACTACACGCCCTACCAGCGGAGCTCCCTTACGGGCCAGCTGACCTATGAACGGCAGTTCCTCAAAAAACATGATATAAAGGCGTCCCTGGTTTTCGAAGAAAGACATGAAAAGAACGATAACATGTGGGCCAAAAAGGAATTCTCCATCGATGTGGATCAGTTCTTTGCCGGAAACGCCCAGAACTCCCAGGTGAATTCGGGGGGATTGATCGAGAACGACAATCAGAATGTGATCGGGAAATTCAATTATGACTACCTGTCGAGATACCTTCTCGAGTTCGGCTTCAATTACGGCGGATCGTCCAAATTCCCTGCCGGAAAAAGATGGGGATTCTTCCCTTATGTTTCGGCCGGATGGCGTCTATCGGAAGAGCCGTTCTTTAAGAGCGCCCTGCCCCTTATCACCAACCTGAAGATCAGGGGATCATGGGGGCAGATGGGAGACGACAATGCCTCTACCTTCCAGTTCCTGACCGGATATGATTATCCGGGCGGCAATTATATTTTCGAGGATAAAGTCATTTCCGGACTGGGCTTCCGCGGCATGCCGAATCCCTATATTACCTGGTACACGGTCACCACCAAGGACCTGGGGATAGACCTGGAAATAAACAGTGGCCTGATCACGGCTCAGTTTGACATCTTCCGGAGAGACCGGTCCGGGCTGCTGGGCACCCGGCTGCTCACCATTCCCGGCACCGTGGGCGCATCCCTTCCTCAGGAAAACCTCAACGCCGACATGAGACGGGGATTCGAGCTGGTACTGGGGCATGCCAGACGCAAAGGAACTTTTCAGTATAATATCTCCGGCAATGTGACCTATACACGGGGAAAGCTCACGTCAATTGAAAGGGCCCCCGACGGGAACTCCTACCTGAACTGGCGGAACAATCCGCTCAACCGCTGGGATAATATCAACTGGGGATACGATTATATCGGGCAGTTCCGGTCTTACGACGATATCTATTCCTCTCCGATACAGGACGGCAAAGGCAATACCACCCTCAGACCCGGCGATCTGAAATACAAGGATGTGAACAAAGACGGCATCATTGACGACCAGGACGTCGTGCCGATCGGGCGTTCCTATATCCCGGATATCAACTTCGGGCTGAACATCGCCATGACCTTCCGCGGCTTTGACCTGAGCATCTTTTTCCAGGGAGCGGCGAACTACAATTATGAATATATTGAGCAGCTAAGGGCCCCTTTGCCCTGGGGGCGCAACAGCCTCACCCAGTTCATGGACAGGTGGCATCATGAGGACATTTTCGATGCCGGGAGCCCCTGGATACCCGGGAAGTTTCCCGCCACCAATTACCCACCCTCAGACGGCCTGAACTCCCAGTTCTGGCGGCCGTCAGCCTCTTATGCAAGGCTTAAAAGCGTGGAGCTGGGCTATACTTTTTCCCCAGGTATGCTAAAAAGGGCGCATATCCAGCATATCAGGGTCTATCTCAGCGGATTCAATCTCTATACGCTGACCAAGCTGAAATACATAGACCCCGAACATGACCCGGGTACCTACAATTACCTGTATCCTATCACCCGGAACTACGACATCGGGGTAAGCATCACGCTCTAAATCGAAGATGACTATGAAAAATATATCAGGTTCCCTGATCGCAATATTGCTGGTCATTGGGATATGCTCCTGTAACGATAAAAGACTGGATATCCCGCCACTGAATATCCTCACCGCCGACCAGGTATTCAAGAGCGAATCGGCCGTTACCGCTTATATGGCCAGCCTGTACAACGCGCTGCCCATGGAGGACTTCAACTTCTATCCGGTCAGCAATGCGTTATCCAATAATACGGATGAAGCCATCACCAGCTTCGGGGACGAACGCAACGGTATAGGCGACGGCACCTGGACGCCGTGGTGGGGATACAATAATATCAGGAATGTAAACGATCTCCTGGCCAAGCTGCCCGGCTCGGCTGTAAGCGACCCTGTCCGGAAATCCCTGACGGGAGAAGCTTACTTCATACGGGCCTATTATTATTTCGCGATGGTAAAACGTTACGGCGGGGTACCGATCATCAGGGAAGTGCAGCAGTTTACCGGCAACAACCTGGCTGACCTTCAGGTAAAGCGGGATAAGGAACAGGACGTATATGATTTCATTGCCAGCGATCTGGACAGCGCAGCGCTTTTGCTGGATGAGGTCAATACAAAAGGCAGGGTTACAAAATATGCGGCCCTCACGCTGAAGTCGCGCGCAATGCTGTACGCCGCTTCTTCTGCAGCATACGGACAGGTGATGCTGGGCGGCGTGCTGGGTATTCCCCCTCAGGAAGCCGGTAAATACTGGCAGGAGGCGTACGACGCCGCAAAAGCGGTGATGGCATCCGGTAAATTTACGCTGTACAACAAAAACTCCGACAAAACGGCCAATTTTTCCGCCCTCTTTCTCGACGAAGATAACCCGGAGATCATCCTTGCCCGGTATTTTTCCTACCCGGATAAAACACACGGTTATGACTGCTGGTATCTTCCGTTCGGCGTAAGGGGGCCCGATGGATACAGCTCCCGGATGTGCCCTACGCTGGAATCCGTAGAACAGTTTGAGTATATCGACGGCTCACCGGGAAAGCTCAGGCTCACCGACGATGCAGGCAAGCCGGTCTACTATTCCGATCCGGCCGATCTGTTCAGGGACAAAGACCCCCGCTGCCTGGCCACGGTTATCGTACCTTTCAGCAGCTGGCAGGGATCGGTCATCGACGTACAGGCAGGTATTTACGACCAAGGCGTCAAATGGGAAGCGGGAGATTACAGCGCAATGTATAACGTGCATACGCATAAACCGGACAATGCAAACGGCACGCTGCATATCGCCGGCCTCAGCGGACTGGGAGGAAATGAAAAGACACAGACCGGTTTTTATATCCGGAAATACCTCGACCCGTCACTGGACCGGTCGAGGGCTACCTATTCGGGATCGGACCAGGAGTGGATCGACCTCCGCTACGGGGAAGTGCTGCTGAATTATGCAGAAGCCGCAATTGAGCTGGGCAGAACTGCGGATGCCGAAACCGCCGTAAACGAGATCCGTGAACGGGCCGGTATCCGCTTACTGGATGCTGCAGAAGTAACCCTGGAGAGGGTGAGACATGAGCGGCTGGTAGAGCTGGCCTTTGAGAACCAGCGCTGGTGGGATTACCGCAGATGGCACCTGTCCGACCGCCTGTTCAACAACACCCGGTTTCACCAGCTGAAACCGTATTATGATGTAGAGCAAAAAGCTTACCGGTTCGAAACAGGTATTGCAGGCCGGTTCCCGAAGACGTTCGAACCGCGTGTCTACCACGAGCGGATCGATCCTGCCGAGCTCGCAAAGAATCCGAACCTGATCCAGAACCCCAACTACTGACATGCCAAGCCATAAAGCCATGATATCGAGATTCACCTGGATGGCTATAGCGGCGGTTTCCGCCCTTGCATCCTGCTCAAAAATTGACAATTATCCCGCTCCCGACGGGGGCATCTACGGGAAGCTCACGGATAAGATTACGCACGAAGGCCTTCAGACGGAGCAGCCGGGCGGATTCACCATAAAATTGTTCGAAAAAGGGGGGAGCCTCAATTCACCGATCTCATTTTCTGGAAAGCCGGACGGGACCTATGAAAACGCCCATATCTTCAAAAATGACTATAAGGTGCTCCCCACGGAAGGCGCTTTTTTCACTATAGATACTGTAGATGCTCAGGTTGGGAGTCATACCGAGCTCAATTTTGAAGTTGACCCGTTCCTGGCCGTTACAGACGTCACGGTGACGCCCGCTTCGGGAAAGGTGACGACGGCTTATAAAATTGTCCGCGACCGGGCGTCTGACAAGATCGTCGAAAGGAAGACCCTGGTCTCTAAGGCCCCTACGGTGAACAATGTAGTATTCGATCTTAAGGCGGAGACCGAGCTGTCCGGCATACCCGACGAAACGATCCTGGCAGGGCAGCATACCGATACGGTCAGCGGATTGATTTCGGGAGATACCTATTATGTCAGAATAGCCGTTCGTACCGACAATGCGTTAAAGAAGTATAATTACAGTAAAATTTTCAAGATAGCGATACCCTGACCGCATACCGGAAACAGGTACCATGCACAACCGACGGAATGAAAAACAGTATAAACAAAAAGGTATGAGCATAAAAATGAGCGCAATGCCCGGGATATGCCTGCTCCTGGCTATGCTGGCCCCGGCGGCTTACGGCAAAACCCTGCATGTCTCGGTCAAAGGCAATGATGCCAACCCCGGTACGCCGGAGCTGCCGCTGCGGACCATACAGCACGCGGCGGAGCTGGCCCGCGCCGGCGATACGGTCATGGTGCACGAAGGAATTTACCGGGAGTACGTCAACCCTCCGAGGGGAGGAGCGTCTGATGCGAAACGTATCGTTTATGAAGCGGCTCCCGGGGAAAAGGCGGTCATCAAAGGCTCGGAGTTGATCAAGGGCTGGACAAGGGTGAAAAACGAGGTATGGCGGGTGAAAATACCGAATTCATTTTTTGGTGGTTTTAACCCGTATAAAGACCTTATCCACGGCGACTGGTTCGACCGGAGGGGCCGGGATCATCATTCCGGTGCGGTGTACCTTAACGGCGATTGGCTGACGGAAGCCGCCGCTCTCGATGAAGTGCTGGCCCCCGGCGGGAAAAGCGATTCGCTATGGTTCGGCAGGGTAGATGGCGACAGCACCACAATATGGGCTCGGTTCGGCGGGGCAGACCCCAACAGACAGACGGTTGAGATCAATGTGCGCCGCACCGTATTCTATCCCGAAAAGACGGGGATCGATTATATCACGGTCCGCGGCTTCACCCTCGAAGATGCGGCTACGCCCTGGGCGCCGCCTACCGCACAGCAGATCGGCCTCATCGGGCCCAACTGGAGCAAAGGATGGGTCATCGAGGATAATGTAGTCCGGTATTCGATGTGCTCGGGAATCTCTCTCGGCAAATACGGCGACAGGTGGGATAACACTTCGGCCAATTCGGCGGGAGGATATGTAGAGACCGTACAACGTGCGCTCAAGGACGGATGGACCCCGGAGCAGGTCGGCCATCATGTGGTAAAAAACAATCTGATTGCTCATTGCGAACAGGCGGGCATCGTCGGCAGCCTGGGCGCCATATTCAGCACCGTTTCGGGAAATACGATACACGACATCTGCAGCAGGCGCTGGCTTGCCGGAGCAGAGCAGGCGGGTATAAAATTCCATGCGGCGGTGGATGTAAGCATTACGGGGAACCATATCTACCGGACCTGCCTGGGTATCTGGCTGGATTGGATGGCGCAGGGCACCTATGTTTCCGGGAACCTGCTGAACGACAATGGCGGGGATATGTTTGTAGAGGTGGATCACGGCCCTTTTACGGTAGTGAACAACCTGTTTCTCTCCCGGGCGACCGTCACCATCCGGTCCCAGGGAGGCGCTTACCTGCATAATCTGTTCGCCGGCGCCGTCCGTGTAATGTCCTATGACGCAAGACAGACTCCGTTTCTCAAGCGCCATTCTACCGGTATAGCAGGTTTTCACGACAATCCGCTGGGCGACAACTGCTTTTATAACAACATCTTTTCCGGCCATACCGATCTGCGTATATACGATACGGTAGCATTGTCTTCGAAGATGGACGGGAATGTTTTTCTGCATGGCGCCCGGCCTTCGGATAAGGAAGCCCGTCCGGTGGTCGGGCAGAATTTTGATCCCGGGATCAGGTTGATTAAGAGCCAGGAAGGCTTTGCGCTGCAGGCCAGGTTCGATAAAGGCTGGATGAGCGGTCAAAAACGGAAGCTGGTCACTGCCGCACTCCTGGGGAAAACAGTCATCTCGGGTCTTCCCTATGAGGCGCCGGACGGGCAGCCGATCCGGATCGACACCGATTACTATGGCAAGCCAAGGAATAAGGACAATCCCGCGCCCGGGCCATTTGAAGATTTCAGAGCCGGGGAAAATTTATTCGACGTTTACCGGAAGAAGTAAAATTGAACGACAAGGGAAATATGGACCAGGGACAAGTCATACAACGACAATTTTCGCCTGTGCACACCGCAGGAACCGAGGCACATTCTTCCGGAGCAGGTGGCGGATATGTGCTCAGGATATCGGTGGTGGCGGCGCTGGGCGGGTTGCTGTTCGGGTACGATACGGCTATTATTTCAGGAGCCATCCCCTTTATCAGGCCATACTTCCACCTGGATGAATACAGCCTGGGATGGGCAGTGAGCTCCATCCTCATCGGCTGCGGCGCAGGCGCCGCTGCCGCAGGGATAGCGGCGGACCGTTTCGGGCGGCGTATTACGCTCATGTTGTGCGCACTGTTGTTTGCGCTGTCCGGGATCGGCGCCGGATTATCCACCGGTCTTTCGTTGTTCATTGTATTTCGTATGGCAGGCGGCATCGGCGTGGGAGCAGCCGCGATCGTATCCCCGCTTTATATAGCCGAAACAGCGCCGCCGGACAGAAGAGGGCGGCTGGTGGCATTATATCAGCTGGCTATTGTAGCCGGCATTTTATTGGCCTACCTCTCTAATTTCATACTTGCCGGTATAGGAGACAGCAGCTGGCGTTGGATGTTCGCCTCCCAGGCGCTGCCCTCCGTGCTGTTCGGGCTGATGCTGCTGCTTGTCCCGGAGACGCCCCGCTGGCTGGTAAAAAAAGGGCGGCTGGTGGAAGCCCGCCGTATCCTTTCCAAAACCATGGATCCTGCCTCATGCGAAAGTACACTCGGGGCCATACAGGACAGCTTCCGGAACGAGGGACGCGCCGTATGGTCAGAGCTGTGCTCTAAAAAATATCTTCCGGTAGTAACCCTGGGTATTTTTATAGCCGTTTTCCAGCAGATAACCGGGATCAACGTGGTGCTTTATTATGCGCCGGTCCTCTTTAAGGATACCGGCATGGACGATTCGGCCTCCTTGTTGCAAACAGTAGGTATAGGACTGGTAAATGTAGCCGCTACCGTGATCTCCATTACGCTGGTGGACCGCATCGGCAGGAAGCTGCTGCTGAAGACGGGAAGCGGACTGATGGGGCTATCCCTGGCTGCCATGGCCCTTTGTTTCCGCTACCATTATTTTCAGCATTATGTGATCCTGTGCGCTATGTTGGTATATGTAGGCGCATTCGGCGCCACCTGGGGAGCGGTGGCATGGGTGTATTTATCGGAGATCTTCCCTAACCGGATCCGCGGGCTGGCCATGTCTGTCGCCACGCTCGCTTTATGGCTTGCCGATTTTATCGTCACCTATACTTTTCCGGTCATGCAGGCCCGGGCAGGAAATGCATTGACATTCTCCGCTTATGCCGTTTTTTGCGGCGCAGCGCTTATTTACGTGCTGGTCAAAATACCCGAGACCAGGGGAAAATCCCTGGAAGAAATGGAAACGCTATTTCTCAAATAAAAACAGACGGATCATGAATCTACAGGACGCGCAGATAACCGGCGGGAAAATAACGGATGCACACATTGACTTTTACCGTGAATACGGCTACCTGGTGGCAAAGGACCTCATATCCCGGGAAGAGATTGCCGAGCTGAAACGGGAAACAGTGGAGATATTCAGAGGAAAACGCGGGAAACTGGAGGGGATTGTGGAGGTAACCGATGGTGAGACGGACGAAGAGGTCCTGAAGAAATACGTAGCCATCCATTTCCCCCATAAGATATCACCGGTCATACACCGGTATCTGTCGCACAAAGGCATAACAGGGATATTGACAAAAATCATCAGTCCCAACGTGAAATGTATGCAGTCCATGCTTTTTGTAAAAGGCCCCGGTAAGTCGGGGCAGGCCTGGCACCAGGACGAGTATTATATCCCTACCCGCGACCGATCGCTTACGGGAGCCTGGATTGCCATTGACGATGCCACCGTTGAGAACGGCGGTCTCTGGATCATACCCGGCTCTAACAGGGAAGGGTATATACGCAGGCGCGAGCCCAATGACAACAGGGAATATGCAGATGTGGATACGGTAAATGTTTCGGATTATACACCTGAGAAGATGATCCCTGTAGAAGTCGGCAGCGGCACCGTGGTTTTCTTTAACGGCTATACCTTTCATAGCTCCTTAAAGAACAAAAGCACAGACAACTTCCGGATGGCCCTCGTCAATCACTACATGAGCGCGGAATCCATGTTGCCCTGGGACCAGGACGGAAAGCTTCCTCCTACGGAGGATTTAAGAGATATCGTAATGGTGGCGGGAGATGATCCTTATTCATATAAGGGAACCCTGGATATGAATAAGCCTTACCTGCGGCCGGATGTGCTGAAAATAAAAACCTCTTAGCGGATGTCTTTCGTGACCAACCTCTGCTACACTTCCCGTGCTCCGGACAAACGGATGATATTTTTGCCGATAGCGGTTTTTTCCGGATCCGAGCGGGTCAGGCGCAGCGCCGTATGAAAATGCTGCAGGGCCTTTTCGTTATCGATCTCTTCATACAGGTGTCCCAGCAGCAGATGATACAGGTGATGATCTTTCAGGTCCAGCTGCGCAGCCGCCACGAGGGCCTCTTCTTTCCCGTTTGCCCTGGAAAGAGCGTAGGTGCGGTTGAGGGCGGCTATCGGCGAATATTCCATCTGCAAGAGCTGGTTATATAATTGGAGGATGTTTTCCCATTTTTCGGGCGTATCGTCTTTATGCGTATGCCAATAGGCAATGGCCGCCTCCAGGTGATACCGGGACAACCGGCTGCCCTGCGAGGCCAGGTTCAGATAGTATTCGCCCTTCTTGATGAGCTCATGATCCCACAGCGTGATGTCCTGGTCCTCATACAAAATGATCTCTCCGTCCCGGTCGGTTCTTGCCTCGAAACGAGAAGCATGAAAGCACATCAGGGCAAGGAGGGCGCTGACAGCGGGGTTTCCGGTATGCTTATTTTGCAGGAGCAGCAGCGTCAGCCGCATCGCTTCGGCACAAAGGTCCTTGCGGAGGAGGGTGTTCCGAGAAGCCGAATAATAGCCTTCATTAAACAGCAGGTACAGGGTGGTCAGCACGGTGTCCAGCCTGCTACTGACTTCAGGCTGCGTAGGCTGGGCTATCTTCACGTTTTCGGCCCGCAGTTTCTCCTTCGCCCGCTTCAGCCGTTTGTAGACGGTTTCCTTATGGGTCAGAAAGGCGTCGGCGATCTCTTCCGCACCAAAGCCGCAAAGCAGGTTTAAGGCCAGGGCGATCTGCGCCTCGGTGGAAACGGAAGGATGGCAAACGGCAAACATCATGGCCAGCTGGCTGTCTTCGATGTTCCGGTCAGACAGGTCGATGGAAATATCCTCCGATAAGGGAGCATCGTTTTTTATATCTACCGCGATCTTCTGCGCAAACAGCTTATCGCGTCTCAGATGATCCCTCGTCTTGTTTTTGGCCACCGTGTACAGCCATGCTGCAGGATTGGCGGGCAGTCCTTTCATGCCCCACAGCTCAGCCGCTGTCAGAAAGGTATCGCTGACGATATCCTCCGCGGTCTCGATATGCTCGATGCCAAAAAGAGAACAGAGTACCGAAACGATCTTCCGGTACTCCGTTCTGAAAAGATGCGGTAAAAGCTCATTTTCTTCCATGCGTTCCTGTAAATACCATCATAAATAACAAAGGTATTTACTTTTTACAGGACGCCGATCTCTCTCACCTCCACGTTGCCGCCAAGGGTGAGCGCAGGGCAGTCTTTGGCCAGCTCGGCGGCTTCCTCGAGGGTATCGGCTTTTACCAGCGTATAGCCGCCGATGGATTCCTTGATGTCTGCATAAGGACCGTCGGTAACCACCTTACCGGGTCTTACCACCTTCCCGTCGGGTACCAGCCGGTTTCCGCGATCGACCAGCTTGTTCTGGGCGGCTATACCGCCGACCCAGTCCATCCACCGTTTGGTGAGCGCCTGCATTTCCTCTGGGGAGCCTTTGGGGATGTTGGCGTTGTCGTTCCTGAATATGAACAGAAATTCTTTCATGTCATTCGGTTTTTAATGTTTATCAAATGTAGTTTTTTTGACGTATTCATCAGGCAAACTGCCCTACCTCGTAGCCGCCCGGCACCGTGCGGAAAGCGATGTTGATGCGGTTATAGGTATTGATGGCCGTTATGCCCAGGGTGAGATCGATCAGCTCCTCTTCGGAGAACTGCTTTTTTGCCTCAAGATACACCTCATCCGGCACATCGCAGCGGTTTACCGCTTCGGCCCAGGCCAGCGCGGCCCGTTCCCGGTCTGTGTAATACGGCGTATCGCGCCAGGCGCTCAGGCCATAGAGCCGTTGTTCGGATTCACCCCTTGCCCGCAGATCCTTGGAGTGCATATCCAGACAGAAGGCGCAGCCGTTGATCTGCGATATCCTGAAATGAACCAGGTCCAGCAGATCCTCCCCAAGGGGAGACTTCCGCAGATAGCCGCCGATGCCGTAGAGGGTTTCCATCGCCTTTTTTCCTTTTTCAAGGACATTGATTCTCTGTTCCATTTTTGTGTACATTTTAGTGATTTAAATGTAATGTCATATCCATGACGATCGGCAGGGACAAAAATGGACAGAAATCAGAAAAATATTTTTGAACCCGGGGAAGACGGGTCGCCGCTCACATAATTTCCTGTAGCTGTTTCTTTATTTCCAGTAAATTACAGCTGCCATTGAAAAGCCCCCGTAAAGCTTATAACAGGATAGAGGGACTCATCCGGCAGCTATCTTCACCCGTTTAAACGGTTGTCAAAAACCAGTATTATGAAAGCATGCCTGCTTCCCCTTCTTTGCCTGCTGATCGCGGCAGGCGCCTGTCGCCATCCTTCCACCGGCGAACAAAGCGGCTCCGGTACGCCAAAGGGCAGTACAGGTCCTGTAAGCGATAGCGACCGGTTGGTATTCCGCCTCGAAAAAGTGGCCGATGGCCTGGATGGGCCTGTGGCGTTGGAAAACGCACATGACGGCTCCGGAAGGTTATTTGTCGGGGAACAGGCCGGCAGGATCCGGATCATCCGTAACAGGAAAGTGCTGAATACACCCTTCCTCGACATACGGGCATCGCTGGTAAAAATGGAAAACAAATACATGGACGTAGGGTTGCTGGGCTTTGCGTTCCATCCCGATTTCAGGCACAACGGCCGTTTTTTCGTCCACTACAGCGCCCCCTCCGGAAAGAAAGGCTTTGACAATAAGTCCATAGTGGCTGAATTTCATGTATCAGCCGGCGATCCGGACAAAGCCGAGCCCGTGGGAAGGATCATCCTTGAAGTAGATCAGCCCGAAGAAAATCATAACGGGGGGAACATCGTGTTCGGCCCCGACGGATACCTTTATATGGGATTCGGAGACGGCGGCGGACAGGGAGACAAGCACGGTCCAACCGGCAACGGACAGAACCTCAACCAGCTCCTCGGGAAGATCATACGGATCGACGTGGATCATGGATACCCTTACCGGGTGCCGGATGACAATCCCTTTTTAGGAAAAAAAGCCCGCCCGGAGATATGGGCTTATGGCATGCGCATGCCCTGGCGTATTTCCTTTGATACAAAAACAGGGGAACTCTTTTGCGGGGATGTGGGCCAGGATACCTACGAGGAAGTGGATATCATCCGCAAAGGTGGTAATTACGGCTGGCACGCTATGGAAGGGTTTCATATCTACGATACGGCTTCTTATAAAAAGGGAAGCCGTTTCCTCCTGCCGATCGCCGAATATAAACATACCGTGGGCGTCAGCATTACGGGCGGGTACGTTTACCGCGGCAGCCGTTACCCTGCCATGCAGGGCAAATATATCTTTGCCGATTGGGCCTTTAAAGTGTTTTACCTGGAAAAAAAGGATAACCGCTGGGTCATGCATAACTGCCGGTTTGAAGGAAAGCCCGACAATGTCTTTCCCTTCCGCATCAACAGTTTTGGCGAGGATGAGGGCGGTGAAATCTATATGGTTACCCAGAACGAGGTAGGGGCCTTAAGTCCTACCGGGGTGATCTACCGGGTTACCGCAACAGCGCAGCGTTAGACCCGGCCGAGTTTTCTCAACAATTCTTTTAACTCCGGCTTACAACTGCCGCATTGTGTG
The DNA here is from genome assembly GCF_039541075.1 of Compostibacter hankyongensis. Classification (NCBI taxonomy): domain Bacteria; kingdom Pseudomonadati; phylum Bacteroidota; class Chitinophagia; order Chitinophagales; family Chitinophagaceae; genus Compostibacter; species Compostibacter hankyongensis. The sequence continues at coordinate 319,441 of NZ_BAABFN010000002.1, read as the reverse complement.
CCGGCGCCGGTCTGCCGGCCCAGGGCTTCTATGCTTTTACACCCGTTGCGGATGGCGGCCGCGAGGTTATCCTCGCCGACCTGCCGGCAGCTGCAGATCAGCCGGCCCTGCACGGGGGGACGGGCATTCCCCGGCCGGAGCAGCTGCTCCCGTTTGTCGGCCAGCTCCGTTCCCTGCTCCACCAGCTCGCGGTATTCTTTTATCCCTTCCTGGTCTCCGATAAACAGCACACCCGACAGCCGGTCGCCCCGGATCACGCACTTTTTGTAGCTGCGCCGGCGGCGGTCCAGGAAAACCACTTCCTCGCCGTCTTCTTCCGGTCGCAGGCAGACGTTCCCGATAACGGTAACGGGCATATCCGCTATCTGCCAGCTATAAGCGGGCACTGCACCGTCGTAGGCGGCCGACAGATTGCCGTGCATACAGCGCGCCAGGCATTCGGCCTGTCGTTCCGCGACAGCCGGCAGATAAGGAAAAACGCCTTCGTACTCGGTACCTTCCCCGAGGGCATAGATATCCGGATCGCTGGTTTGTAAAAAGGGATTGATGCGGATACCGGTTTGGGTATCCAGCCCGGTTTGCTGCGCAAGACCGGTATCGGGCTCATCGCCGGAGAATCCGGCCAGTGCATGGCAGCGAAGCACGGCGCCGCTCTGCAGGGTAAGCAGCCGCTCGTTGCCGTCGCACCGGAATGCGAGAACGTGTTCGCCATAATGCAGGCGGATACCCAGCTCCGTCAATACGTCTTCGAGCAGAGAAGCGGCGATGTCGTCCAGCAGATCGCCAAGTAGCGTTTTTTTCTTTACCAGGATGTGCACCTCCAGGCCTTTTTGCCGCAGGATGGCGGCAAACTCCAGCAAGGCGGGATTACCGCCGGTAAAGACCACGGTGTTACCGGGACGGAGCTGCCGCAGCAGCGCATCCGCATGTGTTTTATACTGGAGAAAAAAAACGGGCTCCCCGGGGCGGGCAGCATCAAAGGGCAGCTTGCAGCCTGCCGCAAGTATCAAGGTGTCGTAAGACAGACAGTTACCGGCATCATCGGTAACGGTTTTATTTTTCCGGTCCACCGACCGCAGGGCACGGTTGCGGACCAACGATATTTCCGGCAGCTCTTCCAGACCTTCCTGCGGGGACTGCGGCCAATCCTGCCGGCCCTGCAGATACGCGGCCACGCGGGAAGGATCGGGGCAGGCCGCTTCCGCAGGACAGAACCAGGTTATCGTGTCTCCGGTGTTGAGCCGGCGGTATTTTTCCAGGAAGGCGGCCGCCCCGCTGCCGCTGCCGGCCAGGATGATGTGCTGCGGCGGCTTTTGATAAAGCGCTACCTCCACAGCCGAAAACTTAAAGTCGGGTTCTTTGGATACAGGGTCCACCAGGTTAGGGGTGAGGTTGTTGGCCCGGGCAAGGCTGCTGCCCGCCAGCTTGCCCCAATGCATGGGCAGGAAAACAACGCCTTTTTTTATACGGTCGGTCAGCTGCGCCGTCACCTGCACGCAGCCCCGGGCATTTGAAACCACAACGGGATCGCCGTCCCTGATATTCCTTTTTGCAGCATCAGCGGGATGCATCTCAAGAAAGGGGTGGGGAATGTGCTGCTTTAGCTTGTTTACCTTTCCGCTGCGGGTCATGGTATGCCACTGGTCCCTGATCCGGCCCGTGGTGAGCACCAGGGGGCAGGCTTCCGTAACCGGCTCGGAAAGATTTTCGTCGGGAACGGCATGGATCCTTGCTTTTCCTCCGGGATGATAAAACCGGTAATCAGTAAACAGCCGCGGCGTGCCCGGGTCTGCCTCTCCGGGTACGGGCCATTGAAAGCTGCTTTTTTTTAACCGCTCATGACTCAGTCCGCTGATGTCGATACGCGTATCACGGGTCAGACCTGCATGCTCGCTGTAGATATCCGCAACGCTGTCATAGGAAAAATGTTTTTCCCATCCCATGGCCTGCGCAAAGCGCAGGAGTATCTCCGTATCGGGGAGGGCCTCGCCGGGCGGGTCCGCCACGCGGGAAAGATAGCTGATCCGCCGTTCGGAATTGGTCATGGTGCCTTCTTTTTCCAGCCAGGTAGCCGCCGGCAGCACGAGATGGGCATGACTGACGGTATCTGCGCGGGACGACATATCCTGCACTACCACAAAAGCGGCTTCCTGCATAGCGGCCTCCGCCAGGCTGAGGTCCGGGATGCTGACCATCGGATTGGTGCCGATGATCCAGATGGCTTTCATCCTGCCCGCTTTCAGGGCGGTGAACATCTCGGTGGCGGTCAGCCCGGGTGTTCCCGGCAGGGAAGACACGCCCCAATAACGGGCAACCTCCTGCCGGTGCGCGGGATTGCTCATGTCGCGATGAGCCGGCAGCAGCGTGGCCATCCCCCCGGCTTCCCTTCCACCCATGGCATTGGGCTGGCCGGTAAGCGAGAAGGGGCCGGAGCCAGGTTTCCCTATTTTACCGGTAATGAGCGAAAGATTGATCAGGGCAAGATTCTTTCCGACGCCTACCACGCTTTGATTGAGGCCCATGGCCCAGAGGGAGATAAAGCCCCCGGAGAAGCCGATATACTTTACAGCCTTGTAGATATCGGTGAATCTGATGCCGCAGATGGCCGCCGCTTCCTGCAGGCTCCGCTGCATGACGTGCTCCTTCAGCTCCGCAAATCCTTCGGTATGCTCCCGGATAAACGGCTCGTCCACAAAGCCGTTTTCGATCAGCCCACGGGCCAGGGCGTGGTATAAGACGATATCGGTGCCCGGCATGATCTGCAGGTGCAGATCGGCGACGGCAGCGGTTTGTGTACGTCGCGGATCCACCACGATGAGCTTGACGGCGTGGTTCTTTTCCTTATGCGCTTCTATTCTCCGGAAAAGGATAGGATGACACCAGGCGGGGTTAGCGCCAGCAATCAGGAAGGTGTCCGCCAGCTCGATATCTTCATAGCATCCCGGTACGCTGTCTTCTCCCAGCGCCATCTTATAAGCGGATACGGCACTGCTCATGCAAAGCCGGGAATTGGTATCGATATTGTTGCTGCCGATAAACCCTTTTACCAGCTTGTTGACCAGATAATACTCTTCGGTAAGACACTGCCCGGACACATAAAAGCCTACCGCGTCCGGTCCGTGTTCCGCGATGATCTCCCGGAATGTCCCGGCGGCGGTATGCATGGCCTGCTCCCAGCTGATGCGGGAAAAGGGCGCTGCCCGGTCATTCCGGTACTGCGGATAGAGCAGCCGGTCGCTCCGGTCCATGGCGGTATAATGCAGGTTCATTCCTTTGGAGCAGAGCATTCCCCTGTTCACGGGATAAGCGGGATCGCCCTCCACGGAAAGCTTTCCGCTCTTATCCCTGTGCACCCGTATGCCGCAACCTACCCCGCAGTAACAGCAGGTGGTACGGTAGCTACCTTCTTCTCCGGATACCGCCTTCATATCGCTCTTTTAAAAAATAACCGCGCTTGTCTGTCAAAACCAGTGATGCCAGGGATAAAAGGCCACTTCCTCCTGCTGCTCCAGCGTTTCCCGGCCGGCAGGATGCAGGGCCAGGCCGTCCGCATGGGCCGCAGCGATGCCGTCCCCGCTTCCATTATAAGCTACCGGATGAACCCGGGTATGTTTATCCACCCCGTGCAGGACAACGGGAAAATATTCGTCAAATGCCGTCCGCTTCCTGCGGGGTATGTTCATCGGAAAATAATACGGCCGCAGCGGGGGCATGCCCAGACAGCTGCGGATAAAAGGCTCAATGAACACCTTAAAAGCCGTCTGCACAGCCACCGGGTTGCCGGGCAGTGCAAAGACGATGTTCTTAGCCGGAGTAACACCTACCCACAGGGGATTGCCGGGCTTTATCCTGACCCGGTGGAAAAGCGGCTGTATGTCCAGCGCTTCCAGCACGCCCGGCACATAATCTGCCGCTCCCCGGGAGACGCCGCCGCTGATGATCAGGATATCGGCTTGCATTCCTTTCCGGAAAGCCCGCTTTAAAGCTGCGGGATCATCGGGTACCGGATCGTGTACGGGGGTATGGATGGCATAGGACTGCAGCAGGCCGCGCAGGGCATAGCTGTTTGAATCCCGGATATGATGGGGCGGCCCGTTTTTTCTCACCGGCTGCACTTCGTTGCCTGTAGAATAGATCGCCACGGAAGGAAGCCGGGATACGGCAACGCCTGTATGTCCCGTCATGGCCAGCGCCGCCTGCCGGGGAGCGGTGATGCTGGTGCCCTTCAGCAACAGGACGTCCTGTGCCCGGATATCCTCGCCCCGGAATGCGATGTTTTGTCCGCCGCGGACAGGGGCGACAGAAAAGGTCACCCGGCTGCCGGCCGACGCCGCATCTTCCACCCTGACCACGGTATCGGCATCCGCAGGCACGGGTGCTCCGGTGGTGATACCTATGCATTCGCCCGGCTGCAGACGAGGCTCAAAGTGGTCGCCTGCACGGAGCTCGTATACCAATTTCAGGCTGTTGCTGTCTTTCAGGTCGCCGGACCGCAGGGCATAACCATCCATAGCGGAGCGGTTGAAGGGCGGATAGTCCCGGTCGGCCAGGATATCTTCAGCCAGCACCCTGTACAGGGTATGCTCCAGGGGGATGATCGCTGTGCCCGGGTACCTGCTGTGCTGCAGGATGAGGTTAAGCGCTTCACGGATCGTATGCATAAAAGTTTTTTTAATGACCGCCGCCTTTCAGCATTTTACGGGCATGAAATACCGCAGGTAATACGGCCCGGAGCGATTCGCGTGCGCCGGCCGAGCTGCCGGGCAGGGTTATCACAAGCGTTTGTCCGATCGAGCCGGCCACCGCTCTGGACATCATGGCCATAGGGGTGCGCTGCTGTCCGTAATGCCGCATGGCTTCCGTAATACCGTCCGCATCTCTTTCCAGCATCTCCTTTACCGCATCCACCGTATGATCGCGGGGTCCGAGCCCCGTACCGCCCGTGGTAAAGACAAAGGCGATATCCTGCTCCACCCAGGCAGCGATCTGCTGCCGGATCAGCATCTTATCGTCCGGTACGATTTTATAGGCGGCCACTTCGGCTCCGGCATCCGCCAGTAACGCAGAGATGATCTTACCGGACTTATCTTCCCGTTTTCCCGCAGCGGTGGAATCGGAACATACCAGTATGGCGCAGCGCGGGGAACCACCCTGTTCCGCTCGCGCCGGGTTTTCCAGCAGCCGTATCCTGCCGATCTCCAGCTGCCCGTCCATCACCCTCAGCGCGTCGTACAGCACCAGCGCCGCAATGCTGACCGCTGTCAGCACCTCCGTTTCCGGGCCACGGCGGCCGATGCTTTTTCCCGAAGCCCGGATGGACAGTATGCCGGCGCCGTTCTTTACTTCTTCCTCGAACCCGATCTCCAGGGCATCCAGCCCGGCAGGATGGCAATCCGGGATAAGCCGGTCGGCGTTCTTCGCCGCCAGCAGGGCCGCCGAACGGGCCATGCCCAGGAGATTGTCTTTCAGCAGGATTCCCTCCTTCATCTGCCGGATCGTTGACGTTGAGCAACGCAGCTCCCCGGAAGCAGCTGCGCTCCGTAAGGACTCGGTTTCGGCACTGATGTCGCGCATCTTTTTTGTTTTATCCTTTATGCTCAAGGGCGGTTTCATCCACCGGGACTGTATCTTTCAGCAACAAATCCCCACGGGCTGCCGGGCTTTCCGCAGCCAATGCAAGGACCGCAACGGATCGGTCCAGGCCGGTTTGCGGGGCCTTTCCGAAACGGGTCAGCAGGATGATGAGGGACACCGCCAGGATAATCATGCCTATGCAGGTAAAGGCCTGTGCATAGGAGATACTTTCCGAGCGGAAGAGAAAGCCGAACAGCATGCCGCCGCAGTTGCCCCCTGCGCCCACGATGCCGCTGACCAGGCCCATATTTTCCTCGCGGATAAACGGAACGATACCATAGGTAGCTCCGTTGGCCATTTTGAGAAAAAGGGCAAAAGACAACATCAAGATAACAGCCGTTACCAGCGTGCCGGCATGGGCAAACAGGATCAGTCCTGTTCCTTCGAGCAACAGCATACCCCCCAACAGGCGGCCTTTCCCTTTCATGCCGGAGCGGGCGCCGGCCTTATCCGAGGCCACGCCTCCCAGCGCCCGGGCAAACAGGTTCATGGCGCCGAAAGCCCCGGCCCAGAAACCGGCAGCCGACTGGGTAAGACCAAAAGTATCTACAAAATGAAGGGCGGCTACATTATCGAAGGTGATCTCCATACCAAAGCACATGGCATAAGCAAGGGTCAGCGCCCAGAGCCGCCAGTCGCGCAGCACGGACCAGTCTGTACGGTGCTTCCCGCCTGTTTTGTGACGAGGAGGATAATTCCCTTCCGGCGTATCTTTTGTATACCGGTAATACAGCCAGGCCACGATCCACATCATCACTGCCGGAAGGATCATGGCATAACGCCAGGCTTCCGGCCGGGTATAACCCATCCCGACGATGGCGGCAAAGATCAACGGCATCACCATATTGGTAACGCCTCCGCCCAGGTTGCCCCAGCCTCCGGTGATGGCATTGGCCCGGCCCTTTATGCCGGGGGCAAACATCAGCGAGGTATGAAACTGTGTGATCACAAACGACGCTCCGATGATGCCGATGGCGCCGCGGAAAAGCAGGAAGGAAGTATAATCGCGGGCCAGCCCGACGAGGCATACCGGCAGGGAACCCAGCAGCAGCAGACGTATGGCCGTCCTTCTCGGGCCCCATTTATCACAGAGCTGCCCGATGAGCAGCCGGGCAAGGATGGTAGTAGACACCGACACGATCACCAGCGTACCGACCTGGTTTTTGGTAAGATGCATTTCCTCCCGTATGGAAGGCATCAGCGGAGCAAGACCGAACCAGCCGAAAAAACAAACAAAAAACATCAGCCATGTGATATGGAACGTACGCATCTGAACCCCTTTCAGGCTGAAGATGTTGAGCTTACCGAGCGGTCTGTCATGGGTAATCATAGCGGTATTTTTTTCGTATCCGGTTATATAATCACAAACGATTTATCCCTAAAAGCGGTAACCTATTCCAACTCCCGTTTTCCATTTCCCGTTGGAAGCAGCTGTCTTCGCATTATAATAAAGCGGAAGCTGCAGTGCAAAATGGCGACAGGAAAAAGTAAGCCCTGCGCCTAAGGTAGGGGTGACGGAAGCATTCTTCGGCTGATCTTTCGCCACTTCATCTTCTTTGATCCGCAGCGACGGCAGCATGCCCAGCATAAAAGCCACCGACTTTACGGTCAGGCGCATGCCGGGACCGGTACAGTTGACAAAAGCGCCTTTATCCACGTAGCCTGCGATGAGGGCGCCGTCAAACACTACCGGTTTTATTTTTGCCGTACCCGCATCATTCTCTGCCGGGGGCCCGGTCTGGGCAGACAGCCGGGCACTGATCAGAAAACATACTGTCAGGGCCAGGAAGAAAACAACGCCGTATCGCTTTATATAAGAAGTGTTCATGCTATAGCTTTTTCAAGTGATGGATTGATATTTCAGCTTTCGCTTCTACGGCCTAAAAAGATATTCACTCCACGCCGATATGTACATAGCCGTCCTCGATCTTTACAGGATAGGTTTTGATCCGGTATAAGCCGGGATCGGAAAGGCAATCGCCCGTTTGGAGGGAAAACGATTTTTTGTGAAAGGGGCAGGCCACCTTCGGCTCTCCCGAAGCGTCGCCGGTGAGTCCCCGGGACAGGCTCATCTGTTGTCTGTGGGGGCAAAGGTTTTGCGTGGCGAACCATTGCTGCCGGCCGGTAAAATAAAAAACGGCGATCTGATCCTGTCCGTACCGGATACAGGCGCCTCCGTTTGCAGGTACATCCTCTACGCGGCAGGCTTTGAACCAGCCGGCGCTCTTTCCGGCCGGCTTCTTCTCAAGCGTTGTTTTTTTTCTCATAAACAGGGTTTTTACTTTTCCCGCCCGGCGTTATTTTCCGGCATACAGACAGAAAATAGCGTGCGGGCATCTCTTGCCGGCCAGGGGCTCAGACCCATGCGGCCGGAAACTTTTGCTTACGTTCTTCTTTAAATTCCACGGTAGGATCGGGTTCATCCGAGTTCACAAAATGAGTGAACTGTCTGCGCAGCTCAGGATTCTCCACCACGGCCTTCCATTCGCAGTAGTAGTGGTCCAGCGTCTGCTGCATCTCTTCTTCCAGCGTTCCGCAGATAGCCAGCTCGTCGTATACAACCACTTTCTTCAGATACTCGATCCCGCCTTCCAGCTTGTTCAGCCAGGTGGCGGTACGGGTCAGCGGCTCCGCCGTTTTGATATAGTACATCAGCAGGCGGTCGATATAGCGCACCACGGTTTCCTTATCGATATCGGTGGCCAGCAGCACCGCATGCTGCGGCTTGGCGCCGCCGTTGCCGCAGACAAAAAGGTTCCATCCCTTCTCGGTGGCGATGACGCCGATATCCTTGGACTGCGCTTCGGCGCATTCCCGTACACAGCCGGATACCGCCATCTTGATCTTATGCGGGGAGCGCAGGCCCTTGTAACGCTCTTCCAGCTCGATGGCAAACCCTACCGAATCATGCAATCCGTAGCGGCACCAGGTGGACCCTACGCAGCTTTTTACCGTGCGGACGGACTTGCCATAGGCATGCCCGCTTTCGAAGCCGGCCGCGGTCAGCTCCTCCCATATTTCGGGGAGCTGATGGACATGCGCGCCGAACATATCGATACGCTGTCCACCGGTGATCTTGCAGTAGAGATTGTATTTCTTGGCGATCTGCCCGATCATGATCAGCTTATCCGGTGTGATCTCCCCGCCGGGCACGCGGGGCACCACGGAATAGGTACCGCCTTTCTGGATGTTGGCCAGGTACCTGTCATTGGTATCCTGTATAGTGGCCTGCTTGATGACCAGATCGTTCCATGCGCTGGCCAGTATCGAAGCGATCACCGGCTTGCAGGTTTCACAGCCGCTGCCCGACCCAAAAGCTTCGAGGGCTTCGTCAAAGGTCTTGATCGCCTTTATCTTGACCAGGTCAAACAGCTCCTGCCGGCTGTAGGAGAAATGCTCGCATACCGTGGATCTTACTGTTTTGCCCTGGGCTTTCAGCGATTCCTGGATCAGGTCTTTTACCATAGGGATGCAGCCGCCGCAGCCGGTACCGGCCCGGGTGCACTTTTTCATCCCTTCCACGTCAGTGACGCCCTGGCTGGCCACGGCTCCGCAGATAACGCCTTTGGACACGCTTTCGCAGGAGCAGACCAGCGCCGTATCCGGCAGGGCCAGCACCCCGGCCTGCTTGTTTCCGCCGCCGCCTTCAAAAAGGATGCTTTCGAGATCCCGGGGAAGGGAAAGCTCGTTGAGATAGGTCTGCAGCAGCATGTTGTAAGACCGCGTATCGCCGACAAGAATACCCCCCAGCAGCTTTTTACCGTCTTCTGAAACGTTGATGCGTTTGTACACTTCCCGCATCCGGTCTTCGAAGATGACAGGGCTGTGCGCCGTATTCATGCCGAAGGGGTCGCCGAAGCTGGCCACGTCAATGCCGATCAGCTTCAGCTTGGTGGACATGTCGAAGGGACTGAACGATTTATCCGCACCCGTCAGTCGCGAGGCGGCCACCTCCGCCATCTCATAACCCGGGGCCACCAGTCCGTAGATCATACCTTCATAGAGGGCGCATTCTCCGATGGCATAAATACAGGGATCGGAGGTCTGCATCTGTTCGTTGACCAGGATGCCGCCGCGGGGACCGGTTTTCAGTCCGCACTGCCGGGCCAGCTGATCACGGGGACGGATACCTGCGGATACCACCACCATGTCGGTTTCCAGCTGGGTATTGTCCGCAAATTCTATCCATTCCACCTTTTCCTTTCCGCGGATCGCGGAAGTTTCTTTCTTCAGGTGGATGCGGATACCCAGGTGCTCCAGCTTGGATTGCAGGAAAAAGGCTCCCGTTTCGTCCAGCTGCCGGGGCATCAGCCGCGGCGAATGCTCGACGACATGGGTTTCCAGGTCGAGGTCCAGCATGGCTTTGGCGGCTTCCAGTCCCAGCAGCCCTCCGCCGATCACAGCGGCTTTTTTGGCTTTGAAAGCATAGGCGGTGATGAGCTCCAGATCTTCGAGGGTACGGTATACAAAAACCCCGAAGTGATCCGAACCGACGATGGGAGGAACAAAGGGAGAGGAGCCGGTGGCAAAGATTAGGTAATCATAGGAACAGGAGATACCCGAGGAAGATGTTACAATTTTTTTAAATTTATCTATTTCCACCACCGGGTCATCGAGATGCAAGCGGATATGCTGTGCTTCGTACCAGCCGGCTTCGGAGAGATAAAGCGCTTCCACGGACTTTCCGGCAAAGTACTCGCTGAGGTGCACGCGGTCGTATGCACGATGCGGCTCTTCTCCGAATACGGTGATTTCAAATTCGTTATGGCGATCTTTTTCTTTTAATTTTTCACAAAATTTATGACCGACCATACCATTGCCGATGACCACCAGCTTTTTACGGTAACTTCCCGGGGCAGTATTCACAATCATAAGTTATAATTATTTATAATGAATACAAAATTCATGTTTTTCACTCAAAAATCACTTAATTTTTAAAATTATATCACAATATTAAAAACAATATTCAATATTACTGTCAAAATTCATTAAAATAACAAACATTTAATTTGTAATAATGTAATTAAAAACCCTTTCTCCTTTCCGTCAAAATCGTCTATCATACTTATCTGTAAAGGATTGACCTTCTTATGATCTGAAAAAACGACAGAAAAGACTAAAAATGACAATACAAATTATATTTATATTTAACTCGTATTGCTCCTTAGGAAAGATGCCCGCGGAAAAAATAAAAACGCCTATTTTACATTACCTTATTTTCAACCCGCCCCCATGAAGAGAAGCACCCTGCTTATTTGCTTAAGATCCCGCATCGGGTCCGGGATAAAACTCCCTCTTATGAAGAAAAGTCTCCTGCTTGCTTGCTCTTTTTTTCTGCTCCGCCATGCCACCGCGCAGCAGCCGCAACCACAGGGCGATCTGAAGGAGCTGCTGGCCGGACCCTCCTCTCCCGATCAGCACGCCGCATGGCTGGCCGGCATGAAGGAGTGGAGAGCTGCGGAAAAAGATAACCTGCACTATGATCCCTCCGCCTACGAAAACAAAGCTTTTGCCTGGGTGCAAAGAACCTTTATCTATGCCCAGATGATGGCGCACGATCGCTATTTCTATGATCCCGCGGCCCGCCGGTACACGGTTGACCGTTATCTCGACGACCTGAAAAAACGGTATGGGGGCATCGACGCCGTACTCATCTGGCCCACCTATCCCAATATCGGCATCGACAACCGCAACCAGTACGACCTGGTGGCAGATATGCCCGGGGGCAAAACCGCCGTAAGGCAGATGATCCGCGATTTCAGAAAACGCGGCGTAAGGGTTTTCTTTCCCATCATGTACTGGGACCACGGTACCCGGAAGATCGGCCTGTCCATGCCCGTTGCCCTTATCCGGGAGATGAAAGACCTCGGCGCAGACGGCATGAACGGCGATACCATGCACGGCATACCGGAGGCCTTCCGGCACGCCTGGGACAGCCTCGGCTACCCCGTGGCCTTTCAGCCGGAGCTCAACCTGCAGGAGCTGAAGATGATCAGCTGGAACCAGCTTAGCTGGGGCTACTACTGGCCTTATACCTATACGCCGGGAGTGAGCCTTTACAAATGGTTTGAGCCCCGCCACCAGATAAACGTCACCAACCGCTGGGCTACCGACAAAACCGACGACCTGCAATATGCCTTTTTCAACGGCGTCGGCTACAACGCCTGGGAGAATATCTGGGGCATCTGGAACCAGGTTCCCGACCGCTATGCCGAGGCCATCCGCCGTATCGGCATGCTCTACCGCGCCTTTCCCGGCATATGGAGCAGCGCCGATTGGGAGCCGCATATTCCGGTCCTGCAAAAAGGCATCTTTGCCTCCGCCTTTCCCGCAGGAGACCGTACTGTCTATACCCTGGTGAACCGCGACAGCCTTTCCAGGCAAGGCGGGCAACTGCAGCTGCCTTATGAGAAAGACCGGCTGTACTTCGATCTGTGGAACGGCACTTCCCTTACCCCCCAAAGAAAGGACGACCGGATCGTGCTCAGCTTTCCCGTGGAAGGCCACGGCTTCGGCGCTGTGCTGTCCATCCGGACCGGCGGCGCCGATGCTGCGTTAAACCGGCTTTTGACCGCCATACACGCCCGGGCGCAGCAACCGCTGCACCGCTTGCCGGATACCTGGAAACCGCTGCCCCAGCAGATCGTGAAGATGAAGAAGACCGCAGCTCCTGCCGGCACACCCGAAGGCATGATCCGCATACCTGCCGCACAGCAATACCGCTTCAGCTCGAAAGGCATCATGATAGAAGGCAATGAGCTGCCGGAAGCCGTGGGCATCCAGCATCCCTGGGAAACGCACCCTGCCCGCTCACAAACCCATACATTGTCCGTCCCTTCTTTTTATATAGACAAATACCCGGTAACCAATAAACAGTTCAAAGCCTTTATGAACGCTACCGGCTATCACCCGGCGGATGATCATAATTTCCTTAAAGACTGGAAAAACGGCACCTATCCCGCAGGCTGGGCGGACAAGCCCGTCACCTGGGTCTCCCTGGACGACGCCCGCGCCTACGCCGCCTGGGCCGGCAAACGGCTGCCCCACGAATGGGAGTGGCAGTATGCGGCGCAGGGCACCGACAACCGGCGGTATCCCTGGGGTAACGTCAAAGACACTACGCGGATACCGCCCCCGGCTCACGGTCGCGATATGCGTCCCCCGACGGCAGTGGATGCTTATCCTGCAGGCGCCAGTCCCTTCGGCGTCATGGACATGACCGGCAATGTCTGGCAATGGACCGATGAATATACCGACGAACACACCCGGGCCGCCGTACTGAAAGGAGGCGGCTATTACCGCTCCGCCGGGTCCAACTGGTATTTCCCAACCGCGTCAGCGCTGAGCCAATACGGCAAGTATCTGCTTATGGCGCCGTCCATAGACCGTTCCGGCTGCATCGGCTTCCGTTGTGTAATGGACGAATAGCGCCCGGACGGTTTTCCCGAAATCCCTTATTTTTAATCACAAAAGAGCGTCAGATGGATAAACAGCGGTTGCAGTTCAATAAAAATGAGGATACCATGCGTCTCAGCATCCGGGGAATGGAGCAGAAGCTGCAGGAGATCGCATGGGGCGGAGGCCGGAAAAACATGGAGAAGATAAAAAAACAGCAAAAGCTGCCGCCGCGGGAACGCATCCAGTACCTGCTGGATAAAAATCTGCCCTTTACCGAGATCGGCGCTTTTGCCGGCTACGGGATGTATGAAGAAGAAGGCGGCTGTCCCGCCGGCGGCACCATCGCCGGCATCGGCTATGTCAGCGGGCGGCAATGTGTGATCATTGCCAATGATATGACGGTCAAGGCCGGGGCCTGGTTTCCCATCACCGGCAAAAAAAACCTGCGTATGCAGGAGATCGCCATGGAAAACCGGTTGCCCGTCATCTACCTGGTAGACAGCGCGGGCGTATACCTGCCCCTGCAGGATGAAATATTTCCGGACAAGGAACATTTCGGGAGGATCTTTTACAACAACGCGCGCATGAGCGCTATGGGCATCACCCAGATTGCGGCGGTCATGGGCAGCTGCGTGGCCGGAGGCGCTTACCTGCCCGTCATGAGCGATGAAACGCTGATGGTGGAAGGCAACGGCTCCATCTTTCTCGCCGGTCCGTATCTGGTAAAGGCCGCTATCGGAGAAAACGTAGATGCGGAAACGTTAGGAGGTGCGGAAACGCACAGCGCCATATCCGGCACCGCCGACTACCGGTTTAAAACGGAAAAGGCCTGCCTGGACCATGTCCGTAAACTGATCGCGAAGCTGGGCGAACCCGAGCAGGCGGGCTTTAACCGGGTCAGTCCCCGTCCGCCCAAAAAGAAGCCGTCGGATATCTATGGCATCCTCCCCGAAGATATCTCCCGGCCTTACGATATGCAGGAGATCATCGACCGGCTGACCGACAGCTCGGAGTTCGAGCCTTTCAAGGCCGAATACGGCGGCACCCTGCTCTGCGGGTATGCGCGGATCGACGGCTGGGCTGTGGGCATCGTTGCCAACCAGCGCAGGACCGTAAAAAGCGGGAAAGGGGAATTACAGCTGGGCGGCGTTATTTATAACGACAGCGCCGACAAAGCCGCCCGTTTTATCATGAACTGCAACCAGAAAAAAATACCCCTGGTATTTCTGCAGGATGTCACCGGCTTCATGGTAGGCTCCCGCTCCGAGCATGCCGGCATCATCCGCGACGGGGCCAAGATGGTCAATGCCGTAGCCAATTCCGTAGTGCCCAAGATCACCATCATCATCGGCAATTCCTACGGAGCCGGCAACTATGCCATGTGCGGTAAGGCATACGATCCACGCTTTATCTATGCCTGGCCTTCCGCAAAGATCGCCGTAATGGGCGGGGAGCAGGCAGCAAAAACCCTTCTGCAGATCCAGGTGGCCGCGCTGCAAAAAGAGGGGGAAACAATCAGCGAAGCGGAGGAAAACAGGTTGCTGCATACCATCACCGAACGCTACCGGCAGCAGACCACGCCCTACTATGCCGCGGCGCGGCTCTGGGTGGATGCCATCATCGACCCGCTCGATACCCGGCGCGTCATCTCCGAAGGTCTCACCGCCGCCAACCATGCCCCCGTGACCGCAACGTTCAACCCCGGCGTCATTCAGGTTTAAGGTTCAAAGTCTAAGGCTCCATTCCAGACGATCAAACTTTAGATTTTAAACCTGAAATTTTTGATTTTAAATTTCGAGAAACCGAAAACTGCAAACCAAAAACCAGAACCCTCAAACCCGAAATCGGAAATCGGAAATCACCGAACAATGACCAACCAACTCACCATATACACCGATGGCGCCTCCCGCGGCAACCCCGGACCCGGCGGATACGGCGCCATCCTGATGTGGGGCGGACACCGCAAGGAGCTATCGGCGGGATACCGCCGCACCACCAACAACCGCATGGAACTCATGGCCGTGATCGCAGCGCTCGAGGCCCTGACCAAAACCGGTCTTCATATCCTGGTCTATACCGACAGCAACTATGTGGCCAAAGCCGTAGAGGAAGGCTGGGTATTCAACTGGGTAAAAAAAGACTTCAAGGACAAAAAAAACAAGGATCTCTGGCTGCGATTCCTGACGCTTTACAAACAACATCATATTCGTTTCCGCTGGGTGAAGGGACATGCCGACAATCCCCTCAACAACCGCTGTGATCAGCTGGCCACCGCTGCGGCGGACAGCGGGCCGCTGCTGACCGACGAAGGATATGAACGGGAAGCCGCAGGAGCGGCTCAGTAAGCGATGATCACGCGCCGATCCCGTATCGAATAGTGTCCGGCCCCGATCAGGCGGTCGAGCACGGCCTCGAGCCGTTCGTGGCTGAACGTACCGTTAAAGGGGGGAGGCGCCCCGGGTGTCTTTTTTACCTCGATCTCCACCCCGTACCAGTCTTCCAGCCGTTTTATGCCCTCTCCGAAAGGGGTGGCGGAAAACACAAGCGCACCCTTTCTCCAGCTCAGCAGCTCCGTGGTATCATACGTCTCTTTTTCCATCAGGTCGATATCCCGGTTGATCAGGATCATATCGCCGCCCTCCAGCAGCTCGGCCTCATCAAACTCCGAGGGATATCCCTTCTGCACCTTCAGCTTACCCCGCAGCAGCTCAAGACGCTGTCCCGCATCTTCGCGGTGCGCCGCTATGCGGAAAGCGGTGCCCAGCACCGTGACTACAAGCATTCCGGTACGGACGATAAACGGCTTGCGTTCTTCCGCTGCCACCTCAAAAAAAGCATCCCCGTCGAGCTCCACTACCCGGCGCTCTGCATTGAAATCCGCAGGGATCATCAGCCGGCTATCCGAATTGAGGATCACACGGGTGCTGTCCGGCAGCCACACCGTCTTCCTTTCCCCGAACCGGCTGCTCAAACGGGTATAGGACTTATCCCATTCGTCTGAAAGCTCATCTTTGTGAGAAACGAGCATACGGACGCCATAGAAACCTGCGATCAAAATAAACAAAGTGACAATGGTGATGACGAGCGGCTTGCGCATGATGCGGAAAGGATCGGTGAATAAATACAATAAAAATAGTAATTCTTTTAAGAAAGCTGCTGCGCCCCGCCGCAACCGCGGATAAAATAATACCGGGAATGGGTAAATGAACAGAAAAGCAATCTCCGGAAACGTTTATTTTTACCTGGAATTCCATTATTTTAACCATCCTTTATTGCCCTGAGCTATATCCGCAACGACATGGGCAACAAGGCAGCCGTGGTCAACCCAGAGGAAGTCAGACAGGTCAGGGCCTTGGCCGGCAAAAAAACCGGCAGCTGGACCATCGCCCAACTTGAAAAATAAAAATGCCAACCGGCAATACACCCAGAAGCCGGCCCTAAAAATGAAAAGCAAGCTTATCCATACCGGTCTGTTCATCCTGCTTATCGTCAGCAGCGTATGCAGCGCGGCTGCCCAGTCCGTCTATGTGGCGCCGGATGGGAATGATAAAAACCCGGGAACAAAGACGCAACCCCTGGCTACCCTGCAGGCTGCCTGCGACCGGGCGCGGGATATCCGAGGTCAAAAGCCGGCAGCCGGCTCCATAGAGATCCTCGTTGCCCCCGGCACCTATTTCCTGAAAAAACCGCTCCTGATCACGGCTGCGCATTCGGGGACCGCCGCTTCCCCGCTGCTGATAAAAGGAGAAGGACCGGAGCCGTCTGTCATCTCGGGAGGAGTAACGCTGCCCCCTTTTGAGCAAGTCTCCGAAAAGCTCTGGAAGATCCATATCCCCGACCTGTCTCTCTATGGCGGAACCATTCAACAGCTGTTTGTAAACGGCAAAAGAGCCGTACGGGCAAGAACGCCCAATGAAGGAGCGTACTTCAAAACCGGGGCCGTTTCCGAAACCCCGGACCAAGCCGGGAGCGGGACGGCGACACAGCGTATAGATCTCACCCCCGAACAATCCAAAGCGCTGGAAGGGGTAAACGCGGCCGGACTGAAAAATACCATCCTATCCGTCTACCATGCCTGGGATATGACGCGTAAATATATTCAGCGGTATGCTCCGCAGGATACGGCCTTGTTCATCACGGGACATCCGATGCATCCCTGGAACAAGCTGGATAATAATTCGCAGTTTATTTTCGAAAACGCAAAGGCCTTCCTGGATGCGCCCGGGGAATGGTTCCTGGATCCTGCCGGCACCCTGTATTATATCCCGAGGGCAGGAGAGAAGATGAGCGACAGCAGGGCCACCGTTCCCATCCTGGAAACGCTGCTGGTCATCCGCGGCGATGAAAAAAGAAAAGCGGAGCATATCCGTTTTGAAAACCTGTCTTTCCGTTTTACCCGTTACGTCATGGACCGGAACGGAAATGAGCCGGCCCAGGCGGCATCGCCAACCGGCGCCACGGTCATCGCGGATTATGCCTCAGACATCCGGCTCGACCGCTGTGAGATCGCCCATACAGGCAACAATGCCATCTGGTTCAGAACGGCCTGCAGGGACAGCCGGATAACCCATTGTTATCTTCACGAGCTGGGCATCGGAGGGGTGAAGATTGGGGAGATCAAGCTATCGAAAGCGCCGGAACGGCTTACCCGGAACATCACGGTAGACAATAACATCATCCGTTCCGGAGGATATGAGTTTCCCACCGGCGTGGGCGTGCTCATTTTTAACGCCGGCGATAACACGATCTCGCATAATGAAATCGCCGATTTTCGCTATTCCGGCATATCGGTAGGCTGGGTATGGGGCTACACCTACAGCCCCTCCAAACGGAACAGGATCGTCTATAATCATATCCATCACCTGGGCTGGGGGCTGCTCAGCGATATGGGCGGTGTATATACCCTCGGGCCTTCGGAAGGCACCACCGTCAGCAACAATGTGATCCATCATGTATATGCCTATGGATACGGCGGCTGGGGATTGTATACGGATGAAGGATCCACCGGCGTTGTCATGGAGAATAATCTGGTCTACCAATGTAAAAGCTCCGCCTTCCATCAGCATTACGGAAAGGACAACATCATCCGGAATAATATTTTCGCCCTGAATATCCGGGCTCAGCTGGAGGCTACCCGTGTGGAGGATCACCGGTCTTTTTCCTTTACCAACAATATTGTTTATTTTAACCAGGGTGTGCTGATCGGAAAACCGGGATGGATAAAAGCGCATTTTTTTGCAAACCACAACTGTTACTGGGATACGCGGACCCGGGATATCCTTTTCGGGCAACAGCATTTTGCAGCCTGGCAGGATTCCACGGGAAAGGACCGGCAATCGGTCATCGCGGATCCGGAATTCGCAAATCCGGCGGAGTATGATTTTCATATCAGGGACCGCGCCCTGATTTCAAAGATCGGCTTTAAACCTTTCGACTATACGCAGGCCGGCGTATACGGAGATGCTTCCTGGAAAAAGCTGGCCCTGTTCGACAGACAATCGGCGGAAAAGTTTGACGAGATGATCCGGACCCGCGAACGGGAGCAAAGATCCGGCGCCCCCTAATACCCTCAACTCTTAATTTATCCTTTTACCCTTTACCTTTTACCCTTTGCCCTTTACCTTTTACCTTTTACCCTTTGCCCTTTACCCTTTGCCCTTTGCCCTTTGCCCTTTACCTTTTACCTTTTACCTTTTACCCTTTGCCTTTTACCTTTTGCCTTTTGCCTTTTACCGCTGAACGACCAACAACCCAAAACATGTCTTATCAAAAACGATTGCTGCTGGCGCTTTTACCGCTGTTTCTGCTATCCGTCGCTCCGGGGCCGGGACCTGCGCAGCAGAACAGCTATACCCTCTGGTACCGGCAGCCCGCAAAAAGCTGGAATGAGGCCTTACCCATCGGGAACGGACGCCTGGGAGCGATGATCTTTGGCATACCCGCGCAGGAAAAGCTGCAGCTGAATGAAGAAACGGTATGGGCCGGCGGTCCCAACAACAACGTGAACGCCGCTACAAAAAACGTCATACCCGAGCTGAGGAAGCTGCTTTTTGAAAAAAAATATGTGGAAGCGCAAAAGCTGGCAAATGAAAAAATGAGAAGCAGCACCAATGACGGGATGCCTTATCAGCCCGTCGGAGACCTGCTGATCACCTTCCCCGGCCATGCACATTTCAGCGACTACACCCGGACGCTGGATATCTCGAAGGCCGTGGCCACCGTGACTTACACCGCAGGAGGCGTACATTATAAAAGGGAAATTTTTTCTTCTTTCCCCGACCAGGTCATCGCGGTGCGCCTGACGGCCGATAAACCCGGCAGCATCACCTG
Source organism: Compostibacter hankyongensis (assembly GCF_039541075.1). NCBI lineage: Bacteria > Pseudomonadati > Bacteroidota > Chitinophagia > Chitinophagales > Chitinophagaceae > Compostibacter > Compostibacter hankyongensis. Next base: position 300,079 of record NZ_BAABFN010000002.1, on the reverse strand, counting down.
CAGCGTAGGCATGGACAGCCCGCAGCGGCACCGGATACGCCGCGAGGGTAATGAGCTCGTGCTTTCCGGAACCTCCGGCGACCATGAAGGCGAGCAGGGAAAAGTGCAGTTTGATACCCGGGTAAAGGTCGTTGCCGCGGGAGGCGCCGCGTCGGTGACCGATAGCGTCATATTGCTGAAAGCCGTGGATACCGCTACCGTTTACCTGTCAGTCGGCACCAACTTCAAAAGCTATAACGACCTCGGCGGCAATGCCGCGCAAAAGGCGTCCGCTTATCTGGATGCCGCCTTAGAGAAGGATTATGACCGGCTCCTCCGTGATCATATGGCAGCCTACAACCGGTACTTCGGCCGGGTAAAGCTGGACCTGGGCGCTACCGCCGCGATGAACAACCCGACGGACAAAAGGATCGAAGATTTTTCTCGCGGAGACGATCCCCAGCTGGCGGCGCTGTATTTCCAGTTTGGCCGGTACCTGCTGATATGCAGCTCACAGCCAGGCGGCCAGCCGCCTACCCTTCAGGGCATCTGGAATAACAAGGTGGATCCGCCCTGGGACAGCAAGTATACGATCAACATCAACACCGAAATGAACTACTGGCCCGCAGAAGTCACCCAGCTTCCCGAGCTGACCGAACCGCTGACCCATATGCTGGAAGAGCTGTCTGTCACCGGGCAGCAGAGCGCCCGCACGCTGTACGGGGCCAGGGGCTGGATGGCGCATCACAACACCGATATATGGCGCATCACAGGACAGGTGGACCGGGCCTTTTCCGGTCTCTGGCCTTCCGGCGGCGCCTGGCTCTGCCAGCGTCTCTGGCAGCATTACCTGTTTACCGGGGACCGGGCTTACCTGCAGAAAATCTATCCCGTATTAAAAGGTGCAGCGGTCTATTTCGCCGATGCGCTGCAGGAAGAACCGGAGCACCACTGGCTGGTGGTAACGCCCTCTATTTCCCCCGAACATGAATACCTGAAGAAAGACGGGGTATCCGTTTCCGTTACGGCAGGCTGCACTATGGATAATCAGCTGGTCGCCGACCTCTTCTCGGAAGTCATTACGGCGTCTGCACTTTTAAACCGCGATACACGACTCGCCGATACGCTCCGGCAGAAAAAAGACCGGCTGCCGCCCATGCAGATCGGGCAGTACAGCCAGCTGCAGGAATGGCTGTATGACTGGGATAATCCCGACGACAAGCACCGGCATGTTTCGCATCTCTATGGCTTGTATCCCTCCGCCCAGATATCCCCGTACCGGACGCCCCGGCTTTTTGAAGCGGCAAAAAACTCGCTCGTCTACCGCGGGGATGTTTCCACCGGCTGGTCCATGGGCTGGAAGATCAATCTCTGGGCGCGGCTGCTGGACGGCAATCATGCCTACAAGCTGATCCGCGATCAGCTGAGCCCGGCGCTGGGAGCCGGCGGAAAAGAACAAGGCGGCACCTATCCCAATATGTTTGACGCCCATCCTCCCTTCCAGATCGACGGCAACTTCGGCTATACCGCCGGGGTGGCGGAGATGCTGCTGCAAAGCCAGGACGGCGCGCTGCATATCCTTCCCGCCCTGCCGGACGCCTGGGCGAACGGCAGCGTAGAGGGGCTGATGGCAAGAGGAGGGTTCAAAACCGATATCGCCTGGAAAAACGGCAAGATCAGCCGCCTGACGATCCATTCCGCACTGGGTGGCAACTGCAGGATCAGGACCTATCAGCCGCTGCAGGGCATAGCGGGTCTCAGGCTCCGTTCCGCAAAAGGAAAAAATCCCAATCCTTTTTACCGGACGCCGGAGGTGAAAGCCCCGCTGGCTTCCGCCAAAGCCCGGCTGCAAGCGCCGCAGCTGCGGAAGACCTATGTCTATGACTTTGATACGAAACCGGGCAGGCAGTATGTGCTCACCGGTCTCTAAATCGCATATAAAAACAGATCATGCACAGGCATGCTGATCGCATGCCGCCGGAATACATCGATCTTATCTTAAAAACAACGTCGATATGAAACGTTTTTTGTGGGGAGCTATCTTTCTTCTGCTGACAGGCGGACAAACCCGTGCACAATCAAACGCGCCGGCTCCTTTCGGACCGCTTCCCTCGGCCCGGCAGCTGCAGTGGCAGCAAATGGGCTACTACATGTTTGTCCACTTCAACATGAACACCTTTACCGGCAAAGAATGGGGAGAAGGCAGCGAATCGCCGGAGCTGTTCAATCCCACTGCCCTGGATTGCCGGCAATGGGCGCGCATTGCCAAGGCCGCCGGCATGAAAGGTATCATCCTCACGGCCAAGCACCACGACGGCTTTTGCCTCTGGCCCTCAAAATATACCGAACACTCCGTAAAAAATTCGCCCTGGAAAAACGGCAGGGGAGATGTGCTGCGGGAGCTGCGGAAAGCCTGTGACGAATACGGTCTTAAAATGGGCATTTATCTTTCGCCCTGGGATCGTAACAATGCCGCTTACGGCCGGCCTGAATACCTGGCCTATTTCCGCAACCAGCTGCGCGAAGTGCTCACGCAGTACGGCGACATCTTCGAAGTATGGTTCGACGGGGCCAACGGCGGCACCGGCTATTACGGCGGGGCCAATGAAAAAAGAGAGATCGACCGGCGGACCTATTATCACTGGGACAGCACCTGGAACCTGGTGCGCAAGCTGCAGCCCGGCGCGGTGATGTTCAGCGACGGGGGACCGGATATCCGTTGGGTAGGCAACGAAAAAGGATTCGCCGGCGAGACCGACTGGTCAATACTCCGGCGGGACGAGGTTTACCCGGGCTGGCCCAATGCAAAAGAGCTGACCACCGGGCATGAAAACGGCACCCACTGGGTGCCTGCCGAAGCAGACGTCTCCATCCGGCCCGGATGGTATTATCATGCTGAAGAAGACGGCAAGGTAAAAACCCTGGACCAGCTGCTGGATATCTATTACCAGTCCGTCGGCAGAAACGCCGCCATGCTGCTGAACGTACCGGCCGACCGGCGGGGTCTGATTGCCGCGCCGGATTCCGCACGGCTGATGGAGCTGGCGGCACGCCTGAAAAAGGACTTCGCGCGCGACCTGGCCGCAGGGCGGAAGGTTACCGCCAGCGAAGTGCGGCTAAATGATCCCCGGTTCTCGGGCAGCAAGGTCAATGACGGCAACCCCGATACCTACTGGACCACCAATGATTTTACCCGTACCGGTTCGCTGACGGTGGACCTGGGCAGAACAGAAAGCATAAACCGGCTGCTGGTCCAGGAGTATATCCGTCTCGGACAGCGCGTACAGGCCTTCAGGGTAGAAGCCTGGAAGGACGGGGCCTGGAAGACCATCGCCGAAGAAACGACAATCGGCTACAAACGGATATTACGGTTCCCGGCGGTGAGCACCAACCGTATCCGCTTTTCCGTTACAAAATCAAAGGCCTGTCCGGTCATTTCCAACCTGTCGCTTTATGATGCACCGGAGGATTAGCCCTCCCTTCTTCCTTCCTTTACCGGATTTATCCGGCCGTCCGCCGGAAAGCCTTTTTCCGTCAGGGCTGCTGAAAATACTTTTGTCAAAAAGATATTTTTATGCAACCCGTACAGACTTATACCCGTAAAGATCACGCCCTGGCGATCTGGACCGTCTTCATGACGCTTGTAGCAGGATTGATACTGCTGCTTTCCTCTAACTTTATCGGAGGCGTATATACAGCGGTAGGAGGCTTTTTGAAATAAGCCTCTGTGAAAGCAGCTCTGCTCAGTAATATTTATGCTTCGTAAGCCAGATATTCCGTACGATCAGGGTAAGGTATAGCTTGGTATAGCTTTCATTGATCAACCCCGAACCCATCGTACCTTTTTGCCCTACTTCGAGGCCTACGCCGAGACTGAGATTGCCCGGCCGGTTATACAGGCCGGCGCCCAGCGAAAGACTAAGGTCACTGATCTGCTTCTGGTCTATCTGGAGATAGGAGCGGTTATAATTTACTCCTCCCTCGAACAGGAGGCGTTGCTGCAACAGTCTCCGGTAAGGGACATCCTTCCCTCCGGGGAACCACTGCAATCCCAGCCCGTAGCTGACGCTGTTCACCAGGCTCACATTATTGCTCTTTACGGAAAGATCATTCCACTTTTCAAAGATATAGTCGAAATCCACTGTCAGCATATCGTCAAAGGTGAAGGCAATACCGGCGCGGTACTGATCAGGCAGGGTAAAATAATCGTCTTTCATGGTTTCATCGGAGAGCGTGTCGCCACCGCTGACAATGCTCAGCGTATAACTTGCCCGGAGGTCGCGCCGGCCCTGGTACTGCAGCCCTACAGACATATCCAGCCGGTCGGTGATCGGAGTAAAATATTGCAGACCATAGCTGAAATCCAGGTTCCGGAGGAAGGTCTGCTGCGTGCTGGTCAGCAGCGGGTTGGAAATATCATAGGCGATCTTTTCCATTTGATTCAGGGATCCGAATATATAGTTCATCTGTACACCCAGGGACAGATGATTCCCTATCTTTATGCCGTTGCCCCAGTAAAAAGCATGAAGCCCTCCATTGCCTTCGTAGATACTGTTGATGCTTTTGGATGTCCCGGTCACCGCCTTATCATCCACAATCTGGTAGCTCATGGTACTGACAGGTATCAGTCCCACGCTGGTGCCCCACCATTTGTTCACCTTGATCCCTATTGCAAACCTGCTGACGTTGAAATCGCTGCTTTGACCCGTGGAAGACCCGCTCTGCAGGGTGGCGACGAGCCCGGTGGCCGACAGCTCCCCCAATGAAAGATGCGGCTGCAGGGCGCTGTAAGCAGCCGGATTGGCATTGTTCAGAAAACTGCCGCTTCGCACGGCGCTTACCCCATATCCCATTCCCGACAGCATGCCCTGGGTGTTGTAATTAAACTCTCCCACGCCAAGCGCCGAATAAGGGAAACTGGGCAATACCTGCGCCTGTCCCTGTTGGGCAACAGCAAGCAGGAGGAAGACCGGCAAAAGAGCTCCCTGCATATAGTTGTATCTGCGCATATCTGGATTTTTCTCGTCCATCTACTTGGTGTCATATGTGACAAGCTGCACACTCAGGGTAATTCCCGAACTTTTTGCCGACTGATTATCGATCACCAGCTTCCGGAAAGTGGTATTATAATCCGGCAGCGGCGGCAACAGCAGAAGACTCGTTTTATCATAATCACTCTTCACCTGCATTTCACTGATCAGGTAGGAGGAGAGGTCATAGGTATAGGAGGTATTATGGTAGGAATAATCCGTTATGAGATTACCGTAGGCTACTCCTCCGGACCCTATCACCGTATCGAGGACATGATAATAGTCCTGGGTAATGCAGAGGGCCACAGCAGGCGGCAGCGGAATATCGGATGTATAGGTGCCTGCTTCGGGATGCAGGGTAAGCCCCGCGCTCAGGATATCCACATACCTCCCGAGGTGCTGCAGGTTCCGGAGATAGGGAAAGCTGATGCGGATGGCCATATTGCTCATCGGCTGCAGCACGCTCCGGTAACCGGTGACATCGGCATTCATGGCCTTTTGGTCGCTTCCAAGACTGCCGAACAGGGTACCGCTCCGGTCTGTGCTGATGTGATTGAACTGAAGTACGGGGTCCGCTATGCTAAAGTCGGTATGCAGCGAAGTTTTGACATCCGTAGCAAGATGGTAATGCAATCGCATGAACCCTGAAGAGTCGCCGGCATGGAAGCCCAGCAGCGCTTTGCCGCCTGTGCTCTCCAGCATGAGTCCCTTCAGATAATAGTTGGCGAAGAGGTTGTCCGTCGACAGGTTATCGGGGTTGTCGATGATAGCGGAGAGCAGCGTACGGCCCAGCAGATCGGAAAGCCGGATGGATATGGAATCCGTTCGGCCGGGATAGATCCTGCCGGTCCAGCTGCCCAGCGCCGCGGATCCGCGGGAAAAGCGGGTAGTATTGTATTCGGCCCCTGTTTCGCCGGGATCGATAAGCTCGGACAAAGGATATATGGCAATGGGCACTTCCCGGGTGGTATCTCCCAGAAAATACCGGTTGGGTCTCAGCATAAAACACAGGGAGTCATATACCGCAGAGGCAGGGATCGACCGATCGTCAGGCGCCCCCAGCTGCAGGTAGGAGGAAGCCGATACGGTTCCGTAAACGGGATCCTGATAAGATCCAAGCAGAATGGTCGCCGTGCTGCTGGTGGGAATAGAATCCAGGTACACCGTCTCCATCTTTACAGTCATGGTGTCCACTTCCAGCACGTTGGCATGCCCCTGGAAGAAAGAACTGCCGATATCGGATTCCACATTTTTACAGGCCGATATCCAGAGACATACACTCAGGATCAGCGGAACGATGTATCGCGGGTATTGGAAAGCGCTCATGGTAACAGGTATTTGGATCGCCGGTTTAGGAAATGAATACAGACTTTGGCTGCCATCCCCTACGGCGGCGTAAATTACAAACCGCCTGTACCGGGCAGACCCGAATATGTATGAAAACGGAAATTGTCTCGACCAAACATTCCGGAACGCCGGTTTGTCTGGTAATCGAATCTTTTTTGAAGCCTATCGATAAATTATTCCCTTTGGTCTATTAATTTCTTTGTGTCTTTCCCACCGGACTATTTTTGGCGAAAATCAGCATCATTCAAACTGTGATATGAAATACAGGACAATCTGCGTATGGTTAATCCCATTTATGGCCGGGATCGCCGGATGTTCAAAGAACAGCGATTCGGACTCAACCCTTGGTAACTGGATAAAAAGATCCGATTTTGACGGCTATGCCCGCAATGATGCGGCTTCCTTTGTCGTCAATGGTAAGGCGTATGTCGGGACAGGATTCGACGGGAAGAACCGGCTGAAGGACTGCTGGGAATACAACCCCGATCAAAATGCCTGGACGCAGAAAGCAGATTTCCCGGGAGAGGCCAGGAACGGTGCGGTAGGGTTTTCAGCAGATAACCGGGGATACATCGCTACCGGCTATAACGGCGTGGATTATCTGAAAGACTGTTGGCAGTATGACCCGGAAAAGAATGTCTGGGCCAGGGTAAGCGATTTCGGAGGCACAGCCCGCCATGCAGCCGTGGCCTTCGGCATAGGCAGCAAGGGTTACATCACCTGCGGATACGACGGCAGATACCTGAAGGATTTCTGGGAGTACGACCCTGCATCGGACAAGTGGACCCAGAAGGCCAGCATGGGAGGCAGCAAAAGGATGTATGCCACCGCCTTTGTCATCAAGGACATGGCGTACATATTCGGCGGCGTCAATAACGGGAGCCTCGTAAATGATTTCTGGGCTTATGATCCCGCTCAGGACAAATGGACCCAGAAACGTGATATTACCAATACGAGCGACGATTCCTATGACGACGACTACACCACTATCGTGCGGGGGCGGGCCGCTGCATTCGTTATAGACGACACCGCTTATATTGCCACCGGGGAAACCCCTTCTCTTATCTCCAACGTATGGGAGTATGATCCGAAAACAGATCTCTGGATCGAACGGACCGCTTTCCAGGGTACGCCACGGGTGGGCGCTACCGGCTTCGCCGTCAAGAACAGAGGATTTATCGCCGTGGGGGGCACGGACGGCACAACCCAGTACGATGATCTTTGGGAATTCCAGCCTTACGTAGAAGACGACAGCAACGACTAATGCGCTGCCGGAAGATCATAAAGGTTGCCTGCAGCATATTGCTCATCCTGGGCCTGGCTGCGGTCGCCATGCTGCTTTACCGGAATAACGCTGACCCGCTTGTGGAGGCGGTACCTGTACGCATATCCGATGGATGGGGATACAGCATACGCGTCAACCACCGTCTTTTCATCTACCAGGACCGCATTCCCGGTCTGCCGGGCAGACAACCTTTCCCCGACCGGGAAAAGGCGATGCGCGTGGGGAATATGGTAAGAGATCGGATCCGGCAGGGGAAATCACCGACGATAACCCGTGCGGATCTGGAACGCCATGGCGTCTCCGCCGGTCATTAGCGCTGGCGGCAACACAGCACGTAACGGTCAGGAAAACGGGGTACCGGACTGGCCCGAGTTACGGACAAGCGCTTCTATAGTGCTGCGGTAGCTGCCTCCTACCGGTAGTTCGGTTGTGCCGATGAAGATACTGTTCTTGCGGATCGCGGTGATCTGCATTATCGAAATGATATAGGACTTATGGATGCGGATAAACCCTGCCGCGGGAAGCTGATCCTCGATGGTCTTCATATTCATCAGCGTAACGACAGGCCTTGAAGTGCTTTGCAGGTGAATCTTGATATAGTCTTTGAGCCCTTCTATCCAAACGATATCGGAGATAACTACCTTCACCAGGCTGTAATCGGCGTTCACAAAAAAATAGCCTGCATCCGGAGAAGGCTGCCGGTTTTCCTGAACCAGATCCAGCCGGCGATATTCCCAGGCCTTGTTACAGGCTTTGATAAAGCGTTGCAGCGGCACCGGTTTTACCAGATAATCGATCACATCAAGGTTGAATCCCTCAAGAGCATATTTTTCGTAAGCTGTAACAAGGATGATCATGGGCCGGTGCCGCATGCTCTCGATGAACTGCAGGCCGGTTATACCCGGCATCATGATGTCGAGGAACAGCAGATCAACGGTCTGCTGCTGCAGCTCCTTTATGGCCTCAGGCACATTCCTGCAACGCGCTTTCAGCTCGAGGTAAGGGACATTGCGGATATAATCCTCAAGGAGATCGAGGGCCAGCTGCTCGTCGTCTATGGCAATACATTTAAGCATCAGTGCAGATTTATCCGGAGCGAGACCAGGAATTTATCCTCCTTCCGGCCGATCTCAAGATGATAGCGGTCGCCGTAAAGCAAATTTAGCCTTCTTCTGACATTGGCCAAGCCGATACCGGAAGTTTTATCCTTCGCATCCTCCGGAGTTTCCTGGTATTTATTGCGGACAGAAAAATAAAGCACATCCCCTTCCACCTGCAGGCGGATATCCACTTCCGCATCCCCGGCAAGGGTGCCGCCGTGCTTAAAAGCATTCTCCACGAAAGGGATCAATAGCATGGGCTCTATGGTATAATGCTCATGAACGGGTTGCAGATCCACATGAACCCGCATCGTACCCATGAAGCGCTGCCGCTGTATATCGATATAGCTCTGCAGGTATTCGATCTCCTTGGAAAGCGGCACTTTGTCCTCCCTGACTTCATAGATCATGTAGCGCATCAGGGAAGACAGCTTGAGCAGGGAGGGTTCCAGCTGATCCGAGCCTTTCCTGGCCAGGGACACCATATTGTTCAGTACGTTGAACATGAAATGTGGGCTGATCTGGGTGCGGAGATGCGACAATTCCGTTTTCAGGTTTACGTTTTCCTGTTCCTTGGCCTTACGCTCGCTCGCAATACGGTCCACGATCATCCGGAATGCCGTGCTGGACAGCAGGATCAGGGCGTAGGGGAGCAGCGCGGCCCGGGGTATGATGAGAAAGAGACGGGCAAAAAATCCTCTTTCAAAGGGCGGGCCCAAATGAGGCGCCTGAAGAGCCCTTATGCGATCCCGTACATCGCCGGCATGACCCCGGACGCCGACATGATCCCGGAAAAAAACGACATCGGAATAGAAGGGCATTCCTCTGGGGCGAAGCAGCCACATGAACAGCTGATGGTTGACCAGCACATATGCCAGCAATACCAGCAGCTGTAAGAGAAGATACTGCCCAATCCTTCTTTTCCGGATAGCGCGGGGGAGCAGCAGATAGGCATTCAGATAGAAAAGGCCAATCAGCAGCAGATCGTTCAGGGCATGATACAGGTTGAACCTGGGCGGACGGAAGCCGACCATCGAGGTCACACCGTTGTCAAACGAGGTCACTCTGGTGTCAAACGGCGGATTCAGGAGTAGCGGCAGGGAAAAGAACAGCACCCAGACCGCGATATGGATCAGGATTCCCCATCTTTTATCTATATACAGCCCTGACTTCATCTGACTGCATTGTTCTTCGGGATCTGCTGTTCGGCTTCCAGAGCCATCAGCGACTCAAACGCCTTCTCATAGCTGGCATTGGTTTGCGCCAGCCGGGTGGTCACGTCCTGGTATTCCTGTTCCAGCTGCAGGAACTTCTCCTTTTCCGCGTATATTTCAGGATTGCCGAGGGCGGCTTCCAACGCTGCCTTACGGCTGTTAAGGCTGTTCAGCTTTTCCTCCAGCTCGGCAAAACGCTTCTGCTGTTTCTGCACCTCTTTTTTCACCGTTTTATTGATGGCATTCCGGGGAGCGGCGATCTCCTCCGCAACAGCAGGAGCAGACGAGGCTACCGCTTCTTCGGGAACCGGGACCGGGGCCTTGCTGTCGACTGCTTCCGCAACCGGAATAGCCGGCTGCGGCTGGGCCGCCTTCAGGGCCATCCGCTTTTTCCAGTCCTCCCATTCGTCGTAAGTGCCGGCAAATTCTTTGATCTCTCCCTCGCTGATCTCCCAGATCTTGTTGGCGGTACGGCTGACAAAATACCGGTCGTGCGATACGAGGATATAGCTGCCGCTGTATTGCCCCAAAGCTTCAATCAGCATTTCCACAGAATTGATATCCAGGTGGTTGGTCGGTTCATCAAGGAGCAGGAAATTGGCTTTGCTGATGATGGTCTTGGCCAGGGCTACCCGCGCTTTCTCTCCGCCGGAAAGAATCTTGATCTTTTTGAAAACATCATCGCCGGAGAAGAGGAAGCAACCCAGCAGCGTCCGGAGCTCCTGCTCCGTTTTGCCGCTGCCGCAGCTTTTCAGCTCATCGAGTATCCCGTTTTCGAGGTGCAGCGCTTCCAGCTGGTGCTGGGCGTAGAAGCTGGGCTCCACGTTGTGTCCCCAGTTGCGCGTACCTTCAAAGGGCTCGGTGCCGGCAACGATGCGCAGCAGGGTAGACTTCCCTTTGCCGTTGGCTCCGATCAGGGCTATCTTGTCTCCCCGGTAAATGGCCGCGTTGCCCTGCCGGAGCACGGAGATATCGCCAAAGCTTTTGCTGACATCCTGCAACGTGCAGAGCATCTTGCCGGGGGTTTTGTCTACGGTAAAATTAATATGAATGCGGCCGGGTCCGCTATCCACCTCCTCGATGCGGTCCAGCCGCTCCAGCCGCTTCAGGGCGCTTTGCGCCTGGGCGGCCTTGGTGGCTTTGGCGCGGAAACGTTCCACAAAACGTTCCTGCTGCCGGATATATTCCTGCTGGTTTTCGTAGGCGCGGCGCTGTTGTTCCTGGCGCAGCTCTTTTTCCTGCTGGTAAAAAGTATAATTCCCCCCGTAATGATGCAGCTGCTGCTGGTATAGCTCCACGATACGGGTAACCATGCGGTCCAGGAAATACCGGTCGTGCGATACGATCACCACGGTACCGTCGTAATGCTGCAGGTACCGCTCCAGCCATTCTATGGAGGGCAGGTCGAGGTGGTTGGTGGGCTCATCGAGCATCAGCAGGTCGGGCTTCTGCAGCATCATCTTCGCCAGCAGCACCCGCATGCGCCACCCTCCCGAGAACTCGCGGTAAGGCCGCTGCAGGTCGGCCGTGGAAAAGCCAAGCCCTTCCAGCATGGCCGCCGTCTTGTGATGCATGTCATAGCCGTCCAGCAGCTCAAAAGCATGCAGCTTGTCGCTATAGGTATGCAGGAGGGCTTCGTTCTCGTCCTGCTCCAGCTGCCGCGTGATCTGCTCCAGCTCCTTTTCCAGCCGCAGGGCCTCTTCAAAGGCGGTCATGGCCACCTGCAGGATCGAGTCGTCGCTTTCAAAGCTCAGCAGGTCCTGGTTGAAAAAGCCCAGGGTAAGGTTTCTGGCCTTTTCCACCGATCCGGAAGAAACGCGGTATTCGCCGCTGATGATGCGCAGCAGGGTGGATTTTCCCGTACCGTTAAGGCCGATCAGGCCGATCCGTTCGCCGGGCATGATATGCCAGGTAGCGTCTTCTACGATGGCGCGGGCGCCAAATTCAAAGGTGATATTCTGTAAGGCAATCAACATAGGTTCATCGTCAATGGGACGCAAAGTTACACATTTCGGGAGCGATACCCGCACCCGTCAGTTACGGATACCTTATCTTTGCACCGATGAACCCGCGGTTGTCTTCCTTTTGTAAAGATTATCTGCTGATCCGGATTGTTACATGGCTTGCGGTCGCCCTGCTGTCCGCCAACCTTTCCGTGCAGGCACAGGCCTTGCACACCGTCAGCGGTTATATCCGCGACGGGGCCAGCGGAGAATCGCTCGCCGGCGCTACCGTGCTGGTCCGGGAAACCGGTCAAGGCGTTACCGCCAATAATTACGGTTTCTATTCGCTGACCCTGCGGGAAGGAAAATATACTCTCCTGTATTCCTTTCTCGGCTATGCCGCCGAAGAGCGGGAGGTGGACCTGGGGCAAAGCCGTCAGCTGAACGTGGAGCTTTCTACCACCACCGTGCGCAGCCAGGAGGTGGTGGTCACCGACAGCCGGAAGGATGAAAATGTGAGCACTACCGAAATGGGGAAAACCACCCTCTCCGTCGGCGAGATCAAAAAGCTGCCGGCCCTGTTCGGCGAGGTGGATGTGCTGAAATCCATACAGCTGCTGCCCGGCGTACAGTCGGCAGGGGAGGGCAACGCCGGTCTTTATATCCGGGGGGGCAGCCCTGACCAGAACCTGATCCTGCTGGACGGCGCCCCAGTATACAACACCGGACACCTGTTCGGCTTTTTCTCCATCTTCAACGGGGATGCCATCCGGAACGTTTCCCTGATCAAAGGAGGCATGCCGGCCAATTACGGCGGCCGCCTCTCCTCGGTGGTGGATGTGAGCATGAAGGAGGGCAACAACAAAACCTTTCACGGAGAAGGAGGCATCGGACTGGTGGCCTCCCGCTTTTCTTTTGAAGGTCCTTTAAAAAAGGACAAATCCTCTTTCATCATTTCCGGCCGGCGCACCTATGTGGATATGCTGGTGAAGCCCTTTGTCTCCAAAAACAGCTCCTTCCGGGGATCGGGTTATTACTTTTATGACCTTAACGCCAAGGTCAACTATATCTTTTCGGATAAAGACCGGGTGTACCTGAGCGGTTATTTCGGCCGCGACGCTTTTAAGTTCGTCAGCCGGGAACAAACCTTTTCGGCCAGCATCCCCTGGGGCAACGCCACCGGCACGCTGCGCTGGAACCACCTGTTCAACAACCGGCTCTTCGCCAACACTTCCCTGCTCTACAACGATTATGATTTTTCCTTTAATGCGGTGCAGAACGGCTTGAAGGTGGGATTGAAGTCGGGCATCCGGGATGTCAACGGAAAGATAGACTTCGATTACTATCCCACACCCCGCCATCACCTTCTTTTCGGCGCAAATTACATCTATCATACCTTCGTTCCTTCTACGGCCTCCGGCGTCTCCGGCGACGAGGTTTTTAACCCTGAAAACCCGCTGAAAAAATATGCCCATGAGATAGGCCTGTACCTGCTGGACGACTGGGAAGCAGGCAAGCGGTGGAAGATAAACCTGGGGCTCCGCTACAGCGGCTTCCAGCAGATCGGTCCCTATACCAGCTATACCCGCGATGCGGGGGGCAACAAGACCGACAGCACCGTATACAAAAGATGGGAGCCGGTACGAACCTACGGGGGACTTGAGCCGAGGATCATCCTCCGCTATGCGCTTTCGGATGTCAGCTCCCTGAAAGCGGCCGTTACCCGCAACTACCAATACATTCACCTGGTATCCAATGCCGGCTCCACGCTGCCTACCGATCTCTGGGTACCCAGCACCTACCGCACCCGTCCGCAGATCGCCTGGCAGTACGACATCGGTTATTTCAGGAACTTTAATCAAAACATGTACGAAACCTCGGTAGAGCTGTATTACAAAAGCCTGCGCAACCAGCTGGAGTTTCGCGAAGGCTACACGCCTTCCCTGGAGGACCCGGAAAACGAATTTGTGAAAGGGAAAGGAGAAGCCTACGGAGCAGAGCTGTACATCCACAAGCAGCGGGGAAAGCTCACCGGCTGGATCGGCTATACGCTTTCGTGGACCTGGCGGCAGTTTCCAGACCTGAACGAGGGAAGGAGGTATCCGGCAAAATACGACCGCCGGCATGACCTTTCCGTAGTGGCTACCTATGCGCTGAATAAAAAGTGGAACCTGTCTGCCGTGTTTATATATGGTACCGGCAACGCGATAACCCTGCCGGAGAAATTCTATTTTATCGAAGGAACGCTCACACAGGAATACAGCGAGATCAACGCTTACCGGATGAAGGCCTATCACCGGCTGGACCTTTCGGCGACCTATACCCCGACACCGAAGCCCGGGCGTAAGTTTTCGCACAGCTGGAGCTTTTCGCTGTATAACACCTATTCGCGGCTCAATCCCTACTTCCTGTATTTCGACCAGGAAGGCAGGGCGCTGGACGGCACCCTGAAGGTGCAGGGCAAGGAAGTGGCGTTGTTCCCGGTGATCCCTGCGGTGACCTGGAACTTTAAATTTTAAAACAACAGTAACTGAAGGTTATATCATGACAGAAAAAAACAATTATGCCATCGGTGTGGACATCGGCGGATCGCATGTTACGGTGGCGGCTGTGGATCTGATACAGAAAGAGGTCAATTACGGCAGCAGGACGCGGATGCGCGTAAACGCTGGAGGCACGGCCGACGATATTCTCCGCCTCTGGGGCGAGGCCATCCGTTATGTGCTTCATTTCGCCTGCTGCAAGCAGGCTACGGGTATCGGCATTGCCATGCCGGGTCCCTTTGACTATGAAAAAGGCATCAGCCATATCCGCGGCCTGCATAAATACGAGTCTTTGTTCGGGCTCAACATCCGGGAAAAGCTCAGCGGGCAGATATCCCGGCCGCCGGAAAGCATCGTATTTGAGAACGACGCCGCCTGCTTTCTTTCCGGCGAGGTCATCAACGGGGCTGCCCGTGGCTGCCGGAGCGCCGTCGGCATTACGCTGGGCACCGGTCTGGGTTCCGCTTATTTCCATGACGGTCAGGCCAGGGAAGCTACCCTGTACAAGATGCCGTTCCGGGACAGCATTGCGGAGGACTACCTGTCTACCCGCTGGTTCGTCAAGCGCTACCGGGAGCTTTCCGGCCGGGAGGTCAAAGATGTAAAAGAGCTGGTGCAGCAGCTGCGGGTAGACCGCACCGTGCAGATCGTCTTTGAAGAGTTCGGGCATACGCTCAGCCTTTGCCTGCTGCCCTGGCTGCAGGAGCACAACCCCGAGGTGCTGGTGGTGGGCGGCAATATCGCCAATGCCTGGGAGCTGTTCAGCGATCCCCTGATCCGGGGATTGTCGGACAGCCGGCTGCATACCCGTGTGGTAAAAAGCACGCTTGGCGAAAACGCCATCCTGCTGGGCGCCGCCGGTCTGACGGAAGGAAACGCAGCTGTTGTCTGAGCCTATCCGGAGCGTACTGCCAGCGGTCATGTACAGGCCGTTTCGTTTTTCCGGCGCCCGAATGGTCATCCGGCGGACGTACCGCCCATACTATTTACTTACAACCTGGCTCTTAGTCACGATACTGTCCGCCCAGGCCGCCGGTCTTGGAAATTTTCTCATTGGTCCTCATAAGCCCACTCCAGCGAATCCTGTGCAAGAGAACATAATAAATTACTGAACCTCATATTTATACATAACAAATGAATTTTTATCCGGAAGAGTTATTTCAATTTTCCCATTATCGATAAACCTGCAAATTGATGTCTGGGTATTGCCAAGGACTTTTTCAAATGCAAGTTTTCTTCCATGGGTTTGATATAGGTTAAATACTTCTTTGCTTCTATTACCGCTTTCACGGAAAATGAGCAGGTAGCCTCCGTTATCTTTAATAGACTGAAATCCTGTCCAGGAGATGCCATCGGGACAATTTCCTATCGGCATAATCATCCCTGCATGTATATCAGCCATCACATTCTTATATTGCTTTATGAGCGGCGCACAGTCAAATGCCTCTTGAGGTAAGTTTGAAGTTTCCATCCAGGCCAGGGGCTGAGCCATCATGGCAATAGCAAATAAATATTCGAACCTGTAATGAATAGGAGAGAAGCGATTTCCCGGTGAATATTTATTCTCGTTCCTCCATTTATTCAGAAATTCGACTTGTAACATCTGTGGCGGAAAATATTTAGAAAGCATCCAAAGGTTTCTCAGCGTATGAAAGGGAATATAATTTCCAAAGTCAGAATAACGATTTTCCAGAAATAAATTCCCTGCGTTACGAAACATAAAGTAGCCGCCTCTTATTCCGGCGGTAAGGTCCAGATTGAAAAATACTCTCCCGCCAGTCTTCTCTTTTACTTTTTTAAGGAATCTTTCGAAATTTATTTCTGCCTCTTTATTGGGTATGATTACACCGTCAATTTTGAAATATTGTATACTGTCTGTTTTATAAAGATTAATAAGAATATCGGCATCCCTTTCCCAATTGGCATAATTGTTTTTGCTGGATGGATTGAACCAAAGCCCAAGCTTAATATTATTTTCTTTTGCAGATTGAATAACTTTATTTAGGCCATTCGGGAAACGATCCTTATTGGGAAGCCAATTGTCAGGTGTCCATGCATCCCATAGGCTTCCTGCTTTTGAAGCTGAGTTTTGCGATAAGCCTTGCTGCCATCCGTCATCGATCTGGAGATGGGTAATGCCTAATTTTTTAGCACTTTTTAGTTCTTTCAGGATAAAAGACTCGCTGATCTTCCCATCCTGGCCACGATCCCCCCATGTATTCGACATGATCATTTCATATCTGGAAGGATCATACAGGATAGAATTTTGAAGATATTGCCGTAAAGAAAGAAGATTGCCTGTTTTACTATTGCCGATACCGGTGGTAATGGTATATCCTTTTATCCAGTTTCCCGCGATACTTGTTTCTTCAAATCCTGCACATGGAATGGTTATCGCTGTATTACTGACTGTGTAATCGTAACCCGGATAATTAACTTGACTGTTTGCATTAGGAGCCTCTTTTAGAATAAAGAAACTCATGCCATCATCTAAGTTATTTGCTAAGAGGAGATTACCCGTGTAATGCTCCCTGGCGGTATACGGGATGAATTCTTCTTCTTTAATGAGATTGTCATGATGATCCGTCTGGTCTCTAAACTGAACTACACTCATTGACCAATTCTTTCCTTTGATTCCATAATGCAACGAATACGGTTTATTCTCAGCGTTCTTCTCCGATGAATCAGCCGTTGTCTTGGACTGATGGTTGTGAATGTGATATTTCCAATAAATATTTTGCGAGATCGCCGGTATCCCGGGGAATATCCAATACTCCTGCTTGACATCAATGTTAGTATAACGATTAATGATAGTTACTTCAAGATGAGATGGGATTCCATTGACGCTATCCCTTTGTTTATTTATAACTGAGAAGTCTTCGTTTCTACGGAATGACTCATTGGGAAGAACAAAGGGTAATGAAGAAGCCTTGGTTACCAAAGTCTTTCCGTTTGTTATATTTTTTATGCTATAAGGTATAATATTCCCATTATTCCATATCCACTTTTCTTCTATCCTGCTATTATTGATAGTAAGGGTATCTTTCTTAAGTATGGCCATGCAATCTTCCAAGCGATTTTGCCCTATCGCCGGCGCATAAACGAAAAATAAGATCAATAAAGGGTTTTTATAAAGAAATCTCATAAATAACTATAATTTACATCTTTGTGATGCCTATGTATTAAAACTGTGGCAACAGCTACTGTTTAACAGAGTTGTCCTTAAATTTAGGTATTTTTTTTATCTTGGGATAACTGGTATCGAAATCAGATTTATTTACCCGACTAATATATTCCGGCATATTGGACTTCATTGAAAGTGTATAATGGTTTTAATCGTTGGCAAAGCATCAAGAGGAGGAACCGATTTATCATCTCCGAGATATCCTGATCCGCGGACTGTCGGACAGCCGGCTGCGTATGTGTATGGTTAAAAGCACTCTTGGCGAAAACGCCATCCTGCTGGGCGCCACAGGTCTGACGGAAGGGAGCAGCACCGCAAAGGCTCCGGGAGACTAAATAAACCAAGGACAGTGTCCTTTTCGGGCAAAGCCTTTCAGGGTTGAGATACGGGCGTGAGCGCAATGATCTCCTGATCGTATGTATCCAGGGAAAGCGTCAATTTTCCCTGCGCCAGTTCCTTTCCTGAGTAGACGCCTTTTGACTGATCCCGGAAGCAGAGCCTTACCTTGTACTTACGGTCCGCCTGCACCCAGGGGATATTGATCTGCCGCCGGGCCGCACCTCCGCTGCCGCGCATTACGACCACCGCGCCGTATCCTTTTTCATTCAGCTTGCCCCACCAGTGCCAGTCTTTGTCGGTAGGAGCCGGCACCCCACTGTACTGAAAATGACGGTAAATGCCATAGCGGTCATTCAACTTTTTCAGCAGGGCAAAGCCATCGTGATAAACCCGGATATTCTCTGCGGTCAGGGAAGAAAGGTCGCCGGCAAACACATTCGGAGCCCCCATGAGCCAGCTGCAGAGCTGCCTTCGTTGCACCTGGGCGGTAAGACTTCCTTTGTAATTTACGGTAGCGGCGCCATAATACTCTATGGCATTCAGCGGCAACCCGCGATAGGCATATAGCTTCGAACGGACATGCCAACAGCCTGCCAGTAGCTGTTGCCGTAAACTATCCGGAGCATATGGCCAGCTGTCATTTACAGGCTGTTTCGTTTTTCCGGCTCCCGAATAATCATTCGGCGGAACATGAAAAGAGGGGACATGCTTCAGCGCAGCCACATCACAGGGTGTCCCCGGCGTGCCCCAGTATATTTCATGGGTCAGTTCCAGATGAATATCGGGAGCGGAAGCCGCCGCCCGGTCCTGCGATTCAAGCAAGCCCCTCAGGCCTCTCAGCACGGATTCCTTGCGCGTTCTGCTGTCGTGTCCTTTTGCAATATCACCGAACTTGATATTCGTAAGGTCCTGCTTAAAATAGGTCGCGCCGTAACGATCGTGCAGGTCGACCAGGTCATTGGCATAATAATAGCGCCAGCGGCTGGCAAAGCTCATGGCCAGCCCTCCGTCTCTTTCGATGCGCGGAAGGCTGTAGGCGTGCGGCAGCACCTTGAGATCGCGGGCATAAGCGGGATGGCGGAAACAGGTCAGCCATAAACCCAGACGAAGCCCTTTTTCTGTAATATAACGGCAGGTGCCGGCAAAGTCGGGGAATTTATCCCGGTCCGGCGCCGTGCTGAAAGGCGCTCCCGAAGACGGCGTATTTCCTTTCGACCAGCCCGCATCCAGCAATATCGTACGGATGCCTATGGCGGATGCAATATCCGCCATCTTCCTGATGAGGGTATCGTTGATGAGCGCCCCGAAGTTGCTCCAGCTGCACCAGATGGGACTTATCCCCTCATCATCTCTTTTGATGCCGATCTTTTCGTATAAGAAGGTCTGAAAGTCTCCTTCAATGGTTCTGTCCATCGGCGTAGATACTCCTGAAAGCGTGGTCTGCCGCTCACCATTAAACGCATACATCCATACGGGTTCCGAGGTAAAGCTTTCTACCGGCCCGAGCACCCATTCAAAATAGGAGGAAATGTAGCCCATCGCCCCGGTGGATTCTACCGACCGCAATGCCGAAGGGACTTCGCTTACCGCAATAATACCGGCAGTTGCCGGTTCATTTGAGAAGCCCCGGATACTGGAAACCGCGCCTCTTTCCGACGGCGTGAAATCCGTGGTATGGCAAAAAGAAGGCTTCAGCTCGAGATCATCCATGACCAGGTCGTCGATCTTGATCCATTGCGCGCTGTTGTTGGTAACGGTCACCCATTTACGAATCGCGGGATACCCTTGATATATCTCGTAAACCACATCCACGACAACATTCCGGAATGACCCGCGGATGCCGCGGCTCCGGATCGTCAGACGTGTGGTTCCCGGGGCGGGAAAGGAAACGGTATAACGGGTATAGCCAAACACGGCGCCGAAACCGGCGGCGGAAAGCGCCGTACTGTCTGTCCACTTTGTATCCTGCCGGAAAGTATCTTTCCCGGAAACGTTAAGGGCGTCCGTCTGGTTAGCGGCGGTGGCTTCCTGCCGTATGCCGTTTTCCCCGTGGTCTTCCATGCCTTCCGGCTCCCGGTTGGGTGAAGCATGATAAAAATGGAGGCTCATTTCCTTCGCTGCACGGTTCAGCAGATTTTCCCGGCCGATATGGATATCTGTCGTCCGGAAACCGGCCGAGTCGATATGAATGGTTCGCGTAAGCGATCCGGCCTTTATGGTAATCATGTGGCCACGCACACTTATTCCATAATCATTTCCCGGGGACTGCTGAGCGCATACAGGAAAATAGCCACCCGCTGTCAGCAACAGGATAAACAGTATTTTTCTCGGCATTTTATTCAGATTACTCTTGTAAAGGCAGCGTCTACGAACAAGCCGCCGCTTAAAAATAAGCAGGTTTTATTCTTCAGGCAAGGCATCCAGCGGTGGAACCGATTTGCCGTCTCCTATATATCCCTGGTTCTGGTTGATCACACCGTTCACATTGGCATCGATCGCATGCTGGGGAACGGGCCAGAGCACATGGTAAGGACTTATGGTAAAGGGGTCTCCGTGAACAATAGTCACCTTGCCGGTGTTGTAATAATTGCCTTTCTCAATAACCCAGTCGTACCAGAAGTTCTGGCTGGAAAAATTTTCCAGGGTATAGACCTTGTTCTTATAGGGTTTGCCTGTCTTGGCAAAAAGATAGGCAATTCGTGTAAGGACTTCTTTTCGCGGCTCCTCATAGCAAAGTTCCCGGGCGCGTTCATCCAGGATGGTTTCAATGTTTACAGCGTCGGGGGCAATGGGCTTCGCCTGGGCACGGACCCGGACGGCATTGATATCTTTAGCTGCAGCCCCAAGATTCCCTTTCCACCAATAAGCTTCCGCTCTCAGCAGATAGGTCTCGGCAAGACGAAAGATATACCAGTCGCCATGTCCGCCGCTCTCGCTTTGCAACACTTCGGGATCAATAATATATAGTTTATGATGGGGCCAGCTGTACCATTTTCTCATGGTATCGCCAATCAGAAGTGTACCTGTTGCGTTATACTTCTGCAGCGGCTTTCCGTAATAAGGGTCCACCCCCTTCAGGGCAGGGTTGTCATATACAAGATCGTCCATAAAGGTCCAGTTGCCCCGGGTATGACGCAGATCACTCGCGTCATTATCCCAGATGGTATGCTCGAGGTACCAGGTGGGGCGATACCGTCCTATTCCCCGGCCGTATTTTGCCATCATGTCAAATTCTATATCGGTTATCGGCGCCATTCCCTGGTTCCCGTTCGGCGTTCTGACATCAGGATCAAAATAGGCGGGAACCGTGTTCCGCATCAGGTTGGATCCGCCGCTGTTACCGGGTACGTTCGGGCGGTCGATGAGCAGATACAGGGCTTCCTTGTTTTCCGGAAGCGCCTTGTTTTCAGGGCGGTGCAAATCCCAGAGCAGGTTTTTGGAAGGATCATCCTTGTCCGCACCAAACCGCTCGGTCATGAGGTGATAAGTACCCCCGTCGATGACCAGGCTGGCGGTCCGGATCGCATTATCAAAATCACCAAGCGCCAGATACACCTTGGTCAGCAAATGGAGTATCGCGCCTTTGGGCACATCTCCTTTATCGGCTTTTTCCGGCACCCATTCCGCCGCCCACTCAAGGTCTTCTTTTATTTTTTCCAAAATCACCTCACGCTTGACCGAATAGAAATCCAGCTTTGGCGTAGTATACAGCTTGCCCGCCCACGGCACATCCCCGTAAGTATTGCAAAGCCAGTAATAGCGCAGAGCCCTTTCAAAATACGCTTTGCCCAGGAGCGTATTCCGGGTAGCCATATCCTCCGCAGAGGTAGTATCCCATTTAGGAACATCAATGTAGGAGATCACCGTATTGGCCAATTTGATGCCCTTATACCCGTAATCCCAGAACCAGCCGGTTTTTATATAATTGGTATTATTAAGCGGTGCTTCCGGCTGAAGCAATACGTTAAAGTTCTGGCAGGTAGTAGACAGCACATTTACCGCTTCGTCAGACAATACCATCTGGGTCAGGAAAGGCGCCTCGTCGGCAAAGTATTCTGCATACAGGTTCTGCTGACTATTGACCAGAGCCGACTGCAAACCCTCTGCCGTATTATAAAGGTTCTCCGGCGTATAAAAAGAAAGCGGCCTGGGTTTCAGATAATCTTTGTTACACCCGGCTGTAAATGCCAGCAGCGCCGGCATTAACCATAAAATGATTTTATATGACGATTTCATATCCTTCTTTTAAAAAGTTTCACGATGACTACAACGTAAGATTGATCCCCAGGTTATAGGTCCTTGGCGTGGGGCCGCTGTTTTCCGGATCCCAGTAATTCCAGTCGGGTGCATAAAAAGCAGCATTTTTGACGTTGAAATATACTTTCAGTCCCTTAATGCTTGCCCGCTGCAGAAGCCGCTGGCTGAAGGTATAAGCCAGCGCTACGTTATCCAGCCGGATGAAAGATTTTTTCCGGTAGGTATTAAAGCTGGCCCCTCCACCGTTGGAGTATAGCCTTGCATAATCATTAATGGGCTTATCGGGAGTCCAGTAAGGGAATACATAGCTGTTATAATAATCCAGCGCGCTGCCGGAGGTGGTATTCTGCGCCTGGTTAAAGACCGCCATATGTCCCCAGTAGGAATAAAGCATAAAGGATACGGAGAATTGCTTGTATAAAGTAAATTCATTCCGGAATGTCCAGCGGAAGCGCGGCTCGGTATAGCCCAGAAACTGCCGGTCCTCGTTTGAGTATTTGTCGTCGCCGTTTACGTCCTGTAATTTAATATCCCCCGGCTTCTGCCCGTGAATAGCAGCAGCTTCCTCCTCGCCGGTCTGGTAGATACCCAGCATGCGCAGGTCCCACACGGCATCTATGGCATGACCGATAAACCAGCGGTTGCTGACATCGTCGGTCTCTTTTTGTCCGATAACTTTTCCGTTTTCATCCAGTATATCTACCATATTGCCGTAGAGATGTACTATTGTATTCCGGTTTAGGGAAAAGTTAAAGCTGGAATTCCATGAAAAGTTCTTCCTGTCCATATTCAGTGAATTCAGGCTCAGCTCTATCCCTTTATTATCTACTTCTCCAAGATTGTCCAGCATAAAATCAAATCCGGTAGTAACCGGAAGCGCCCGCTGTACCAGCAGATGAGTGGTCTGGCTTTTGTATGCCTCCAGCGATCCGCTCAGCCTGTCTTTTAAAAGAGAAAAATCCAGACCGATGTTATAAGCGGCGGTTTTTTCCCATTTCAGGCTGACGTTCCCAAGCACGCCCACCCACGAGTTACCGACCGTTTCCAGGGTACCGTCTCCGTTTACATACAGATATTTCGAAGAATTCAAACGCGAAAGCGCATCATAACGTCCAATGGCGTTATTGCCGTTTACGCCATAGGAGAAACGCAATTTCCCATAATTCAGCCAGCTTGATTTAAAAAAGGGTTCTTGCGTAAAAACCCATCCGGCCGCAGCGGCGGGGAAGCTGGCCCTGGGGTTCCGCTGACCAAAGGCTGAGTAGCCGTCGCGGCGCAGGGACAACGTAAGCAGGTAACGGTCCTTCAGCGAATAGAACAGACGAGCCATCAACGCGTCCCCGGTGCTGTACTCGTCGTTGCTGGATATGATCGGGGGAACCGTTCCGGCTCCGATGTTATGATAACCCAGCACATCATTAGGTTCAAAATGGCTGGCATTCATGCTGTTTGACCAGTAATTGTATTTCTCTGCATTCGCCAATAAGGTCACTTCAATGTGATGGTCATTTTTTATGGTCTTATTCCAGGTCAGCAGATGGTCGACCTGCCATTGGTAGATCTGATGTTCCTCCCGGGATGCGGTACCGCCGACATCCGCGAAATCGGGCCATTTGGAGGACTGATGGTTAAAATACTGGTACCATTCAAACCGCGGGGTAAAATTCACCTGGTAGTTTATCCCGAAAGGCAATTTCACATTCGCATAAATCCGGGAATTTAAGGTATAGTATTTTGTCAGACGGTCGGTATACTTCCGTATCCCGAAAGGATTAGACCCCGTAGTAGAGGCATCGCTGGGATAGCGCCGGTAGTCTGTGGAATCATCATTGTATAAAGATGCATAAGGCGGACGGTTTACCACGCTCCCCCAGTTAAGCGGCACGGCGCTTTCGTCGCGGTCGGCGAACTGCGTGTTGATACCTACCGTCAGAAACCGGGTCACTTTTCCTTCCAGGTTCAGGCGGCTTCGAATGGTATTATATTCATCTCCCACGATAATACCTTCGTTCTTTTCGTACCCGCCGGACCAGTAATACGATAATGCTTCGGTTCTACCGGAAAGGCTGATGGTATAGTCTTGCCGCAGTCCGTTCCGGAAAGCCAGGTCATACCAGTTTGTGCTGCGTCCTGCTTTATAATTGGCTATTTCGATGGACGTAAAACTAAGCCGCTGCAGCCATACGCTGACGGGATCCCCGGTAGCGCCGTCATAAGCCAGCCATTGGTCGACCGAGATATCTGCAGGCAGCTTACGGGGATCTGCATACTGATAGGGTTTGGCATTTCCGGCATGCATGCTTTCCTCTACATGCTGCCTCATGATCATAAACGACTTTGGGTCATATACCGGCTGATTTACTTCCATGGTAGCCAACCCGATGTTGGTATTGAAGTTTATAACAGGCTTTCCGCTTTTCCCCTTTTTTGTAGTAATGGCCACCACACCGCCGGCGGATTTCGACCCGTATACCGCCACAGCACTGGCATCTTTCAATACATCTATGGATTCAATATCCTGGGGATTGATGTCTTCCAGGGCTCCGTTATATATTACGCCATCTACTACTATTAAAGGACTTGAAACAGCCGTCAGGGAGTTCCTGCCCCGGATCTGCAGGCTTCCGCCGCCCTTGGCGGATGCATTGAATCCGATATTAAGACCCGACACGTTGGCCCGAAGGGCGTCCTGTACGGTAGCCGGATGCTCATTTTCCAGGCGGGTAACATTCAGTGAAGAAATGGCTCCGGTGAGGTCTTTTTTCTTTTGTGTTCCGTAACCGACCACTACTATTTCATCCAGGCCGCTGGCGCTGGCAGACAATACGATGGCTGGCGGAAAGTCCCTGCGCGCCGACACTTCTTTGTTCTTATAGCCGATGCTGGTAAACAAGAGAGTGGTATGTTCCCCTATGTCTTTCAAGGCGAAGGTTCCCTTATCATCCGTTACTGCACCGCTGGCGGTTCCCTTTACCGTCACAGTTACTCCGGGAAGGGGCTCTCCTTTTTCATTCGTTACCCGGGCCTGAATATCGATAAGCGTATCCGGGGGAGCGGCTGACCCTACAGTCTTTTCCCTTACTACAACCGTCTGATCCACTATGGCATAGGTTAGGGGCTGGTTCCGGAAACACATAGACAGCACCTGATCCAAAGGGGCATCTTTCACCGTCAGGCTTACTTTCTTTGCCTCCGTTATCATACGGAGGTCATAGACAAAAAGATAGCCGGTTTGCTGACGAAGGGATTTAAATACTTCAAAAAGGCTGGCATCCTGTGCACTCAGGGTTACCTGCTGCCCATATCCCCGGGCTGTTACCTGGAGGCAACCAACCAATAAAAGGAGAGGAATCAACTTGACCTGCATCATGACTTTCCGCTTTAAGGCATGGCGGGCACCCGGCCGGCGACCCTGGGGAAGTAGCAATAAATTCATACCTTTGATGTGTTTAGGTTATAAAATGACAGTTCCCAAATTGTTCTTGATTAACCTGAATGTCAGCCAAAAGCGTTGCAACCGCTTTTGGCTTTTTTCAGTTAACCGGTATTACGGCCGCACCGTTATTTTTGCGCGACCGGAAGCAGTTTGTTTTTCTATTTTAAAATGAATACTACCGGTAAGCTCCAGCATCTCCAGTACCCGGGATACATTTTCATACTTTGATATGGCGCCGCCATATGCCCTATCGCTTACATCTCCTTCGTAAACCACCTCCACGTCATACCAGCGGGCAATCTGCCGCATAATATCCCGTATATTTCCTGAAAATTCAAAACGGCCTTCTTTCCAGGCCAGCGTCCGGCTTACGTTGACGTTCTTCAGGAGGCTGATATCCTCACCGGGGGCCACAACTGTCTGTTGACCCGGACGCATAACCAGCGCCCGGTTTTCTTTCCCGCCAGTCACTTTTACGCTGCCTTTTAGCAGGGTAGTCCTGATGTCCGGCTCATCCGGGTATGCGCTGACATTAAAATCAGTCCCCAATACTTCTATTTCTGTGGTCCCGTTCACTTCTACCTTAAAAGGAGCTTCTTCGTCAGGAGCCACTTCAAAATAGGCCTCCCCGGTAACTTCCACGCTTCTTTCCCCGGCCGTAAAAATCGTAGGATAGCGGATGGAAGAAGCCGCATTCAGCCATACCCGGCTGCCATCCGGCAAAACCAGCCTGAACTGACGACCCCTGGGCGTGGTCATGGTATTGTAGCCGATCTTTCCTGCAGTGCCATGCTCCGCCGTATAAGAAAGGCTGCCATTGCTCAGCACAGCCTTTGTGCTGCCCTGCCTCGCTACTATGCCGTTGCCCAGGCTGTCGAGGGTAATCCTGCTGCCGTCGGATAGGGTCAGGATAGCGCCGTTGCGGCCCGGCAAAATATCCTGCTGCCCGGCACTAACGGACAGGGAGGGAACGGGAGCCGGGGACGGTTTCTTTTGCAAAAAAAAGTACGAGGCCCCGCCTCCCAATAATACCATTGCAGCGGCAATACTATACCGCCAGCGCCGTTGTGTGCGACGACGCCTTTTTTCATATCTTTTTATCCGGGCACGCATCTTTACAAGGGCAGTCTCTGCATCCGGTCTATCCATATCAGCCAGCAGCGCTGAACGATATTCCTCATCCTGCATCTCCCCGAATAACTGATGATTGTGTTTGTTCCGGGCTACCCATTGCGCCAGGTCCGCCTCCTCCTCAGGGGTGATTGTACCTTTGAGCTTTCCGGCGGTTAATCTTGCCATCCTCAGGATCTCATCCAGTTGCTGATCTTTCATACTTTGTTTATTGGGCACCAGCCGGCTCTTTTATTCTGACTTCCTTCCGGGTTCCTCCGACTACAGTAACGGTCAGAACAGGGGTTCTGTCTCAAAAAATGCAAGAAATTTTAAATAATCAGGGCAGCAGGCCCAGCAGGAGAACAAAGGAATGCCTGGGAAGAAGCTTTTTCAAAGCGGCAAGACCGCGGGCTTTCCGCGTATTTATGGTGCTGAGGGGGACTTGCAGCTGTCGCGCAATATCGGTATTCTGGAGTCCCTCCATGTAAGCCAGCTTGAGCACTTCGCTGTACCGGGCAGGAAGCTGGTCCATGGCATGGTAGATCTGTTGCAATACTTCCGTACGAAAAATCTCATCCAGTATATGCTCTTCGGCGTCGCCAGCAAGATCATCTAACGCACGGTAATGCCGGATTTTTCGCTGTCGTGCATCCAGATAATCCAGACAGGCATTTCTGGCACTTATATAAAGAAAAGATTTTATCGCAGCGATATGATAGAAATCACCTCGCCGCTGCCATAACTTAAGAAAAGTTCCCGTGGTTATTTCTTCGGCAACAGCGGTATCGTCGGTAATTCGTTTTGAGAAAAAATAGAGCATCTTATAAAAATACCTAAACAATACCTCAAATGCCTGTTCATTACCGGACTGCATCGCCTCAATGGAAAACCCCGGAATGCTATCTGTTTTGGACATGCGTATAACGTTAAGCATCCTACACGGCCGAACATACCGCCATTCGCACAGGATGGGCGTACGGAGGGGAAAACAAAACAACCGCTAAAAGTACACAAAATTGAAACATAAAAAATAAAGGCCGATGACGCTCCGCCTGTAACACCTGCTCCCGCCGCGAAAAAAGAACCCGAATAAAGCGGGCATTTTTTTATTTTTGCAGGATAAAAAAAGTGCAGCTGCAGTGCGGTTACGGTACCTGCATACGGTTTTTCAGTTATGATCCATATTACATTCCCCGACGGCGCTGTCCGTGAGTATCCCGAAGGTATCACCGGGATGGAAATTGCCCGCTCCATCAGTGAAGGCCTGGCCCGCAAGGTGCTGGCCGCGAAGGTAAACGGAAAAGTATGGGACGCCTCCCGGCCCATCCGGGAAGATGCGTCCGTACAGCTGCTGACCTGGGACGACAAAGCGGGCAAATCCACTTTCTGGCATTCCTCGGCCCACCTGCTGGCCGAAGCGCTGGAAGCGCTTTACCCCGGCGTAAAGTTTGGTATCGGCCCCGCCATAGAACAGGGTTTTTATTATGATATCGACCTGGGTGGCCGGTCCATTACCGAGGAAGACCTCCGGAAGCTCGAAGCCAAGATGGCCGAGCTGGCCAAAGAAAAAAACAGCTATGTCCGCCAGGATATCAGCAAGGCGGATGCCCTGCAATATTTTCAGAAAAAAGGGGATGAATACAAGCTGGAGCTGATAGAAGGGTTAAAAGACGGCGAGATCACCTTCTATACTCAGGGGCATTTTACCGACCTCTGCCGGGGACCGCATATCCCCGACACGGGCTTTATAAAGGCCATCCGGCTGACCAATATCGCCGGCGCCTACTGGCGGGGCGATGAGCATAACAAGATGCTGACCCGCATATACGGCATCAGCTTTCCGGCGGCCAAAGAGCTGACCGCCTATCTGGAGCTGGTGGAGGAAGCCAAAAAGCGGGACCACCGCAAGCTGGGCCGCGAGCTGGAGCTGTTCGCCTTTTCAGAAAAGGTGGGCAGCGGGCTGCCGTTATGGCTGCCCAAAGGCGCGATGCTGCGCGAACGCCTGCAGGCCTTCCTGCAGCAGGCACAGCTCGAAGCCGGCTACCAACCTGTGATTACCCCCCATATCGGCGGCAAGCAGCTGTATGTGACCTCCGGTCACTGGGAAAAATATGGCAAGGATTCTTTCCGGCCCATCACCACGCCGCAGGAAGGAGAGGAGTTCCTCTTAAAGCCCATGAACTGCCCGCACCACTGTGAGATATACAAGGCCTCCCCGAAATCCTATAAGGACCTGCCCGTACGGCTGGCCGAGTTCGGCACCGTTTACCGTTATGAGCAGAGCGGGGAGCTGCATGGTCTTACCCGCGTGCGTGGCTTTACGCAGGACGACGCCCATCTTTTCTGCCGCCCGGACCAGGTGATCGAGGAATTTAAAAAGGTGATCGATCTGGTGCTTTATGTGTTTGACGCGCTGGACTTCAGGGAGTACATTGCCCAGGTATCGCTGCGCGACCGGGAAGACCACAGCAAGTACATCGGCTCGGATGAAAACTGGGAGATCGCCGAAAAGGCCATCCAGGATGCGGCAGCGGAGAAAGGGCTGAAGACGGTAGTGGAATACGGAGAGGCAGCCTTTTACGGACCCAAGCTGGACTTCATGGTGAACGATGCGCTGGGACGAAGATGGCAGCTGGGCACCATACAGGTGGACTACAATCTGCCGGAGCGGTTCGAGCTGGAATATATCGGCGCGGACAATCAGAAACACCGTCCCGTGATGATCCATCGCGCCCCCTTCGGCTCGCTGGAGCGTTTTGTAGCCGTGCTGATCGAGCATTGCGCGGGAAAATTTCCCCTTTGGCTGACCCCTACCCAGGTGCGCATACTGCCCATCAGCGAGAAATCGGAAAATTACGCCCGGGGACTGGCAGATTTATTAAAAAATGCTGATATTCGTGCCGAAATCGACGAGCGGAACGAAAAAATCGGCAAAAAAATCCGCGATGCGGAATTGATGAAAATCCCTTATATGCTGATTATCGGTGAGAAGGAAGCTGCGGATGAAATGGTGGCGGTTCGCCGGCAGGGGCAGGGAGACCTCGGAACCATGCGCCCAGAGGCATTCGTGAGCCTGATTCAGGAAGCGGTGGCCGCCCGGAAATAAAACTGCCTTTTTGCGCCGGCCGGGATGCCGCCCATGCAGAAAAGACAGCTGCGGGAATATGGCGCAATTATTGTGCGAGCGCTGATATCAGCCGATTTACTTTTAAAACAATAAACCAACAACCCATAATACTGAATGCAAACAAGACCCGGATTTAACAAAAACAGAAGAAATTTCAGACGCAGAGAACCTGAACAGGAGCACAGAACCAACCGGATGATCCGTATTCCGGAAATCCGGCTGGTCGGTGAAAATATCGAAACGGGCGTTTATCGTACAGAAGAAGCCCTGAAATTAGCCGAAGCCCAGGGGCTTGACCTGGTAGAAATCTCCCCCAACGCCAAACCTCCCGTTTGCAGGATCATCGATTATAAGAAGTTCCTCTACGAGAAAAAGAAGAAAGAGAAGGAGATGAAGGCCAAGGCGGCAAAGTCGGAAGTCAAGGAAATCCGCTTTACGCCCAATACCGATGATCACGATTTTGAGTTCAAGACCAAGCACGCAGAAAAATTCCTCAAGGAAGGCAACAAGGTAAAAGCCTATGTCCAGTTCCGCGGACGGGCCATCCTCTTTAAAGAAAGGGGAGAGTTGCTGCTGCTGAAGTTTGCCGAACGGCTTGCCGAAAGCGGCGTGCTGGAAGGCATGCCCAAGATGGAAGGCAAGCGCATGCTCGTGATCTTCGCGCCCAAAGCCAGCAAGAAGAAATAGATCCCCAATTCCCCCTTTAGGGGGTTAGGGGGCTCACCATATATGTACCCGGCTGCTGTCTGCCCGGTACATCTTGTCTCCCGGCTGCACACCAAAGGCGGCATAAAAAGACTTCATATTGGAAACCGGCCCGTTTACCCGGTACATCTCCGGAGAATGCGGGTCGTTGTTGATCCTCCAGAGCATCCAGCGGTCGGTATTTTTGATCCGCCAGATCTGGGCGAAGGACAGGAAAAACCGCTGATCCGGCGTAAGGCCGTCGATCTTTTTATCACTTTTTCCCTGCGGCGTATTTTTAAAGGCGGCATAGGCAATGGCCAGCCCGCCGATATCCGCGATGTTTTCCCCGAGGGTAAGCTTTCCGTTGACATGCACGCTGTCCAGCACCGTGTACTGGTCGTACTGATCGGCTACCTGCCCGGTCTTGGCGTCGAATTTCCGGCGGTCTTCTTTGGTCCACCAGCTTTTCAGGTTACCATCCTTATCGTACTGGCTGCCCTGGTCGTCAAAGCCATGCGTCATCTCATGGCCGATCACGGCGGCGATGCCGCCGTAGTTCACCGCATCATCCCCGTTCTGGTAATAGAAAGGCGGCTGTAATATGCCGGCGGGAAATACGATCTCGTTAAAGGAGGGATTGTAATAGGCGTTTACCGTGGGGGCCGTCATATACCATTCGCTGCGGTCCACCGGCTTGCCCAGCTTGCTGATGTTATAGTCGTACTGCCACTTTCCAATCCGCTGCAGATTACCCACCACCGAGCTGCGGTTGATGTCAATGGAAGAATAGTCTTTCCATTTGTCCGGATACCCGATCTTTTTGGCAAAGGCATTCAGCTTCTGGATCGCTTTTGTTTTGGTGGAATCGCTCATCCAGTCCACCTGCCGGATCCGGTCCTGGTAAGTCCGCTGCAGGTTGTCCACGAGCTTGATCATGTATTCCTTGGCGGAAGGAGGGAAGAACCGCTGCACATACAGCTGCCCCAGGGCGTCGCCCAGCGCGCTGTTTACCAGGGAACTGACCCGCTTCCAGCGTTCTTCCGGCTGTTTCTGGCCGCCCAGCTGGCGGTTGTAAAAGTCGAAATGCGCGTCGGCAAAGGGCGTGCTCAGCCAGGCGGCATAGCCGCTGATGAGGTGCACCCGCAGGTAATCTTTCCACACGTCCACCGGTGTCGTTTTCAGCAGCGAGGCCAGCGCCTTGTAGAATTCCGGCTGCCCGACCTGCACGGTATCTTCCTTTACAGACAGCTGTGCGGCCACCGATTTCCAATCCACCCCCGGGGTCATCTCCGAAAGGGAGGTAAAGGTGAGGAGGTGGTAGTTGGCTTCGGGGTCACGCAGCTCGACAGGTGTTTTGGAAGCGTCGGCGAGGCGGGTCTCGAGGGCCAGCACGGCTCCGGCCTTTTTGGAGGCTGCGGCAGTATCCGCGGTGCCGCTCAGGGAAAGGATGGTGGCGATATAGTGCAGGTAAGCCTGACGCGTTTCCCGGCTGGCAGGGTCCTGCTTAAAATAATAATCCCGGTTGGGCATGCCCAGGCCGCCCTGATCCAGGTGCGGTCGCTCCACGGTGCTGTTTTTATCGTCGGGCCCGACGGAGAAACTAAAGAGCGCCCCGTCCCCGTTGACATATTCGGTGGTCACTTCCTGCAGCACCCCGGCGACATCGGAGATGGCGTCGATACGGTCGAGGTTGGCCTTCAACGGGGTCAATCCGGCCTTTTCGATACCGGCGCTGTCCATGCCGCTGGCATACAGGTCGCCGATCTGCTGGGTAATGCTGCCTTTCTGGGCCTGGTCCAGCCCGGAGCAGGAATCGAGGATGGACCGCATATTATATAAGGCCTGGTCGCGCACGACGTAAAACGATCCCCACCCGGTTTTGGAGGCCGGTATTTCCGTATGCTGCACCCAGCGGCCGTTGGCAAAGCTGAAAAAGTCTTCCCGCGGGCTTATGGAAGAATCCGCGCCGGAAAGGTCAAGCGCGGCGGATTTTCCCTGCGAGCCGGAGACGGAAGGTTTGCAGCCGTAACCGACCAGAAGGGGGAGTACGGCGAACGGCAACAGGCGGAATATCGTATTATTCATAATGGATCAGTAAAGTTTTAGCAACGGGTGAAGGTAGGTAAATTGGAAAAACGAACCAAAAAACATATGGGGCCTGTCATTTTTTGTTTTATTTTTTGTATTAAAAATCATACCTTTGCCCTCCAAATTTATGTACGATGCCCAAAGTAAAGACACATTCCCGCGCCAAAAAGACGTTTACGGTAACCGGCAGCGGAAAGATCAAACGTTTTTCCGCTTATAAAAGTCACCTGCTGACCAAGAAGGCGACCAAGCGGAAACGTCACCTGCGCGGATCCGGTCTGGTAGACAAAACCAACCTCGATATGGTAAAGCGGCTGCTTGTGCTGCGCTGAGCCCGTCATAAATTATTTCACATTTTTAATTCAGAAAAATGCCACGTTCAGTAAATGCCGTCGCTTCCCGGGCCAGGAGGAAGAAAGTATTAAAACAGGCCAAAGGCTATTACGGTAAGCGTAAGAATGTATATACCGTTGCCAAAAATATCGTAGAGAAAGGGCTCACCTATAAATTTGTCAGCCGCAAGCTGAAGAAGCGGCAGTTCCGCGGTCTGTGGATTGCCCGTATCAATGCGGCCGTACGCGCAGAAGGACTTACCTATTCCGAGTTTATCCACAAGCTGGCTGAAAAAGAGATTGACCTGAACCGCAAGGTGCTGGCCGATCTGGCCATGAATGAGCCGGACACATTCAAGCGCCTGGTGGCCTCCGTGAAGTAATTTTACGGAATAGAAAATACGCGGTAGCCGCTTTCCCAGGGGAGAGCGGCTATTTTGTTTTTGGGGAAAATGGCGAAGACGGCGGCGCCGCTGCCGCTCAGGGCCGCATAAAAGGCCCCGGCGGCATACAGCTGCTCCCGGATGCGGGCGATTTCGGGATGGGCCGCCATCACAGGAGCTTCAAAATCATTGACAAGCCTGTCTTTCCACGCAAGCACCGGCAGGCTGAGCAGCTCCCGCAACGGAGCGGCAGGAGGGTGTGGCTCCAGCTGGCGATAGGCCCAGGCGGTGGATACATGAAGGGGCGGGCACACCAGCAGCCAGGAGTATCCGGAAAGATCGAGGGCGAAAGGTTCCAGCATCTCCCCACGGCCGGTGGCCAGCGCGGGCGTATTCCTGATAAAAAAAGAACAGTCGCTGCCCAGGCGGGCGGCATATTCCTCCAGCCGCTCCAAGGAACAGCCCAGGGAAAACCTTTCATTCAGCATCCGGAGCATAAAGGCGCCGTCGGCAGAACCGCCGCCCAATCCGGCTCCCAGGGGGATGGCCTTGTGGAGGTAGATGGCTACGGGAGGCAGCGCAGGGAAATCGTTTTTCAGCAAATGCCAGGCCTTCAGACAGAGGTTGTCATCGGGATCACCCGGTATGTCCAGGCCGGTGGCGGTAAAGCGCGGTGCAACGGCCGGGATGATCTCCAGCGCGTCATGGACGGCAAGGGGATAAAAAAAAGTCTCCAGATTATGATACCCGTCGGGCCGGGCGGCCGTGACATGGAGACCGAGATTTACCTTACAGTTCGGAAAGGCGATCATATTATCTTTTCCCCTTCTTGCGGCTGTTGATTTCGTCACGGATGGAGATGGCCCGGATATAATCTTCCTGCTCCAGTACTTCCTGCAACAGCTGGTTGAGGGCTTCGAGGCTGAGGCTCTGCAAATCGGCATCCCCCTCCTTGGCCTGGGTTTTTACGCCGGTCTGGGTTTCTTTTTTCGCCTCCGTTTCCTCCACGCTCAGGCCTGCGCTGTCCAGGATATGCTCGTAAATATAGATAGGGCAGCCGCAGCGAACGGCGAGGGCCAGCGCGTCCGAGGTCCTCGAGTCGATCTCGATGACGTCCTGCTGATTAAAGCAAACCAGCTGCGAATAAAAGATGCCTTCCTGGAGATTATTGATGATCACCTCGCGCAGCTCTATCTGGAAAGCATCCAGGAAATTCTTCACCAGGTCATGCGTAAGGGGGCGGCTGGGTTGCATTTTTTCGAGGGCTACGGCGATGGCCTGCGCCTCAAAACCGCCGATGACGATAGGGAGGCGACGGAGGCCGTTTACTTCGCCCAGCACAACGGCATAGGAATGGGTTTGGGTAATGCTATGGGACAAGGCAACTATTTCCAGCTCAATCTTTCGCATAACAGGTAATACTTACAGCTTCCTTTCTTTAAAGATGTGAAGATAACAAAAAGTGTTCAGGATTTGTACTTTTTCACCGCCTCGGTGAGCCGGGGGAGCACTTCAAACGCATCGCCGGCGATGCCGTAATCGGCAGCTTTGAAGAAAGGCGCATCCGGGTCTTTGTTGATCGCTACGATGCATTTGCTGCCGTTTACCCCGGCCAAATGCTGTATGGCGCCCGAGATACCGACAGCCATATAGAGATCCGGGCGAACGGTCAGCCCGGTCTGTCCCACATGCTCATGATGCGGACGCCAGCCGGCCTCCGCTACAGGACGGGAGCAGGCCAGGCCCGCCCCGAGGGCAGCGGCCAGCTCTTCCAGGAGCGGCCAGTTTTCCGGACCTTTCAGTCCCCTGCCGCCGCTGACGATAACCGATGCATCGGTGAGCGGAACAGCGCCGCTCAGCTGTTCGGCCGACGTCACCCTTACGCGTATATCCTCCGCTTTCACCGGCACTTCAAGCGGCATCACTGCAGCGGTATCTTCGCCGGCTTCCTTTACCGGGAAGGCATTCGGGCTTACGGTAATCACTTTCTTCGGGGAGTCGATGCGGACAAAGGCAAAGGCCTTTCCGGAAAAAACGCCTTTCTTCACGACAAAGCCGTCCTCCAGCAAGGGAAGCGCTACCGCGCCGCTCACCAGCCCGGCCCTGAGGCGGGCAGCGGCCAGGGGGGCAAGCGCCCGGCCGTGAAAGTTGTGCGGCAGCACGAGAAGCTCAGCATCCTCCTTCGCCGCAGCAGCGAGCAGCGCCTTCGTATATACGTCCCCGTCGAACCGTTCAAAAGCTTCGCCCTCCGCCTGCCAGACTTTCTTCACACCGTAGCGGCCCAGTGCGCTCAGGGCATCGGCAGATGCATTACCGGCAGCCACGGCAACGGCCTCGGTCTTCATCAGGGCAGCCGCCGCCACACCATAGCAAACAGCTTCAAGAACATTCTTTTTTATTTTTCCTTCCGGCGTGGTATCGGCAAACAGGAGTACAGACATAGCTCAGGGTTAAACGGTTCTCAGATGACCTTTGCTTCCTCATGCAGGAGCCGTACGAGCTCCTCCTCATTACCCGGGTCGATCATTTTCACAGCGCCCTTGGGTGCAGGCTGCTCATAGCATACCACGGTGGTAAGGGTATCGGCCGCCACAGGTTCCAGCACCTTCAGCGGCTTGCTACGCGCGGCCATGATGCCCCGCATGTTGGGGATACGCTGCTCCGCCATACCTTTCATACAGGAAACGACAGCCGGGAGCGATACGGTACAGACTTCCTCCCCGCCTTCCGTTTCGCGGCGGAGGGTCGCTGTTCCTTCGCTGACGTCGAGCGATGTGGCCAGGGAGATATAAGGCAGGTCCGACAGCGCGGCGATCATACCGCCCAATGCCGAGCCGTTGTAATCAATGGTTTCCTTACCGGTCAGCACAAGATCGTATCCGCCTTCCCTGATCACCGGTGCAATCTGCGAGGCGATAAAAAAGCCGTCGGTGCTTTCCGCATTAATGCGAATGGCCTCGTCGCCCCCCAGGGCCAGCGCCTTCCGGATAATGGGCTCTGTATCGGCTCCGCCGACGGTGAGGATATGCAGCTCGCCGCCCGATTGCTCTTTGAGCTCCAGCGCCCGCACCAGGGCATACCATTCATCATAGGGATTGATGATGAACTGTATCCCGCTTTCGTCGAAACGGGTATCGTTATCCGTAAAGGCAATGCGGGCAGTAGTATCCGGCGTTTTACTGATACAGACCAATAGTTTCATCCGTTAATTTTTTGTCTTTTTTAAGGGTCGGATGACACCGAAGATGCATCGAGACCCATGACTATTATTATGAACGAAATAAACCCCGCATATTGACATACCCCTGTGCGGTAAGTATGATCATGCTCGGTTTCATATGCTGCAATTAACGATCGGTTACAGCGAATGTAAGAAACTTTCCATTACCCGGTCTTGGGGCATATTCTGATATTCTATTTTATATTTATCATGTTATTGACATTTAAGCAAAAGCCAAAGGCCGCCAAAACCGGCATAAAAAGGAACGCATCGGCATGCGCAGAGAAAAACTGTTTTTTATCGTATTTATGCTGCTGTCGCTGGGAGACCGGCCGGCACGGGCACAGGAATCGCTTCCCACGGGAAATCATCCGGAAGCCATTGCCTTTAATTATTTCCCGGATAAAGCCTATGCCGTCGTGTGGCGCAACTGGAACCTGGTCAACCCTGCGCGTATCGCGAAAACACTGGGCTGCCTCGAACAGACGGTCGGAGAGATGGCCGCTGCCATGGGTCTTCCGCCCGCCATTGCCGTTCCACCGGATTTTAAAAAGAAAGCTTACATCACCGTGATCAGGCGCAACTGGCATCTGCTGCCCTACAGTCAGCTGCTTACGCTGCTGGATATGACGGAGGGGGACCTGGCTGTGGCCCTGAGAGAGGATGACTTTCTGTTCACCAAGCTCGGAGGGCTGAAGCCGCACTGCACACCGGTACATTATACGCCGCCCGACCACAAAACCAACGAACGGCTCAGGCAAATGAGAAGGTTGGTACAGCATTATTTTGGAAAAATGCGTGATCAGCCTGCCGAGCAGCGGTTTCATTTTATCACCGAGCTGGAAGGTTTCCGGATGCCCCCCGGCACTGTCCTTACGAACCAAGAAGGGCTGCGTTTTATTTACTCTTACTTCGGTGTTTTTGGCGATCCGCTTGTGGATACTTCCCTGAATCCGTATCCGGACGGATTGCTGGCCCGGCTGGCCGGCAAAGGGATCAACGGTATATGGATGCATGTAGTGCTGAATCAGCTGGCGCCCGGAGGTCCTGATTTTCCCGAATATGGCAAAGGCGCAGCGCAACGGCTTGCCACGCTGACGAACATCGTAAAAAGGGCTGCACAGTACGGCATAAAAGTATACCTCTACATGAATGAGCCGAGAGCCATGCCTGCCGCCTTCTTCAAAAAAAGGCCGGATATGGCCGGGGTCAGGGAAGGGGACCTGGTGACCCTGTGTACCAGTAATCCGAAAGTAAGAGACCGGATCACCGGGTCGCTCGCCTATGTGTTCCGGCATGTTCCCGGCCTGGGCGGCGTATTTACGATTACCGGATCGGAAAACCTCACCAGCTGCGCTTCGCATGGCGGACAGGCAGGTTGCCCGCGCTGCAGCAAACGCAGCTATGCGGATATTATCGCGGAAGTCAACACGGCCATCGAACGCGGGGTACATCAGGGTAATCCGGAAGCAAAGGTCATCATATGGGACTGGGGATGGAATGACCGGTACGCCGCGGAAATAATCCGCAAGCTGCCCAAGTCCGTTTGGTTTATGTCGGTAAGCGAATGGGCCAAAACTTTCGAGCGGGGCGGCGTCAGATCAGCGGTAGGGGAGTATTCCATTTCGGTGGCAGGCCCCGGACCAAGGGCCATGAGCCATTGGGCCATGGCCAAGGCGGCGGGTTTGAAAACCGTGGCCAAGGTACAGCTCAATAATTCCTGGGAATTGTCGGCGGTGCCCTGGCTTCCCGTCATGGACCTGATCGCCGAACATCTGTCCAGACTGGCGGCCGCGCATGTGGACGGGCAGATGCTGAGCTGGTCCCTGGGCGGCTATCCTTCACCCAATCTCGAAATAGCGCAGGCCTTCTCCGTGAACCCGGGAGCAGACCCCGGCCGGGTACTCGACACGCTGGCTGCCCAACGCTACGGAAAAGATGCAGCCCCCTGGGCGCGAAAAGCCTGGACCGCTTTCAGTCAGGCTTTCCGGCAGTTTCCCTATAGCGCGGGCGGCCTGTATATGGGTCCGCAGCAAGTAGGACCTGCCAACCTGCTGTTTGCCCGGCCTACAGGTTATCATGCCACGATGGTGGGCTTTCCCTACGATGACCTGAAAAGCTGGAGAAGCAACTATCCGGATACTATATTTATTACGCAGTTCGATCGGGTCGCGGAAGGCTGGCTGTCCGGGCTGACTTACCTGGACAAGGCGGTGAAAAGTTCCGACCGGGATAAACAGCAGACCGCCGCCCGCGATCTGTTCATCGCCAGGGCGGCCTATCTGCATTTTGCATCGGTGGCGAACCAGGCACGTTTTGTCATGGAGCGGGACAGCCTGTTGGGTGAGCCGTTGCCGGCAGCGGCAAAAGAACGGCTGAAAAAACATCTTGGCAGGGTACTGGACCGGGAGATCACCTTTGCCCGCGAGCTTTACGGCATCACGCGTGCCGATGCACGGATCGGATTTGAAGCTTCCAACCAGTATTATTATACCCCACAGGACCTGGTGGAGAAAGTGCTGGACTGTGCTTATGTGCGTGAGCAGCTGCTGGGGCAGCATGGAGGGAAATAGGAAACGGTCTACTGCTCCGCCGGCGCCTCGCCGCCGACCTCACGGTACAGCGCCTGGATGAGACCGTCTACCAGGCCGATGCGGGGCACATAGATTTCGTCGGCATCGGCCCACTTCATTACCGAAACGTATATCTGCAGGGCGGGT
The DNA here is from genome assembly GCF_039541075.1 of Compostibacter hankyongensis. Lineage (NCBI taxonomy): Bacteria > Pseudomonadati > Bacteroidota > Chitinophagia > Chitinophagales > Chitinophagaceae > Compostibacter > Compostibacter hankyongensis. Next base: position 260,752 of record NZ_BAABFN010000002.1, on the reverse strand, counting down.
ACGATCACATCGGCGCGGTCGGGACGAAGCGCATAGTAATGCATCCGCTCTTCCGCAGAAACGCTGCCCAGCTCCTTGTAATAGTCCTTCAGCAGCTCCAGGCTGAGGGACTTGCCCGGCTTGCGGCCGGAGAGGGAGAATACCTTGTTGATGTTGCCTCCGGAGCCGATGGCGATCACCTTTTCCTTGGCCGGCACCGATTGCTTCACAAAGGTTTTCATCTTTTCCCATTCATCGTCGGGCACCTGTTTTTCGAGCAGACGGATGGTACCGATATTAAAGGAGGCCCTTGCGCTCATCTTTTCCTTGCTGAACAGGGTAAGCTCGGTGCTGCCTCCGCCCACGTCGATATAGAGATAGGCTTTGTTTTTTTCCAGCTGCTCGGCGATATGGTTTTCGTAGATATAGCCGGCTTCTTCCTGCCCGCTGATCAGCTGTATGTCTATGCCGGTCTCTGCCCTGGCCTGCTCCAGGAGGGCCGTTCCGTTGCGGGCGTCGCGCATGGCCGAGGTGGCGCAGGCTTTCAGGTGCTTTACACCGTATACCTCCAGCAGCAGCTTATAGGCCATGACCGTCTTCAGGAAAGCCGTGGCTTTTTCTGTAGAAAGCCCGCCTTCCCGGAATACATCAAAACCCAGACGGAGCGGTACCCGCACCAGGATAACCTTATTGAAGGAAACAGCTCCTGCATCGGAGTGTTCGGATTCGGCAATCAACAGACGGGCGGCGTTCGACCCGATATCTATGGCGGCTAACTTCACAACAAATACTTCTTCTGTTTCAGCAGTCGGTAGGTGTCTTCCTGCGACCTGATCATTTTTCCCTTACTGCGAAAGTAGTCATTTTGCTGCTTATTATCCAACAGGCGCGCCTTGGTATTGTCCGCCAGCTGTGTATTCAGTATATCGTAAAGCTCCTGCTTGCTCTCGGGATGGGCCACCGGCACCACCACCTCCACACGGTGATCCAGGTTACGCACCATCCAATCCGCCGAAGAGATGTAGCATCGGGAGTGCCCTTCGTTATGAAAATAAAAGATGCGGGAATGCTCCAGGTATTCGTCAACGATGCTTACGGCGTGGATGTTATACTCTTGCTTTTTGTGCTGCGTATAGGCGCAGCAGATGCCCCTTACGATGAGCCGGATCTCCACCCCCGAGGCGGCGGCTTCATACAGCTTCTGGATCAGCTTCTCATCCGAAAGCGAGTTTAGCTTCAGGATGATGAGCGCGGGCTTGCCCTGTTTGGCGGCCTTTATCTCCTTGTCAATAGCTTTCTGAAAGTACTTCCGGATATTGTAGGGACTCACCAGCAGTGTTTTGCAGTCATGCAGATAATGCTGCGGATGACCGGGATGCTCCACATAGGAAAAGATACGGTTGATATCGGCCATAATATTCCGGCGGGCGGTCAGCAGACAGTGATCGCAGTAATAGGCGGCCGTTTTCTCGTTCAGGTTGCCCGTGCTGACAAATCCGTACTGCAGGGTTTTGCCGTCCACCCGCTTTTTGATCACGCAGATCTTGGCATGCACTTTCATGTGGGGGATGCCGATAAAGACGCGTACTCCTTCCTCCTCAAGCCGGGTCTTCCACTGCAGGTTGGCCTCCTCATCAAAACGGGCGCGGAGCTCCAGCACTACCGTGACCTGCTTGCCGTTCCGTACGGCATTGATGAGCGCGTTGATCACCTTTGAGCGCCGGGCCAGCCTGTAGGCGGTGATCTTGATGCTGACCACATGCGGGTCAATAGCGGCTTCCCGCAGCAGATCCACGATGGAATTAAAGGTGTGATAAGGAAAGCTCAGCAGCACATCCTGCTCGCGGATGACCTGTTGTATGCTGGCTGTGTTGGCCAGAAGGGGATGTACAAAGCTTTTCCGCCGGGCGCTGGTCTGCCCGCTGCCGAACACCTGTTCCGGAAAATCCATAAAGTCTTTGAAATTATGGATCCTGTCGCCCGGTATCAGGTTGTCCTTCCGGGTAAGGTTCATCCGGCGGATGAGGTATTCGAGGAGGTGGGGGCTGATGTTGCGGTCGTAGATAAAACGCACGGGCTTCCCCTTTTTCCGGTTCTTCAGCGCCTTCTCCATCTCGGGTATCAGGTTGGTGGCAATATCATTATCGATGTCCAGCTCCGCGTCGCGGGTAACCTTGATGACATGGGCCGAAAACTGGTCGTAACCGAAATAAGAGAAGAGGGTAGGGAGGCAGAACCGGATGACGTCTTCCAGCAGGATCACATTTCTTTCGCCCCGCTGCGAAGGCAGCAGGATAAAGCGCGGGAAAACATCCGTGGGTATCTCTATCAGCGCATAGGCCTGCCTGACCGACTGGTCTTTTTTGGCCAGCACCGTGGCCAGGTAGATGGATTTGTCGCGCAGGTGGGGAAAGGCGGGTATGCTTTCGATCATCAGCGGAATGATGTTGGAGCGGATCTCCTCGTTGAAGTAGTCGAGGATAAACTGCTGCTGCCGGCGCGTGAGGTGCCCTTCCTGCCGCAGATAGATCTTTTCCTGCCGGAGCTCCTGCACGATCTGCTTCCATATCTTCGAAAACTCCTGTTGTTGGCGGATGACGGTCTGCTGTATGTCTTCCAGTATCTGGACGGGATTATGCTCCAGGTGCATACGTGCCGTTTTCCCGAACACCGCCATTCTTTTCAGCGTAGCCACCCGTACCCGGAAAAACTCATCGAGGTTATTGGAAAAGATACCCAGGAAGCGGATACGTTCATGAAGCGGTACGGAAGCGTCTTTAGCTTCCTGTAATACGCGGGCATTAAAAGAAAGCCAGCTGATATCCCTTACAATGGTCGTCCGGGTCTGATGCGCCATAGGCAATAATAAATATAAGCCCTTAAGATAAACAACAAATAGACAGTGGCATGTTAAGAAATCATTAAGCTTTGGCCCGCCGGCCGGGTTTCAGGAAAGGCAGAATGGAAAGACAGCCGAGCCCCAGTACCACGATGAGCAGGGTCTGGGCCAGCCAGCTGATCCAGCCGAAGGCATATCCCACGCCCTCGGCTATTCCATACAAGGTGAGGGTTTTGGCCACCAGCAGCTGGTAAGCACCGATGCCGCCCTGGGTGAGCACCATGCCGATGCTCCCGAAGCCCAGCACCGCCAGCGCCACCGGCAAACCCAGCCCGGCGGTATCATCCAGGGCAAGAAAGCCGATATACATCATCAGGAAATAAGCGATCCAGATCAGGATGGTGGACAGGAAGAACCAGCTTTTGTGCTGCAGCCGGCCCAGGGATACCAGGCCTTCGCGTATGCCCCGCAGGATGCTGCGCAGCTTACCGTACCAGCGGGTAGCCCTGAAAAGCCGTAAAAGCAGGTAACCCAGGCACAGCAGCACTACTACTGCAACGATCAGCAGCATGCCGCGGTAATCGGCCCCGGGACGGAAATGATAGACAAGCGGCCGGACGATATTGTGATTAAAAAAAGCGCCCAGCACAGCGCGCTGCGAGCCTACGGCCGCCAGCAGGATCACCGCCAGGCTCAGCAGGTCCACGGCCCTTTCGGCAATCATGGTACCGATCAGGCGGTCTACGGGTATCTTCCCGTTGCGCGCCAGCACGCCGCAGCGAGTAACCTCGCCCATCCTGGGAATGGCCAGGTTGGCCAGATAGCCGATCATTACGGCGGCAAATACATTCCAAAGCGAAGGCCGGTAACCCATGGGATACATCAGCAGCCGCCAGCGCCAGGCCCGTAAAAGATGACTGGCCACGCCGATCAGCAGCACCGGCACCAGCACCCAGTAATGCGCCTCATAAAATGCGGTACGGATATTTTCCCGCTGCGAAGGAGTAAGCTGGTAGGTCGCCAGCCAGATCAGCAGGATGCCCAGTCCGAAGAACAATATAAACTTGAGAATCTTTCCTGCGTATTGCTTCATGCCTTCCTCGTCTTTGAAACGCGTGACCCGAACCACCGGTATACCGGTATAAGGCAGGAAGCCGGATCAGGATAGCTTGTTGCCGGACTGCGGGAACACGAGGACCGGCTTATAACGTTTGGCTTCTTCCAGCTCCATGATCGCATAGGAGACCACAATTACCGTATCCCCGACCGCGCACAGGCGGGCCGCCGGCCCGTTCAGGCAAACCACGCCCGAGCCGCGTTTCCCTTTGATGATATAGGTTTCAAGACGCGCTCCGTTATTGACATTCACTACCTGCACCTTCTCGTTTTCGATCAGCATGGCCGCATCCATCAGATCCTCATCGATCGTGATGCTTCCGATGTAATTCAGATCGGCCTCTGTAATGGTGACACGGTGTAATTTCGATTTTAATACCTCGATCTGCATAATACTGCAAAGGTAAAGAAAATGCTAATCCAACCGCATGTTATCGATCAGCCGTACATTGCCGGTCTTTGCCGCAATCAGCGCTATCATCGGCCGGGCCTGTCTTTCTTCGAGCGGCTCCAGCGTTTCGGCGTCGGCAATAGCGACATAGTCCACTTCGAAGCCCGCCGCTTCAAGCCGGCCGGATGCCCGGCGGCATAAAACCGGAGGCGCGGTATCGGCTATGTGCTTCTTCACGTCCTGCAGCACATCGTGGATCAGCACCGCCTGCCGGCGCTGCTCCGGAGAAAGCCGGCGGTTGCGGCTGCTCATGGCCAGCCCGCCGGGCTCCCGCAGGGTAGGGCAGGTAATCAGTTTGACCTTAATATTCAACAGGTTGATCAACCTGCTGATAACCATACACTGCTGATAATCTTTTTGCCCCATGAACAACAGATCGGGCTGCACGATGTCCAGCAACCGGTGCATCACCTGTCCCACACCCTGAAAATGGCCGGGCCGGTATTTCCCTTCCAGTATCTTTTCCAGCCGGCCAAAATCGTAGGGCGAATGCTTTTTTGCAGCTTCCAGGCCTTCGGGATACATGACCGCCACATCGGGCAGAAAAACCGCATCCGCGCCGGCATCGGCGAGCAGGGCGATATCCTGGTCCAGGGTTACGGGGTAATGTTCGAAATCCGCAGGGTCATTGAATTGGGTGGGGTTTACAAAAATGCTGCAGACGACGATCTCTGCCTTCTCACGCGCCGCCCGCACCAGGGAAAGGTGTCCTTCGTGGAGGGCGCCCATCGTCGGGACAAAACCGACCCTGGCCTCCCCGTCCCGCTGCCGGGCCAGCCAGCTTTGCAGGGGAGAGGATTGATGGAATAAAAGCATATGGTGTGAAATGGTTTAGAATATTTTGCGCTTATCGGAAAATCTTAACATTCTCTTAAAATTGACGCTTTCGACGTTGCGCCGCCCGGGATTACCGGAAAAATTTGTAATTTTGCTCCCCGTATAACCAATCTCTGCTATAATACACCGTAAATGTCCACAAAGAAACGAATTTTGTTTATAGCCCAGGAGATGTCGCCTTACCTGGAACTGACTGATTATGCAGCTTTAGTCAACGCACTGGCGGTAAAAGCAAATGAAACAGGTCTGGAAGTGAGGGTAATCATGCCCCGCTTCGGGATAATCAATGAGCGCCGGCACAGGTTGCATGAGGTAGTTCGCTTGTCGGGTATCAATATTATTATCGATAACGATGATTTTCCGCTTATTATCAAGGTGGCCTCGCTTCCGAATGCAAGGCTGCAGGTATATTTCATGGATAATGAAGACTATTTCAAACGCAAATCCGTTTTTCATGACGAGGACGGACAATGGTTTGACGATAACGCCAACCGGATGGTCTTCTTTTGCAAAAGCGCGCTGGAAACCGTAAAAAAATTCGGCTGGCCTCCGGATATCATCCACTGCAGCGGCTGGATGACCTCGCTGATCCCCTTATACCTGAAAACGGCTTACAAGAAGGAGCCCGTTTTTGCCCACACCAAAGTAGCCTATACGCTGGAGCCGGACCAGTTCCGGGAAAAGCTGGGGGGAACCTTTATTAAAAAGGCGACCATCAGCAACCAGATCAAAGCCAAGGATATCGAAGCTTATAAAGAAGGCTCCCATGCAGCCCTGAACAGGGGAGCTGCCAAATATGCGGATGCGGTGATCCTCCGGGAAAAAGCCGACAAGTCGCTGGTGGAAGAGCTGAAAAAGCAAAAAGGAAAGATCATTTTACCTTATCAGAAAAACAACGAGGACCTGGCAGACTATCTGCAGCTGTATCATCAGCTGGCGGATGCCTGATACCGGTAAGCGGCCATAACGATGCCCACATTTTATGAACAGGACGATCAATTTTTCCCAGAAACAAAGGGCTTTCCGGAGGCTGGCTGCCATTACCGCCATTACGGCTGCCGCTGCCTATGCCCTTTCAGGTTGTAACGAATCCACCATACTGGGGCAGGACCTGATCCCCGGCATTGACAACATCAACACCTTTCAGACCGATACTTTTACTGTCATCGCCCATACGGTATACAAACCGGACTCGCTGCTGACCAGCGCCACTCCGGAAATGACCGTAGGCGCCATCAACGGCGACCCCGTTTTTGGCACCACCACCGGCATTGCCTATACGCAGCTGGGACTCAGCAGCAGCGAGTTCAAGTTCACCGGTGACAACGTATCCATAGACTCTGCCGTGCTGTCCTTCAGCTTTACGGGATATTACGGCGATTCGCTGGGTCCGCAGCAATACACCGTCTACCGGATCAACGATCCGGCCTTTAAGCTTGCCGAAAACGATTCTACCTTATCCCGCTTCTATGCTTCCCAGCAGTTCCATATCGACCAGGGCAATCCGCTGGGCAACGTTACGGTAACGCCAAAGACCCTGCAGGATTCGGTCACTATCTGGAATATAAAGGATGCCCCGCAGCTCCGTATCCCGCTGAGCAATGCCTTTGCCCAGGAACTGGGGCAACAGAGCTCCGAGGGGGCCTTCTATAACGACTCCGCCTTTCAGAAGTTCCTGAACGGCTTTGCGCTGGTGCCGGATTCCGCTACAGCCGGCCGTAAGTCGCTCGTGTACCTCGATCTTTCCGCCGACGTCACCGGCATGACGGTTTTTTATCACAACAGCACCGACGATTCGCTGACGGCGTTCTTCCCCGTCGGCAACACCTCCGCTACCGCCAATTATATCCATCGTAATTACAGCGGCACCGAAGCCGAAACCGCTTTCAACGGTCCCCAGCCGGAAGGAGACAAGCTGCTGTACCTTCAGGAACGGCCCGGGCTGTACGTAGACGTACAGATACCTTACCTGAAGCAGTTCCCGAATGCCATCATCAACAGCGCCGAGCTGATCATGACCCAGGCCAACACGGCCAACAGCCAGAAAGAGATATATAACGCCCCCAATGAGCTTTTCCTCTTCCAGTACAAAGGAGGAGACAGCCTTGGGTTTGTGGTGGACGCCGGAGCTTACCAGGATTTCTCCACCGGCGGCTATGCCTTCAGCAACCTGGCCGGCTTCGGAGGCTTTAAGGGCAGCACTACGGTCAACGGCGTGCAGCTGACGCAATACAAGCTGAACATTTCCCGCTTTATGCAGCACCTGATCTCCGACCGGGAAGGAACCCCCGAAGTCAACTTCGGCTTCAAGTTGCAGATCTACAATGCAGCCGGGCTGAGCTACAACCACGGACGGGTAGTCCTGGGCGGCGGCAATAACGATGAGGTCCCTATGAAGCTGAAAGTGATCTATACAAAATTAAGATAACCGCTACTCCGACACAATCTGCAACAACGTAACAACCACCCATAATTCACCCGGCCATGCCATATTTATTCACCTCAGAGTCGGTATCGGAAGGACATCCCGATAAAGTATCCGACCAGATTTCAGATGCCCTCATCGACAACTTCCTGGCATTCGATCCCGACGCCAAGGTGGCCTGCGAAACGCTGGTCACGACCGGGCAGGTGGTCCTGGCCGGCGAAGTAAAATCCAACACCTATCTGGACGTGCAGAAGATTGCCCGCGACGTGATAAAACGTATCGGCTATACAAAAAGCGAGTACATGTTCGAGGCCCACTCCTGCGGCGTGCTCTCCGCCATCCACGAGCAGTCAGGAGACATTAACCAGGGCGTGGTCCGCAAAAAGAAGGAAGAGCAGGGGGCGGGCGACCAGGGAATGATGTTCGGCTATGCCAGCAGCGAAACGGAAAATTATATGCCCCTCGCACTGGACCTGGCGCATAAGCTCCTGATCGAGCTGGCTGCGCTTCGCCGGGAAAACAAGCAGATCAAATACCTGCGCCCCGATGCCAAATCGCAGGTAACCATAGAATACAGCGACGATCACAAGCCCGTCCGGATAGATACCATCGTGATCTCTACCCAGCACGACGAATTTGACACAGACGCCAAGATGTCCGAAAAGATCCGCCGGGACGTGATCAACATCCTGATCCCCCGTGTAAAAAAGCAGCTGCCCCCGGCGCTACAGCGGCTCTTCACCGGCAAGATCACCTACCATGTGAACCCTACCGGCAAATTCGTGATCGGCGGGCCGCATGGCGATACCGGTCTTACCGGCCGTAAGATCATCGTAGATACCTATGGCGGCAAAGGCGCCCATGGCGGCGGCGCTTTCTCCGGAAAGGATCCTTCCAAGGTAGACCGCTCCGCAGCTTATGCCATGCGCCATATTGCCAAGAACCTGGTAGCGGCCGGCGTCTGCGAAGAGGTGCTGGTACAGGTATCCTATGCCATCGGCGTAGCCAAGCCCTGCGGCTTTAACGTCAATACCTACGGCACCGCCCGGGTAAACCTCAGCGATGCGGAAATCGCAAAAAAGGTGGAAACGATCTTCGATCTGCGTCCCTACGCTATCGAGCAACGGCTGAAGCTGCGCAACCCGATCTATTCCGAAACAGCCGCTTATGGTCATATGGGCCGGCAGAACGAAACAGTGACCAAGCACTTCGAAACCCCCGAAGGAAAGAAAAAAACGGTAAAGGTAGAACTGTTTACCTGGGAGAAGCTGGACTATGTCGGTAAGCTGAAAAAAGCATTCGGAATAAAATAAGGGGGCGCTTGATATGAAGCGCTTTACCCGCTCCTTCTTCCTGATCAGCTTTTGTCTTTCCCGGCTTTGCCATGCGCAGCAGAAACAGGTGGTGAGCGGTACCGTCACCAATCTGCAGGGCGATCCCCTTCCTTACGCGGGAGTATATCTGAAAAACAGCACCCTCGGCGCCACCACCAACGAACAGGGACGTTATGCACTGGAGCTGCCGCCCGGGTCATACACCCTGATCTGCCGTTACCTGGGATATGCCCGGGCCGAATCGTCCTTCACCCTCACGGATAAACGCCTTCAGCTCGATTTCCGGATGCAGCCGGAGCAGGTGCAGATGCGGGAGGTGGTCATCCAGGGCGGGGAGGACCCTGCCTATGCCATCATCCGGAAAGCCATCCGCAAGCGGCCTTTTTATGAAAACCAGGTAAAAGACTATGCCTGCCGGCTGTATATAAAAGACGTAGTGCACCTCAACAAGGGTCCCGAAAAGTTTATGGGAGAAAAGGTGGATTACGAAGGGGAGGTGCTTGACTCCACGCGCTCGGGGATCCTCTTTTTATCCGAATCGCTGAGCAGCATCAGCCGGCAGGCGCAACCGCCGCGCTTCCGGCAGCAGGTGATCTCCTCCCGGCAAAGCGGGGGAGGGTTGGGGTTCGACTTCCCGGTTTTTATCGATTTCTACCAGAATAACATGGCGCTCTTTTCGCGGCAGATGCTCCCGCGGGGCTATATCTCGCCTATCGCGGATCAGGCCCTGCATTATTACCGCTACCGCCTCGAGGGCACCTTTATGGAAGACGGGCAGGTGATCAACAAAATCCGGGTTTTTCCGAAAAGGAAACACGAGCCGCTTTTCTCCGGCTATCTTAACATCGCCGACGACAGCTGGCGGATCCACAGCCTCGACCTGATGGTTACCCGGCAGCAACAGCTGCAGATCATCGACTCGCTGGAGATCCGGCAGATCCATGCGCCGGTGGGAGACAGCATATGGCGGATCCGGAACCAGTCGCTCTCCTTCAAGCTGAAGATGCTGAACTTCGATCTGCGGGGCGCCTTTGCAAGCCTGTACTCGGATTACGACCTGCATCCGCAGTTCCCGCCGGACTTCTTCGACAGCCGCATCGTCATGGCCTACGACTCGCTGGCCGATAAACGCAGCCCCGATTATTGGGACAGCATACGCCCGCTACCGTTAGCACGGGCCGAAGCCCGGAACTTCCGTCAGAAGGACAGCCTGGCCCGTGTCCGCAGGGATTCGCTTCAAGCTCCGCACTATCGCGATTCCCTGCAGCAGGATCAGCCGCCGCCCCGTCTTACGGACCTGCTCTGGAGGGGATACCGTCATACTTTTTACCGGCGCCAACCTTATACCTTCCACTGGCAGCCGCTGCTGAAAAAGCTGTCCTACAACACGGTGGAGGGCTTCGTCACCGGAGCCGGCTTTGACCTTTTCCGTTATACGGACAGCGCCGCATCCTGGCGTGTAGCGCCCTCGGTGCGGTATGGCTGGAACAACCGCCACCTGAACGGACAGCTGGACCTGCTGTACCGGGCGCCCTCCCGGTCGGCCATCACCTGGCAGCTCTCCGGCGGGAAACGGGTCAGCCAGATTAACCCCGAGAACCCCATCAACGGCCTGACGAACAGCCTGTACACGCTGCTGCTAAAGGAAAACTATATGAAAATCTATGAAAGCTATTTCGGAACGCTGCAGGCAGGAAAGCGGTATGAGAACGGCTTTTCCTGGTCGGCAGACCTGACCTGGGAAGACCGTTATCCGCTGCAGAACACAACGGATTTCAGCCTGATCCGGTATCCGGATAAATCCTTTTCTTCCAACCATCCTGAAGACCTGGCGACGCGGCCTTTCTTACATCACCAGGCGCTGAGCGCAGGACTGAGCCTTTCTTACCAGCCCGGACAAAAGTATATCCAATATCCCCGTTACAAGATGAGCGTAGGCAGCAAAGCGCCTGTCTTCGGTCTCGGGTATACGAAAGGCATTCCCAACCTCCTCGGCAGTGACGTGGATTATGATAAATGGTTTTTTAACATTCGGGATGATATCAACATGCGGCTGTTCGGAACCCTCCGCTACAAGGTCCAGGCAGGCGGCTTTCTGAACCGGAAATCGGTTGGCCTGCCGGATATGCAGCATTTTAACGGCAACCGCACCTTTTACAATATCAAATATCTTAACAGCTTTCAGCTGGCGCCCTATTACCGGTACAGCAACGTTGCTCCATTTTATACCACGTTAAATGCTGAATATCATCTCAACGGGCTGCTGACCAACCGGATTCCCCTTTTTAACCGGTTAAAATGGAACCTTGTGCTGGGCGCGAATGCCTTCTATATCGATCCGCAGAACAATTACTGGGAAATATCCGCCGGGCTGGAAAACATCTTCAAGGTACTCCGCGTGGATGTGGTGGCGGGATACCCCTCGCGCGACCGGACTGCCGTGGGTGTACGCGTAGGCCTGGGCGGGCTGCTGGGAGAGCTGGTCCGGCGGCGCCTGCGCTGATCGGCCCGAACCGGCCGCCTGCGCAGATGCCGCCTGCTCCCCGTCTTACCGGCCGTAGCTTTATTTACCCGGTGTCAGCGCCAGCTTCTCCGGGTGATCGGCCGTTCCGTAATTGCCATCCATGGTAAAATCCAGAAAAGGAGAGGTGCCGTACATATAGGAGCTGTAAGCGCTGTAATAGCTGAAGCTGACCTTATCCTGCTCGGCGGCTTCCCCGATGATCAGCACAAAATAGACATCTCCGGCATCCAGCTTTATCAGTTTTCCGATACCCCTGCATTCCCCGTTTATGAATGCACCCAGCTGATCACCGGGCTGGCCGTGCTGCATCAGATAATCCGGTATCCGCACTACGGCGGTCATGCTGGCCGGATACTTGCCGGAAGTATCCACCTTCCATTGGGGCGGCGGCACCTTGGGTGGATTCTTATGTTTCTTGCAGCTATAGGTGCCCGCAGCAAACAGCAGTAACACGGCGGATAAAATATATTTATTCATTTCAAAGCCATTTAAGATGACCGGATGATGACGAAGACAACTAATGTATATGCTCTGCCTTGATGACCTTGTGGGTTTCGGCGACACCGTCTATCATCAGACGGATAAGGTAAACACCCGAGGCACACTCTGATCCGGCTTCGTTAATCCCGTTCCAATACGTCTTGTAATATCCGTCCCCGATCTCTTTTTCGCTTTGCCGCCACACAAGATGTCCGGTCAGGTCATAGATGTCCAGGCTTATCCGGTGCGCTTTGCCGCCGTTATCATTGCCAAAGCTAACCTCAATGCTGACCCTGCTGCTGAAGGGATTGGGATAGATCTTAACATGGCTGGATATAACCAATGGATCGGTCTTCCTGAACTGCAGCTTGAGGGGGCTGCCCAGCAGTCCTATACGGCTGTTTGACATATAAGGTATAACGGTGCTGGATATAGCTATTCTGGTACCGTTCCGCAGTACGCCGAAACTGATATCGCGGCGTTCGCTGCCGGAAATGTTGAAGAAGAAGGACGGTGCCTGAAGCACATTATTTTGCACGGCCCGGGCTTCACCCATCAGCTCCCCGTCCTCATAGGCGGCGATCCGGTCGCCGGGCTGCAGCGTGATATCTCCTTCCACACCGGCTATTACCGTCATATTATCGGAAAACGCATAATTATTATCCACCGGCGTTTCCAGCCTGTTTAGTTCTATTGTCTCCGTCGCCGGCATATCCAGGCTTCCTGCGGTGGCGGGGTAGAAAAAGGTAGCTTCTGATTTGGCGGTACGGTAAAGCATATATCCTTTCCCCGGTTCCAGGAAGCTGAGGTTACCGACCCATCCGTTCCGGGAATCATACATGGCAAAACCGGTCAGTGATTTTAGCACATCTCCGTCGGCCGCATCATAATCCGCCAGGGCTTCCTTCACCGTCATGTTGACCGGCGGCAGATAGCTGATATAATTCCAACGGCTTCCCCGTACCGTGATCGGGATCTTCTTCAAATCCGGCACCGTACCGTAAATACTGAAGGATTGGGCGGTTGATGCTTTTAGCTTGAAGAGCGATGTATTGTCAAATTGCGGAAGGGAGCCGACCCATCCTGCGGTGGAAGAATATTGGTCAAATCCGCGCTCGTCATGCTTGACAATGTCCCCCGGCTGCCATGAACCGTTGACCAGCGTGGATTTTACGATGCTGAGCTGTGGGTTGACCAAGCCAAAGGATATCCAGTTCCAGCCTTTATCCAGCCCGATATTGCGGAACAGCATTTCCTTTCCATCAAAGATCACCGGATCGCGGGCGGTACCCACAATGGAATTGTTCGAGAAGGAGACGGCACTGGAAGGAATGCCGAGATACGTCTTCCCGGTACTGGCGTCCCACAGGCGGAATTCGATACCCTCCTGCTTGGCCGAATTTCCATAGAGGGTCAGGAAAGCATACCAGAGATCGTTATCCTTGAAATAGGTATTATGCGTGACGCCGATGCATTTGCCGTTGATAAAAGCCGCGAGCATGTCGCCCTCATCAACCGAGAAAATACCGTTGATGCGTATCTTGCCGTACAGGTTCATGTTGAACTTAAAATCTCCGGGATCCACTTTCCAGTCCGGCTCCTGGCCCGTTACTTTCAGGTTAACGACCAGCGACTCGGTTTCTCCGTTATCGTTCCGCATGTATACGATATCGTTATAAGCTCCTATGTTCAGCCCGTCGGCCACCTTGAAGACGATCTGCTGCCGGCCTTCAGGACCCACCGTGCCCTCAGCGGGCTCTGCCGTCAGCCATCCGGGGAGGTTATCCAACACAAAATGCTGTATATTGCCCCCATTGTTACTGATATAGGAGGTGAACTGAAGGGCCGTATCCACGTCTTTTTTCAGATTGAGCTCGTCGTCTCCCCATTTCAAGGGATTCTGGTCAATATAGGCCGTCCAAGTAACCGGAGATACCAGCGTATTGCCATTCTGGTCTCTTGCATTTTTTACCCGGAAGGTCACGATCGTTTTATCCACCGCCTGCCGCGGCTCTTCCAGGTTAATGATCAGGGCATCGTCGTTCACCACATAATCGAACTGCAGGTTCTCTACCGGCCCGTGATCTTTGATCGGGGCCATATCGTCGCTTTCCGAGGCATGGGATGCTACCGCATCCGGAACATGCACATTGTCGTCTTCCTGTTTTTTCTGGTCGGCAAGCGTAAAGCCCATTTCCTTGTTGTTCTGGAAGTCAAAATAGGTCTCAAAGGGATAATAGGCCATTAACCCTACCTCGTCGCCCTCCAGGCGGACATTACTGTTCTTCGTTATCAACGGCTGCCCCATATAGGTATTCCAGAGCCGGAACTCATCGACCGATCCCGTGAAGTAACGGTCGAAGTGCGGGGTGCTTCCGTCCGGATCGCTGTATGCGCCGCGGGCTCCGAGATAAATATAGGGAGCCGCAATGCCGCCCAGGTTCCGGGCATCGGCATATTTGGCCAGCTGTCCGTCCACATACAGCTGCGCGACGCCGGAATTGCGGTTGACCGACAGGGATACCTGGTGCCAGTGGTTATCCAGGTAATTGCCGTCGGCCTGCATTTTGAAGCCATTGTTCTCAAAGGTGAGCTTACCCTTCTCAAAACCCAGGAAGAAAAGCTTCTTTGATCCGCCGGGATCCGTACCGTCGCCCCGGCCGTTTGAGGCCAGCGCAGCCTCTGCCTGTCCGGCATCGCCCTTGAACCACAATTCCAGGGTATAATCCATCGTGGTATCGACGGGTACCGTGCCGGCAGACAGCTTCACATACCCGTCTCCGTTAAGTTTTTCCGCTTTTCCAGGCGGGGTCGTCCATTGACCCGTAAGGGTGGCGTTATTGCCATGGGCCTTATCAAAGATCACAGTACCCTTACCTTCCGTCATGGGATAAAAGGCCATCAGGCCATCTTCCGCGCCGGACAGCTGCTTAAGGCTGCCCGTCTGAAGGGTGGTGGCGGGAAGCACTTTGGTCCATATCCGAAGACCGTGCAGCTTACCGGCGAAATAGTCACCTGCTGTGCTGATGCTGCGTCCGATCTCGAAGGGACCGGTGCCATTATAGCTGCCGGCAGTCACGCCGTGGATCACCTCCCGGAAGTTATAATAAGCGGACAGGCTGCTGTCCGCCGCATGATATACCATGGCCACATGCGCCCATTCCCCGGGCCGGTAGTCCACCGGCTGGTCGCTGGTGATCTTCTTTCCGCCAAGAAACACCTGCAGGTAATGACCTTCCGTCAGGGAAAGCTCAAGCGACGTATTGGCGTCCCCGTGGCTGAGCAGAGTGCCTTTACCGGAAGCATCCGGCAGCACCCACATTTCGGCGGTGAGGTCCCTGCCGCTGAGATTCTTTTCGAATTCGGTCCGGATATAATCATGCTGCCCGTCCAGCGATACGGCAACGGAATGGTCGCCCTGCGCACCATTGCGGATACCGGTCACCTGGAAATCCGTAGGCGTGAGCAGACCGGCCGCGATCGGCTCGTTGAAATTAAGCTTTATGGCATCGCCGGCGCCCAGGATGCCGTTGCCGGGTTCGGGGCTGCCGAACAGGCGGGGATAGTAAGTATCCTTGACGCCGCTCACCACCTGGGAAGGCGTGTTGATCAGGTTTCCGGGGCCGAGCCGGCAAACGGCCAGGGCTCGCACATCATAGCGCTGGTCGCTGAACAGGGCGTCGTCCATGACCAGATCATAATTGATCTCTTCCGGGTTGGTGATCACGGACTTGGCGCCTTGCGCCTCCCGGTAGCTGTCGGAGGTGGAGTCCGGGAAAAACTGCATCGCCGTCACCCATTGACTGGCCGCAGCAGGCTTGTACTGGAGCTCGATATGATCAAACAGGCTGTTGCTCTCGTCAAACTGGTCCAGGGTTACGGGAAGATAGCGTTTCCCTCCGGAATTGACGGGCGACAGGGTATTCAGCACCCAGTTGCCGGCCGGTGATTTGATGTTCACATTGGAGCAGGAGGGCACAAAATGCGCTGAGATGAACACCGTATCCGCAATAGTGGCCTGGTAGCCGGTGGGATCATACTGGCAGGCAGAATGCAGGATAATGGGAATGTTGTTATAATCCATGGCATCCGGTCCTTTGGTGAGGGTAAGGACCTTGGTAACGGGCTCGCCGTAAATAACAGGATAGCTCCTTCCCGCAGCGATGGATACGCCGTCCACCGAGATGTTGGCGCCCCTGACACTGTCCGTACTGCCGTAGCCCAGCACAAAATCGGTGGACCAGGCCGCTTCGGAGGCATTGATGAGATGAATCGTATACGCCGCGCTTTTGGTGGCCGGCACATTATTCACGACCGGATTGTCCACGGTGATCTCGGGTTTGTCCATCTGGGCCGTAGGCTGACCGATGATGGTTCCGGGGTTGTAGTATTTCGTAGTGTCCACGCCTTCATAGGGACATTCCGTTTCACCGCCTTTGGTGCGGAAGGCCAATGTGCCATCCTTGGTCTTGTTCACATCCAGGCTGATGTATTCGCCTACGCCGCCGGCCGCCAGCTGGAAGCCGATCGTGGATGTACTGTCTCTGGTTTGATCGATACTGCCTCCCTCTGTTGTGCCAAGGGAGGTGGTTGCGCTTACTTTCAGCCCGAAGCCGTTTATGGCCAGACCACTATTCAATATGAGGCTTCCTGAAACAATGATGTTAAAAGAATTACTTTTCGTTTGAGAGGATGAAGTGGTTACAGACCGGGTAATGGTATTCCCTGCATGAAAGGAGATATTATCGATTTTTTCCGATTCCAGCTTTTGTTTTTCATTGTCTTTCAGCACATCTGTCCACTGTGCGATGTACTGGTTGATCGTCATGATCGTATCATTGGTATAGGCAAGGGCAGGGTGCTGGGGAAAGAATATTTTATAACTGGGCCCCCCTCCGAATGCCGGCTCCGCGCTTCCTCCGAACACCGGATCGTTATTTGATCTGCCAAAGTTTTCATCATCAGGAGATAATCTGGATACATAAATCTCCTGGTTTTGGGCATTGGCAGCGGCCTGCGCCGCCGCATCCGTAGTAGATGCGGGCAGTAAAATACTGTTCCTTACCTTTTTCAGGTTGGGGATCAGCACCGTTTCGATATGCTGCTGGGGATAGGCAAAGAGGGTTCCGAACTGCTCACCCAGGCTGATCCCGGTTTTTTCGACCAATAAGTAATTGTTCCCCGGATCAAAAATCACGGAATCTCCTGCCCGCTGCTCCGTTTTGGGGATGATAACGAGGTTATCACTCTGTCCATAGGTAATATTGGTAGAATAGCCTACAAACAAGTCGGCAGGGGCGCCTACAAAAGTGGACGCATCGCTGGTCTGAAAGCGGGTAATGAGCGTGGTTGCCGATGCTTTGGTATCTGTATGTGTATAATGCTCTTCGACATGCACACTTGCCCCTGCATTGTTATCCGTTTGATTTTCACTGATAAATCCTGCCCCAACACCGGCAAATGTAACCACCTTCTGTCCCAGGAGGGTTAGCAGCTCCACATCAGACACATTATCCACTGAGCCCGAATAGGTAGTGCTACTGGTAATCGTACTTCCTTGCTCCGCAAAACTATAACTCTGATTCCCCGGCGGATCGCGGAGAATCATCAGCATCCGGTTAGGACCCGCCGTCACAAAATCGGTACCGGTTTGTTTGCTGCCGGTGACGATGGCCTGCATGCCGCTCTCGTCGCCGAACCAGGCCCAGCTGACATCCGTTGCCTCTCCGAAACGGACAACAAAGGAGAAATGTTTTAATCCCTGGTCACCCGGCGCAGTAGCCGGTTCGCCCGCAACGAAATCATAATACGCCGTTCCGCTGGAGTCCAGACTCAGGGTGTCCGCTTCCACCGCGCCTTCCCTGAGCTCGTTCTGAATGTTCACGCTCCCGTCCTGCGTGGGTACACGGTCAATGACATCTTTCCCATCCTGTTGGGCGATATGCTTGGTGCCGTCCGCGTCCTGGCGTTCGTAAAAAGGATATTCCTCAAAGGATCTTATCCGGAAATGATACATCACAGCCTGGGAAAAAACCGGGTGACCGTTAAAAAGATATCTGTCTGCGTTCTTGCCGGCCGGCTTCAACAGGGGGATCTCGATCGCCCCGCCCGTGAGGGATTGCGAATGATACAGCGAATCGCCGAAATAATTCTTTTCGTTACCGCCGTTATCGAGCTGGGCAAGGCTGACCTGCGGCGTCTGCCGTTTGATGAATTTATAGGCATAATTGTAAAAAACAGTGTCGGAATAAGCCGTATGGGTCCAGCTGCCGTCTGCAGACTGGGCAGAGTCTTCATAATTATATACCGAGCTGTCCTTGATAAACCGGTTGCTCAGGTCCAGCTGGACGGCATTGCCGCCTTCCAGCAAATTACCCCATCCGGTAGCTTCCACTTTTTGCACATTAAAGACTACGGGGATCAGGTCGGCCACAAATTCTCCGGTCGCAGAATCCGGATAGATCACGATCTGGTCCGGCTGCCAGCTGATACGGGTATGATGTATATGCGATGAATCGCCTCCCTCGCCGGAAGGCAGCAGGTGATCTTTCCTGACGGTACTGTCTGCAGTGGACAGCTCATATTTCCCCTGGGTGGGTAGCGTCAGCGTGATGCTCAGCGTTTTGCCGAGGTTGTTCCGGGAAAGCGAATGCCCCAGCGGATAGGCCTCCTGTTCGGGGCCTCCGGCCACCCTGCCGGCAAATCTTATGGTGGTGCTGTCGTACAATATGCGCTCGCTGACAGGTCCCTGGTAATTGAGGTCTTTACCCAACCGGTCGGTGATCTTCCCGGCATTCACGAACACATGACTGTTTTTTACCGCCTGCACCTTATGGGTGCCGACGGGCACGGAAAGCTTGAACTTCCCGTCGGCCCCCGTTTGGATCAGATCGCCGTTGCCTTCCAGCGCGTACTTCCCGTCGATCTGGAACTGAACCCCCTCTACCGGCACCGTACTGTTCCTGTAATAGATGTGCCCCTCCAGCTGGAATGCAGATTTATCGGTAAAGTCCACGACATAGGAAGAAGAGGCTGCCGAAATCGTACGCTTCACTTCCACGGGATCGAACTGGTGGGTTCCCAGCAGCGGCACAATGCTGTATACTGTACCGTTGGATCCCGTATAAGGGATACCGGTGATCTCATAGTTACCGGTGGTATCGGTGTAGGCCTTTAGGGAGAGCTGTCCCGGCGTAGGGATGTCCCTGCGGCGTATGACCTGATCGGGGTTCATGACACCGTCATTCCGGTGGTAGTGATCGCCCTCGTGAGACAGATCGTAAAACTGGTCGACGATGGTTTCATCAAAGCGCCAGTAGGCGGTCAGGCCCCGCTCATCGCCCGCCAGCAGGCGGGTATAGTCGCGCCCGATCTCTGTCGGGGTCAGTGACCGGTTCCAGACGCTTACCTCATCTATAAATCCTGTAAAATTGTTTCCTGCGGCGTTGCGTCCGATAAAGACGGCAGTGTCCGCATCGGATGAAGGAGAAAAAGAGACGACGGTATGCGCGATGAGGGAATCGTTGAGCATGATCATCAGGGTGTCCCGGTGATGGATGCCCGCCACATGGATGAAGGTGCCATCCTTATTGTCATAAGGGCCGGTCAGCGTAACGCCGTTGTAAGTAAAATAAAGCCGGCCGCTGCCGTTAAATCCTAATTCGTATTGTCCATCCCGGCTGAAGATCACCTGGTTCTTCGGCATCGGATCATCGGGCTTTATCCAGGCCTCAAATGTCAGGGCGGAATCTGCGAAGGGCGCAAGCAAGGGGGCAATCTTCAGATAGCTGTCTGCATTGCCGTTCAGATAGATGCTTTCCCCCAGGGCCGTGTTGTCTTCATTTTGCAGCCGTATGCTGACATTTGTGACCGGTTGCCCGTTTTCATAAGCCACCCGGCCGTTTAGGCTGCCCGTCGGACTGCGGAAACCGATGGCATGCAGGGTATCGGAGTAGCGGATGGTATTATTACAGCTCACCGCCCCCATCACGAGATAATCATAGTAGATGCCCGGCATAGCCTTGGCGTCGTCCAGGCTGCTCTCGGCCGACCCTGTTGCGGGCATCGAGGCTACCTGTATATAGCTGTCAGCGGAACCATACTCTTTTCTTTTGACCACATAATAGTCGAAGCCGCCGTCCGCTTTCCAGCTCAGCTCCACCCGGTCCGGAAAATAGCCTTTGGAAACGCTGAGGTCTGAAATGGCGCCGATCCGTACGGGCAGCACAGTGTTGGTGGTCTGATAAGGATCTTCCGTCTCAAATCCCAGGTTAGCGGCCGGTTTTACCTGAAGCCTGTAATAATATTCATTACAGGGCCTTACCAGGGAATCAATGTATTCTCCTTTGTAGTAGTCTTTTTTACCGAGGCTGATATCCGTGGATGTGCCATCGGTCTTATTTATACGAGTGAGGATAAAAGCCGCTCCTTCGGTCCATACCCCGGTAGTATCCCAGTTCAATACGGCGTGCCCGGAACCGTCATCCAGCGAAAGCGTCAGGTGCGAGGCCGCGGTGATGGCTGCGTGCTTTGCGGTAACATGCACGGACTTTGCTTTACTCCATCCCCAGTCTTCATTGAAATCGCGGTCTATCCGGTAATATGCCTCCGCATGCGGATCATCGGCATAGGTATAAGCTGTGGAGTCGCGATTGTATTTGAGATCGGGGAATAAGGCAAGGTCGATGTCCGTCGCATCGCTGAAGTCAGGTTTCAGCGCCCGCTGCAGCTTGAAAGGCGAGGTAACCACCTGATCTCCGACGGGCCTGGGGATGGTCCAGGTAATATCCATCTTACTGGTCTCCTTGTTGTATTCGGCCCTAATGCTGTCAGGATGGGTAATACCCGGTATAGTATAGGTCGTATCGATATACCAGTCTCCGAAACGGTCGTACACATAAGCATGGAAATAATAATCCCAGGCTGTATCGCTCTGCGGCAGCCGGGCCGAGGAAGACGCTACTCCGTTGACCCAGGACACGGTTCCCTCTTGAAAAAGTGTGGTATGATTGGTGTTGATCCGGACGGAGGAATAGGGAGTCAGTTCATTGCTGTCCATGCTCCATTCCAGTCTGACCGAATCGTTCTCAAGGAAGGTATGAACAGGCTTCAGACCGCCGAGCTGGGGAATAGTGATATTACGGATCTCATTTATGTTGAGCTGATCGTCGCCTGTTCCTCCTCCGTTGCCTTTTCTGTTCCATTTATCAATATGAAGCTTGACAGACCGTACGTCTTTATTGGTATTGCCTACATACCATTTGATCGTATCTCTTACGAAATGCACAGGGGTGGCAGCTTTCGCCTCAACGCGCTGTCCCCGCGTGTCTTTGAAAACAATCTTCATGGGGTTCCAGTCTTCTCCTTCATGGGAGAACGTGGCCAGGACCTTGTAATTTCTGCCGTCAACAGAATAAAGCAGACTGCTTACCTCCCCCGGACCCGACTGGTCCCCATTATCTATAAAGCCATGGTGCGAGTCGTCATCGTCTATATATGAAAGAATATATATCTGGATATACCCTCCGTCCGTATTATAGCTTACATCAAAATAATCTGAATTCCACAGGGTAGCTTGCTGCCCGGATGCTTTCAGCGGCATCAGAGCGATACCGCTCCACAGAAAAAATGCGGAAAGCAAAAGCCGGAGAAGCTTCCTTTCTCTTGTTGCTGCAGCATGAAATACACGGCCGGTTTTGCGTATTTTCAGGCGGAAGGTTTCGATAGTACAGGAGTAAAGTTTTTTCATATGGCTGGGGTAAAATAAGGCGTCGTAAAGAAAAGACCGGAGCAGGGATTTTTTCCTACCCGAAGGGGTAGTTTTTGCCGGACGGCATTGATTCAATCCCGGATTAACCAGGGAATAGTGACAGTAGGATAGGGGAGACTCAGAGATGGTTCCGGTAGCGCGCAATAAGCTCGGCCCGGCTGCCCACATGGAGCTTCAGGTAGATGTTCTTGATATGGTACTTCACGGTATCGACGGAAACGAACATCTTTTCGGCGATTTCCCGGTTGGGGCATCCCGCTTCCAGGAAGGAAAGTATCTCTATCTCGCGCGAGGTCAGCTTTGAAGCGGCTTCTGCATTGCCGGTCATACGCGGGGACCGGCTAAAGAACCCGATGACCTGTTTGGCGATCTTGGGCGACATGGCCGCGCCGCCGTCAAGGATGTCGATGATGCCGGATCGTATATCTGCCAGGGGAGCGCTTTTCAACAGGTATCCCGATGCTCCGGCACAGAGCGACTGGAATATCTTTTCTTTTTCTTCAAAGACGGTTAGCATCATCACCTGGGTATGCGGAGAGCGGTCCTTGATATACCAGGCGGCTTCTATACCCGACTTCCCGGGCAACCCGATATCACACAATACAATATCCAGGCGCTCGTCGCTCCACCGGTCCCGGAATTCTTCAAAGCTATTGCAGGAGAACAGGATGGAGAAGCCGGGTTCTGCGCCAAAAAAATCCGATAACGTTTTCCGGATGCCTGTGTTATCTTCTATAACCGCCATGTTCCTCATCCTGCATCTTTTTCTTTAAAGGACATTCCCGGAGCCACTCCGGAGCCATTTATTCACAACAATACAATGATCCCATGTAGCCTTTCCTACCCAAAAGGGTAGTTGTGCCGTCCGCTCAATGCCTGTTTCTTTTTTCCTTCCTGCCGGCCGGCACCTCCAGCTTCACCGTCACGCCTTTCTGGGTTTCGGGAAAATACAAAACTGCGCCGATGGCATCTGCACGCATTTGCATGTTACGCAGACCATGCCCGCCATTATTTTCCGCCGGCATGCCGCCGCCGTTGTCCGCAATGGTGATGCAGAGCCACCCATCGTTGTCGGACAGCAAAAGGCTGACCCTGGTGGCCCCGGCATGCTTGCAGATATTGGTGAGGGCTTCTTTACAGATCAGCATGACGTTTTGCCGTATCCGTTGGGGAAGATGCTGTGGGGCATCATCTCCCGCGCATTGGAAGTCCACCTCTATACCGGCAGGGAAGAGCAGGGTCTCTGCATAGCTTTTCAACCGGCTGACGAGGCTCCGGGTATCGTCGTTCCGCGGATCTATGGACCATACGATATCGCCCATGATATTTACGGCCGATCGTCCCGTATCGGCGATGCGCTGCAGGTATTCCTGCTGCCGGCCTCCGCGCCCGTGCAGGAGCAGATCAGCCTGAAGCGACATCCCGGTGAGCATACTGCCCACATCGTCATGCAGATCACCGGCGATCTTCAGACGAAGGCTCCGTTCTTTTTCGAGCTGCTTTTTCTGGTAGCGGATCACAAACCCTACCAGAAGCGCGACGGCGCATAAAGCCAGCAGCAATACCCCTATCCGGAACCATCCCGTCTGGTAATAGAGCGGGGCCACGTACAGGGCTTTGCTGAAAAGCCCTTCTATCCATCTGCCGTCTGCAGCTCTTGCCGCCAGCTCAAGACGGTAGCTACCGGGCCGCATGTTGACAAAAGAGAAATCGTTCCGGTCGGTGATCTCATGCCAGGCCTCCTTTTCGGAAAGCCGGTAATACTGCTGCCCGTAAAGCGGGGTACCGCTGGTAGCTGATGCAGCATGAATAGTAATCGAGAAAAACGGTGTACCCGCGGGAATACGGATCTCGTCATACCCCCGGTAGGGAAGGGAATAATCCACATACACGGTTTTGTCCGGTCCTTCTATCCTTAAAACGGAAATATAAAGGGGAGTCTGGGAAGTATCGTTTTTTGCCTCAAAGAGCCGGTCGGGCCGGAACACGGCGATGCCATTGGTGGTGCCGACATAGGCCAGACTGTCCGCCACAAAAAGGGCAGAGGTATTGCATTCGTTGGACGGAAGTCCGTCGTAGACCGTATAGTTGTGTATGCGCTGCGGACCCAGGGTATCTTCCCCGGCGGGAAGCCGGATAACGCTGATCCCGTGCTCTGTACCGGCAATCAGATAATCCCGCCAGCGTTTCAACGAAAAAACGGTATTCCCTGCCAGCCCGTCTTTCAGACCGATGGTTTTTAAGATATGCCCTGCCGTATCCAGGATAACCAGGCCCAGGTCGCCCGATGCCGCCCAGATTTCATTGTTTATCTTTTGCAGACTGTAAAAGCCATGATGTCGTAAAGTATCAGAGAAGGATCGCACGATGGTATCCTGCATGCTGAAACAAAACAACCCTTCGTCGGTGGCGAGCAGGCGCCGCCCGCCCAACGCCAACACATCCGATATCCTGGTTTGTTGTATCACGGGCGCCAGGGAGCCCTGTATTATTCGGGGGGAACCCCGGTGGCGGAGGTCCGCGAGATACAGGCCGTGATAGGTGCCTACCCATACCCAAGCATCCGTCTCGCGCTGCAGGCAGGTCACAAAATTATCCAGCCTTACCTGTCCGTTTCCTTCTTTTGGGAAACGAACAGGTGTTGTCCGGCCATTTTCGTACCAGAACAAGCCGCTTCCTTCTTCCCCTATCAGTATGGAGTCGGCATTCCAGGAAAGAAAGCAATAGGGCTGAAGCGCATTCATTTTTTTGACGGTACCCGTTTGCGGATCCAGCTTTACAAAATGATCCTGGTAGCTGCCGACCAGCAGTTGTCCCCGGATATCTTTACAAATGGCGCGGATGCTGTTGGTTCTTGCGGCGCTGTACATCCGCTGCTGAATAAGGTCATTCTGCCAGGTCAATGTATAGAGCGACACGCCGTTGGTAAGCATTGCCTTGTTGCCGTAGCTGGCCGTTACCGCCAATACGTCTGCAGGCGTAAGAATGCTGTCTGTCCAGGTCCGCTGCGGATAATCAAAAACGGAGAGCCATCCGTTGGTACCGTATATCTTATCGGTAAGCAGGAAGGTATGACCCTGTAGCTCACAAAAGGAGATAGTAGACAGGGGCGGCTGCTCCATCCGCCGGATATGCCCGGTCCGTCGGTCCAGCACATAGGTGGACGTCTCTGAGTTGAAAAGCACCGCATCGGAAACACACGCGATACGGAAGATATTCAGGTTCCTGAACTCAGGAAGACCGTAGCCGACCGGGCCAGTCTTTCCGGACATATCCAGCTGTATCAGCCGGCCTGCGGCGGTACCCAGCCAGAGGAGGCCGTCATCGGACTGGTTGATCTGGTTGATGGCGCAGTCGCGATAGGAACTGTCCAAAAAACGGCGGGCATCAAATAGTTTTTCCAGCTGCCCGTTCCGGACCAGGAAAAGCTTACCGCCTTTGGTCCCCGCCAGCACCTGCCCGTCTTTTGTTTCAAAGATGCGGGCGACCATCCTGTCGTTGGGCGCGTCCGCATCTTCCGGCCGGCGAAAGGCGACAGATTGCACTGTCCATCTTTTCAGGTCGAACCGCAGCAGGCCTTCCTTACCCCCCAGCCAGACGTTCCCGGCATGATCGGCCATTATGCGGTTGAACCCGGTATAATTGACGGCCGGAACGGTCTGCATGTTAAAACAGATCACCTTGTCGCCGTCGTAGCGCAGCAGGCCGCTATTAGAGATCAGCCAAAGCATACCCGCCTGATCATAAGCGGCATCGAGCACGAGCGTGCCGTTGAACTGCGGAGGCAAAACGATCTTTTCAAAAATAAAGGCCGCCCGGGCGGCGGTACCGGCAGTAAGCTGGATGAACAGAAAAAACAAGATCAGCAGTAACCGACGGTGCATCTGTTTTTATTTTAGGCTACGGGAGAGATGGATAGCACGGTCGCACAAAAATATAAATGAAGTTTGAATATTTCCCGTCTTTACGGGCTGGCCGCAGCATTTGCGCCCCGAGGTTATATTTTGCGCTTGCCGGTGCAATGGTTAATTTTGAACGGTCTTGGCGGCTGCCTTGCGCAGCCGGAACAGCTTTTTTGACGTGCAAAACCATGTTTTGAAAAGGAAAGAGATCCGGATAATCTTCATCTCCCTCGCGGTAAGCGTGCTGCTTACGGCCGTAAAATTCCTGGCCTGGGTCACCACGCATTCCGTGGCTATCCTGTCCGATGCGCTGGAATCCATCATCAATGTGGTAGCGGGCGCTTTTGCCCTGTACAGCGTATGGTTGACGTCGCGGCCGCGCGATGAAAACCACCCTTACGGACACGGCAAGGTGGAATTTTTCTCTATCGGCTTTGAAGGGGCCATGATCTCGGTAGCCGGCTGCCTGATCCTCTACAAGGCCATTCAGTACTTTATTTTCCCCCATGCCCTGCAACGCATCGGCACGGGTATCTTCTGGGTGGGCTCCACCGGCGTGGTGAACCTGCTGTTGGGACTGTTCCTGATCCGTTCGGGAAAAGCACTGCCCTCCATCACCATCGGGGGCAACGGACAGCATATCCTGACCGACGCCTGGTCCAGCTTCGCGCTGATCATCGCCCTGCTGGTCATCCGGTTTACCGGCTGGCACTGGGTCGACCCGCTGGCTTCGGTGATTCTGGCCGTGCTGATCCTGCGCAAGGGGTACAAGCTGATACGGCGGGCGGTGTCGGGGCTGATGGATGAAACGGACCGGCAGATGATGGACGAGGTGATCGCAGTGCTTTCCGCCAACCGCCGCCGGCAGTGGATCGATATACACAATATGCGTATACAGCAATACGGCAATAACTATCATATCGACTGCCACCTGACGCTGCCTTATTATTATGATCTGAACCAGGCCCACCAGGAGCTGAAGGCGGTGGCCGCGCTGATCGACAAACATTTCCCGCAAAGCGAAACCGAGTTCTTTATCCACAGCGATCCCTGCGTGCCGGCCTGCTGCAGGCACTGTATACTGGAAGAATGCCCGGTACGGTCATTCCCCTTTGAAAACAGGATCACCTGGACCCGGGAAAACCTGCTGCCCGATCACAAGCACAGTCCCTGTTAGTATTGTATCAGCGATGAAATTTTGCTAATCGTCGCCCGCATAGGCGGCGCCTTCCCCTTCATGCAGGATATCCCAAAGCGGCTTGACCTGGTAAACGAGCTTGTTATACCGGTTGCTGAGGATGATCAGCGTAGTGGAGTCTTTGATAAAGCGATAGAATACGGAGGTGTTGCCATGCCACCAGCCGTTGTGATACACCATCTTGAGGCTGTCCGGGTACACCAGCAGCCGCCATCCCAGGCCGTAGTTCCGGATGCCGGGATGCTCGTTGCTGTATGGGGTGAAGGCCGCTTCGAGGGTAGCGTCGGAAAACAGCTTTCCCCCGTAGAGCGCCTGGTCCCATTTCAGCAGGTCGTTGACCGTGCTGTATACGTTTTTATCCCCCACCACGCCGTCGAAGCATTCGTTGGCAATGGGTACCGCCCGGTAATCGTAGCTGAGGCTTTGCATGGGATTCAGCGGGTCCGTATTGGGATTATATACATAGGTATCCTTCATGCCCAGGGGATCGAAGAAGGTAGCCTTGAGAAAGGCGCCCAGGCTTTTTCCGCTGACCTGCTCGATGATGGCGGCCAGGATAATGTAGTTGGTATTGCAGTAGCTGAAATGGGTGTCCGGCGGGTACTGCCGGCGGGGATGGTGTTTTACCATCAGGTCCACCACGTCCTGGTTGGTCATCAGCCGGGAGCGGTCTTTCCAGAGATCGTCGCTGAAATAAAGATAATTGGGCAGGCCGCTGCGATGGTTGAGCAGGGTTTTGAGGGTCACCCCGGGATAGGCGAAGCCGGGAAAATATTTTTGCACCGAGTCCGTGATCTTCAGCTTGCCCTGCTCCTGAAGCCAGAGTATGCCCATGGCCGTAAAGGGCTTTGAGGTGGAGGCCAGCTGAAAGGTGGTATGGCTGTTCACGGGCGACTTACGGGAGAAATCGCCGTAGCCCTTGTATTTTTCAAAAATGACCACCCCTTTACGAGCCACCAGCATGGCGCCATTGAAATTACGACCCAGCTTATGGTCAAAAAAGTCATCCAGGCCCCGTACCATTTCCTTGGTATCGTCAGCATTCAGGATACTTCTTTTTTCCTTGCGGGTGGGAATATGATAGAACGCCTCTTCTGCTTCGGCTTCTCTTCCGGGGTGGTGGCCGGCTTCCCGGCTTACACCGGACTGGCAGGCAGACATCAGCAATACGGGGAAAGCTATAATCAGTAGAAATAATATGCTTCTCATTGTCAAAACAGGCTTCTTAAACGGAATTCGCAGGTGCGGGAGAATCCGTTAAAGTCGCGAAGATAGCGCAAACACCTTTTAAAAAAGTTCAAAATTTTGAGCTGTCGCTATAAGGATATCTAATCCCACGCTATCTTTGCACAGGATTTTCCGTTCTGTTAGCGTAAATAAACAATAAATGGGCCAAAAAGAACATACCAGCTACCCCAAAGAAAAGATCAAAATATTATTGCTTGAAAAGATCAGCGACGCAGCTGCATCCATTTTTAAGACGGCGGGATATCCCGACGTGGTCAGGATCCCCAAAGCCCTCAGCGAAGAGGAGCTGATCCGCGAAATCAAGGATGTGCACCTGCTGGGCATCCGCTCCAAAACCCATATTACCGAAAAAGTGCTGAAGGCCGCCCGCAAGCTGCAGGCCATCGGCTGTTTCTGTATCGGCACCAACCAGGTGGACCTGAAAGCGGCCACCGGCAGGGGGGTAGCGGTGTTCAACGCGCCCTATTCCAACACGCGTTCCGTAGCGGAGCTTATCATGGGCCTTTCCGTGATGCTGATCCGCCGCATCCCGGACAAAAACAAAGCCGCCCATGAGGGCTTATGGTATAAGGAATCTGCGGGCAGCTACGAGCTTCGCGGAAAAACGCTGGGCATCATCGGCTACGGCAATATCGGCAGCCAGGTGAGCGTGCTGGCGGAGGCCCTGGGCATGCATGTCATTTATTACGATGTGGTCCGGAAGCTGCCCATGGGCAATGCCGAGCAGAAAAAGACCCTCAAAGAGCTGCTGGGCGCTTCGGATATCATCACCCTGCATGTACCGGGACTGGCCTCTACCCGGAATATCATCAACAAGACCACCCTCAAGCAGGTCAAAAAAGGCGCTATCCTGCTCAACTATTCGCGCGGGGATGTAGTGGACCTGCCGGCCCTGAAGACCTTCCTGGAAAACGGATCGCTCTCGGGAGCGGCCATCGACGTTTTCCCCGAGGAGCCCGAGAAAAGCGGAGGATCATTTTCCACCCCGCTGCAGCAGCTGCCCAACGTGATCCTTACCCCGCATATCGGGGGCTCCACCGAGGAGGCCCAGTACAATATCGGGGAGGACGTGGGTAACAAGCTGCTGCAATACCTTGAAACCGGCACCAGCTTCGGCTCCCATACCGTACCCGATCTCAGCGTGCCCATCCAGGAAAATACCCACCGCCTGCTGCATATTCACGACAACATACCCGGGGTGCTCTCCGAGATCAATGCGCTGCTGTCCAAAAAGCACATCAACGTGCTGGGACAGTATCTGAAAACCAATGAGCGGATCGGCTATGTGGTGCTTGATGTGGACAGCCGGCTCTCCGGGCAGGCCTTCGACCTGCTGAAAAACGTCAAGGGTACCGTCAAGACGAGATTGCTGTACTGAGCGTCTCTTATTTTTTCCGGGACTTCTTTCCCCCGGAGAAGGATGCCAGCACCCGCCTTGCCGTACTGCGGAAAGAGGGTTTGGCGTAAGGAAGCTGATCTTCGATGCAAAGCCGGATTTCTTCCCGGATGTCCGGATAATGCTCCGCCAGCCGGCCCAGTATGCTGAGCGCAAAGGCCCGGTGGGCCGCCGGCGCGGCCGGGTCCTGCACCAGATCGAAACACACCGTCATCACCTGCCCGCTTTCCGAAGCCGGGATATCCACATCTTTTAAAAATCTTAATATATTGCGGATCAAAGCATTGTTATCCGATGTTTCGAGTTTTACTACAAGATGAGACAAGTGCTTCCGGATCAGCTCCGGGTGCGCCCGTATACAATAGCTCAGGGGCCAGGCTCCGCGTTGGGTTATCCGGTACTCCCCGGCCAGCAACAGCTGCACCAGTGCCTCAAACCGGGAGGGGTCGCTTCCGATATAATCCACGATCTCCAGCATATTTCTCCTGGAGTGTTCCTTTAAAATAAGCGATCTTATATATTGTAAATCAGTATTTTTTGCCATAACATTAAATAATTGTCCGATTACCGGAGGCGGCGGATTCCACCCAAAGATGCCGGCCGGGCGTCCCGGCGACATACCGGCCGCTTTGATCCGGTAGTCAGGACCCGGCTGGCCGGCAGACAGGCGTGGAGGAAGCCCGCGCTCGATCTCCGGGCAACCCGTTTTTTGCAAAAAACCGTTTTCCTGTTTTCGCAAGCGGGAAATTCCCTGATCCGATCCGGTAATATTTTCAAAAAAACAAAGTTACGGATGGTTTGTAGTAGTAATAAAGCTAAAATAGCGGTAAATTTGCACCATGAGCGAACAGCAGACCATATTAGACGAAATCACGCAGTCCGAGTACAAATACGGGTTCACCACCTCCATCGAAATGGAGCGTGCACCCCTCGGGCTGAATGAGGATACCATTCGCTTTATTTCGGAGAAAAAAGGAGAGCCGGCCTTTATGCTGGAGTGGCGACTGAAAGCCTTCCGGCACTGGTTGAAAATGGAAGAGCCCTCCTGGGCGAACATCCATTATCCCCCGGTGGACTACCAGCAGATATCCTATTATGCCGCCCCGAAGAAGAAGCCCAAGCTCAGCAGCATGGACGAGGTGGACCCCGAGCTGAGGGCCACGTTCGAAAAGCTGGGCATTTCCCTGGACGAGCAGAAAAGGCTTTCCGGCGTGGCTGTGGACGCGGTATTTGACTCCGTTTCCATCGCCACCACCTTTAAGGAAAAGCTGAAGGAAGCGGGGGTGATCTTCTGCTCGGTAAGCGAGGCGGTAAAAGAGCACCCCGACCTGGTCAGGAAATACCTGGGGTCGGTAGTGCCGTATTCTGATAATTTCTTTGCCGCCCTGAATGCCGCGGTGTTCTCGGACGGCTCTTTTGTATACATCCCCAAAGGGGTGCGCTGCCCCATGGAGCTGTCCACCTACTTCCGCATCAATGCCGAAAATACCGGCCAGTTTGAGCGGACCCTCATCATCGCCGACGAAGGCGCCTATGTGAGCTATCTGGAAGGCTGTACCGCCCCGATGCGGGACGAGAATCAGCTGCATGCCGCCGTGGTGGAGATCGTGGCGCTGGAGCAGGCCGAGGTGAAATATTCCACCGTGCAGAACTGGTATCCCGGCGACAAGGAGGGAAAAGGCGGCATCTACAACTTTGTCACCAAACGGGGCATCTGCGCCGGGGCCCATTCCAAGATATCCTGGACGCAGGTGGAAACCGGCTCCTCCATCACCTGGAAATACCCCAGCGTGATCCTGAAAGGGGATTATTCGCACGGCGAATTCTACTCCGTGGCCGTTACCAACAACCGGCAGCAGGCCGATACCGGCACCAAGATGCTGCATATCGGTAAAAATACCCGCAGCCGCATCGTTTCCAAGGGCATTTCCGCCGGCAGGAGCAACAATTCATACCGGGGGCTGGTGCGGGTCAGCAAAAAGGCGGAGAAAGCGCGGAACTATACCCAGTGCGACTCCCTGCTGATCGGCGACAAATGCGGAGCCCATACCTTTCCCTATATAGAGGTGAAAAACAAAACGGCGCAGATCGAGCACGAAGCCACCACCTCCAAGATCGGGGAGGACCAGATCTTTTACTGTAACCAGCGGGGCATCGGTCCCGAGGAAGCCGTCAGCCTGATCGTAAACGGCTACGCCCGGGAAGTACTGAACCAGCTGCCGATGGAGTTTGCGGTGGAAGCCCAGAAGCTGCTGTCGGTAAGCCTCGAAGGAAGCGTGGGATAAGCACAACTTTACGGGCAGGACATGCCCGGCAAAAATCAAAAACAGAGAAGCAAGCGATAATTATGTTAGCCATTAACAACTTACAAGCAGCAATCGGAGAAAAGGAAATCCTGAAAGGCATCAGCCTGACCGTGAACCCGGGTGAAGTGCATGCTATCATGGGACCGAACGGATCGGGCAAAAGCACCCTCTCTGCCGTGTTGGCGGGCCGCGATACCTACGAGGTGACCGGAGGACAGGTTACCTTCAACGATAAAGACCTGCTGGAGCTGCCCCCCGAAGACCGGGCGCGTGAAGGCATTTTCCTGGCCTTCCAGTATCCGGTGGAGATACCCGGCGTCAGCACGACCAACTTTCTGAGAACGGCGGTGAACGAAAAACGCAAATACCGCGGCGAAGCCCCGCTGGACGCCGTACAGTTCCTGAAGCTGATGAAGCAGAAGATGGACCTGGTAAAGATAGACCAGTCGCTGCTGAGCCGCTCCCTCAACGAGGGATTCTCCGGCGGCGAAAAAAAGCGCAACGAGATCTTCCAGATGGCTATGCTGGAGCCCAGCCTGGCGATCCTCGACGAAACCGATTCCGGACTGGACATCGACGCGCTGCGTCTGGTGGCCGGCGGGGTCAACCAGCTGCGCAGTAAAGACAACGCCTTCATCGTCATCACACACTACCAGCGTTTGCTGGAATATATCGTTCCGGATTTTGTACACGTCCTTTACAACGGCCGTTTTGTAAAATCCGGCGGCAAAGAGCTGGCGCTGGAGCTGGAAGAACGGGGTTACGACTGGATCAAGGAGGAGGCCGACGCCCTCATCTCCTGAAAACAGGAGACGTCCTGCCCGGATTTTATATCCGCTCCGCCAACCGGCCGCAGCGCGGCAGGATACCATCAAACGTATAAAACAGGAAGAGGTGAACCAGATAGAAACTGCATTGAACCTGAATAACCAGGCCAAAGGCTGGTGGAATGAGCTGCAAAAGACCAGCGGAC
This sequence comes from Compostibacter hankyongensis, assembly GCF_039541075.1. Classification (NCBI taxonomy): domain Bacteria; kingdom Pseudomonadati; phylum Bacteroidota; class Chitinophagia; order Chitinophagales; family Chitinophagaceae; genus Compostibacter; species Compostibacter hankyongensis. The sequence continues at coordinate 227,972 of NZ_BAABFN010000002.1, read as the reverse complement.
TGGGTACTGCGGAAGCCAGGACCCGCAAATCCGCTTTCAGCCGCTTTCAGGAGCAGGGATTCCCCACTACCCGGCAGGAAGACTGGAAATATACCGACGTACACCGCATACTGGACATACCCTATGCCTGGCCGGTAAAAGATGAGCAGGAGCTCAGCGCGGAAATATTCAGCCGCCTGCCCCTGTCCCCGCTGACCGGCGAGGACGGGTATCATATGGTGTTTGTGAACGGCTACTTTATGCCCGACTACAGCACCCTGCCGGCTGAAAAAGCCAAAGGCATCACGCTGAAGCCGCTGCGCAAAGCCTCGGGAGAAAAGGCCTGGCAAACCCATCTGGCCACCGTAGCGGAAACCGCCACCGGCTTTATCTCGCTGAATACCGCCCTGCATACCGACGGGGCATTTCTTCACCTGGAAGCCGGTGCGACGCTCGACAAGCCGCTGTTTCTCTGGTTTGTCGCCCAGTGCGAACAGGATGCTTACTTTATACAGCCGCGCAACCTTATCGTGGCCGAAGCCGGCGCATCCGCAAATATCGTCGAGCTATTCGTATCCGCAGGGGAGGAGCCCTCGCTGACCAACGTGGTTACGGAGATCGTGGCCGGAGAGCAGGCAAAGGTAGACTATACCAAGCTGCAGCTGGAGACCCACCAGAATTATCATGTGGGCACCGCGCACGTGTCGCAGGAGCAGGGCAGCCGGGTAGATACCCATCTTATTTCCCTGGACGGCGCCTTTATCCGCAATAACCTCAACTTTTCCATGAAGGGCAAAAGCTGCTCGTCCATCCTGAACGGGCTGTACCTGCTGCACGACGAGCAGTTCCTGGATAACCATACCCGCGTGGATCACGCCCGCCCCGAGTGCTTCAGCGACCAGCTGTACAAGGGCATCATGGACGACAAGTCCACCGGCGTATTCAACGGCAAGATCTATGTGCACCCGGATGCGCAGCAGACAAACGCCTACCAGCGCAACGTAAACATCCTCCTGTCCGACGACGCCGCTATCAATACCAAACCCCAGCTCGAGATCTATGCGGACGATGTGCGTTGTACCCACGGCGCCACCACAGGCTACCTGAACGAAGAAGCCATCTTTTACCTGCGCTCGCGCGGCATCGGGGAAGAAGAGGCCCGCCTGCTGATGATGAACGCCTTTGCCGGGGAGATCGTGGAGAAGCTGAACATAGCGGCGCTGAAAGAACCGCTTACCCGGCTGATCGCCGACAAGCTGCGCAACCGGCAGGAGCTGGCCGGATAAGCCGGTCCGCCGCGCAATCTGTTTTTGCCAAAAGCCAAACAAAAGTCTTATACCATGCAGGATACCACCACATCCAATGCCCCGTCAATAGATATCACGGCCGTGCGGGCCCGGTTTCCCGTACTGCATCAGCAGGTGAACGGTTATCCGCTGGTTTACTTCGACAACGCTGCCACCACTCAGAAGCCGCAGCAGGTGATCGACGCGCTGACGCGGTATTACAATGACTACAACGCCAATATCCACCGCGGCATCCATACCCTGGCGGAACATGCCACCGCCGATTTTGAAGCCACCCGTAAAGCTGTACAAGCGTTTATTCATGCCCGTGAGGCAGAAGAAATCATCTTTACCAGCGGCACCACCGGCGGTATCAACCTCGTGGCGCAGACCTACGGCCGCACTTTTCTCAAAAAGGGCGACGAGGTGATCATCTCCACCATGGAGCACCATTCCAATATAGTACCCTGGCAGCTGGTTTGCGAGCAAACCGGCGCGGTGCTGAAGGTGATCCCCATCACCACCTCGGGAGAGCTGATCCTGGATGAATACAAAAAGCTGCTGAGCGATAAAACGCGCCTGGTTTCCGTGGTCTACGCTTCCAATGCGCTGGGGACCGTGAATCCGGTCAACACCGTTATCCGCCTGGCGCACGAGGCCGGGGCGAAGGTGCTGATCGACGCCGCCCAGGCAGTGGTGCACTGCCCGGTGGATGTACAGGAGATGGATTGCGACTTCCTGGTCTTTTCCGGACATAAGCTCTACGGCCCTACCGGTATGGGCATCCTCTACGGCAAACGCGAGCTGCTGGAAGCCATGCCGCCGTATCAGGGCGGGGGAGAGATGATCAGCGAAGTCACCTTTGCCCGGACCACGTTTAACGAGCTGCCCTATAAATTCGAGGCCGGCACTCCCAATATCGGGGATGTCATCGCCATGAAACGCGCCCTCGAGTTTGTCAGCAACCTCGGCAAGCCGGCCATTGCCGCGCATGAGGCACAGCTGCTGGAGCGAATAACGGCAGGTCTGCAGGACATTCCCGGCATCCGCATCATCGGAACCGCCCCGCATAAGATCGGCGTGGTATCCTTTGTGGTGGAAGGGCTGCATCATTTCGACCTGGGCATGATGCTCGATGCAAAGGGCATCGCCATCCGCACGGGTCACCACTGCACACAGCCGCTGATGGACTTTTTAGGCATCGAAGGCACCAACCGTGCCTCCTTCGCGGTGTATAATACCCCGGAAGAAGTGGATTATTTCCTGGACACGGTGGGCCAGATTGTGAGAAAGCGAAAAAAATGAACCAGACGATCAACGATATCCAGGATGAGATCATAGATGAATTCTCACTGCTGGGCGATGATATGGAAAGCACCATTTTTTATATCATGGAGCTGGGCGGCAAGATGCCTCCCCTGGAAGAAAAATACAAGACGGAAGAAAATATTGTAAAGGGCTGCCAGTCCAAGGTATGGCTCACCACCGCCCTGGAAGACGGGAAAGTGCATTTTATGGCAGACAGCAATACCGATATCACCAAGGGCCTCATCAGCCTGCTGATCCGGCTGTGGGATCGCCGCACGCCCGGCGAGATCCTCGGTTCGGACCTTTACTTTATCGACAGGATCGGCATGAACCGCGTGATCGGCTCTCAGCGCTCCAACGGCTTTGCCGCGATGATCAAAAAGATGAAGCTTTACGCCCTCGGCTACCGGCAGCAGCTGGAAAAGTAAAAACCGGCAGGCAGCGACCGGATAAAAACCGGAACGCGCCGCCCCAAAAGCATCATGGAAGAACAAACGAAAAATACAGCAGCAACCGGCAGAAGCGGGGACCAGATCAGGGATGAAGCCATTTCTCTGATCCAGACCTGCTATGATCCGGAAATACCCGTCAACATCTGGGAGCTGGGCCTGATCTACGAGGTCAATATCGGCGAACACAACAGCATTCAGGTGGTGATGACGCTCACCTCGCCTTTTTGTCCCGCCGCACAGAGCCTTCCCGAGGAAGTAAAAACCAAGCTCCAGGGTATCTATGATGCCGGGGAAGTAACGGTGGACATTGTCTTTGACCCGCCCTGGACCCAGGACATGATGAGCGAAGAAGCGAAGCTGCAATTGGGGTTTATGTAAATAGCGACAGCTGTCCGCCCGGTGGCTGCGCCTTTCCCATCACCGTTCTTCCGCCATACCGGTAAGACTCCCGTCGTTCACGCTCCACCAGCTCCCCAAACCGTTCGTTGGGCACAAACTCTTTTTCTACCTCCTGCGCCATCCCGTGCAGCTTATGAATCGCATCCTGCTTTTCCCGGTCCCCGATACGGGCTTTCCGGATACCGGTTTCCAGCACGCTGATCGTTTCGTCATACGTTTTCAGGGGCACCGGGAAAGGATGTCCGTCCTTGCCGCCATGTGCAAAGGAAAAACGCGCCGGGTCCCGGAAACGGGAAGGGGTGCCGTGGATGACTTCACTGACCAGCGTCAGCGACTGCAGCGTACGGGGACCTACACCCGGCAGCAACAGCAGCGCGGAGAAATCGCCGGGAGGCTGCGCCTGCGCCAGGGCCAGCACTGCGCCCAGCCTTTTGAGGTTTACATCTCCGGCCCGGACGTCGTGATGCGCCGGCAACCGCATGCGGGGTATCTCGCTGAGCAGCTGCTCCGGCGGCATCTCCGTAAGGGTCTGCAGGATACCCTGCTGCGCCGGCAGGGCGGCGTGGTCCACCAGGTTGAGGATAGGATGTCCGGCGGGACGGCCGAAAACGGCTGCATGGGGCGTATCGGTAAATGAACGGATACCGGCAGAATGCCAGTGGTAGCGCCGGGCCAGCCCGGTAGCGCCGTTCATACCCTGCTGTACGACCGCCCACTCGCCCTCACGGGTAAGGATAAACGAATGCAGATACAGCTGAAAACCGTCCTGTATGGCCGTATTGTCCACCTTAGCCGCCAGCCGGCTGCAGTGCACCAGCCGGTCACCGTCCAATCCCGTCCGACCGGCAATCCGCAAAAGCTCTGCCGGCGTATCCCGGGAATGCTGTCCCCGCCCGCCGCAGATATAGATGCCAAGCTCCGCGGCCCGGGGATTGAGCGCTTTTTTCAGCGCGCCCATCACCGAAGTGGTGATGCCCGAAGAATGCCAGTCCATCCCCAGCACACAGCCAAGCGACTGGAACCAGGCAGGATGGCTGATCCGTTCCAGGAAGGCCGAAAGACCGTACTCCATCACCACCGCCTCCACAATAGCGCCGCCAAGCCGGGCCATGCGCTGGGCCAGCCAGGGAGGCACCTTGCCATAATGCAGGGGCAGGTCGGCAGTTCCGGAATGTCTCATCAATGGGATTTTGCTAATGAAATTAGCAAAAATAAAGCAGCCGCCAAACAGATGACGGCAGAAAAATGCTAATTTGCAGCCATGACAGCGGGACCTATAGGCGTTTTTGATTCCGGCTACGGCGGTCTGACCGTGCTGAAATCCTTTATCCGGCACCTACCGGAATACGATTACCTGTATCTGGGCGATAATGCCCGGGCGCCCTACGGCACCCGCTCCTTCGACACGGTTCACCGCTTTACGCTCGAATGCGTAAAATACCTTTTCGAACAGGGCTGCCACCTGGTGATCCTGGCCTGCAATACGGCTTCTGCCAAGGCACTGAGGACCATACAGCAGCGTGACCTTCCCCTGCTGGATCCCTCCCGCCGGGTGCTGGGCGTAATCCGGCCTACCGCCGAGATCGCCGGCAACCTGACGCGCAGCCGGCAGATAGGGGTGCTGGCCACGGCAGGGACCGTCGCCTCGGGATCATACCCGATAGAAGTCGGTAAGTTCTTTCCCGATATACAGGTCTTCCAGGAAGCCTGCCCCATGTGGGTGCCCCTCGTGGAGAATGGCGAGGCGGAAAGCGATGGCGCCGATTATTTTATCCGCAAAAAGCTCGATGACCTGCTCGGGAGCGCTCCCGGGATAGACGCACTCCTGCTGGGCTGTACCCATTATCCCCTGCTGCTGCCCAAGATAAAGCAGTATCTGCCGGAAGGAGTAGAAGCCTATGCTCAGGGAGATATCGTAGCGGCGAGCCTGGCCGATTACCTGGAACGCCACCCGGAAATGGCGGCCCGCTGCAGCCGCGGGGGCACCCGTACCTTCTGCACCACAGACGACCCTGTCATGTTTGACCGGCAGGCGGAGATATTTTTCGGTGCAGCTACCCGGTCTGTCCACGTAGACCTATAAAAAAGTCTGCCCCGGCAACACCGGGGCAGACCTGATCAAATTTCTATTCTTGTCTCGCTTTAAAGCGCCAAAACTCAACGGGTCAGCCAAACCGTATCGGCAGTAGTTACCTCCCCGGTATTCACCTGGACGCCGGAAAGGGTATCGCTCCGGAAACCGGTAGCGGTATCTGCGGCAAAGATAAGCTGATAGCTGCCCGCCGGTATACCCCACAATTTATAGGCCCCTGCATCATCCGGTATTGTACCGAGGGTATCCGTACCCACAACAGCCGTAACCACCGCATGGGCAGAATCGGGAAGCACCACGCCTTCAATAGCCCCTCCGGCTGCTTTGGCAAAGGTCCTGATCACGGGTTTGAGGAGATACTGTCCGCTCTTTCCGGCCGATACGATGGATCTGGCTGCATCGAAATCCAGCACCAGGGCATAGGGTATACCGGGGGTAAGATCGGCATTCACATTCAGCTTCAGCCCGGACTGTTGTGCCGAAGGTGTTTTCAGGGGTACTTCCGTGCCGTCCTTGAGAACCAGCAGGTTGCTATCGCCCAGCACCAGCCTGATCTGCGAGATCCGCCCGGCGGGAAGGTCTACAGCAGCCAGGATCGTATCCGTACCGTTGCGGAGATCAAGCAGGTTGTAAAGACCCGGACGGAGCAGGGGAGCCTCAACCCACCCGCTGCCTTCATCTGAAGTATCACTGGAGCTGTTCACCATTACCTTTTGTACATCAATCCATACCGCCTGATAATCTCCAGGGGAATCCGTCAGATAAATCTCCAGACGGGAATTCCCGCCCTGATCTTCCGATTTCTGACAGCCCGTTATACCGGAGATCGAGACAGCCGTCAGTAGCAGGAAAGCCGCAGCTCCCCATGCTGTAAGCGTTTGCTTTTTCATGGTCGATGTTTTTGTGTTTTAATGGCCGCATGAAACCTCCATAAACTAAAATATCCCCATAGTATAGGGATATCAGACTCGGTTTCATACCAACAGGCTTATATAACGCATGCCCTTTTGCAAACATTGTGCCTATTCTTCCAGCCCCCCCGGGGGCAGCCCCTTCCGGATGTCTATTTCCCTTAAAACGCCGTTTTTCTTTTCTCAGGCCGGGACCGTCGCGCTGGGGCCAGAGACGTATGCCCGGCAACAATTTCCCGGAACCGCAATAAACATTTGGACGGACCGGTTTTTTTAACCTATCTTTGCTCCTCATTTTTTTATCAAATTTTTATAATGCAACAAGGAATCGTAAAATTCTTTAATGACGCCAAAGGTTATGGCTTTATTAAGGACACCGCCTCCGGAAAAGAGTACTTTGTACATGTATCCGGTCTGGTTGAAGAAATCAGAGAAAACGACGAAGTAACATTCGAGCTGCAGGAAGGCAAAAAAGGCCTGAATGCCGTGAATGTGAAACTGGCATAAAAGCATTTATGCAAAGCGTTTTGTTTTTAGTCCCGCCTGAGGCGGGACTTTTTTTATGAAATGATTTATCTTTAAGGAAACCATACTCCCGATGCCCAACCAGATCGTTATAGAATACTGTCCCAAATGCGGATGGCTGCTGAGAGCCGCCTATATGGCGCAGGAGCTGCTGACTACCTTTACCACGGAGCTGGACAGCGTAACCCTCAAACCCAGCGCAACCGGCGGCCGCTATCATATCTACCTGAACGACGCCCTCCTTTTTGACCGGCATGAAGCCTCCGGCTTCCCCGAGATCAAAACGCTGAAGCAATGGGTGCGCGACCGCATCAGCCCCGGGAAAGACCTGGGTCATTCGGACCGGTAAAGAAGGTAAAAGGGTAAAGGCGAAAGGTGAAAGGCATTTTAAGTTTAAAGTTTAACGTCTAACGTCTAAGGTTCCATTCCAGGCAAATCAACTTTAGACTTTAGACGTTAAACTTCAGACCAATAAAACCGGAAACTGAGAAACCAGAAACTTCAAACCCGCATTAACGACCCGTTAACGCTTCTTAACAGGTACTTAACGCCGGCATATCCGGAGGCATCCTACCTTAGTATCATCATTATCACCCAAAAATGTTTATGATGAAAAAGATCATGTTGCTCGTAGCCTTTACTGCCTTTGTGGGGGCTACTGCGTTTGCCCAGACCGGCACTCAGCAGGCAAAGAAAGCCAAGGCCACCACAACGCAGGTAGCCAAAAAGCATCACGCCAAGACGCACCACAAAAATGCGCAGAAGACGGCGAAGAAAGCTTCTAAAAGCGACGCTGCAGGAAGCGGCAAGTAGGCAGGCAAAACATCAACCGGAAAGCCATCGTTCTCCCGAACGGTGGCTTTTGCTTTAGGAAGGGGTGTTTATTTTTTTATTTCTCCCAAATCCGTTAAACTTGCCCGTCTCTTTACCAAAACATCTCCATTATGCAAGCCTGGAAAACCTATCAGGAAAAAAACAAGGACCGCTTCCTGCAGGAGCTGCTCGAGCTGCTGCGCATCCCTTCGGTAAGCGCAGACAGCCGTCACCGTGAAGATACCCGGCGCTGCGCCGAAGCTGTAAAGAAGCGCCTGCTGGAAGCGGGGGCCGACAAGGCGGAAATCTGCCCTACGGCCGGCCATCCCATCGTCTATGCCGAAAAGATCATCGGTCCCGGACACCCGACCATACTCGTGTACGGACATTACGATGTACAGCCGCCGGACCCGCTGGACCTATGGCACAGCGGTCCTTTTGAGCCGGTCATCAAAGACGGCCGTATCTATGCCCGCGGGGCCTGCGACGACAAGGGGCAGTTTTATATGCACGTCAAGGCCTTCGAAACCCTGGTACAGACCCAGACCCTTTCCTGTAATGTCAAATTCATGATAGAAGGAGAGGAGGAGGTGGGCTCCGAAAGCCTGCCGGACTTTTTACGGCAAAACAAGGAAAAGCTGCAGACCGATATCGTGCTGATCTCCGATACCTCCATGCTGAGCATGGAACACCCTTCACTGGAAACGGGACTGCGCGGACTGGCTTATATGGAAGTGGAAGTGAGCGGACCCAACCGCGACCTGCACAGCGGCGTCTACGGCGGAGCGGTCGCCAACCCGGCCACCGTGCTTTGCCAGCTCATCGCTTCGCTTCACGATGAAAACAACCGCATTACCATCCCCGGTTTTTACGACGAGGTAGCCGAGCTGAGCGCGGCAGAGCGGGCAGCGCTGAACAAGGCTCCCTTTGATGCGGAGGCCTATAAGGAAGATCTGGGCATAAAAGCGCTCTGGGGCGAAAAAGGCTATACCACCCTGGAGCGTACCGGCATACGGCCGACGCTTGAAGTAAACGGCATCTGGGGCGGCTATACCGCGGAAGGCGCAAAGACGGTGCTGCCGGCCAAGGCTCATGCCAAGATATCCATGCGCCTGGTGCCCAACCAGACCTCCCATACCATCGAAAAGCTGTTCACCGATCATTTCAACCATATCGCCCCGGAAGGGGTCACCGTAAAGGTGAAGGCCCTCCATGGGGGAGAACCCGCCGTAACGCCGGTGGATTCCGTGGCTTACCGGGCGGCCGGCAAAGCCATCGAAACCACTTTCGGGAAAGAACCTATCCCTACCCGCGGAGGCGGCAGCATACCCATCGTGGCCCTTTTTGAAGAAGTATTAAAGACAAAGAGCGTGCTGATGGGCTTTGGCCTGGACAACGACAATCTCCATTCGCCCAATGAGAAATTCGACCTCTTCAATTATTACAAGGGCATCGAGACGATTCCCTATTTCCACCGGTATTTTGCCGAGATGAGCAAAGAAGGATAACAAGGCGGGATAACAACGGCATACAATAAAAAGAGGGCGACCTTTTCAGGCGCCCTCCTTTAATACATTTAAGGCACAATTGCTTAGAGACCGCCCAGAGCTCCGCCCAGCAGGCCGGACAGGGTAGCCAGAATAGCAGCAACCAGTGCTTCAACATTCAGGTTTACGTTAACCATGACAAAAAAATTAACTGTTACGCCTACTCTAATACTGGTTTTCGGCATTCCCAGCAGTCATGACCCCGAAACTACTACCGATAGGGCGTGGCCATAACTTGGTCGTAAAGATAACTTTGCTTCCCCTGTAGCGTCTATTCATTCTGTTCAGTTCTGCACCCTTCAGGGCTTATGGCTTTTTAGTCACAGGATTGATGTCCGGCGCCGTAGGCTGCTTACCGTTCAAGATCGGGGGCTGAAGCGCCCGTCTGTAAAAAATTGCCTCAACTGTCTCGTTTTTAGTAATTTCGCGCCAAATTATCGGACGAATGTCACATCATACGGATACCCTGTCTGACCGGCAGCTGGTAAAACTGGCAGAAAAATACGGAACACCACTATATGTGTACCATGCGGAAAAGATAATGGCACAGCAGACCCGCCTGCAGCAGGCCTTCAGCAAGACGCGCGTGCGCTTTTTTTACGCCGCCAAGGCGCTGACCAACATCAATATCCTGAAGCTGATGCAGCAGGCCGGCTGCGGACTGGATACGGTATCCATACAGGAAGTACAGCTGGGGCTGAAGGCCGGCTTTGCTCCCCAGGATATTATCTTTACCCCGAACAGCGTGGCGCTGGATGAAATACTGGCAGCCAAAGACCTGGGGGTACGTATCAATATCGACAACATATCCATCCTGGAGCAGTTCGGCAACCGTTTCGGCCGTTCCTACCCGATATCTATCCGGCTGAACCCCCATATTATGGCCGGGGGCAATTACAAAACCTCCACCGGACATGTGGACAGCAAATTCGGCATTTCCATCCATCAGCTACGGCATGTGGAGCGGATCATCAAAAGCACGCATCTGCACGTCAACGGACTGCACCTGCATACCGGATCGGAGATCAAGGACGTAGATGTGTTTATCCGCGGCGTGGAGATCATGTTTGAGATGGTGCAGCATTTTGAAGAGCTGGACTTTATCGACCTGGGCAGCGGCTTCAAGGTGTCCTACCGGCCCGGGGATATGGCTACGGATGTGGAGCTGCTGGGAAAAAAGCTGACCACCGCTTTCAATGACTTCTGTAAAAAATACAAGCGTCCCCTGGAGATGTGGTTTGAGCCGGGCAAGTTCCTCGTGAGCGAGGCCGGTTATTTTCTCGTACGGGCCAATGTCATCAAGACCACCACGGCTACCGTCTTCGTGGGTGTAAACTCCGGGTTCAACCACCTGATCCGGCCCATGTTTTACGACGCCTTCCACCTGATCCGGAATATTTCCAATCCGAAAGGAGTGGAACGCATCTATACCGTGGTCGGCAATATCTGTGAAACGGATACCTTTGGATGGGACCGCAAGCTGAACGAAGTGCGGGAGGGGGATTACCTGGTATTCCATAATGCCGGAGCATACGGATTTGAGATGTCTTCCAACTTCAACTCCCGACTGAAGCCGGCTGAAGTGCTGATAAAAGACGGAAAATCCTACCTCATCCGCGAAAGGGATACGCTGGACGACCTGCTCCGGAAGCAGGTAGAGGTATTGTAAGCGCATATTTAACAACAATATAACGCCACCGTACATATGAAAATCGCCTTCCACGGAGCAGCCCGCACGGTTACCGGCTCCAAGCATCTGCTTACCTTAAAGAATGGTAAAAAAATACTGCTGGATTGCGGTATGTTCCAGGGACTGGGCGACGATACGGCGCCGCTGAACAAAGAATTCGGATTCGAGCCTGCCGAGATCGACTGCCTTGTATTATCCCATGCCCATATCGACCATTCCGGACTGATCCCCAAACTGGTCAAGGAAGGGTTCGAAGGACCTATCTATTGTACCCCCGCCACACACGACCTCACCCGGATACTGCTCTTTGATTCGGCAGAGATACAGGAGTCGGATGCCCGTTTCCTCAACAAGCGGCTGTCACGCGAAGGCCGTCCTTCGGTAGCTCCCCTGTACCGCGAGGCCGATGTGCAGCGGGCCCTGTCACTCATACGGGAGGTAGATTACCAGCATCCCTTCTCCATCATGGATGGGGTGGAGCTGCTGTTTACCGATGCCGGTCATATCATCGGCAGCGCGGCCGTCCACTTAAAGATACAGGAGGAGGGGAAAGAGGTCCGGCTTAGCTTCAGCGGGGACGTGGGACGGTACAAAGACATCATCCTGCGCTCTCCGGAGACCTTCCCGCAGGCCGATTTTATCCTGCTCGAATCTACCTACGGCAACAGCCTTCATCCGGCTCCGCAACCCGCCCGCGAAGCGCTGCTGCAGCATATTATCGAAACCTGTGTAGAACGGAAGGGCAAGCTGATCATCCCGGCCTTCAGCGTTGGCCGCACCCAGGAGCTGCTGTACGACCTCAACCGGCTGCAGCTTGAAGGCAAGCTGCCCCGCATCCCCTTCTATGTGGACAGCCCGCTGTCTATGGAAGCCACCGAGGTGGTAAAGCGCCATCCCGAATGCTTTAACAAAACGGTGGCCAAGCTGCTGGAGATAGACGACGATCCCTTCAGCTTCCCCGGTCTGCGCTACATTAAATCGGTGGATGAGTCCAAGGCCCTGAACTATCATAAAGACCCTTGCGTGATCCTGTCGGCATCCGGTATGGCGGAAGCCGGAAGGGTAAAACACCATATTGCCAATAATATCGACGATCCCCGCAATACCATCCTGATCGTCGGCTATTGCGAGCCCCATTCCCTGGGTGGCCGGCTGATGCGGGGTGCCCAGGAGGTCACAATATACGGGGAACGCTATTCCGTCAACGCCAATGTCGGCGTGATCCGCTCCATGAGCGCGCATGGCGACTATGAAGACCTCTGCCAGTTCCTCGCCTGCCAGGATCCCCGCGCCGTACAGCGCCTGTTTCTTGTCCACGGGGAGTATGAAGTACAGCAGGATTTCCGCGATCGGCTGATCAAAAAAGGTTTTACGGACGTGGTGATCCCGGAGCAGCATCAGGAGTTCGGGCTGGGATAACGAAGGGGGAAAAGGAGATCAGAGAACGGGGGATGTAACATTTTTCTAAAATTATGTAACATCATATCATCGCGGTTCTCATAGCTTTGGTAAAAACTTTTTCCCATGAAACTCCAAACACTATTTACGATCGCTTCGGTCTACATGATGCTCGTAGGCCTGGGCTTTATCCTGTTTCCTCACGCCTTTGGCAAAGGCGCCGTCCCCGAAGATGCTTCCCCCGCACTGATCGCCTATCTGAGGCTCTGGGGCAGCCCCCTGCTGGGCATTGCCGTCATGGACTGGATGGTCAGAAAAGCGGGCCCTTCCAGCACACGGAACGCTATCATCGTCGGCAACACGATCGGCTTCGCCGTTATAGGCCTCCTCGATGCATGGGGCACGTTCAGCGGCGGCCGGCCGGTCACAAAGATATTCGTGGTCGTTCACCTGCTCCTCGCCGTGGTTTTTATCCTGGTAGGACGCAAGAACTGGTCCACCCAAAAAGATCAGCAAGACCTGTCGATATAAACCCTGCGGGATGCTTTCAGCAAGATAATATTGTACTTTAGTTTCCAGAACCACAGGCAGGAGCGGATATTGCCGGCGAGATCACCAGAGACGGCGTTCAGACACCGCCTTTATAATTAAATTGAAAGGAAACATGCAAGAGGAAACAGTCCCGGAGGGAAAGTTGCGGCAAGAAGCTTTCCGGTTTCCCGGCCGCTGGGTAGGCGGCACGTCTATGATACTCGCGCCTTTGCTGCTACTTGCCGGCATACTGTTGCGGATGCATTATCCCTTCTTTTATACCTATCAGCTGACGGCCTTCAGGGAACAGCCGGCCCTTATCACCACTTCATACAGTCTTTTTGCCCTGGGGAATGTATTGCTTGGACCGGCCATTATTACCCTTGCCCAACGGATCGGAACCCGCAGACCAGTCTGGGCCGTTTGGGGTGCCACCTTAACCCTGCTGGGGCTGTTTGCCCGCACTTTCCACGCCGGTGTGGATCACCTTGCATTTCAGCTGACCCGTTCCGAGAGTTTGGAAGAGGCCACACGGCAGATCGGCGATGCCTATGGCGCTTTTCATGTATTTCATGCATTCAACCTCTTCATCCTTTGCGGATGGATAGTGCTGGCAGCAGGCGCTTACCTGTCGCGTACACTGGGCCTCATCGGCGCTATCGCGCTGGCATTGATGAGCGTCTTGATGATCGGCGTGCTGAAGGGCACCGGCATTACTTCCATTATAGCTGCTGCAGGACTTTGCATAGCACTGTTGCCATTGGGGATAAAAGTGTTGTGCGAAGGACCGCGACCGTCGTTCAGGTCCCTAACAGGTTGGCTGCTCCTATTGGCTGCCTTGGGTTATCTGTGCTACTTCCTCGGAGAAAAGGGTTAGATAATCGTCAACGCCATTTAAACCTGCCGGGCATTATTTTTGTTTTTAACCTTATTGAAAGACCCTTTTTTAAACAAAAAATCCTCAAAATGGCATTGCTAAAAAAGATCGACGAAAACACCAACGTCGTAACCTGGTTTGAGATCCCTGTGAATGACCTTACCCGGGCCAGAAAATTTTATGAAACCATTCTGGATATTAAAATGACATTGCGGGCCGACGGGAATAACGAGGCCGCCTTTTTCCCTTTTGACCCAAACGTAGTCCAGGCCACGTCCGGCCGGGTAACCGGAGTACTCTCAAAGTCACCTGACAATACCCCTTCGGACCACGGTACAGTAGTTTATATCAATGCAAGCCCTGATCTTCAGACCGTGCTGGACAGGGTTGCGGCAGCGGGGGGTAAAGTGCTGTCTCCCAAGATATCCATTCCCGCCGGGTTTATTGCCATCATTACAGACTCCGAAGGAAACAGGGTAGGGCTGCACGCAGAAAAATGACCGGCTGATCCGGTTATGTTGCGGCCACCAGAAATATTTCCCCGCTGGCAGGAAGAAAACCATCGTTCCGGTTGGCAAAATAGGTTTGTTCCAGATCTTTTGTCGATATCGTTCGGGCGTTCTTGAAACCCGCTTTATCTGCCAAAGCCAATATTTCACCGGGAGCAAAAAAACTTACAAAAGGCGTTCCGGCTTCGCGGGCGCCTTTTTCCGATATCTGCTGCAGAGGCTTATCTTCCTCATCCATCAACTCCATGGGCAGATAAAAGGTCATGGCCAGCGTGGAACCGGGCGCCAGCGACGCCATATGTTTTAAAGTAGCCATGATGGCCTCTTCTGTAAGATACAGGCTGACGCCGGTACAAGCCGCTACAGCGGGCCGCGCGGGATCAAAGCCGGCTTTTAACAGCGCTTCCCACCAGGAGGCCGTTTCAAAATCCACAGAGACGAAATGCAGCCCTTCCGGAATACCCAGGCCGAGTTCGGTTAACCGCTGTTGCTTCCAGGTTTGAGTACCGGGCTGATCAATTTCATAGATATGAAGCCGGGAAGCGATATCCGGTCTGCGCTGGGCAAAGGTGTCGAGCCCCGCGCCAAGAAGGATATACTGACGGATGCCCTGCCGGCTTTTTTCAATAATCAGATCCTCGATAAAGCGGGCACGTGCCACAATAGATGCCCGGAGACGTTTGGTAAATTCCGGATGCATGTCGGGACGTTGCTGCCATCCTTCATCGGGGGCAATCAGCTGTAATCCCACTTCGTCCTCAATGATATGGGGCGGCAGGTCGATCTGTGCGTGCAAAGCCCTCCACAAAGCTGTTCGTACGGCCGTGTTGTCCGGCTGGATGTTATTGGTTTCCATATTATGCTTCAATCTGTTTTCAGGTTTTCCCGTCGTACAACAGGCCGGCTATTCATTTCTTCTCCGACGGTATATTTAGTAAAATTACCCGAATTTGAGAAGGGGGACAACTTTTTGCGAAGCCTGTATGCCCCGGTAAATGAAGGCGGGCGGCTGCCAGGCGCAGCTTGTTTTTGAAAATCCTTTATACCGTACGAGGTAGATCGTAAGATACAGGTAAAAAAATTTGCGTAGTTAAATAACTACACGTATATTTGTAGTCAAATAGCTACGCAATGAATTTAAGACGCGACGTATTTCAGGCCATAGCCGATCCGACAAGACGGGCAATATTGCTGCTGCTGACGTCACAATCGATGACGGCCGGAGCGATCGCCGCCAACTTCGATACGGCAAGGCCGACGGTCTCCAAACATCTTCAGATACTCACCGAATGCTCATTACTTAAGCAGGAGCAAAACGGGAGAGAAATATACTATCACATCAATGCAAAAAAAATGAAAGAAGTAGCCGATTTCATCGAACCCTTCCGCAAAATGTGGGACGACCGGTTCAACAAGCTGGAAGCCATTATGAAACAATATAAAACAAAAAAATAGCAGACCATGGAACAGAAAACAAAGGTCCTGGCCGAAAAAGGCCAGCAGGAAGTCGTCATCACCCGGGAATTTGACCTGCCGGCAGCGCTGGTGTTCAAAGCCTACACCGATCCCGATATCCTTGCGCAGTGGATGGGAACAAAGGTGCTGAAGCTTGAAAGTAAAGATCATGGCAGCTACCGGTTTGAGACCCGGGATAAGGAAGGAAAGACGGTGTTTCAGGCCAACGGCACCATTCATGCCTGCGTTCCGGACCGGAAGATCATCCGGACATTTGAAATGGACAACACGCCTTACGGCGTTCAGCTCGAGATCATTGCCTTTGAGGCGCTGACGGAAAATACCAGCCGGCTGATCATACACTCCGTTTATGAGTCCGTTACCCAGCGGGACGAGGTGATGAAGCTGCCTTTTGCACAGGGCATCAACTGGGCCCATAACCGGCTGCAGGACGTTGTAAGTCAGTTAAAATAAATATACCATGACAAAAGGACGAAAGATCATCTACTGGATCGCCACCCTGTGGCTTTCCCTGGGAATGGTATCCACAGGAGCCGTACAGTTACTCAAAGCAAAGGAGGGACCCGGGGGCGTGGACAGCATGACCCACCTGGGCTATCCGCTTTATCTGGTTACCCTGCTGGGCATCGGGAAGATACTGGGCGTGATAGCCATACTGATCCCCAGGTTTCCTTTGATCAAGGAATGGGCCTATGCCGGTTTTTTCTTTATCATGTCGGGGGCCATATTTTCGCATATCGCCGCGGGCGATCCGGCGACGGAGCTGTTTCCCGCGCTGCTGCTGCTCGTCCTGACGGCCTTGTCCTGGTATTTCCGGCCGGCGGACAGAAGGATTATTTCCCTTAATTTTAACGTATGAACACGACAAACCCCAAGGTTGATTTCTATTTCGAGAAGGACCGGAAATGGCAAAAGGAAATAGAGAAAATGAGGGTAATTCCGCTGGATTGCGGGCTGACCGAAGAATTGAAGTGGGGCTGTCCCTGTTATACATTTCAGAAAAAGAACATTATTTTGATCCATGTATTCAAGGACTATTGCGCGTATTTGTTTTTCAAGGGTGCCTTGCTGCAGGATACCGAAGGCATACTGATCCAGCAAACCGCGCATGTGCAGGTGGCCCGCCAGGTCCGGTTCACTTCCGCGCGTCAGATCGACAAGCTGAAAGCCGTCCTGAGAGCTTATATTTATGAAGCCGTTGCCGTGGAGGAAGCCGGTTTAAAGGTTAAGCTGAAAAAAACTGCAGATTTTGAGGTTCCCGGGGAATTTCAGCAGAAGCTGGACGAGCTTCCGGCGCTGAAAAGGGCGTTTAAAGCCCTGACGCCGGGACGGCAAAGAGCCTACCTGTTTCATTTTGCGCAACCCAAGCAATCCAAAACCCGGGCTTCGAGGGTGGAAAAATCCATTCCGCAGATCCTGAAAGGGAAGGGGTTGAATGATCAATAACTGCCGGCAATTCTTCGGGCCGAAAAAACCGTAACATGGATAGCAAAAAGAAACTGTCTCCCGAACAAGCTGAAGCGCTGCTCAGCACGCTGAAAACCCGCTTTGAGAAAAACATGTCCCGTCATAAAGGTCTGAAATGGGCCGACGTACGGGAAAGACTGGAAGCCGGTGCAAAAAAGCTATGGTCGCTGTATGAGATGGAAAACACCGGCGGCGAGCCGGATGTCGTCGGTCAGGATAAGAAGACGGGGGAATATGTTTTTTGTGATTGTTCGGCGGAAAGCCCCAAAGGCCGCAGAAGCCTCTGTTATGACCGCAAAGCGCAGGAGGAGCGGAAGGAGCACAAGCCGAAAGACAACGCTGTCGATATGGCGGAAGCAATGGGCATTACGCTGCTGACAGAAGAACAATACCGGGCCCTGCAGGAGCTGGGACCTTTCGATACAAAAAGCTCCAGCTGGGTACAAACGCCCGCAGATATCAGGAAGCATGGGGGCGCCGTCTTTTGCGACTACCGCTATGGCAGGGTCTTCCTCTACCACAACGGGGCGGAATCCTATTATGCCGCCCGGGGCTTCCGCGGTACGTTAAATGTGTAAGCGGATCAGTCGCCGGCTTCACCCTCTTCCTTCCACCGGAACATGCCGGGCATTTCCAGGTCAAACAAATCAAGGGTCCGGCCGACGGTATAATCCACAATATCGCCGACCGACTGGGGCTTGTTATAAAACGCGGGAACAGGCGGCGCAATGATGCCGCCGTTTTCGGTAACGGCAAGCATACTTTTCAGGTGCCCTGCATGAAGGGGGGACTCCCGGACGAGGAGCACCAGCTTTCTCCTTTCTTTCAACACGACATCCGCCGCGCGGGTGAGCAGGTTCCCGGTAGCGCCGTTGGCAATTTCGGACAGGGTTTTTACCGAACAGGGGGCCACGATCATGCCCATGGTCTTAAAAGAGCCGCTCGAAATAGCGGCCCCCATATCCTGGACACCATAATTGAAATCCGCCAGCTTTTTCAGCTCCTCGGACGATAGCTCCGTTTCATAGGACCGGGTCATTTCTCCCGGCTTGGTCACCACCAGGTGCGTTTCAACGCCGATTTCCCGCAGCACCTGCAGCAACCGGATACCATAGATGATGCCGGTCGCCCCGCTGATGCCGATGATGATGCGGCGCTTGGGAGTAGGGTGGGGGGTGGAATGTTTGCTCATTTTCTTGATTACACCAGTAGTTAACCTATTTAGTCACAAAATTCCTATAAATTTAGGATAAAAACGAATAGGGGTGACAGACCTGATCATTATAAATAATGAGCTATGGATAAGATTATCGGATATAATGGGAAAGAAATAAGCTTGCATAGCTTAACGCCGCCTGGAAAACTATGCCCCTGCCCAACTAAAATCAATTTACAATAGGGCAGGAGGCATGTACTGATTACAAACAACATAGCGCTTCGCGGGCATTGTCCATAAACCAACCGCGGTTAATTAAAGAATAATGACGGGAGGAAGGACTCCCTTTTTCACATGAACAAAAACCTGGTAATAGCCTGCATTATCTTCAAACTTCCAATCCCATGCAAGCAAATATACCTGACCTGAAATAGTTGCCTGTTGTCTGTTGTTCGCACTGTCTCCCTGGCGCAGGAAAAAAGACCCGTAAACATGCGGCGGGTAATTTTCAGGAACGCGGTCGCCCGGCTTTTTAATCCAACGACCTGTATGGTCGTCATCTCCGCTGGTAAAGGTTCCGCCGGCTTGCGGCAGGCAGACCAATACGCCGCCCTCTTCTCTTGCTTTTAATCCGGAGCCGGGTTCAACGCCGAAAGCATCTCTTTTTTTGGCAGCTGCTCCTGTCGGCTTCAACTTATCCTGGATATATTTTGCCCCTAAGTTTACAAATGCCGTTACTTCCGGATGGCCGTACAAAGTTGCGGCGATGCCTACTCCTTCGCTTATTAAACCAATTATCCCCGAAATAGCCGAATGCCCCGTATCCTTTGAAAAGGAGCAGATACCTGTCGCGCTGGTGATCTCTATCCAATCTCCTGCATGAATGCCGTCTATGTAAATGCCGACAGGGTTTTCCGGACTGATAAATGCGACAAATAAAGCTTCATCAGCTCCTCTGTCCCATACAAAGCCATTGGTAGCATAACCCTCGGGAGGCGTTCCAACGGTGGTGCTGATCAGTTGGGAGTTACCCGCCTGGACAAAAGAAAGCTTGTTGTTGGCCCAAACCGGTTTTAATGCCGGTTTTTTGTTTAGTGGTCCAAACAGCGCCTGGGTATGTTGCAGAAATAAATGGCTTTCCAAACGTCCATTGGCAACAACTTTTTTGATTACATCTTGTTTTTCCATAAAAAACTCCTTGGTTTTAAGTGTTTATAAATAGATAGATGCTGAAAAGGCTGCTCGTTTACTTAAATGCGCTGGTTCGGTTAATCCGCCAGGCGAAACGCTGCTTTTACGGCATTATAATCTTTGAGATTGATAGTGCTTGTCGCTTTTACGCCTCCCGGAATGATCACATAGCGGAACTGATGTGTAGTGGCGATGGCGGTATAAATGTTGTGATCATCTATAAAACGGATTTTGATATTACCCGGTGTAATTAATGCAGACCACGTATCCGTCATCGTTGTTGCTCCCTGAACATACGTAAGCTGTATGGGCAGCTGCGCTACCTGAGAGCCGGGCCATATCGCTGAGTTGTATCCCAGAAGCTTGGCATATACCAGTACGGAACCTTTGTCGATGACTGCTTGTGTAAGCTGCGATACCGGTTTGGTGTAGCTGAATCCCCATATGCCAAACACGGTGTCTTTAGTGTATGAATTAGGAATAAACCAATCAGAATAAATTACATTGGCCGTCCCGCGATCACCTTTATCTCCTTTTAAACCTTTCAGGCTGACCGGAGTTCCCCAACTGCCTGAAGTTTTGGGTCCGTAGAATAAAGAATTGGTTTTATCGAGATAATAATCTCCTGTAGTGCCGAGGCTTAATGCTGGGGCACCGTTTCCGGAAAGTATTGCACTGCCGTTTTTACCTGCCGCTCCGGTGGCGCCGGTTGAACCTTTGTCTCCTTTATCTCCTCTGAGGTTTATAGCGCTTCCCCAGCCTGAGCCAGTTTTGGGTCCGTAGAGTGCATCGGCATTCAGGTCAATATAGAAATCCCCCACATCGCCAACGGATGCAGACGGCGCGCCTTTTCCGGACAAAACGGTATTACCGTCTGCGCCCTTGATGCCTTGCTCGCCTTGAGGTCCCTGAGGACCTATGTCTCCTTTTTTACAGGAGAAAAGAAATGTGAGCAAGCATAACGCTAAGGCAATCGGTTGAATAAAATTTCTCATACAGAATTTTTTATTGAATAATTTCAAGGTTGTTTTCAGGACCGGTCATAACCAGGGCGGGAAAGAAACTGCCAGCCGGCGGACGCTGATAAGTTTGTTATTTTCATAAGTATATTTTTGCCTCCTAAATTATTTACATTACGAACTGCGAGCAACCTCCATCTTGCAAATGGCAGCATTGGGTTTGTAAGTGGCGGGCGGGAATAAACAACCGGTAAAACGCCTGCCGGGAAGAGAGGTAGCGAATAAACAATGTTTCCAAAAAGAATTACCGAGCCGGTCTTTTTTAATACATTTGGGCACTGTTTTGCCTGATCAAAACTGTTGCAAAATGTGCTTTTCTCATTAGATTATTGAACACATTATGCGCCATGTATTGTTATTGATATTATTGTTTAACGCTGCAAGGCTCCGCTCCCAGTCCCTGCTGTTTGAAAATTATTCTTCGGAGCAGGGACTTTCTCAAAATAGCTGCTACAGCATAGCACAGGATGAAAACGGCATTATGTGGTTTGGCACACAGGACGGGCTAAATCGCTATGACGGACAAGAATTCAAAGTGTACCTGCCGCAAAACATCGAAGGAAAAAAGCTTCCGTCTAACTATATTTCTTCGTTGCTTTTTAGCAAAAGCGAAAACCTGCTGTGGGTAGGCACCATGGGCGGCCTGTGCCTTTATCTGCCCATAGGCGATTCGCTGGCCGGTATCGATGAAGTATACCCGTTTGCGAAACCGTTAAAAACAATTTCGATAAAAGAAATTGCTTCATTTGCTCCCAACGAATATTGGATTTCCACCCACAACAGCGGGCTTATCTACATCAATACCAAAACACAGATCCTCCAATTCTATTTTTCCGATACCGGATTTAAAAATCAGGTGAGCAGCGTTGTTTTGCACGAGGAAAAAATTATTGCGGCAACATTGCATCATCTTTTTGTGCTTACTAAAACCGGTAACGGTTTCAGACCGGAAGCATTATTCCCATCTTATTACTTTCCTGAAATAAAGGCCCTGCACTCGTTCAATGGCGCGCTATGGATAGGTACGCTAACAGGCGGCTGCTATTATATCGAAGATCCAATAAACGGTGTTTCCAATATCAAACATTTTAAAACAGGGGCCGGCGGCATAGGTTGCTTTGCCACAGATGACAGTGGAAATTTATGGATAGGCACACGCGGGTTTGGCATTATGCGCTATACCCCTGCAAACAGACAGCTTGTCACAGCCGTGCATAATCGATATGACAGCCGCTCACCCGGAAAAAACTTTGTTCTTTCGCTCTTTACGGACCGGCAGGGCATTATATGGTGCGGCCTCAGCGGTTCGGGTCTGGCAAAATACGATCCGCTCAAATACCAGATACATACTATTCAGAATGAGGAGGGCAACCTGGCATCATTGCCTGATAACATGATATTTAATATTTTTAAAAGCAGCATGGGCCACTACTACGTTGGCACGCAGAATAAAGGTATTGCAGAATGGAACAGGCAAACCGGCTCTTTCATTCAAATTCCCGGCACATCCCGGTTCGGAGCATCGGCGAACACTATTTATGGCATTACCGAAGATGATCAAAAAAATTTATGGATCGCAAGCTGGGCCGGGCTGATGCGGTTAAATCCGCGTACCAAAAGAATTGTTTACTTCAAAGGCAAAGAAAACCTGCCATCGGAAAAATTCTATACCCTCATTAAACTTAAAAATGCCGACAGTCTGCTTCTAATGGGAGAGGAGGGCGCTGCATTTTTTTCACTAAAAGATTATAGCTGGCAGGCCTGTCCGGAAAACACGCTTCATAACAATTTATTTACCGGCCGTTATATTTATGAGGACAGCAAAAATATACTATGGATATGCACCACCGGTGCAGGGCTTGTAAAATATGATACCAGGGATCAGACCTTTGAAATAGTAGAACCGGTAAGGACCATATCTGTTAATGCCAGGTATTTGCTGCAGGATGGAAATCTATTTTGGATCGCTACCGACAACGGCGTCGTAATCTACGATGCAAAAAATAAAACAATAGTAAGGCGTATCCTTCCCGGTAGCGAAAATGCTTCCAACGTATGCTATGCCATTCAAAAAGATAAAAGCGGAGATTTTTGGGTGAGCGCTAACACTGGGCTGTACCGGATATCCCCCAGAGCTTACACCATAGAGAAAAACTACAACCTTGGCAACGGGCTCAGTTTCCTGGAATACAATACAGCATGTGCATTCACCGATGACGACGGCACGCTGATGTTTGGCGGCATTGGCGGCATCACCGAATTTATTCCGTCATCGCTAAAGGAAAACACATTTAGCCCGGCCCCGCTGATTACCGCCATAAAAGTAAATGAAAAATCCGCCCGCATTGCCAATATCCATCTTAAATACAATGAAAATTTTATAACAATCAATTTTACCGCTACCAATTTTTCCAACGAAGCCAACAATCTCTTTATGTGGCGGCTGAAAGGGCTCAACGATAACTGGAGCAGCCCGGCGCCGGTGAACAACGCCATATTCACCAGTCTGCCGCCGGGCGAATATATTTTTGAGCTGCGGGCTGCCAACAGCGATGGTAAATGGGCGAAAAGCATGACTTCATTGCCCATTACCATAAATCCACCCTGGTGGCAAACCTGGGCTTTCAGAATAGCGGCAGCATTGTTATCTGCCATACTGGTATTTTATTTTGTAAGCAGAAGGGTGCAGTCCATTCGCAAGAATGCGGCATTAAAACAGCAAATGGCCGAGCTGGAAATGAAGGGTCTGCATGCACAAATGAATCCACATTTTATTTTCAATTCGCTCAACAGCATTAAGGAAATGATATGGAACAACGATAAGCAAAATGCCAGCCGCTACCTTAGTAAATTTGCACAGCTGATACGTACCAGCCTGGAACAGTCGAGGCAAACTTTTATTACTGTGGAGCAATGTGTTGACCATCTGCAGCAATACCTCGAAATGGAAAAATTGAGGTTCGAAGCGTTTTCTTATTCCATAAATATAGATGAAAAATTAAATATAAGCGAGGTAAAGATAACGCCCATGCTGGTACAGCCCCTGGTGGAGAATGCCTTATGGCACGGACTGAGCAATAAAGAGGGAGACAGACAGCTTTTTATCCGCTTTTTTGGCGATAGCAATAGCCTGACCTGCGAAATCGAGGATAACGGAATAGGCATCAGGCAATCGGTAAAAAACAAAGAAACTGCCATCCGCACCCACCATTCGCTGGGTATTGTGAACATCCAAGAAAGGCTGGTGGTGCTGAATGAAAAATACAACATGAAATGCTCATTAAATATAACGGATAAATCGGATCTGCCTGTTAAAGCCGGGAGCGGCACTATTGCGGTTCTACGATTATCAACTAAATAGATATAATTATGATACGCACAATATTGGTAGATGATGAAACCAGGGGATTGAATGCGCTGAACAGCATGTTGCAGGCGTATTGCCCCGAGCTGAGCGTAGTTGCATCCTGCCGGGATGTTGCCGAAGCAAAAGAAAAAATTCAGCTACTGAACCCGCAATTGGTTTTTCTCGATATTTCCCTGAAGGATAAAACAAGCTTTGACCTGTTGGCCGGACTGGAACACCTCAATTTTGAGATCATCTTTGTTACGGCACATAACCAATATGCCTTACGGGCCTTTCAATACAGCGCTATAGACTATCTATTAAAACCTATTGACGAAGACCTGCTGGCAAGTGCCGTAAAGCGGGCAGCAAAGCGTATATCGGACAATAATACGGCCGGCAACAATATTTCAACGCTCCTGTACAACCTGAACAAAATCAATACACAAAATGAAATGAAGCTGTGCATACCCTCATTGAAAGGATTTGACGTAGCGGATATAAAGGATATTATTTATTGTGAAGCATCCGGTGTTTATACCCATATTCATTTTGCAGGCCAGCCGCTTATTTGCTCATCTAAAGGACTATCCGAATACGAAAAATTATTAACCAGTTCGGGTTTTATCCGGGCACATCATTCTTACCTTGTCAACCTGCTTCATGTCAAACAATATGTAAAAGGTGAAGGAGGCACACTTATTCTTTCAGACAATAAAGAGATTACGGTAAGCCGCCGAAAAAAAGAAAATATTATTAACAGGATGAAAGAATTTTACAAATTTTAATACCTGAGCGCACAGTCTTTAAATTAAAGCCGCGTAATTCTTTTTATCTTTAAAGAACTAAAAGGGTAGAAGCCGACTGATCCTTACCAGTTGCGGAAATGTATTACTCTACTTTATCTGCATCCCGGTCAAAAAAATCACTTTTTTCGCCAATGGCCGTTCTAAGACACCTCATGATTTCCTCATGAAAGTCGGTACCTGCTGCATGCAAGGGATCAATTGCCTTCACCAGTAAGGTTCGCAATGTAAAAAGCTGATCCCGGTTATATTTCTTTGAAGCCTTCACCAATTCCAACTTCATCAGCTCTTCTTGCTGATGCTGTTTGGGGTTGAAAATTTCATTTATATGGCTGCATTGATGGCAAACGCCATTCTTATTGATTAAGGCGCACCTCTGCTCAAAAATATCCGTCATGATATTCCTGGCATCATTCAACAGGTGTTTTATTACCCCTTCCGTCTTATCCAGGATAAGACAAATTTCCTTCACCTGGAAATCGTAGATATGCTTTAAGATCAACGCTACCTGGTTTTCTATAAGCAGGGTTTTTGAAATACAGGTGAAACAATAGTCGATATGTTCTCTCATCTCATATGCCCCGGCAGGGGAGGTATCGTGAACCATCCAAAAGACTTCCCTGATCTCCTCCGAGCCTATGGCCAGGTCCGCCGCCCGGTCCTGGGCATCCGCCTGCCATCTTTTTAATTTCCGTAAATGATCATAGGCAAGGTTGGTGGCTATCTTAAACACCCAGGTCTTCAGAGAAGAATCCCGATTAAAGGTCGATATCCTGGTAAATGCCCTGATAAAGGTATCATGCGTCAGGTCATCTACATCGTCACGATCGGTAAGCAACCGATACAGATAAGATTTCAATTGATTTTGAAATTCAGCAAACAATGTTTGGAATGCATTGATATCACCGGATATAGCCAATTTGAGGATCTCTTCGTTTTCCATTCCATTCAATTTCATCCATGAATAAAAATGAGGTTGCAGCCTTCCGCCGGAGGGCTGCAACCGCGAATGTACCATAAAAGAAATGCTTAATGTATCATAAAATGTTCAACTTACCACAATCGACATCGACAACATGGCTGTTGAAGACCGTCCCTGTTTCAGAGGCAAGAAAAGCCGCCGTTTCACCCACTTGTTTTAATGTCGGGCTCGTCTTTAATATATCAAAAGCCTTATACTGCATGACTAATTGATCCGCAGGTATTTCGTGCTCTTTTGCAAAAGCATTGATCCATCCGGAGATCCTTTTTGTTTCCATTAAGGCACCGGGACAAATGCAGATCACTTTTATACCATTCCCGCCCCATTCTGCGGCCATCACCCGTGTCATGCCTTCAACCGCTGCACTGGCAGCCGTGATGCCTGCTAAATTGGGCATTTTGCTCCTTGATAATGCTGCTGTTAAAAGCAAAATAGTTCCTTCGGATTGCGTTTGCATCATATACTTTGCCGCTACCCTCGAAGTAAGAAACTGTGACCCGCATATCCTTTCCATCGGGGCCATAAATTGTTCAAAAGTGGCTGTTGTTGTAGGTGGACGCCCGCCCATCTCACTATAATCGGCCCCGATACCGTTGAATACAATATCCAACTTTCCATGGTCTGAAACGACTTTCTTTAAAAAGAGGTCAATTTCGGTTTCATTCAGCGCATCAACTTTGGCGGCTTCCGCACTTCCGCCGCCGGCTTTGATTTCTCGGGCCAATGCCTTTACGGCATCAAGGTTCCGGGCGGTAACATATACCTTTGCCCCATGTTGAGAAAACGATTGAGCAACAGCTCCCGCGATATCACCGGATGCGGCAAATACAACGGCTACTTTGTCTTTTAGATTTTTCATTTTGTTTACATTTATCTTTTGACGAATGAGCCGGGCAAAACGGTCGGGACTTCTCAAAAAATAAATATCGGATCATAATTTATTGATTATAAATATTCTTTATACTTTTAGGCATGGCGACAAATCCGGAGAAATAAAAATTTCCTTTTCTGTAGGTAATATCTTTATTTTTCGCTGACTTTTTATATTGAAAGAATCCTATATATTTTAACCATGGAAGCAAAAATCATAAAACTTTTTCTGCGTCTTTCTATTGCTGCCGGATTCCTGTCCGCAGTGGCAGACAGGTTCGGTATATGGTACAAGGAAGTGTCGTCCTGGGGGAATTGGAATGCGTTTTTGGAATATACCCAATCCCTTAATCCCTGGTTTCCGGCGGCCATCATTCCTGTAATCGGGGGAATTGCAACGGCAGCGGAAACCGTTTTTGCGCTTTGTCTGATAGTCGGTTATAAAACTGAATTGTTTGCCAAACTGACTGGATGGCTATTGCTTTTGTTCGGCCTTGCAATGACTTTCTCAATCAGCATCAAAGCTCCGCTTGATTATTCTGTATTTGCGGCTTCCGCTGCAGCTTTTGCTTTGAGTCTGTTAAAGGAAAAGTTCTGCGAAATCGATATCTTGCTTTCTTAAGCTATCGTTAAAACCTGTTTTTTGAAAAATTTACCATAACAAAAAGAAGGGGAGGGGCTCTATTTATCAGTTATTTGTTCTTTTTATACTTAACCAACCTCACTCCCGATCTATAACCTTTCGTCTCTAACAGAATTAATGCGTGCTTTTGTTCCATATTCCGAAAAAGAGATTTTCCCTTTCCCAAGATTACAGGATGTATGGCAAGTCTTATAAAGTTTCTTAATGATAAAAACAAAATATGAAAAAGGTAATTGCAGCATTCAATATGACATTAGACGGATATTGCGACCATACAGCAGGGTTGCCTGATGAAGAAATACATCAACATTATACAGAATTATTGGGTCAGGGAGAGGCTATTTTATATGGCAGAACAACATATCACCTTATGGAATTTTGGCGAACGTTTTTAGAAAATCCGTCGGAAGAAAAATCAATGAACGACTTTGCCAAGGCAATTGACAAAATTCCAAAGATCATTTTCTCTCATACGCTTAAAAATGTAGATTGGAAAAGTGCAACCATAGCAAATCGTGATTTAAAAGAAACTGTTTTAGAACTCAAGCAGCAATCAGGAAACGACATTTTTATTGGCAGCCGCAGTTTAATTATACAATTGATGAACCTTAACTTGATTGACCAATACCAAATTTGTATCCATCCGGTTGTTGCAGGAAATGGTTTGCCTTTATTTGAAAACATAAACGACAGGACTATTCTTAAACTCGTGAAAACTAAAACCTTTACCGGTGGTGCTGTAATTCTTTACTATGAACCGAAAACCGAATAAAAATAACACTGTTCGGCATATTTGACTGGAGAAAGATACCCCGGTGACTGATGCGGTCCTCTCAACTCTAATTCTTGTGGCCGAATTTCGGGAAAGCTTATAAATCAAAATATAGGATATTCAGGAGCTGAAAGCAACCTTCCGCCACAGGAGAAACTACCTGGAAAATAAATATAGTTGGATTAGATCAGCATAAGAAAATTCCAATGGTTATTATGTTAA
Organism: Compostibacter hankyongensis; assembly: GCF_039541075.1. Classification (NCBI taxonomy): domain Bacteria; kingdom Pseudomonadati; phylum Bacteroidota; class Chitinophagia; order Chitinophagales; family Chitinophagaceae; genus Compostibacter; species Compostibacter hankyongensis. Next base: position 199,705 of record NZ_BAABFN010000002.1, on the reverse strand, counting down.
AAATGAAACTGGACAGGCTATTAAAACGGAGGACGTTTTATCCTTTTGTATTTATCGGATTATTTTCCTGTAATACGATGGTCCATAAAGATACAAGCGGACAAAGCAAACGCCCCAATATCTTATTTGTTATCAGTGATGACCAGGGATATCCTTATGCTTCGGCCTATGGTTGTAAGTTTGTGAATACCCGTAATTTTGACAGCATCGCGCATGCGGGTATACTGTTCACTCGCTTTTTTGTGGATGCGCCTCAATGTTCTCCCTCGAGGGCTTCTATTTTGACGGGAAAACACATATGGCAAATAGGCCCCGCAGGAACGCATGCCAGCATTTTTCCGGCAGGTCTTCCGGTCTATACGGATATATTGAAAGACCACGGTTACCAGGTGGGTTATACCGGCAAAGGCTGGGGGCCGGGAAGTTGGGAAGATGGAGGAAGAGCAACCAATCCTGCCGGTATCCTTTACGAGGATACTGCAGAAAGGTATACTAAAAATTATCCCGAAAAGCGATGGGCAAATGGGATCAGTATGGATAATTATGCAGCGAGCTTTCAAATGTTCCTTTCGAAGAGAGATAAAAATAAGCCCTTTTGTTTTTGGCTTGGCGGCCGTGAGCCTCACAGGCCCTATGAAAAAGGAAGCGGGATCAGGCGCGGCGGAAAATTATCTTCTGTAACGGTGCCCCCGTATCTGCCGGATACCAAAGAGGCAAAAAGCGATTTCCTGGATTATGCCGTTGAAATAAATTGGTTTGACATGCAGGTGGGAAGAGCTTTGGAAGCGCTGAAGAAAGAGGGTGAATTAGATAATACGCTTATCATTTTTATGGGAGATAACGGCATGCCGTTCCCCCGTGCCAAGGCATTTAGCTTTGAAGCCGGAGTGCACACGCCGTTAGCCATTTTATGGAAGGACCATATTAAAAACCCGGGCCGAACTGTGAATGACCTGGTTTGCGCGGTGGATATTCTCCCTACTATACTGGAAGCTGCCGGGGTAAAAGACACCATTTCCAATACGCAGGGAAAGAGCTTACTCAATATTTTTGAAAACGGGAGATCCGGTGTCACCGATCCTGCCCGTAAATATGTCTTTTTCGGGAGAGAGCGCCATTCAGATGCAAGATGGCATACCCTGGGGTATCCGGAACGGGCCGTAAGGACAGATCACTATCTGTATGTATGGAATTTAAAGCCGGAGCGGTACCCGGCAGGCGCACCAAAAAAAATTGTGCGTGATACGCTGGACTGGGCCTATGAGGACATTGACGGTTCCCCGACAAAAACATACATGATCCAACACCGGGATGATCCCTCTTTAAGCCAGAGCATTGAGGTGCCGTCGAAAAGTGCAGGATCGGCTAAACAAGCAGAAAACAGTATTTCTTTATTTAATTTATCATTTGGGAAATTTCCGGAAGAAATGTTATATGATATTCAGAAAGACCCTTATTGCCTTTATAACCTGGCGGGAGATCCCCATTATGATAAGATCAAAGCACATCTTTCTTCGGTACTAAAACAAAAACTAAAAGAAACGCATGATCCCCGTCTCGGAGAAACGCCTGATGTATGGGAGAGCTACAGGCGCTATGGCCCTATGAGAGAATTCCCAAGGCCGGCCTGGGCGGACAGCATTATTAATAAAAGCCATGTTGTAGGTAAATAGTTATTGACTTTCCTAAAATTATTTTTCCTTTTCTCCCTTAAAAATCCACTGAATACCATATTTATCGTAAAACTGCCCATATATTCCAAATGGCAGTTCATGTAATTCCTGTAGCCTTTCATTATTGTTTCCGTCCCTGAGTTTATCAAAAACTGTGCTTAGTTCGTCAAATGTTTTTCCAATAATGAATATGGCAAACGTATTGCCTTTTATCGGTTCAAAATCAGGAGAAGCCATCCAATCTGTGGCTGATATTTCAATATCGCCACTTTTCAGATACGCATTGATAATTCTGTCGTGCTTTTCAGGTGGCAACATGTCTTTCATAGGACTATCACCAAGTTTGGTAAGCGTCAACTCACCGCCAAAACATTCATGATAGAAGGTCATTGCCTCAGCACAATTTCCATCAAACAAAAGGAAAGGCGTACAGTATAACATTTTCTTTTAATTTTTTTGTTGATGTTTTATTAAGATACAAATCTCGTCAACAAATATGGTGTCATTACAGGGCAAATACGACAATATCAGTGGCCGAATACGACAGGTATGGATAGTCCTCTTAAAAATCAATATTTCTGCAATAAATTTGTCCTATAATTAATATTATGTTAAGTAATGTTTATGATTAAGCCTCGTCAATACCATTCTATCCGAGCGACTTGTAATTTCGCTCATCCCCTTCATGCACCTTTGGTACTCAACAATAGAGATCATCTCTTTCCGCATAAGTGAGGCCAGCCTTTTATGGCCGGATGTTCCGGGGCGAACCCCTCCGCCGTAAAACTCGCAGAAGATTCTATATCTCGTAATGGCGGCAGGGAGCATTCCTGAAACGATATAGACTTTATTTTATACCTTGAGCTCATGACAAATCCTGAATTTGAGCAATGGTAAATGACGGTCGCACCAAGATAATTCCCAGGAGAACGCCGGAATCGGCAGCCATGCAGGCCAGCGTCAAACGCGCTATGGCGATCACCGCTAATCTTAACCGTTTGACGTTCGACGATGCGGATGAGATCCGGGCCTTGTTCAGCCACCTCATTGGCAAAAAGGTCGACGACGGCTTTTTACTGATCCCGCCCTTCTACACAACCGGTGGAACCGATATCCGTCTGGGACGCAATGTTTTTATCAATCAGAATTGTACCTTCTATGACCTTGGCGGGCTCGATATTGCCGACGATGTGATGATCGGGCCGAATGTAAGCATCCTCACGTCCGGCCATCCCCTGGAACCGGCTCAGCGGCGCGCCTTTGTCGTCGCAAAGCCCGTCGTGATCGAAAGAAATGTCTGGATCGCCGCCGGCGCAACGATTATCGGCGGCGTAACCATCGGCGAGAACTCAGTGGTTGCAGCGGGTTCGGTAGTCACCAGGGATGTCCCTCCCAATACCCTTGTCGGAGGAAATCCGGCCAAAGTTCTTCGTTCGATATGAAAAAACATGTCTTCATCCTTTTCTCATGGTTATTGCTGCCGGCAACGTCCCTGACCGTAGCGGCCCAAACGACCCTGGTCAGGCTTAATGACGGGCTGATACGCGGCAGCCGCGAAAACAATGCGTTCGTCTTCAAAGGCATCCCCTATGCGCAGCCGCCCACCGGCAAGCTCCGCTTCAAACCGCCGCAACCACCCGAGTCCTGGAACGATACGCTCTCCTGCGAAAAGTTCGGAAGCCCCGCTGCCCAATACGGCGAATCTCAGCACCCGCTGAAAGGAAACGAAAACTGTCTTACGCTCAACATCTATACTCCCAAGCTTTCCGCCAACCTGCCGGTCCTGGTCTGGATCCACGGCGGCGCCATGCTGGCGGGTGCCGGGATGGGCGAAGACGGTCATGCCTTCGCCGACCGGGACAGCATCATCACGATAACGATCAACTACCGCCTGGGCATATTTGGCTTCCTGTATCTTGACGACCTCGACCCTGCCTATCGCTCCTCGGGTAATAACGGTCTGCTGGATTGCATCATGGCGCTGAAATGGATCAGCAAAAATATCCGCCGCTTTGGCGGCGATCCTTCAAAGGTCACCGTTATGGGCGAATCCGCCGGGGCGAAGCTGGCCTCCACCTTGGCCGTTGCTCCTGAAGCAAGAAATTACTTCTCGCAGCTGATCCTCGAAAGCGGAGGTCTGCAATGTATCCGGGATACCGTCACGGCAAAAGCCATCCGGCAACGGTTTATGGAAGCGCTCAATATCCGGGATCCCCGCGCCTTGCTCAGCATGCCCGCTGAAAAGCTGATCGCCGCACAGGGAAAAGTCTGCCAGGGCGCCCAGGCTACCAATTACTTCGGACCGGTTATCGACGGACAGATCATAAACGACGATCCTTATTCATATCTCAAAAAACATCCTCCCTCCGGCATCCGTTTTCTGATCGGCACCAACCGGGAAGAAAGCCGGCTGTTCATGGACATGGATAAACGGCTGTTTCATCCGGATACTACTGTGCTGCAGGCCTGGTTTGGAGATAATTTCCGCTATGTCCTGTCCACCTACCGGCACATGCCGGGCAAAGACAGGACGGCCGCCGCTACCGCTACCCTTTCACAATACATGTACCAGATGCATGCTTACCGGCTGGCAACCCAACTGGCCAGCACCGGCGATCATGTCTGGATGTACCGTTTTGATTACCGCAGCGACGGCCGGCCAGCTACGCATGCCGACGAGCTTCCCTTTGTCTGGTTCCTGCCCGAACGGCATGCTTTTACTCCGGCAGCACTTCAGGTCGGCCGGCAGGTTCATCAGGCCTGGGTACATTTTATCAGGCATGGAACACCGGGAGCAATAGCCGGAAAAAGCTGGCCGCGCTACTCCCCGGCTTCGAAACCGGTTATGGTACTGAATAATGCATCTCATGTCATACGGCTCGACAGCGTATTTGATGATCCCCGCGCTCCTTCTTCCTGTTTTGTAATCAAAAAGCCGGCTCCTCTCCTGCCATCTGCGCAACATACCGGGTGGAAGCACCTTTCCTCCGTCAGCGGAGATCTGCCCGTTCCCGGTAAAAGCACCCAACAGACGGCCCTGGTGGTTCATGATTTTGACCACGATGGGATAAATGATTTTATCATGGGCTTCCGGCAACAGGCTCCCGCCCTGGTCTGGTACCGGAGGATGAACGGAGCATGGAAACGATATGTGATCGACAGCAGCTTCCTGACCATTGAAGCGGGAGGAGCCGTATACGATATCGATGGCGACGGCGATCCTGACCTCGTGTTGGGGGGCGACTGGCAGAGCAACCAGCTCTGGTGGTGGGAAAATCCCTTTCCGCATTACGCTCCTTCCGCAGGCTGGAAACGTCATATTATCAAAAACAGCGGCGGAAAACAACATCATGACCAGGTATGGGGCGACTTTATGCAAACCGGAACCCCTCAGCTTGCCTTCTGGAACCAGGGCAGTAAAACACTCTTTCTCACTTCAATCCCGCATGATGCCACCCGGTCTCCCTGGCCCCTGCAGGTTGTCTTTAAAGGGCCTGCCGGCGCACAAAACTCCTGGTATCCCGAAGGGACCGCAGCCGCAGATATCGACGGAGACGGACATACGGATCTTCTGGCCGGAAACTATTGGTTCAAGTACAAGGGCCAGGGAAAGTTTATCCCCGTGCGTTTTGGTGAAGCCGGCGGCCGGGTAGCCACAGGGAAATTCATGCCCGGGAAAACCAGCCAGATCGTTGTCTCACCCGGAGACGGAAGCGGTTATCTGGAATGGTATTCCTGCACCGGCGATCCGCAAATTCCCACAAGCTGGCAACCGCACCGTCTGATCGATACGCCTCTGATCCATTGCCACAGCCTGGATGTAGCGGATATTGACCACGACGGAAACCTGGATATCTTTGCCGCTGAAATGTCCCAATGGACCGAGGACTCACCGGTTCCCGACCAGCAGGGCCATGCTTTTATCTTCTTCGGCGACGGGAAGGGGCATTTCAGAAAAACGCTTTTTTCAACCGGCTTTGATTTTCATGAAGCCAGGCTGGCCGATCTCGACGGCGACGGAGATATGGATATCATTGACAAGCCCTATACCTGGAAAACCCCGCGCATCGATATCTGGCTGCAAAACGGCACCTCCCCTCCTGCCCGCCCAAAGCGACCTTAGCCTTTTCTCCGGCCTTATCCCTTATAAAGCAGGGGCTGCCGGCCAGTCCACCGGAATATCGGTCAGGGCATGCAGGTAATTGGAGATCATCTTATCGCCGATCACCATCACTACGTCCACCAGGGAACCGTGAGTATAACCGACGCTGTAAAAACTATCGAGCAGCTCCTGCGACGCATGTCCTTGGTTTTCCACAATGCCCTTCACCAGCCCCGCCAGCGCTGCCAAACGCGGGTCAAAGGTAATGGCAGCCCGGCGGATCTCCAGTATCTGCTCTTCGCTGAAGCCGTTCATCTTTGCAATGGCCGTGTGCGCCGCCAGACAATAGACACAATGGTTATACTGGCTGACGACCAGATTGATGACCTCGCGCTCTTTTGCCTTCAGGGAAGTCTTGCCGTTCTGAAAAGCCAGGTAGTTGCCCAGGGCATTTTCGGAATGCGCATAAACGGCAAACAGGTTTGGCACAAACCCTACCATCTTGTTCAGATTGTCAAAAATAGCCTGGTTGGAAGGCGATACCTGGTCTCGTTGCGGAACGGGAAAGTTTTTCATTTGGATAACCTTTTGTGTTTAATGATGAATAACCACGCAAAGGTCATCTTTGGCAAGCCCGGGAAAAATAGAAGGATTTCCCCAATCCTTGTAATAATTAACCTCTATGTATCCGTACAAAGTCTGCCTTGCTTTTCCGGAATGCCAGGGGCGACAGGGATGTGATGCGTTTGAAAAAGTTACTGAAGTAGGCCATATCCTCAAAGCCCAGCTCATAGGCAATCTCCTTGGATGTCTTGTCCGTATAGATCAACAGGCGTTTGGCTTCCAGAATAATCCTTTCCTGGATCACCGTCAGGGGCGATTTGTTATTATACAAAGCAAACAGGTTGGACAACGTTTTTGGGGAACGGTTCAGGCTGCTGGCATAAAATTTTACCTGATGTTCGGTTTTGTAATGGATCTCCACCAGCAAATTATATTCGCGGATAATATCCAGCTTTTCTGCCGTCAGCTCCTCATGGTCTATATACTGCTCTTTGGCAATCCGGGTGATAATGATGACCAGCCGTTTTAAAAGCACGCGCAGCATGTCTTCCTGGATATTATCCACCGTTTCAAACTCTTCCAGAAATACACGGAGCAGCAGATCCGCTTTCTGCTGTCCCCGTTCTTCCAACCGGATAAACATCATTTCCCGGGAGCCATAAAATAAGAAACCAACGCAGCTGACCTCCTTATCGTGCTCCATGATGCAATAAAACTCCCGGTTGAACTGCCACGCTATAATGTCCTCCGGATGCGAAAAGTAAAAAGATTGATTTATCATCAGACAAAGCACGCTGTTCTCCGGAAAATCATAGTCGATGCTATCCACCGACACGGTCTGACGCGGCCCCCGGTTCCAGGCAATGGTCAGCAGCTTATCCCGGCGGTCTTTCCCATAAAAGATCCGGTCCAGCTCCCGTTCATTTGCAACAAGCCTGAACTCTCCCGAGGTTTGGTTATTTTTATAGGTATGCTTCATATCTGTTTTCTATTCCTGGATGGATCTCTCCGTCTGGGCCTGCTTCCGCTTTTTTAAAATATATTTCCGGTGCTGCTGTCCCCACACCACCAGCGAATGGATGATCTCTCTAAGAGAATCGCTGTGCGGGGTAAGCTCATAGGTCACCTTCACCGGGATGCTGTCGTAAACCTTTCTTTCAACAAATTCATTCAGCTCGAGCTCCCGCAGCTCCTTGGAAAGCACTTTTGGCGTAATGCCCTCGATAGAACGCTCTATTTCCTTAAACCGCCTGGGACCTTCCGACAGGGCGATGATGACAAGGATCTTCCATTTTCCGTTAAGGACATACAGCGAATCCCTTACCGCATTTATGCTTGCCTGGCAGGTAGGCGTATCCACTTGCTCTTTTTTCATGTTACTGATTTGACAGGCCGCTATACTGCAGGATACCGGTATCCTTAAGTATAGTAGTATAGTTTGTATACTAAAGGTACATAATTTTGCCTTTACAAAATATCAGCACCATGAAAATATTACATCTGATTTCAAGTCCAAGAGGTAATTCCTCTTTCAGCATCCGTCTGGGTCGGGAAATCGTGGAACGCCTGCTGGAAAAACATCCGGGCAGTACCGTCAAGACCCACAATCTTACCCAAACGCCGTTTCCCCATCTGGAAGAAGTGCATCTTAACTCATTTATGACCATGCCGGAAAGCAGGACACCGGAACTGGCCGCAGCCATCATGCATTCCGACCAGGCGATCACCGAGCTGAAGGAAGCCGACAGCATCGTCATCGGGGTGCCCATGTACAACTTCGGGATACATTCCACGCTGAAGGCCTGGCTGGATCATATCATGCGGGCGGGGGTAACTTTCAGCTACACCACAGACGGGCCGGAAGGGCTGATCAAAAACAAAAAAGTCTATCTGGCCATCTCTTCCGGCGGCATCTATACCGACGGGCCGATGAAGTCGTACGACTTTACCGAACCTTACTTGCGGAAGGTCCTCAGCTTTATCGGGTTAACCGATATCACCACTTACCGGGTGGAAGGGGTTAATCTTCCGGACACAAAGAACCATGCTTTTGAAGATGCCGTTGAGCAGATCGCCGTATGAAAGCGACAGGCAGGGCCTAATCATGCAAAAGCTCAATCTTGTTATGAAAGAGCCGGACATGCACATCGATTTCATATTTTCCTGAAAAATATGTCTTCAGTCCCGAGGTCTGGGTGGTATACAACCCCTGTATGGCAACGGTGGAAGCAATCGTAAAACCTGCTCCTGCGGTAAAATTACCGGAGCTGTGGTACATCCCGAAAAGATTGATCTGGTCGCGAAGGAAAGCGGCGTTCACCCCCATATCGGCAATCCCTTTTATGCCCTTTATCCCGCGGTAGCAGACCTCCGGCTCGAGACTGCTCAGCGCTCCGTCAAAAAAGAACCGGTAGCTTGCTGCTGTGTAAAAGGAGGCTACATCGGCCTGGTTATAAATATTCTTTTTAAAAAAACCAACCAGATTAGGCAGCGCAGCTTGTATGGTCCAGTGGGGATCGGTATAGGCTATTCCGAAGTCTCCTTCAAAATAGGTGCCGTTACGGTTGTACTCCCCCACTTCGGGATCGTCTGCATCGCCCTGTACTTTCTGGGGATCGATACGGGTATTCAACAAAACCGCAGAGATACCCATATGCAGCTGCTGCCGGTCGCTCAGCGGAAGATGATAGGCGTAGCTCAGCGCCACGCGGTTGCGGTTGATCAGCCCGGCATTGTCCTGGTTGACCGTCACCCCCGCTCCCACCCGTTTTCCGAAATAGACATCCGCGGCAAAGGTGGCAACAACCGGCGCACCCGGGATGTCCTGCCATTCGTTCTGATAAGCCGCTGTCAGGTTCAGCGAGGAATCAGCGCCGGCCATAGCCGGGTTCCCGATATAGCGGTTGAGGTAATATTGCGCCCCCGGCGGGTCCATCGGCTCCATCGTAATGCCCGCCCGCTGCGCGAAGACCGGCGATGCGGCGAAAAAGCTCAGTATGATTATCCCTGTAGTGATGCGGAAAACAGGAATGATCCGGCGACTACAGGAGCGGCAATATATTATTAAGTAATGCATGACTTTAGGATTTGACCAGGTAATAATCAAGGGTTATTGCGGATGATAGTGATATAGCCTCTAAAGACTTTCTTACCGGCATCCACGTTCACGATATAATAGTAAGTGCCGGTCTGCAAGGGCTTACCGTTCAACGTCCCATCCCACCGGTTCTGGTAATTTTTCTGATGAAATACCAGCCTTCCGGAGCGGTCATAGATAAACACCTCATTATCCGGATAAACATCCAGGTTGCGGACATTCCAGGTATCATTCCGGCCATCTCCGTTCGGGGTCAGGATGTTGGGGGCCTCGAGCGCCTGGTAATCTGCCTTCACCTGAAGATTGATTTCCTGTCGGGCGCTGCAGCCGTTTGCATCGGTTACGGTTACCGCATAGGTGGTAGGTTCTTCCGGACGCACGGTGAGCACCGCTGTTCCTGCACCGTCCAGTATGCCGTCAGCCGGGCTCCATGCATAAGTGTTGCCGCCGGTAGCGGTCAGATGGACAACGCGGCCCTTCGAGATATCGGTACCCATATCGGAAGTGATGGTAGCCTCGGGAACGGGATTGACAGTCAGGGTAAAGCTGTCGCTGACCTCATCTACGCCGCCGTGATCCGTTCCTCCGTTGTCTTTCACAGTCAGGGTTATCAGGGCCTGTCCGGCCACGTCTTTGCGGAGCTTGTAATGCAGCTTGTTTCCGGACACGAAAATCATATCAAAGAAGTCAGCCTTATCAGCCGCTACCGAAACCGCAGTGGTCTGGTCTTTGTCTTCTCCCGCAGTGATGCTGCCCAGGGTAATTTGCTGCTCATCGGTAGTATAACAGATGGCCAGGTCAGCCGGTACTGTCAGCGTGGGAGCTTCGTTAACGTCAAGGAGACGAATCGTTAAGGCCTGCTCAAAAAAGTCGCCGTGCCGGGTCGTCGTACGCACCCGTATCTTATAGCTGCTCTTCTGTTCATAATCCAGCGAAGATGTGGTTAAAAGACTGTCATTCCGGATACCAAACAAGTGATTGTCTCCTCCCCCTTCACCGCGTACAAGCGTATAGGTGAAAACATCCTGGGGATTGGCGGAAACGGAGCTGAGCACACCTGCCAGGGTCCCGGATGGCCGGTTCTCATACAGGTCTGCGGAACTAAAGCGGATCGCCGTTGGCGCTTCGGGCACATCCTCAAGCTGTATGGTTACCGTTGCAGGTTTGGAAGTATGGGTGCCGTCGCTCACCGTTAATGTCAGTGTATAAGACGGTGTTGTTTCATAATCCAGCTTGCTGCTGTCGGCTACTGTGATCTTGCCGCTGGCTTTATCGATGGCAAACGCATTCCCGGCATTACCGCCGGTGATCGTCCAGTTGCTGAACGTAGTGCCGGCGTCGATATCTGTCGCTTTCACCGCACCTACGATGGCACTGTCGGCACTGTTCTCGTTTATGTCAAAGCGCTGACCGGGGGCAATCACCGGCGCATGGTCATTGACGTCCTTCAGACGGATCGTCACCGTTTCGGGCGTCGATGTATTCACTCCATCGCTCACCGTTAAAGTCAGCGTATAAGACGGCTTTGTTTCATAATCCAGCTTGCTGCTGTCGGCAACGGTTATTTCACCCGCTGCCGCATTGATGGCAAAAGCACTATCTGTATTACCGCCTGTAATCGTCCAGCCCTGCAAGGTATTGACCGAACCAGGATCTGTGGCATTCACCGTTCCGACGCTGGCGCCGGGGGCGCTGTTTTCCTCCACGGTAAATACCTGTCCTGTGGCAATGACCGGTGCCACAGCATCCACCTTCACATCATTTGTGGCGCCGATATGGTGTAATGCCGGATCGGCATTATTGCCCACTGTATCCCTGACGCTTGCGTTGTTCAGCGACAAGTCATTCACCGTAATGCCGTCTGTGTCCAGATCGCCGGCCTGCACCGTATAGCTGAAGACCATGCTGTTCGCATCGGCAGAAACATAGCCCGCCTGTTTTGCAGCGGCGCCGACGATCAGCCTGAGCGTTGCATCTGATCCTGTTACAGCAATATCTTCACTGAAATGCACTGTAAAAGATAATACCTCTCCCGCCTTATAGGTCTTATCCGCCGGCACATCCACCGATGTTACTACCGGCGCGGTACCATCATGAGTGAAGCTGATAACATTGGATGCCGTATTACCGGTACCGGCGATATTCGCGGCTGCGCCGGCCGGCACCTGCAGGGTTATTGTACCGTCTCCCTGCGGAGTAACCTGCAATGTATAGATCGTATTGTTTGTGGTTTGCAGGTTACTGAGATCCGCATTCGTGGTGGTAAGGTCACCTAATGTAAATCCGGTCACCGCTTCGCTGAACGTAACGGTAAGGGTAAACGGCTTATCGGATGATGGGGTACCGGACAACCGTACGGCAGGCCGCTTACTATACACAAAAACATTCCGGGTACTGCCCACGTGGCTCAATACCGGGACAAGATCATTCCCGGCAGCATCCACTAAGGTTCCTCCGTTCAAGGCAAGGTCATTCGTGAGGGCGATCCCGTCCAGATCCTCGTCGCCTTCCTGAACAATGTAGCTGAAAACAAGCGTGGCCGTGCCGCTGCCGCTTAAGGGCGCCCGAACGTGCCGGGTACCGATAACCAGCTCGAGGAAGGGGTTACCACCCGCCGTGTCTATCCGTATCTTCTCACTGAGCCGCACGGTAAAACCAAGCGTATCTCCGGTTTTGTAATAACCATCAGCCGGTACATCCACCGCAGTAACGACCGGCGCTACCGCATCTACAAGCACCGTATTTGTGGCGATGTTTTTCAATTCCGTACCGGCATTGTTACCCGCCGCATCCCGTATGCTTCCGCCATTGGTCTGCAGGCTTGCACCCAGGCGAACGCCATCGTCATCTTCATCACCCGGCGCTACTGTATATTGGAAAGATAATGCGTCGGTGCCGGTACCCGCGGTATAAGCTGCATGTACCGTGTCACTACCTATCACCACTTCCAGATATGGCATACCACTGGCTGTGACATTTTCACTATATTTTGCCGTAAAGTTCAGCACATCACCGGCCTTATAAGTTCCCGTGGCGGGCAAGCTTACCGCCCTGATTTCCGGACGGGTGCCATCATAACCAAGGTTGAGCGTATTAGAACCCGTATTGCCGTTATTCCCGATATTTACCGCCACATCAGCGGGCACCTGCAAGGTTACCGGTCCGTCTGCCAGCGGAACGACCTCCACCGTATAGGTAATATTGTCTGCAGTTTGTAAGTTGCTGAGTCCCGCATTGGTGGCCGCAAGATCACCGAGCGTAAAGCCGGTCACCGCTTCGCTGAAGGTTATGGTTACCGTAAACTGTGTATTCACCAGCGCAGGAGCGTTGGTAGATAAGGTTACGCTGGGTAGAGCGGTATTAACAAATATACCCCGGGTATTGGGCACACCGCTCAGCGCCAGGTTTCCATTATTCCCGGCAATATCTCTGAAGGTACCCCCGTTGAGGTTCAGGCTACTACCCAGCGCGATCCCATCCATATCCATCTCGCCCGGCTGCACGGTGTAGCTGAAGGTCAGGGCATTTGTACCGCTGCCGCCGGTATAACTTGCCTGCACGGTAGCTGTCCCTATTGTGACAGCCAGAGAAGGCGTACCCGTAATAATCACGTTTTCACTGCAATGAACCGTAAAATCAAGCACATCCCCGGCATGATAATATCCATCAGCGGGCACATCTACCGAAGTGATCACCGGTGAGTTCATATCAGTTATATGAAAGAGCACCGTCGCCGTATCGCAGCGGCTTGGCGTGCCGTTATCGCAAACCTGGTAAACCAGGCTGTCGGAACCCACATAGTTCGCATTCGGCGTATAGGTAAAGCTCCCGTCGGCATTCAGCACTACCGTGCCGTTCACCGGCGCGGTGACCAGTGAGGCAGTGAGGGCATTCCCCTCTGCATCCTGGTCGTTCGTCAGCACATTTCCCGTAGCCGGAATATCTTTTGTAACCTGAATGATGTCCGGATAAGCCTCGGGGGCGTCATTGACGTCCTTCACCTGGAAGAGCACCGTCGCCGTGTCGCAAAGACTGGGTGTACCGTTGTCGCAAACCTGGTAGATCAGGCTGTCGGAACCCGAATAGTTTGCATTTGGCGTATAGGTAAAGCTGCCGTCGGCGTTCAGCACTACCGTGCCGTTCACCGGTGCGGTCACCAGCGACGCCGTCAGCTGGTTGCCTTCCGGATCGTGATCGTTCGTTAGCACATTCCCTGTTGCCGGCACATCTTCGTCTACCTGTAGGGTATCCGGATAGGCTTCGGGGGCGCCATTGACGTTCTTCACCTGGAAGAGTACCGTTGCCGTGTCGCAGCGGCTCGGCATGCCGTTATCACAGGCCTGGTAGATCAGACTATCGGCACCGGAATAGTTCATATTTGGCGTATAGGTAAAGCTCCCGTCCGCATTCAGCACCACGGTGCCGTTCACCGGCGCGGTCACCAGCGAGGCCGTCAGCGAGGTACCGTCCGCAGGCTGGTCGTTCGTCAGCACATTCCCTGTAGCCGGAATATTTTCGGTTACCTGTATGGTATCCGGATAGGCTTCGGTGGCATCATAAATCGTATATACTTCCCCGTCAGTGTAGGGTATATTAGAGAGGTTGTTCATGACACCGATGCCGTTTACGCCCAGCTGCAAGGTGCCCGTTCCGGTACCCGTATTTACGGTAACGGTATAGGTGGTTCCGCTACCGGTTACATTTGTTGTATAAGGACGTCTGATGCTGCCGGTAGTGGTGATGCTAAAAGCTGACGCGGTCACATTGGATACCGGCGCGCTGAACTTTACCGTAAAGTCCACGGTTGGCGCAGCCGTAGGGTTGGGACTGGCGCGTGTTACGCTGGTTACGGCAATCGGATCGCTGGTCAGTTTAATGAATTTTCCGGTTCCGGCGTTGGCGGCGGGGTCGTTCACAAATACATTGCCATGGCCGTCAACCGCCAGCCCCCAGGGATAAAGGAAGGGGGCAATGCTGAGGCCGGTATATATTTCCATACCCGACGTAAGCGCCGGCGCGGCATATTTCATCACATGATAAGTGCTTCCGCCCGCGAATTCTGAGGTGTACAGGTTTCCTACAGCATCAATGGCGAGGGAAGAATAATTTTTACCGGAAAGAAGCGTGGTGGGCGTATTATATCCCGGAGCAGCCAGCTTGATCACCCTGCCGTTTGAAGCATTGTAGGGAAAGTCGAGGATATAAATATTATGCTGCTTGTCCGTGACAATCCCCCAGGGATAAGTTCCCGAACCCGCTGCCAGAGGGAGGCCATTGAATAAAATCGTTCTGGCGCCACCGTTGGCATCATATCTTACCACCTGATAATTGTGCGTCGATGAATCGTACTCCATCGTCAGCAGGTTATCATTGGCATCGGTAGTGAGCGCGGTATAATAATTGCCCTTCAGTATGACACTGGGTGTACGGGTGCCGCCCTCCAGCTTGATGACCTCCCAGTTGTCCGATGTATTCGGATTGGTCACATAAATATCTCCGTGACTGTTTACCGCAATGCCCCAGGGAAAATCTACGCCGGGATTCGCTAAATCACTGTAAATAGCACTATGCCCTCCTGTCGACCCTGCCGGATAAAGATCCACCTCATACTTGTCGCTCCCCGCATTGTACGCTACTACATATGCACGATCCTGCCGGTCGGTGGCCACAGCGGTATAAGTTCCGCCGGTTGATATCACAGCGGGAGTATACTGCGCCAGGCTCCGGAAGGACGTAAACAGGCCTCCTGCAATCAACAATAATAAATGTAACCGCTTCGTGTAAAAACGCGTCATAATGATTTAGTTAAACAGGGAAAGAGAATTCTTTGCATCGGCATCCGGCACATGAGCTTCATCGGGCCGGGACAGGTGGACAAAATAACTTGTAGAAAGAAGCTGAGGGGTAGCGTCCACGTCATAGGGTCGTGATGTCGGGTTAATAAATAAAGCAATAAGAGAACAATATTAATATTTAAAAACATATTGTCCGGCTAAAATTAGGAAGACCGGCCAGGGGGACAGTTAATACAAATAACAAATATCGATGATAACAATTTATCCTCAATGTGATATAATTATAAAATTTTTAGTTTATCAGTGATCGATCGCGCCGGCAAGGCCTAAAAAAGCCGGCTTTACTCCGGGTAGCATTCCCAAAATAAAGCCGGCTGAGCTTTACAGGCTGTAAAATATATTGTCCTTAGTCCTGCTTCAGCATAATATTCCGGTACTCCACCTTCATGGGATGGCCGGCATGGATCTGTATGCCGATCAGCCCGGAGGTCTTCCCATTTACCGTATCGTTGTCGGTTACGTCGCTCATCAGCACACCGTTGATATAATGCTGAAGGTGATTCCCCTTGGCCACGATGCGGCAGGTATTCCAATCATCGGCTTTGATCAGGGTTTTCAGGGAGTCTGAGCTGCCCAGCGACCCGTCTACCACGGCAGCCGTCCATGCATTATTCTTGATACCCGACCGCAGGTCGCCTCCGCCATAAGGAGGCAGCGTGGTCTTCTGTCCCCGGTAAGCCAGCGTAGTACGTTTGCGCTCCTCATAGTTCTGACCGGTATAGTTGTTGGCCCCATCCATATCCGCCTGGTATCCTTTCAGGGCGAAGGGGACGCCGTCCACCTCATCGCTCCGGTACTGGATACCGCTGTTGGATTCCGGGGAAAGCTTAAATTCGGCCGTCAGCTCAAAATCGCCGGGGGTACCGCCCTGCCAGATCAGGAAGGAATTCGCCTTCAGCGGGGTTGAGCTCTCGGTCACTTCCCCGATGATCTCGCCGTTCTCCGCACGCC
The DNA here is from genome assembly GCF_039541075.1 of Compostibacter hankyongensis. Lineage (NCBI taxonomy): Bacteria > Pseudomonadati > Bacteroidota > Chitinophagia > Chitinophagales > Chitinophagaceae > Compostibacter > Compostibacter hankyongensis. The sequence goes on along the minus strand of NZ_BAABFN010000002.1, from coordinate 183,463 downwards.
ATACGGCGGTATCTCCTTTCCAGCCATTGAGTGTTTGCCCGTCGAAAAGCGATACAAAGCCGCTTTCCGCTGCACCGGCCGCGCTGTCGCCGGCCCCGCTGCTGTCGGCATCTCCGGCAGCGCCGTTATTACCGGCGGAATTACAACCGCCCAGCACCAGGGCGGCCAGCCCGAAAGCCAGGGGAATGTGTTTTACATATCTTTTTAGCATATCAGTTTTTTTACAGGTTACAGATTAAAATAGGGACATCGCTTACCGGGCTTCACTGATCCGCTACGGTTTTCCAGTTGGCCGAGGCTGCCGAGTCCAGCACAGCCTGACATACCTGCTGGGTTTCATAAGCTTCCCTGAAGGTAGGGGAACAGGGTGTTCCCGTTTCCAGGCTTTTCAGGAAATCAGCTACCTGATGGATAAAGGAATGCTCATATCCTATGCTCAGACCGGGCACCCACCACTTGTCCATATAAGGCTGATCGCCGTCGGTGACATGAATGGAGCGCCAGCCGCGCACAATAGATTCGTCCCGGTGATCAAAATATTCCAGCCGGTTCAGGTCGTGCAGGTCCCAGCGGATGGAAGCATGCTCCCCGTTGATCTCAAAAGTATAAAGCGCCTTATGACCGCGCGCATAACGGGTGGATTCAAAAAGTCCCAGCGATCCGTTTTCAAAATGACAATGGAAAATACAGGCATCGTCAATGCCGACCTTCTCGACCTTGCCCGTCAGCTGATGCACACGTTCTTTGATAAAGGTCTCCGTTACCGCAGATACGTCTTTTATGCTGCCGTTCAGCCAGATGGCCGTATCTATGCAATGAGCCAGCAGGTCGCCCGTAACGCCGGAGCCTGCCACGTCGGCATCCATACGCCACAGCGACTCCCCTCCCTGCGGGAGGTCTGCGCTGATGGTCCAGTCCTGCAGGAAATTGGCGCGGTAATGAAAGATGCGGCCCAGCTTTCCCGCATCGATGATCTGCTTGGCGAGGGTCACCGCCGGTATCCGCCGGTAATTGTACCATATGGTATTGTTAACGCCGGCTTTCTCCACCGCCTCTACCATACGGCGTGATTCTTCCAGACCGCGGGCCAGCGGTTTTTCACAGAGCACCATCTTACCGGCCGCTGCTGCAGCGATGGCGATCTCTGCATGCATATTGTTGGGCGTACAGATATCCACCGCATCAATATCATCGCGCGCAATGAGCTTCTTCCAGTCTGTCTCCACAGAAGCGTATCCCCATTGCTCGGCAAACGCCTTCACCTTGTCTTCGCTGCGGGAGCAGACCGCTTGTAAAACGGGCTTATAGGCCAGCTCAGGAAAAAAGTTCCATACCCGGCGGTATCCGTTGGAATGCGTCCTTCCCATGAAGCCGCAGCCGATCAGTCCTATTCTCAGTTCTTTCTTTTTTGACATAACAATAAGCAATTAAAAAGCTTTGATAAAATGTTTGTTGCTAATCCAGCCGCTTCAGCCGTATATTGCGATACTCTACTTTCATCGGCGGTCCTACATGGACCTGAACGCCGAGTAGTCCTGAGGAGCGACGGTGTTCCGGATCATTGTCCGTGACCTCGCTCATCAGCACGCCGTTAACATAATGCCGGAGGTGATTCCCTTCTGCAATAATATGGCATTCATTCCAACCCGGACGGATATACGATTTTAAAGCATCTCCCTTTCCCAGCGAAGCCGTCACCTGTGAAGCGGTCCAGGCATTCTGCCTGACCAGGGCCGCCAGGGACTCTTTTACCGGCGGCAGCACCACCTGCTGCCCGGGATAAGCCAGGATACAGCGGCCGCGTTCCTCATAATTCTGGCCTGTATATACATTCCTGCCGTCTATGTCTTCCTGATACCCCTTCAACGCATAGGACAGACCTTCCACGGGCACGCTGCGGTAGTTGATGCCGCTGTTCCCGTCCTGGGTGATCCTGTACTCCAGCTTCAGCTCAAAATCGCCGGGGGCGCCGCCCCGCCAGATCAGAAAGGTATTCCGCTTCAGCAGCGTGGCGGGGGTAACCACGCCTACAATCTCACCGTTTTCCACGTGCCAGTAGGTGCTGTCTCCCTCCCACCCTTTCAGGGTTTTCCCGTCAAATATCCTGGCGAAGCCATCTTCATCAGGCACGGTCTTACCGGGCTTAAAGCTGCTGACCAGCAATCCCGCCGTTACGCAGACGCAACACAGGCCGATGACGAAGAACTTTTTCATTTCGCATCATGCCAGCCATGCTGACGGCGCACCTCCACCATCGCCGCCAGGATATCGTTCCAGGTTTGCTGCTTCATCATCACCTCGTTGGGAAACATACATCCGTCCCAACAAATATGTCTTACGGCTTTGGTCAGGGAACCGTCTTCATTCCTCAGCCAGTAGCCGGCATCTTTGGCGATGTTCAGCCGCCCGTTCGGATCCGTAGCCAGGCAATGCCGTCCGGTTTTATCATGCGAACCGGTACCGTGTACGGTGCCGTCATTCTGAGCCACGTGGAAGTCGATGGTCCAGGGCCGCAGGGCGCGAGTCAGGGTTTTGAGCCCTTCCTCCAGGGCCGGACGGTCTTCCCACTTGAAATCCGCCGGCAGGATCCGGTCTTCCGGCTCATTATAACCCAGCAGGTAAAGCAGGGTATGCGCCATGTCCGCCTGGAAACCGATATTGGGACGATCCACCGCTTCGAGCGTTTCGATCATGGTTTTCCAGCTGTGCATGCCGCCCCAGCAGATCTCTCCTTCCGCAGCCAGCCGCTCGCCGTAATCGGCAGCCACGTCGCAGGCTTCCCGGAAGGTCTGTGCAATAAGGCGGGTATTGCCGGCAGGGTCTTTCGACCAGCTTTCGGGATTGGTGGCCGAGTCGATGCGCACCACGTTACCATGACGGATGCCCAGCTCGCGCAGCTGTCTGGCTACATGACAGGCCTTGCGAACCTGCTCCACAAAGCTTTTCCGCTCTGCTTCGCTCCCCATGGCCGATCCGCCGTCCGGCGGCCATATCGGCGCCACGATGCTCCCGATCTCCAGGTTATAGGAAGCTACCTTATCGGCCAGCTTTTTGATCCCCTCATCCGAGCTGTTGACATCGAAATGGGGATTGAAAAGACCGATATCGATCCCGTCGAATTTATTACCGTCCACCTCGGCGGCAGCGGTCATTTGCAGCATGGTATCAAAGGGAATCACCGGTTCGGAGCCCTCTCCTTTTCCTACAATGCCCGGCCATGAGGCATTGTGCAGCTTGGGATAATTGTTCTCTTGCATAGCATTCAGTTAATACAGCAATTTAAAAAAATAGTTCCATAACTCATAATACCAGGTCCGGATTCCCGGGACCAAAATGTTTCAGCATGACAATCGGATCCGTGGAGGAAGTGTTGACGATCTTCACGCCTTCCCGGGCAGCCTGCTCGCTGACGAAGAACTCGTCGTAGGTCAGCTGTCCGTAACGGATAAGGGCCGGCGTTTCCACTTCCCAGGCGCCCATCTTTCCATGTCCCTGCATCATGATCATGCCATAAGCGGCGCTGTCCTTTATGGTAACGGTAGCGCCGGGATGAACGGTCAGCTCCTTGGCGCTGAAGGCGTCCGAACGGTAGCAGACCCAGTTTTCGGTATACCCTGTCATCTCTGCGGCCGGCCTTACCGGTTTCGGCGCCATGAACCGCGTTTCCAGGATATTGGGATTGGTATTCAGCTCCCAGTCGATGATATCCATCAGCGCGTCGAAATCTCCTTTCTTATCCTCCGGAACACCCTGCCACAGCAGCTCTTCGGGGATGATAGCTTCATTCACAAGCGATTGGTACATGGCGAACACGTCGGAGGCTTTCTGCGGCTCATAGGTGCAGAGGCTGCCCGGCGCATGGAGCATGCCGGGAGGCACATCCCAGCCGGTGCCGGGCTCGAGGCGGAAGGCCTGGGAATAGTTGGTGATCTTGTTATCGCCCTTGGTAAAATTTACAAGGCATTCCCGGATCTGCTCCTTCGTGGTTCCGGGAGCTATGCCGAAAAAGGTATAGGGAAAATCGCCCCCGTGGTTGTTCAGCTGAGGAGGGAAATAATAAGCTTCGGGTTTTCCCTGCTGACCGATCAGCGCCGCCTTCTCGTCGTTATGATGGATATGATGCGGCAGGGGACCCATGTTGTCAAAAAACTTGGAGTACATCGGCCAGCCGCCGTATGCTTTCCACAAGCGTTCTCCGATGAGCGCGCCCTTCAGCTCGTCAACCGCATCGCGCAGCAGGAGGCGTTCCTCTTTCCCGGATTCGCCGACCATCACGAAGCTCAGCCCTTCGAACTCCCCGGTAAGCGGGCCATTCTTAGCCGGCGTGGTGGAAGAGAACCAGCGTTCGTCAATGCCGCCGCGGACACCGCCCAGTACATAATAATCGTCGGGATGCAGCTTGATTCGCCGTCCCGGCACACAGAATGACCGCGGTACCCAGTTGGGGGCCAGACGCAGAATCCCTTTTCCCTGATCCAATGCCTTTTGCGCTAAACTTAATTTTTCCATAAGAATTTTAATTGAGACTGGTTTTTAATCGGATTGCTTGGTTTCTTTTAAAAACGGGTCAATTTTCGCCTTATCGGTCATCACTTCCATTTCCAGGTCGTAGCTCCGCGACTCTCCCGGCTCAAGCAGGATCAACGTTCCCGCTTCACGGGCCGCCGCCTGTCCTACCGGCGGATGCGTTCCCGGTTCAAGGCCGGTAACGTACTCCCCTTTTCCCCAGTGCTGCCAGTTGGTCAGCCAGGGCAGCTGCGCCTTGCTGAACCGAAGGGCCAGGGCCATACCTTGTCCTGCATTATACAGCCCGCAGGAGCAACGTCCGTCAGCATCGGGCTGAACATCGACAAAGGCGGCTGCCTCTCCGGCACCACTGTGATCCGCCCTCACGGGAGGGCATATACGAAAATTGTTCTCTCCGTTAAAGATGGCTATGCTGGGTTCATCCCTCGGCTTCCAGGAACCCTGCCAGCATATCTCCGTTCCTTCATCAGCCAGGGGCCAGCCAAAGTTGCAATGATAGAGCAGCATATGCGGGGCCAGTGTATTTCCCCGGTTGGTCACCTCATCATGTATCCGGATGACGGCTTCGCCGATGCGTCCGGAGAGAGTCCGCCTCAGCTCCAGGGACGGTCCGAAGATCCGGGTCTGCCGCATAATGCCGGTGATGCTCATCTCCATCTGGCCCCGGAGCGGATCCGGTTGTACCACGGATACGATTTCGGCGGGCAGGTTGCTTACGGCTCCATGCAGACCGCGTTCCCCATGATCATCCTGTTCGGGGCCGCCCACGTGGTCGAGTCCGCAGGTGACCAGCAGTCCGCCGCCGAAGGTGCTCAGCCAGTCCACTCCCCTGCCGGACATCCGCTGGGGAGGCACAACGCCGAGGCTGCTCAGCCAAGACAGGCTATGCCGGTTATAAAAGGCATCGGCGATATCCATGGCCCGGTCGATCACCACCTTATAGCGCAGGCCGGCGCCCGTGTTGATCCATGCTATGCGGGCGCCGCGTCCTGCCCCGTTATCAACCAGGTAGGTTTCTATGCCGCCCAGCTGCGCGGCATGGGATATCTTATCGCTCCAGGTGCTCACAATCGGTTACTCTTTTTATCTACGTCAACGGCTACTGGCCGTTGGCCTGGTATACCTTATTGTTTTCATCGCCACCCGACATCAGATAAGCCATCAGGTCTTTCAGCTCTTCCGGGTTCAGCCGGTTGATGAGACCTGCCAGCATAATCGAGGATTCCGAATTCTTCACGGAAACGACTTCACTCTTCGACACCTCGCGCAGCGTCTGCGGGGCAAAGGGGTTCTGGGAAACATAATATTTCCCGTCGTCCTCCCGCACCAGCCTGCCGAGGACGGTGCTGCCGTCTTTCAGGACAAAATTCTTAGCCGCATACTGGTCGGATATTTCCTTGCTGGGATCGATGATGGATTCCAGGATATCCTTGTCGGAAAACCGGGTACCCAGCTGGGTCAGATCGGGCCCGATAGATCCGCCTTCCCCGCGCATGCTGTGACAGGAGCTGCAGAGGATAGCAGAATACAGTTCCTTTCCTCTTTTAAAGTCCCGTTTGCCCGAAGGATCCTGAACCACCTGCACGGCTTCGTCCAGCTTCCAGTTCCTGCCCGGCCCCTTGGGCGCGCCGGCGGTAACCGCCCTTCTTCTTCCTCTTTCCCCGACTGCTACCAGCGAATCACCTGAAATGGTGTTGTAATGCGCAAGCTGTGCTTTGGGAACGTTTTCCAACGCAGCCTTCCGCGCTTCATCCATATAACCGAGATAGCTGTTCCCGCCTTTGCGGCTCAGGAAAGTACCGTACAGCTTAAAGTATTTTTCCCGGAGCTCAGGCGTCCAGCCGTTCTTGGCCTTGCTGAGCACCGACGCCAGGTATATCTGCTGGGCGGGAGGCGCCTTGGCCAGCATATTGGCCACATCCATCCCGTATTGCGGGTTCCGTAGAATAAGGTCGGAAGAGCGGGTAGCGGTTTTCTGTACCGAATCGTCGTCCTTGGCTTTGGCGATCAGGTCCATCGTTTTGCTGACTACCTGCGGCGCATCCACGAAAACCAGCACCTTGCTCAGCTCGCGGTCCAGCTCGTTTTCATTGGCCGGATAGTTGGGGTCCAGGTACGAAATCAGCTGAGTGCGGGTTGCCGCAGCGGGCTGGCCCATCCGCGAAAGGGTCACTTCGATGGTGCGCACCAGATCTATCTTCTGCGAGGCGGACAGCTGCTTGTAATCGATCGAAGTGAGGGCGCCGATGATCCGGCCTTCGAGACTTTTATCGCCATCGCGTGCCAGCGCCAGCATGGACTGGATCAGCGTTTCAGGGTCTTTTTCAGACAGGGCTTTATCCTGCCACTCGCTTACGGGCTGATGCTCCACCGCTATACGGGCGGCGTACCGGATAAAACGGTCTTCGTCTTTCAGGTAAGGCCATGCCACATCCAGCGCGGTGGGATCCGGCTTTTCCTGGAATGCTTCCAGCTTCTGCCGGGTCTTGCGGGCGTCCATTTCCTTGGAGCTGCCGTTTGAAGACAGGGGCTCGTTCTTCAGGTCGTTATCGCCGTAATAAACCCGGTAAAGATCAGACTGGATACGGCGACCACCGACGAGGAAATAAAAAGCGCCGTCCGGTCCTATGGCGCCGTCGGTCAACGGAAGCGGGGATCCGGAGATAAACTCTTCTGCCTTGGCGGTATAAGAAGCCCCTTGGGGCTCCAGGTCGATGTGATAAATAATGCCGTAGCTCCAGTCGAAGGCGTAGATGCCCCGGCGGTATTTTTCCGGAAAGCGGGCATTGTTGCCGCTCATGACGTTGGTGGGAGAACCCGGCCCGATGTTCAGGACAGCCGGCAGGTTGTCCGGATAGGTGGGCGACCACTTTCCGTCGTTTTCACGGTAACCGAAATCGCTGCCGCTGGGAACATGGCATATCCGGGTGGGGCGGTACCAGGGGGTTCCCATATCCCACTCCATATCCGAGTCATAAGTAAACAGTTCCCCGTCCTCGTTAAAGGCGATATCAAAAGGATTACGGAACCCTGCGCTGATCAGCTCCCATTTTGAACCATCGGCATCGGTCTTGGCGATCCATCCACCCGGCGGTTCCCGGTCGTTACCAAACCCGTTAGGATCCAGCATCAGCGGAAAGAGGTTGTCATTTTTCCAGGTGTTGGGCAGCCGGTAGTTGTCCATCTCGGGCAGATCGGTAAAGTTGCCCGCAACAATGTAAAGCGATTTCTTATCGGGCGATAAGATAACGCTGTGCGGACCATGCTCGCCCTGCCCTTCCAGCCGCTTCATCAGCGTGATCTTATCAAACTGATCGTCGCCGTTAGTATCCTGCAGCCGATAAAGTCCGCTGGGCCGCGTGACATCGGTACCCTCTCCTTCATCGTTCACCGTTACATACAGACTGTTAAACGCATACAGCAGGCCATGCGCCAGACCCATCTTTATCTTTGCATGCGAGGTATCTCCCGGCATGTTGATCTCCAGCCTTTCTACCTTCGGCTTTTCTGTAGTATCGGCGCCAACCGGGGGAAGGGTAACCCGGTAAAGGTAACCGTACTGATCGCAGGCGATCATCCTGCCCTTGTCGTCAAAGGTCATGGCTACCCATGAACCCTGATCGTTATCCGTAGGGCTGTATAGGTGTTCTGCATGGAAGCCCTTCGGTAATTTGAGCTTGGCTACTTTGGGATCCGTCTCCCCCTTATCTCCGGCAGACTGTTTACAGGAAGTTCCGAAAAGGATAAATCCGAAAAGAGCCAGGAATAAAGAGAGCATTGAACTGCTGTACTTGTTCATAAAGCTGTTTATTAAAAGAAATAAGTTTTCAAGACAATAATAATATAAAAATCAAAATAGCTGGCAATTAAATGATGAACGTATTGTAATCGTATTTGCGGTCATACGAAACAGGTCGCCTTTGTACAAGGCGACCTGCCTGATCTGCCGGTCAGAAATACGGGCTCAGGGCTGCCTCATCCGCGGGAAGCGGATAAACGGTCTCCAGCTGGGTAAAGGCATTGTTGGGGGGAACGGATCCGCTCGGATAATAATAATTCTCCGGATGGGATTTCACCCTTTCTCCATAGGCTGTGATGACATCCTGCACACGACCGGTTCTAACCAGATCGAACCAACGTTTGTTTTCAAACGCCAGCTCTACCCTTCTTTCCTTGTAAATGGCCTGACGCATCGCATCCTTGCCGGAAGCGGTCGTGGCCGCCAGCCCTGCCCTCTTCCGCACTTCGTTCAGGTAAGGCGCTGCATCCGAAGTCTTACCCTGCTCGTTCAGCGCCTCGGCGAGGAACAGCAATACTTCCGAATACCGGTATACCGGCCAGTTGGTTCCGGTATTACCCTGGAGCGCATGCTTCTTGGCGTATTTCTTTATGTAGGGAAATACCTTGTTGGTACGCAGGGAGGTGCTCAGGGTGATATAAGCAATGGAGGCGTCCTTTCTTTTATCCCCCGGCTCGTACGCTGCAATGATGTCCGGCGTAGGTATGTTATTTCCTTCTTCGGAAAGCGGCTGGGGGTTGGAGGTCCCGGTAATGGTCTCCACCTCATCGGCCGTCATGGGGCGGGGCAGAAAGCTGTACAGGAAGTTGCCGCTGTATCCGGCCGAACCTTCCATAAACTGTACCTCAAAAACCGATTCCGCATTGTTCTTGTTGCCCGTAGACGTGGAAAAGGCATTGTTGTAATCGGGCATCAGCGAATATTCCTTGCTGTCCACCACTTCTTTCAGGAGCTTCTCGGCTTCGCTCCAGTTTTTCCGGACGATATAAACATTGGCCAGCAGGGTCTTTGCCGCTCCGGAGGTAGCCCTCCCCGCCTGCTGTGTGGACTTGGGCAGCAGCAGCGAACCGGCTTCGCCCGCATCTTTGATGATCTGCATGTATACGGAGTCCACCGACGAAAGGGGCAGTGCCGCATCCTGCCGCGCAGCCACCGGCTCCAGGTGCAGGGGCACTTTCCCGAAATACCGGACCAGCTCAAAATAGGCATAAGCGCGGAGAAAGAGGGCCTGTCCTTTCAGGTTGTTCTTGGCATCCTCATCAAAATCGGCATCATCAATGCTGGAAAGGACCTGGTTGGCTCTCGAAATGATCAGGTAATCCTGCCGGTACTGGTTCAGGACGAAGGAATTGGTGGTGATACCGTTGGCCGTCGGCACGGAAAAGTCGGCCAGGTTCTCGGTATTATCTACCGCGCCGAACAGTGGATTGCGGGCATAATAGCTGTTATCGGAATGCAATTCGCCAAGCCCCCAGGCATAGCTGTTGAAAATGGTACGCAGGGGAACATAGGTGGCATTTACCCCCTGCTCAAAATCTTTTTCCGTTTTAAAAAAGACGACGGAACTTAAAGAGGTTTCGGGAATCACCTCCAGAAACTTGCTGCAACCGGCCATGGTAAAGCCGAGCAGAGCTGTTATGATGATTTTCGTTTTCATCCGTAAATATTTTAATTTATGAACGGTCGGACGAAACCTGGCATAATGAACATCTCGTTGTGCCAAATATGATCATGTCCGGTTTCATCGTATGAGAATAAAAAGGTGAAAAAGATGGATAATGCATCCTGACGATCAGAAGTTCAGGTTAATGCCCAGCGTATAGGTCCGCGGAACCGGATAGTTGGACAGGTCCACGCCCTGGCTCAGGTTGCCGCCGTCGCCCTGACCATCGCCCTGGGCGCTGGTTTCGGGATTCGGACCACCCCAGTATTTGGTGAACACATACACCTGCTGCACCGAGGCATACAGCCTGGCCGACTTGATCGTCTTGCTCTTTAGGCCCAGGTTATAACCGAGGGTGACATTCTTGATGGTAAAGAAGGAAGCATTGGCCACAAAATGACTATTGTTCCAATCCCTTTCCACACCGGTGAAGTTGCCGCCGCCGACCGTAGTGCCGAAGAATCCTTTACCCGGATTTTCTTCGGAACGCCAGCGGTATTTCACCCCTTCCACCATGTTGAACACCCCATCCAGGTTGGCCGTGCTGTACAGGTGGCGTACCCACAGTTCGTTTCCGTAAGAGCCTGAACCTACGATGGAAAGATCGAAGTTGCCGTACTGCAGGTTATTGGTGATACCATAGGTAAACTTGGGGAACGGACTGCCGATAATGGCGCGGTCGTCCTGGTCGCCGCCGTAGGTGATCACACCGTCACCGTTGACATCCTTGAGCTTGATGCTGCCCACCTCGGAGCGGCCCGGGATAACCGGCGAGTTGGCCAGGTCTTCCGCATTCTGGTAAAGGCCTTCGGCCACCATGCCGTAAAACTGACCGAAGGGGTGTCCGACCTCGGTGATATGAAAGGTGCCGTACACCCGGTCGATGCCTTCTGCGAGGGACAATACCATATTACGGGGAAAAGCAATATTGGCGTTAGTGGTCCACCTGAGCCTGCCGTCCGTATTTACGGTGGAGATGGCAAACTCATGACCCCAGAATTTAATTTCGCCGATATTATCATTAAAGTTGGTAAAACCCGACTCCTGAGGCACCTGTACGCTGTACAGGAGGTTGGTGGTATGCTTCAGGTAGTAGTCGTAAGTAAACTGGATGCGGTCGTTGAAAAGACCCAGGTCTATGCCGAAGTCAAACTGCTTGGTAGTTTCCCATCCCAGGTTGGGATTGGCCAACGAGGTAACCGCTGCCCCCGGTGCCTCATCCTCCCCAAACACTGCGTTTACGGTATTGTTGACCAGCGCATACTGGGTATAGTTACCGATGTTGTTGTTCCCGATCACGCCGTAGCTGGTCCTGAACTTGGCAAAGGAAACGGCTTTCAGCGGTTTCATGAAGTTCTCATCAGAGATGATCCAGCCCAGAGAGGCCGAAGGGAAGGTCCCCCAACGGTTGTTCGATCCGAAGCGGGAGGAGCCATCGCTCCGGATAGCCGCCGTAGCGAGGTATTTGCCTTTATAGTTATAAGAAAGGCGGGAAAGGAAGGAGGTCAGCGTCCATTCGTTTACCTGATTATTGGTGCCACCACGGTTAATATTGAGTGCGCCCTGTATGGTCGGGATCCGGTCATCCGTATAGGTATCCGCCTGGATATTGGTGTAGTCCTGCCGAAATTGCTGGTTGGTGAACCCGGCCAGCAGTTCAAAATTATGATCGTTAAAGCTTTTGGTATAGGTAGCCAGGTTTTCATTCAGGATGGAAACCTGCTCAAGGCTCTGCCGGGAGGAAACCGCGGTAGTGGGAATGGGAACGTTCATGGCGCTGGTGGCCGTAGAGGGATTGAAGAAAAAGAAGCGATGACCCTCATATTCCACGTTCATCGTGGATTTCAGTACCAGCCCTTCTATGGGCTGATACTGGATATAGGCGTTGGAAACCAGCTTGGTGGTCTTGGTTTCATTGATCAGCTCATCCGCCGCCCGCACCCAGTTGGGATAGGCGTAAATGTTACCCGTGCTGGCCGGGAACTGGTTGAAGAGGGTAAGCTCGCCGTTTTCATCATAGATGGGCATGATGGGCCAGGTATGCAGGGCGTTGAAGAGGATGCCCGTTCCCCGGTCGCCATCCGTCCGCGGGGTATTGTCAAAAATATAGGACGGGGCCAGGTTAAACCCGAGCTTTATACGGTCGGACAGCTTATAGTCCATGTTCATGCGAAGGGAGTAGCGTTTGTATTTATTGTTCCGCACCACCCCCTGCTGGTCCAGCACACCTCCGATCAGCGCGGCGTTCAGCTTTTCGGTGCTGCTGGTAACGGTCAGGTTGTAGCTCTGTATGGGCGCAGTTCTCAGCAGCGCGCCGTACCAGTCGTTGTTCTTGTTATGGTACTGGGACGGGTCCTGGAATTCTTCCGGGACGGGCTGCCCTTCATCTTCATAGTATTCCTTTTTGAACTGGGCAAACTCTTCCGCGTTCAGCATTTTTATCCGGCCCCGCATCGGTACCTTCTGAATGCCGGCGTAGGTGTTGAAGCTGACGTTCGTTTCCCCGGGCTTCGGCTGCTTGGTCGTGATCAGCACCACGCCGTTGGCCGCCCTGGAACCGTATAGCGATGTGGATGCGGCATCTTTCAGGATGGAGATGTCCTGGATCTCATCCGGGTTCATCGTGGCGATGTTGCCGGTGATCGGAAATCCGTCCACCACGTAGAGCGGATCGCTGCCCGCCGAAACCGACAGCTGTCCGCGGACACGAACAGACATGCCCTGTCCCGGCTTGCCGGTGGTCTGGTTGATCTGCACGCCGGCCAGCTTCCCCTGTAGCTTCTGGGTAATCTGGGTTACCGGGATATCCCGCAGCTTCTGGGCGTCGATCGTCTGGACGGCGCCGGTTACCTCTCTTTTCAGCTGCGTACCGTAGCCGACTACCACTACCTGGTTCAGCAGATTTTGATCTGATTCCAGCTGAATATTGATCTTACCGCTATTGCCTACATGCACGGTTTTCGCCTGATAACCGATAGAGCTAAAGACCAGCGAATCATTGGATGAAGCCGGTATCGCATAACGGCCGTTCGCATCGCTGACGGTGCCCTGGCTGCTTCCCTTGATACCGATCGTTGCACTGGGTATGGGTGCGCCGCTGGCCGCATCGGTAACCTGGCCGGTAACCTTCACCTGCTGGGCAAAACCGGATGTGCAAACAAGAATGAAGAGAAATAAAATTGGTACGGCCCGCATGCAACAGACCAGCCGTTTACAGTAAAAGAGATGGGGATTGAGCATGGAAATAGATTTTGGAGGTTGAGGAAGAATATGATTATTACAAACCTAATAGAACGATTAAGTCTTACCATCCTGTGCTGTCCTGCGCCATCCTGCACTGTCCTGTACTGTCCTGTACTGTCCTGTATCGCCTCTCTTGCCGCGCAAAACCAACAAATTGGAAGACCTGTAGCCGGTACAACCCTACACCGGTACAGCGGGTTCTATGGACGCCGCATCATAGAGCGTCATGTATCACTTCATGCCAGGCGTCAGGCTTTCCGCCGGTGATACGGAGATAGTATGGGGAAGCCGTCGCGTATTATCGCATGGATGCCGGGTCGAACGGGAAGAAGCGCAGTATAACGGCGTTGAATATATTAAAAGTAAAAATCTCCCTGTGACCGGCTAACGGTAGACCCGCACATAATCTATCAGGAAAGACTGCGGAAAGATGGCGTCGTCTATCTCCCGGCCCCAGCTGCCGCCGAGGGCCAGGTTCAGCAGCAGATACTGCGGTTTGCGGAAGGGATTATCTGTTCCTTTCCCGGCCTTGTCCAGCAGAAAGGAATTATATTTTTTGTCGTCGTAGTAGATGTCGATACGTGCGCTATCCCATTCTATGGCATAGACATGAAAATCGTCATACGGATGCGGATCGCTGATCTCAGCGCCGGCGGAAGCGTGCTTTTTATCCACGGGTCCGGCATAATGGATGGTACCGTGTATATGGGTAGGGTCGTGACCCACAAACTCCATGATATCGATTTCCCCGCAGGCCGGCCAGCCCACCTGCTGTTCATTGTCGCCCAGCATCCAGATGGCGGGCCATACGCCAAGGCCATGCGGGATACGGGCTCTTACTTCTATCCGTCCGTATTTCCAGGCGGCTTTCCCGCGGGTGATCAGGCATGCCGAGGTATAGGAGGAGCTGCCGGCCTTTTCGCGCCAGTCGCTGCTTCCCGCGTGGTAAGCGGCATTGGGATAGCTTTCCTTACGGCCTTCGATAACCAGGCACCCGTTTTCCACGCGGGCATTTTCCCGGCGGGCGTAGGTATAGTACTGGGCTTCGTTGTTCCGGACAAAGCCGGTCTCATAACTCCATTTTGAGGAGTCGGGCAGACCGTCGCGGTCAAATTCATCCGACCATACCAGGAGGCGGCCGTTCTTCCCGGCCGGGGTCTGCGCACAGGCGGTTTGCGACAGCAGGAACAGCATCCCGCATAAGATGGGAGCGGCTATAAACTTCCGGTGTGTGGTCATGGCGATGGAGTAATGATGACAAGATAATAAAAATACGGGTGAAGCTACGGCTTCCTATTCCGGCTGCTCCGCCTCCGCCGTTTCTGCACGGGTAAAGTTATAAAACAGGTAACCCAGGAAAGGCAGGATAAACACGCTGCCCGACAACAGGGCCCAGCCCAGCGCCCGCAGGGTGCTGACAGGGGCCGCGTCCTCCCATAGGGACAGGCGGGTACCGTCCTGCAGGATGAGAAAATCCGGGAAGTTATGATGGGCAATGGCCAGCAGGATCATGGTGACCTGAAAGCCGGCCAGCACCCGGAGCCGGAGCTTCCTGCCCTGGAACAGGTAATACCAGAGCAACACCAGGGAGGCGCTGGCGGCCAGGATGGCATAACGGCTTACCGGGTCCCCAAACAACCAGCGCCACAGGGGAATATGCTCCGTTTCCGCCGCCAGGAAAACCAGCCCCCCCGCCAGCACAGCCAGCAGGTTGGTGATGCCGGCTTTGTGAATAAAGCGCCGCTTGTCATAATCATCCTGCGCCTCCCCGATCAGGTAAACGGCAGCCAGAAAACCGCAGAGGGCCACGGTAAACAAACCTACCGCCAGCGAAAAGAGGTTGCACCAGGGCGCCATATAAATGTCATAAAAGCTGCGGGCTTCGGGATCGATCTTTCCGGAAAGCATGGTACCGGCAATCATACCCAGCAAAAGCGGGGTGATAAAGCTGGAATAGACGAATATCTTGTTATAAAGCTTCTGAAAATTGTCCCTGACTGCATCGTAATGCCGGAAGATAAAAGCCGTGCCCCGCGCCACGATACCCAGCAGCATAATCAGCATGGGGATATGCAGGTAGATGGACATGGTAGTATAAATAAGCGGAAAGCCCACAAACAGAATCACGATGGCAATGATCAGCCACATATGATTGGCTTCCCAGACCGGCCCGATGGCACGGTAGGTGATACGGCGGGTACGAGGCTTGTTTTTATAGGAGGTAAACAGCTCGATGATGCCGGCGCCGAAGTCTGCCCCGCCGAGCAGCAGGTACAGCAGGATGGACAGGCAGAGGAATATGACGACTACAAGATGCATAACCCGTTATTCGGTATCATAAAGCACCGGCACCATTTTGATCTGCCGGTAAAACAAAAACACCACCATGGCGGATAACAAAATATAGACTGCAGTAAAAAGGTAAAAAGTATAACGGATGCCGGGCATGGGGGTAACGGCGTCGGCTGTACGCATAATACGATAGATGATCCAGGGTTGCCGGCCCACCTCGGTAACGATCCAGCCGGCTTCGATGGCCAGGAAGCCTGCCGGGATGGCCACGACGCAGGCCTTCAGGAAACGGGGCGACCGGAGCCAGCGCCTGCGCCGCCAGCTGCCGTAAAAGTATACCAGGCCCAGCACCAGCAGCCAGATGCCCAGCGCCACCATCAGCTGGAAAGAAAAATGCACCACGGGCACCGGCGGCTCCTCGTGGTCCGGCACCTGGTCCAGTCCCGCTACAGGCGCCCTGAAATTGCCAAAGGCCAGAAAGCTGAGCCCGCCCGGCACACGCAGCCCGTAACGCACTTCCCGCTTCCGGCTGTCCGGCCAGCCTCCGATGAGCAGCGGGGCGGGCTGTTCGGTATGGTACAACGCTTCCATGGCGGCCAGCTTGGCCGGCTGCCGGCGGGCAATGGACTTTGCGGCAATGTCGCCGCTCAGGGGCTGCAATACGGCTGCAAGTGCGCCAAAGGTGATGGCTATCCGGAACGACTTCCAATGAAAGTCCCGGTTCCTGTTTCGCAGCACCATCCAGGCATGTACTCCGGCCACGGCAAAACCCGTTGCCACAAAAGCCGCAAGGATCATATGCAGGGCCTGCGCTGCCCAGGCGGCATTGAACATGGCTTTCATGGGGTCGATGTTCAGGAACTGCCCGTTTATATAATCAAACCCCGAAGGGCTGTTCATCCAGGAATTGGCCGAGACCACCAGTATACCCGAAGCCAGACCGCTGAGCCCCGTCACCAGACCGGTGAACCAGTGAAACCACCTGTTCAGCCGCTGCCAGCCATACAGGTAAAATCCAAGCGCGATGGCTTCGATAAAGAACGCGGTGCCCTCCAGGGAGAAAGGCATGCCGATAATAGGACCGGCGTATTCCATAAACCGCGGCCAGAGCAGCCCCAGCTCAAAGGAAAGTACGGTGCCGGATACGGCCCCGGTGACAAAAAAGATAGCCACGCCCTTGCTCCAGGCTTTGGCAATATGCAGATAGCGGCTGTTGCCCGAGCGGAGCCACTGATAATGGGCAACGGCCATGAAAAACGGCATGACCATACCGATGCAGGCAAAGATGATGTGAAAACCCAGGGATACCCCCATTTGCGACCGGGCAGCAAGAAAATCGTCCATGGCGGATCGTTTTGTCGTTGATCACACCGGCCGGTCCGGCCTGTGGTACACCGTGTTACGGCGACGCCGCAACACGGCTTACGATAAAGCTGGATAGCCGGCTGTCCGGTCATTTCCGGAATGGAAAAGACCACGTAAAGATACAACAGGAACCGCCGCGGGAAAAATAAAATAAGGTCAGGCTGCCGGAGAAGGCTGGCTTTTTAGCAGGTATACAGCATACTGGTAGCCAAAATACATGCTGATCAGATGAGCGGTAATGCTGGCCAGGTCGTGCTTTATAATCAAAAACAAAGCTGCCGTCAGCGAGATCACATATACCTGCAGCAGGGACACGCTGAACCGTTTTGTAACGCGGAACTCATGATGGCTGAACATCACAACGGCAGCGGTCATCACCCCCAGCACTCCGCAGAAGGTACCTTCAAGCATGCCCTGCTCTCCCGAATAAATGGGAAAGATCACATAGGCCAGCAAAAACACGCCGGCTGCCGCCAGGCAGCAAACGAGATAGAGTCCCAATACCTTCTTAGCCCCCAGCCTCAGAGAAAGGATGTTCCCGAAAAGCCAGAGCATGCTGCTGCTGAGCAGCACCTCCCAGACATTAAAATGAACAAAGGGGTAGGTAAATATGCTCCAGAGATGGGACAACCGGTCTTCCGGATGCGCCGAAAGGGCCAGGCTGTGGCGGGTAACGATATCTGCCTGCGCACCGATGTTGCTCCAGTGCAGGATTTGATAGACCGCAAAAAGGAGGATATGCGCAAACACAAGAATATTAATATCGGTCTTCAACTGTGGCGTAAAGCTGAATACGCGCTCCTGTCTTATATACTTCCTGTCCATATTATCCATCATCATCTGTTTAAGCTATGTTAACTTTTTTTTATTTAATGCAGTTAGCATTATCCTCTTAAAGACAAAAACCAAGCCAGGATACCGGCAAGGCATACACGAAGGACAGGGGCGGTAAGGAAGAAGGGCGAAGAAGGATCAGGAGGTCAAGACGAGGGTCAGGAGGTCAAGACGAGGGTCAGCGTCAGGATGAAGATGAGGGTCAGGGTAAAAAAAGCACGGTCCCGCCTGGGGCGGGACCGTGACCTTTAAAAAGCGGTAGCGGCATTACTGTCCTGCCTTGCTGTCGGCAGCGCTCAGCTTCTGCTTATATTCATCCAGCTTCGTGGAATCGTTCTTACGTGCGGCGATACCCTGCAGACCCATGAGGGTATTTTTATAGATCGCCACTTCATTCTGGGTCAGCTTATCTTTTGCATCGAGCACCTGGTAGGACTTTTCAAGGTAAGGCAGCGCTTTTTCCAGGTACGCGTCTTCCTGTTTCGAAAGGGAATCAGCCTTGGCCATATCTTCCTTGGAAGAGCCCAGCTGACCCAATTGCTTTCCGACGGCGGCGGCGGTGTTGTATTCCATCAGCCCCAGGTTGAAGTTGGCCGCATAATCCTCAGGCTTCAGCGCGATGGCCTTTTTATAGGTTTCAATGGCCTTGTTGTACAGCTCGTCGTAATTGGCCGGCTTCTCCGCCTGGCTGTTTCCGCTGGCATCCTTGGGGTTGGCCATATTATCATAAGTAATGGCCAGGTTCAGCATCATATCATAATTACTCGGGTCTTTCTGCACGGATTCTTCCAGCTTCTTCACCAGCTCGTCCTGCTTGCCGGTCTCGTTGAAGTAGCTGATCTCCTCGTTGTTGAAATCGTTGTCGCTCGGGAAAAGTTCTTTGCCGACAGCCAGGGTCTTCTGATAGTTGGCATCGTCTTTTTTCTCGCGGTAATACTGGAGCAGCACCTTGTAAACGATGGGATCTTCCTTGTATTTGATATCGGCCAGCTGCTGGTATCCCTTGGCGGCTTCTTCCTTCAGGCCGGCGTTAAAGGCTGCGTTGGACATGTTTAAGATGGCCATGGTATCCATGGGAGCGCCCATGCCGGAGTTCACGGAATGCATGTAGTCATTCACCGTTCTTACGTCGTTGAACTTTTCGTAGGCCAGCTTATAGTCTTTGGCATTAAAGGCATCCGCACCCTGCTTGTAAAAAACGGTATACAGGTCGGTAAGGTCCTTATAATTATTCAGCAGCATGCTGGTGAATTTGGGATCCAGCTTCAGACATTGCTGAAAGGCCGCCAGCGCGGTATCGCCCGGATGATCCACCGGTACCGACTTGGCGGAGTCGGCCGCGATAGCGGCATAAATCTGCCCTTTGAGGTACCAGGTTTTGGCTTTGTCGCCGGTTTTGCTGTCTGTGGTGGCGGGGTTGATCAGGTCGCGCGCTTCGGCCAGCTTTCCGTCTTTCAGCGCACTCTCCGCTTTATTGACGTTCTTGTTCTGGGCCAGGGCCACCGTCCCGAAGCCTAAAAGTAACAACAGCGTACCTGATAATTTTTTCGTGTACATGTTATGTATGGGTTTATTTTTACGATCCGGAATTTTCTGCCGCTTCTTCTTCCTGCTCTGCTGCCTCTTCTTTATCGATGCGGGCTACGGCGGCAATCTTGTCTGATTCGTCCAGCCTTATCAGCCTTACTCCCTGGGTGGCCCGGCCTGCTTCGCGGATATCGGATACGGCCATGCGGATGGTGATGCCGGAGCGACAGGTGATCATCAGATCGTCGCTGTCGTCCACATCCTTCATCGCAATGAGCGCTCCTGTTTTTTCGGTGACATTGATGGTTTTCACGCCTTTTCCGCCCCGGTTGGTAATGCGGTAATCCTCGATACCGGTTCTTTTGCCGAAGCCTTTTTCGGAAACCACCAGGATGGTTTTTTCCGTATCCCCCTTTCCTACACAAATCATACCAATCACGTCATCGTGGGCCGTGTCCACTTCTATGCCGCGCACGCCGATAGCGCCGCGACCGGTATGCCGCACCTTTTCTTCCGGGAACCGGATGGCCCGGCCGCTTTTTACCGCCATCATAATATGGGAGGAGCCGTCGGTGAGACGCGCTTCTATCAGCTGATCCCCCTCATTGATGGTGATGGCGTTGACCCCGTTCTGACGGGGCCGTGAAAACTCTTCCAGCAGGGTTTTCTTGATGATACCTTCCCGGGTACACAACACAATGTAATGGCTGGTCACAAAATCCTTGTCGGCGAGGTTCCTGACATCGATGATCGCCCTTATCTTGTCGTCGGGAGGCAGGTTCACCATGTTCTGTATGGCCCGGCCCTTGCTTTGCTTTTCCCCTTCCGGGATCTCATATACCTTCAGCCAGAAGCAGCGCCCCTTCTCGGTAAAGAATAGCAGGGTATGATGCGTGGAGGCCACAAAAAGGTGCTCGATATAATCCTCTTCCCGGGTACGTCCCCCGATAGCGCCGCGGCCGCCCCGCTTCTGCTGCCGGTAGTCGTCTGCGGCGGTACGCTTGATATAGCCGAGGTGGGAGATGGTGATCACCACATCCTCTTCGGCAATAATATCTTCTATACGCATTTCGCTGGCCAGGTATTGTATTTCCGTCCTGCGCTCGTCCCCGAATTTCTTCTTTACATCCAGCAGCTCATCCTTGATGATCTGCATACGCAGGCCTTCATCGGCCAGCACGTTACGGAGGTGCTCGATCAGCTTCATTACCTCGGCATACTCTTCCCGGATCTTATCGCGTTCCATGCCGGTAAGGCGCTGCAGACGCAGCTCCAGGATGGCCTTGGCCTGTATTTCGGAAAGCCCGAACTGGCTCATCAGCCCGTCGCGCGCCTCGTCTGGCGTCTTGGAGCCGCGGATCAGGGCGATGATCTCGTCAAGATGATCCAGGGCTACCAGGTAGCCTTCCAGGATATGCGCCCGCTTTTCGGCTTCCCGCAGCTCATAGCGGGTGCGGCGCACGACCACCTCGTGGCGGAAGTCCACGAACTCCGACAGCAGCTCTTTCAGGTTGAGCTGGCGGGGACGGCCATGTACCAGGGCGACGTTGTTCACCCCGTAAGAAGTCTGCAGCTCGCTGTATTTATACAGCTGGTTGATGATGATATTGGCAATGGCGTCCTTCTTCAGATCGATCACCAGGCGCATTCCATCCCGGTCCGACTCGTCGCGCACGTCGCTGATCCCTTCGATCACCTTATCGTTGACCAGCTGGGCGATCTTCTGATGCAGCACAGCCTTGTTGATCTGATAGGGCAGCTCGTAGATCACCAGGCGCTCCCGGCCGCCCTTGGCGGTCTCCACATTTATCTTGCCGCGGACCACCACGCGGCCCCGCCCTGTTTCAAAGCCCTGTCTTACCCCTTCATAGCCATAGATAATGCCGCCGGTAGGGAAATCCGGCGCCTTTACATGTTTGATGAGCTCTTCTATGGTGATATCCCGGTTGTCGATATAAGCCACCGCTCCGTCCACCACCTCGCTGAGATTGTGGGGCAGCACGTTGGTGGCCATCCCCACCGCAATGCCCGAAGCGCCGTTTACCAGCAGGTTGGGAATGCGTGTAGGCAGCACCGTGGGCTCTTCGAGGGTATCGTCAAAGTTCAGCGTAAAGTCAACCGTCTCCTTGTCGATGTCCTCCAGCATGGCCTCTGCCATGCGCTGCAGGCGTATTTCCGTATAACGCATCGCCGCCGGGGAATCCCCGTCCACAGATCCGAAGTTACCCTGCCCGTCCACCAGCACGTAGCGCATGGTCCAGTCCTGCGCGAGGCGGACGATCGTATCGTAAATGGAAGCGTCTCCATGGGGGTGGAACTTCCCCATCACCTCCCCTACGATACGGGCCGACTTTTTATAGGGCTTGTTGCTGTTGTTGCCCAGCTCCTTCATGCCAAACAGCACCCGGCGGTGCACCGGCTTCAAACCGTCCCGCACATCCGGCAGCGCCCGGCCCACGATCACAGACATGGAATAGTCTATGTAGGCCGTTTTCATCTGTTCCTCGATATTGATCGGGATAATCTTGCCTTCCTGGGAGTTGTCCTGCTGGTTTTCGTCCATCTTTTGTTTTTATAATGTGTGTTCCGCCTGATACCGGATTCCCGCCTGTAAATCAGCGGGTTCCTCAGCGCCTGGATAAACGCAAATATACTGCATTCGACGGGGATTTTTTAGGCCCGTTCCACGAACGGTTACAGATTTTTTTCAAAAAATTTCTTTCATGTATTTGATATATGAAATATATTTAGGCCCTTGTTTCTCCGTGGGATAATGAGAATTGAATTATAAGCTGCTCCTTCTTTTTTCGAAAATAAAATAAAACACATACAGATTTTTTCAAAAAACCAAAGAATTGGAATTTAATTTGCAGTTATACCTATCAATTTTGAAAACCCTGGATTTCGCGATCGCAAGGATCGTGGGTCCGTATCCTTAATCATTAGCTTATTTTTTATGAAAAAAATTTTATTGTTCGGAGCGGGAAAATCGGCGACAAGCCTGATAGACTACCTTATCGAACATGCGCCGCGCCAGAAATGGCAGCTGACCGTTGCGGACCGGGACCTGATGCTTATCCGCATCAAGATCGGGAAATCCTATTACGCCACTCCCGCCGCCTTTGATGTGCATGACGCGGAAACGCGACAGAACCTGATCAGCGAATCGGATGTGGTGATCTCATTGCTGCCGCCGGAACTGCACCTGCTGGTCATCAAAGACTGCATCCGCTACCGGAAACATATCCTGATCGCCTCCTACCTCACTCCTGAAATGTATAAGCTGGAAAAAGAGGTACGGAAAGCCGGCATCCTCTTTATGGGGGAGATGGGTCTGGACCCGGGGATCGACCATATGTCGGCCAAGAAACTGATACATTCCATAGAAAGCAAGGGCGGGACCATCTCCTCTTTCCGGTCCTTCTGCGGCGGTCTGATCCCCCCGGAATGCGACGACAACCCCTGGCATTACAAGGTAAGCTGGAACCCGCGCAACGTTGTGCTGGCCGGCCAGGAAGGCGCTTTATACCGGGAAAAGGGCAAAGACTGCAAGGTGGATTATGCCGATATCTTTTCGCATTCCCGGAATGTAACGGTGCCGGGTCTGGGCAAGATGGACTGGTATCCCAACCGGGACTCGCTGTCCTATGCCGCCCGCTACGGGATCGAAGATGTGCCCACCTTTGTGCGGGGCACGCTGCGCTATCCCGATTTCTGCGAAGGATGGGATGCGCTCGTCCGCCTGGGACTGACGGACAACAAGACGGCCGTCGACACCGATACGCTTACCTACCGGAAGTGGGCCCTGCAGAATTGTAAGGCCTCCAACCGTAAAACACCCGAAGAAGCCCTTATCGCCTGCCTGGATATCAAGGAAAGGTCGAAGGTCATGAAGCAGCTTAAATTCCTTGGACTGACCGACAACCTGCCCATCAACCGGGGCAAGGCTACCAATGCCGAAGTGCTCGGATATCTGCTGGACAATAAGCTGCCGATGAAGCCTGAGGATAAAGACATGGTGGTCATGCAGCATGAGCTCTCCTTTGAGCGGCGCAATTTTTCGGCGCGCATCACCAGCTATATGATCATGATCGGGGAAGACAACCTGCATACGGCCATGTCACAGACGGTAGGCTATCCCCTGGGCATTCTTACGCGGCTGCTGCTGACCGGAAAGGTCAGCACTACGGGTATACATATCCCAATTCTTCCCGAAATATACAATCCGGTGCTCAAGGAGCTGGAGCAATATGGTGTCCGGTTTGCGGAAGCTTTTGAATAGAAGGGCTTATCCAAGACCGGCCAGCCCGAGAATTACCTGCCACTCTTTTTCGGTGACGGGCGATACCGAAAGACGCGGCTGCCGAAGCAGCGCCAGGTGCTCCAGCCGCTTATCGGCCTTCATCTGCTCAAGGGTGACGGGCTTCGGAAGGGTCTTTACCGGCTTCAGGTCTACCGCTACCCAGCGGGGATCCGGGGTGGTAGGGTCCGGGTAATGCGTTTTCGCGACCGCGGCGATACCGACGATCTCGAGGCCTTCGTTGCTGTGGTAGAAAAACACCTCGTCCCCTTTTTCCATATCCCGGAGGTTGTTCCGTGCCTGGTAATTACGGACGCCGTCCCAGAAGGTTTTTTTGTCTTTCCGGAACTGGGTCCAGGAATATTTGAAGGGTTCTGATTTAACGAGCCAGTAGGCCATGGTTGATTTGATGATTTGATGATTTGGAGATTTGGAGATTTGATGATCTACTTCGTGCACAGCACATTATCAAATTAGCACATCATCAAATTGCCCCCTTTTGGGGGCCGGGGGGTGGGTCACCATCCGCTGGCCAGCACGTCGGCAATGTGCATGGTCTTAAGATTGATCCCCTTTTTCTTGATATAGCCTTCCAGGTGCATGAGGCAGGAAACGTCGGTTGAGATCAGGTATTCCGCTCCCGTATCGAGGGCATTTCCCACTTTCTGATCCGCCATACCGATGGAGATGGGCTCATACTTTACGGCAAAGGTGCCTCCGAACCCGCAGCAGGTCTCCACCTGGTCCATCTCCCGCAGCTCCAGGCCTTTTACCTTTTCCAGCAGCTGCCGGGGGCCGGTCTTGATGCCGCATTCCCGCAGCCCGGCACAGGAATCGTGATAGGTGCAGACACCATTGAGCGTGGCGCCCACATCGGTGGTTTTGAGTATGTCCGTAAGAAACTCGGTAAACTCAAACAGGTTTTTCCGGAGCAGCTTTACATCGTTGTGCACGGCGGAATTGTCAAAAAGCTTTCCGTAATAATTCCGTACATACCCGGCGCAGGACGCGCTGGGGGTGACGATATAATCATACGTATGAAAATCCTTGAGGAACTTCTGCCCTACCGATTTGGCCTCGTCCCAGTAACCCGCATTAAAGGCCGGCTGGCCGCAACAGGTCTGATCCGGGTTGTAGTGCACCCGGCATCCCAGCTTTTCCAGCACCTTCACCATATTGAAAGCGGTATCCGGATACAGCTGATCTACAAAGCAAGGTATAAAAAGATGTACGTTCATCGTTAATTTCATCCGTTAATTTCCGTCTTTTAAGTGGTCGGATGACTGGCGAAGCTGCATCGAGACCTACTAAATCAGTTATGCCCGAGATAAACCTCACATATTTAAAATGCCGCTTTGAAATAAGCCATTGTCATGTTCGGTTGCTTGTCTTCAAACGTTCTCGTTGAACCGGATCATCTTGAGCGCCGTAAGGGCGGCTTCATCCCCTTTGTGCCCATGCGCGCCGCCTACCCGGGCCTCCGCCTGCGCCGCGTCATCGACCGTCAATATACCAAAAATTACCGGCACCGGCAAGGTCAGGTTCAGCCGGGTCACGCCATCCGTGACCGACTGGCAGACATAATCAAAATGAGGAGTATCCCCCCGGATCACGCAACCCAGGGCAATGATGGCATCCGGCCTGGGGGCGGGGCTGGTCTCATAGGCCTTTTTGCAGGCAAAGGGCAGCTCGAAAGCGCCCGGCACCTGGAGGACCCGGATCTTTTTCACACCGTATTTTTCAAGCGTGCGTACACAACCGTCCTTTAAGGCATCGACAATAAAGGCATTCCATTCGGTATGGACAATAACGATACTGGCATTCCCCGTATCGGGAATGCCAGCGTCATTCAAAAAGGTATCGTTGTGTACGGACATCTCTTTCTTGTGTTAGCATTTTT
This sequence comes from Compostibacter hankyongensis, assembly GCF_039541075.1. Classification (NCBI taxonomy): domain Bacteria; kingdom Pseudomonadati; phylum Bacteroidota; class Chitinophagia; order Chitinophagales; family Chitinophagaceae; genus Compostibacter; species Compostibacter hankyongensis. Next base: position 158,013 of record NZ_BAABFN010000002.1, on the reverse strand, counting down.
CTGCCGCCTTGCCCGGTGAGGGGCGTGGACGGTCCTGCCGCATTATTCCGTATCCCCGGCCCGGGCCAGGTATTTGTCGATATCGTGCCCCTGCAGGCTTTGCGGATATTTTTGCTTGATCTGTCTGTAGATGGCTACGGCTTCCTTGTTTTTGCCGGCCTTTTCGAGGGCCAGCCCGGCGCGCATCAGGTACAGGGGGGCAATCAGATCATTATCGCTGTAATAACCTGCCTTTTTATAGGCCGCAATGCCCTGCCCGGTCTTGTTGAGCTCCATATAGGCATCCCCCAGCAGTCCGTAAGCGAGGGGCTGCATGACGCGGTCTTCCACATGGAATTTCTCCAGCAGGTCAATCCCCTTCTGGTATTCTCCCAGCCGCACATAGCAAATGCCGGCGCTCAGCGCGGCCAGCTTGCCTACCTTGGTGCCGCCATAGCGCTGCATCACCTGCAGATAGCCGTAGTTGTTACCATCCCCCTCGAGGGCCAGCCTCAGGGAATCTTTCTGAAAATACTGCTGAGCCTTGAAGATCATAGCCTGGGCCTTGCCTTCCCGGGGCGCCAGGTAAAGGTATTTATAACCAAAGTATCCTCCGATGAGCAGGATAATGACAATGCCCACGATATTGATGATGCGGGCATTATTCCGGTAATAATGTTCCGCCTTGTTGACGGTGTCCTGTACTTGAAATTGGGTGGAGGGACGTTTTTTCTGCTGAACTGCCATATTGAATGATCGGATAAAAAATAAATAAGGAGCGCTTCGTGCCCCGGTCTTAATCGGTAATGAACGGGTAATCTTCCTGTACGTATACGTCTTTATAAAGTTCGTCATCATCCGGCCAGGGAGATGTTTCGGCAAACTCCACAGCCTCGTCCACCTGCTGTTTTACACGGTCGCTTATGGCCGTCAGCTCTTCCTCGGTGGCGAATTTGTTCTTATGAATGATGTTGAGCACCCAGTTCAGCGGGTCCTGCTCCTTGTACTTTTCCAGCTCTTCCTTGGTGCGGTACTTGGCCGGGTCGCTCATGGAATGCCCTTTATACCGGTAGGTCTTTACTTCCAGCAGGGTCGGACCGCCTTTTTCGCGTGCCCGCTTTACCGCCCGCTCGATACCTTCATGCACTTCCTCGCACTTCATGCCGTCTACCGAATCGCCGGGCATCTCGTAGGCTGCGGCCAGCTTGTAGATGTCCAGCACATTGGACGTGCGCTCAACCGAAGTACCCATGGCATAACGGTTGTTCTCACAGATAAATACTACCGGCAGCTGCCAGAGCATGGCCATGTTAAAGGTTTCATGGAGCATCCCCTGCCGGGCCGCGCCGTCGCCAAAAAAGCAAAGCACCACATCGTCGGTTCCCTTGTATTTCTCCGCAAAGGCCAGCCCCGCGCCTACTCCTATCTGCGCGCCCACAATGCCGTGCCCCCCGTAAAAATGATGTTCTTTTGAAAAGAAGTGCATGCTGCCTCCCTTCCCTTTGGAGCAGCCGGTAGCCTTGCCAAACAGCTCAGCCATACAGGCCTTGGCCGGAATGCCCTTTGCGATGGCGAGGGCATGATCCCGGTAAGCGGTGATAAACTTGTCTTCCGGGCGGGTAGCGCTGATAGCGGCGGCCGCTACCGCCTCCTGCCCGATATACAAATGACAGAATCCCCGGATCTTCTGCATACCGTACAGCTGCCCTGATTTCTCCTCAAAGCGGCGCAGCAGCAGCATTAGCTCGTACCATTGCATGTAGGTTTCCTTGCCGAAACGGGTAGCTTTATTTCCGGAGGACGCAGTCTGCTTATTTCCGGCCTGTTTATTTGATGTAGCTTGTTTATTCTTCGCGGCGGGTTGTTTATTCCGCGTAGCTTGCTTTGTTTGCACGATACCTTAATTTTGCCTGCAAACCTACGTGAATTTTAGCAATTGGTCAATGCTTTTATTGCTAAATTGTCCGTCAGTAAACACATCTAAACCCCTGCCATACATTTTGTTCTGATCCGTGTCCATGCCCGATTCCCGATTGATACCCACCCTGCCCCCGCTGTTCCTCAGCCGGCTTTCCCTCACCCAGTTTAAGAATTACGGGCAGCGGCAGTATGCATTTCACCGGAAGATCACCGGCATTACGGGGCCGAACGGAGCCGGCAAAACCAACCTGCTGGACGCAATTTATTATCTTTCTTTTACCAAAAGCTATTTTAGCGGTAATGACACCCAAAATATTAAATACCAGACAGATGGATTTAGAATACAGGGTGTCTTTTCCCGACAGGAAACCAGCGAGGAGGTCAGCTGTGTCCTGAAGGGCGGGAAGAAGACGGTCGCCCTGAACGAAGCGCCTTATACCCGCTTTTCGGAGCATGTGGGCAGCTTTCCCGCCGTCATGATCGCCCCGGACGACGCGGTAATCATCCAGGGTGGCAGCGAGGAACGCAGAAGGTTCCTCGACAGCCTGCTTTGCCAGCTCCATCCGGACTACCTCCGTCATCTCATTGACTATAATAAGATATTGCAGCAGCGCAACAGCCTGCTGCGCGCCTGCGCCGAAAAGCAGACCGCTCCCGGCCTGCTGCTCGATACACTGGACGAGCAGCTGGCCGCCGAGGGACAGCCGGTGTTCCATTTCCGCGCCTCCTTCCTCCGGGACTTTTCGGACCAGGTACAGTCCTGCTACGATTACCTCTCCGGCAGCGGGGAAACCGTCAGCATCGGTTATGAAAGCGACCTGTCACAGGCCGGCTTCCCTGACCTGCTCCGCAGCAACCGCCAGCGGGACCAGCTGCTGCTGCGCACCAGCGCCGGCATACACCGGGACGATCTGCGGTTCCGGCTGAACGGCCATGCGCTTAAATCTTCTGCTTCGCAGGGACAGCGGAAGAGCTTCCTGTTCGCCCTCAAGCTGGCCCAGTACGCCGCCTTACGGATCCACAAGCAGCTTCCTCCCCTCCTGTTGCTGGACGATCTCTTTGAGAAGCTGGATGAGCAGCGGATGCAGCGGCTTATCTCGATGGTAACGGGGCCGGAATTCGGACAGGTCTTTATTACAGATACCCATGCCGGCCGGCTGGAAGAGGCCTTTAAAGACCATAAGGACCTGTTCCAGCAGATCGATGTTGCAGCGGAAAAGCAAGCCGGTTAATTTGTACATTTGCTTTATGATGAGCCATAACGGGATGAGCATAGGAGACGCGCTGCGGATATATCTGCGCAAAAGCCCGCTGAAACCCAGGCTGGATGAATACCGTATCCAGGAAAAATGGGAAGAGGTGATGGGCAAGACCATTGCGCGCTACACATCGTCCCTGCTGCTCAGGGGCGGACGGCTCATCATTACCACCAATGTGGCCCCGCTGAAGCAGGAGCTTTCCTACTCCAAGGAAAAGATAAAGCAGCTGCTGAATGAAGCGATCGGCGAGCCGGTCGTGCAAGAGGTAGTTGTACAGTGACTTAAAAATGATACATCCCCTTGCCGGCGCGGGACAATGTCCCGATATCATCGGCGGTGACTACTCCCTTGAGCTCCACCATCACCAGATCACTTTCGTCATTGATCAGAATCAGCGGATCCCTGAACTCTTCTTCGCTGCCGCGGGCCCAGATATGAATATGGTCCGCTCCGTCTCTTACGGTCACCAGGGAAGCATAATGATCGCGCTGCAGGGAACGGTCCAGCCGGTCCACGTCGGCCGCATCGAACTTTATCCGCTTCAGGGGAACCGCATGCACCTCCACACCGCGGAACTTACGCAGACAACGGATCAGGGCAGCCGCATCCTCATCATCTTCAGTGGCACGGGCGGCAATGCCCGAACCCCATTTAAAAATCGCGCCGCCCACTTTTACATTCACACCGTCGCCCGCATAGCGGGATTTGAAATCATCCCAGCCGCTGACCTTGCTGGAGGTGCGGCAGGATACCATTAGTAAAATAGCCGATAACAGGCACAGTAATTTGATTGTCACATTATTTTTCATAAAAATTATTTTTTCTTACGCGTGTCTTTTACCTGCTTCAGCTGATCAAACCCATCAATGTTCATGGCTCCTGATATCTGGGAAACTTCTTCGAGATTGATGTTTCCGGTGAGGCTCAGTGCGAAGAACTGCTGCGCCCCTCCGATAAGCATGACCAGCTCGCCGATGTTGCCGTTGGGCAACTCCTTTACCATAAACCGCAGATCGTTATCCTGCTGCCGGACCGTCATCAGCTCTTCATATTCCCCGGAAAGCAGGGCATTGGCCTCTTTGAAGAGCTTTGTGCCGTTACGGGTATGCTCATTGGCCAGGATATGCAGCCCTGTCAGCTTTTTGGCCACATCCATGATCCTGTCGGCTTCCGGGTCGCCGGTCTCCACCTTGCTGAAGAGGCTGAACATTTTCGGGGAAATGGAAATGATGGTAAAGGAAGTATCTTTTTCGTACCGCTGGAAAAAGCGGGCAAGCGTATTTGCCTGCGCCTGGGCGCTTACGTATCCCGTAACAATCAATAAGCTGATAATCAACTTTTTCATATCTCTTATTTTATATTATTAATCAGTTGTCACCCTCTTCTTCGTGGCGGGGGAATCCTGTATTTTTTGTTCCGCTTCATGGAATTTGGACAGCTTTTGCATTTCCTGTTTTCCTTTATTCAGGTTAGCCGCCATCAGCATAAGCACCTCGCGGGTCATCGCATAAGCCTTTTCGGGATCATGATAGGTATCCTTCGCCAGGGGCGCAACCGGCCGCTGGCTTTGGGGAGGACGGGGATGACGGTACAGCAGCCAGCTGCCGGCCAGCAATGCCACGATTACCGCGGCATATTTCCACCAAGAGCGCATTTTTGTCCGGGAGGCCGCCTGCTTCCCGGGCATACCTCCCTCGCGGATAAGCTGCTCCAGCTGCGCGTTCCAAACCGGGTCGGACAGGGTTGCGCCGGCTTCTTCGTACAGGTGACCGAACAGCAGGGCAGCCTCCCTGAGGTCCTCCGGCAGGTCCGGACGGAGCACGCTGAAAAAGCGGCGCAATTCCTCCTCCTCCTCGAGCGAGGTTTCACAGTCCCAGTATCTTTCAACCAGCAAACGTATCTCACGGTATTCCATACAGATCGATTTGGGTCAGTTTTTCTTTTACGGCTTTCCTGGCGCGAAACAGGTTTACCTTTACCTCGTCCAGGCTCATCCCGGCCATGCCGGCAATCTCCTGGTAGCTGTATCCCTCCACATCACGCAGGTGCCATACTATGCGATGCTTTTCTGGCAACATGGCCACCACGCGGCGAAGGTAATCCCGTTGCTGCCGGTACTCGGTCTGCTGCAGCGGGGTTACCGGCGCATGCTCCCGCCGGCTGATCTCGGGGATGGCCGCCTTCCGCACCTTTCCGGCCTTCAGCTTGTCGAGACAGAGGTTCCTGGCCATCCGCATACACCAGGCTTCGACATGATGGTATTCGGGCAGCTGCTCCCGGCTGCTCCAGATCCGCAGCAGCACCTCCTGCACCACGTCCCTTGCCTCTTCCGGATCCCCCAGCAGCTGCAGCGCCAGGCGATATAGCTTATCGCGGGCGGGCAACACCTGCTGCTGGAAAATCTGAAGATGCATACAAAAAGGAAGACGAGCGAACGGATATTTTGTTACAGCGGCAAAAAAATTACCGGCTGCCGGCCATATAATGCGCATGGATTTCCCGGGCCAGGTCCCGCATCTTCTCCTGGAGGGCTTCCGGACCGAGCACGGTGACGCCGTTCCCCCAGGTAAGCAGCCAATGCGCAATTCCTTTGAGGGAGCCGGTCAGGAACTGCATGGTGATGCCGGCGGCGTCCTGCTGCTCGCCGCACCAGCCCCAGAGGTACTTCTGATCGCCGACGTACCGGCTGCAATCCGATGCAAAACGCACTGTGACCTGGTATTTCTGTTCCATGTTCCGGTAATGCGAAAAAAAACCTTCCAGGGTATGGGGATGAGTAGGCGGCAGCATCTCCGCGGTGCCCTCATACTGCCGGATACGATCCAGGCGAAAGGTCCGGTAATCCTGCCGCAACCTGCACCAGCCTGCGAGATACCAGTGGTTACCCTGCTGCACAAAGCCCAGGGGCTCCACTGTGCGGCGCAGCGGCGCATCCCCTTTTACCCCGGCATATTCCATGTTCACCACCTGGCTGCGGTAAAGACATTCCTGCAAAAAGGAAAATACCGTCCCATGGCCGACCGAAGGTTTTTGGCCCGGGATGTGATAGACCTGCATTTTTTTGCGGAGCGTTTCCATAAAATCCCGGTCCGGTCCACGCAGCACAGCACGTACCTTTTCCATGGCCAGCCCGTACTCCCGTTGCAGCAGATCGCTGTTCTGCTTGACGAGGAGCTTCTCTCCGGCCAGCAGGGCGGCGGCTTCGGAGCGGGTGAACATCACCGGGGGAAGGCGGTAGCCCTCCATCAGGGAATAACCCCTGCCCGCCTCCGAAAGCACCGGCACCCCTGCGGCTTCGAGGGAGCGGATATCGCGGTATACCGTGCGAATGCTGATGCCAAAGCGCTCGGCAAACGCTTCGGCCGTATGCCAGCGCCCGCTTTGCAGGGTGGTCAGTATCGTGGTAAGACGGTCAAGACGGTTCATATAAAAAAGGCAAAAGGTAAAAGGCGAAAGGATAAAGGTAAAAGGAAATATATTTGTTACCGCTAACCCCCTGAAGGGGGAATAAGGCGAAAGGTTAAAGGTGAAGGGTTAAAGGCATTATAATTTGATGATGTGCCGATTGCTTCATTATCGAATCATCAAACGCGCAGCGTCCACTGAGACAAATAAAAAATCATTGTGCGCGAAGTAAATCATCAAATCAACATGTGGCATTCCTACATAAAAGGCTTTAAGGCCTACCTGGAGCTGGAACGTTCCCTTTCTGCCAACTCGGTAAAGGCCTACCTGCAGGACGTGGAAAAGCTGACCCAGTATCTTTCCGCCGGGGAACGGACCGGCGCAGGGCCGGAAACGCTGAACCTTGAGGACCTGCAGCTGTTTATCCAATGGGTGGCGCAGCTGGGCATGACGCCCGCCTCCCAGGCCCGCATCATCTCCGGGATCAAAGGCTTCTATAAATACCTGCAGCTGGAACATGTTGTGCAGAAAGACCCCACCCGCCTCCTGGAAGCGCCCCGGCTGAAACGCCGGCTGCCGGATGTGCTGACCTTCGAAGAGATAGAACGGATCATCGGCAGTATCGACCAGAGCAAACCCGAAGGGGGACGGAACCGTGCCATACTGGAAACCATGTACAGCTGCGGACTGCGGGTCAGCGAGGTGATATCCCTCAAAATATCCCATCTCTATCCTGACGCAGGTTTTATCCGCGTTACGGGAAAAGGGGATAAAGAACGGCTGGTGCCCATCGGGAAAGACGCCCTGAAATATATCGGTATCTACTGCGAGCAGATCCGCTGCCACCTTACGGTGCAGGCGGGCAGCAGCGACACGGTCTTTCTGAACCGGAGGGGCGGACCGCTAAGCCGCGTCATGATCTTTCTGATCATCAAAGATCTGACCCGGAAGGCGGGGATCACCAAAAATATTTCCCCCCATACCTTCCGCCATTCCTTTGCCACCCACCTCGTGGAAGGCGGGGCGGACCTCCGCGCCGTACAGCAGATGCTGGGCCACGAAAGCATCACCACCACCGAGATATACACCCATCTGGACCGGGAGTATCTGCGGGATACGCTGCAGCGGTTTCACCCGCGGTTCCTGGCCTAAAAATTATAGCCGGCCTTCAGGCCGAAGAAGCCGTGGGTACCGTCTTTGAACCAGGCTTCGTACTTGGCTTCCACATCCAGCCCGATGATCCGCAGACCGATACCGGGTGCAAAAATAGCTGCAGAACCGTCGTTCTTACCGGTAAAATTGGCTACGCCGCCCTCGACTTTTACATAGAGCAGGGGTATGAATTTGTATTTCAGTCCCACGCGAACCGGCACAGCGGTCAGCGCCGGTACCTTTGCCGTGCTTCCGTCGGATACCTCCACCTCTTTGCCGCCAAAACGCATATAGCCTACCGATCCTGTAACGCCGAGGCCGGCAATCAGCTTCACATCCGCACCCAGCCCCACGCCGATCCCCGTTTTATAAGAATCCCCGAAATCTCCGGCAGGAAAGCCGGCTTCCACATAGGGGCCGATGCTGAATCTTTTCAGCTGCGCGGTGGAAGACTGATGCGAAAAAACGAGCAGCAGGAACGCTGCGGAAATACCGTAAAGGAGCTTTTTCATATAACTGTTTTTGAGGTTGCTGATCCGGGAGTAAATATAGGTATAATTCTATTTATCCGTAGCGGCTTGCTTTGTACTGCGATAAGGAATTATCGTTCGCAATCTGGCTACACTCTTGGTTAATCCGCAACGTGCTAAATTTTCTAAAACCCTTTCTATAGGCATCGGAGGATTTTGCAGCCGTTTAACTTGATTTTCCAAAGCAATAACTGCCCTTTCCTGATCTATATCTATAAGATTTAAGACAAACTTATCCGGATGGCGGGCTACAACAGCATAATCCTGCAATTTAGCAGCCGGAAAGTCCTTTACATTGGCGGTGACAATTACCTGTGCCTTCGCACTAATCGCTGCAGCCAATATGGGCCTATCATCAGGATCCGGCAAGGACAGGCTATTGATCCCTTTTTGATAATAAGCAATATTGGCATCCGGGAAAGCCCTGTCCATTGCTTTTTGGGTCTTTTGTAAATCCTTTCTCTTTAAGTCTTTCCTGTTCTTCAAAAGGTTGTCTATCCATTCCTCTTGAATGTAATCTGTCCATTTAGGTCGGTATAATTCCAATTCTGCCAGATGCAACAAATAATCCCGTAAGGGTGCCGGATATAAGACATTGGCATCTAATACGGCTATCAGGACAACCTGGCGATTCATGAATAGCCCAAGTTAAGGTCCTGGGCCTGCTTGGTGAGGAAATCCAATTGCTTGCCCCGGTTCACCTTAAGCTTTTTCTGGTAAGCGAGCAGATCGTTAAGTTCAATTCTGCGGTGAGTCCCTGCTTTTATAAACGGAATCTCTCCTCTTTCCAGCAGCTTTACCAGATAGGGTCTGGAGATATTTAAATAATCCGCTGCGGCCTGGGTGCTGAGTATGGTATCAGAAGGCATCAATACCATTGATTTTCCTTCCGCCATATTGTTCACAATAACAGATAAGAGGTAGAGCGCCTTTTGGGGAATTTTAACAGATTCACTACTTTGCAGGAATTTTATCTCGACAAATCCCCGAGTATGCTTTAGTTTACCAGAGTTTTTTTTCAGCTTGCCAATGGAGGATTTAGCAATCCGTTGCTCCTCTCTCGTCGTTCTTTCTACAATGGTATCCATAAGTTCATTTTATATTACAAATATACATAAACGAAATAAACGAAACAAATAATCAATAGCCACAGCGTAATAATATGAATATAATTAAACAATACATTATATATAATCACAATGTCGTATAGCTTACAAAAGACAGGTGCCGGCTGTCGGGCGACCAGGAATTTTCATCAAGGCTTCCCTGGCCGCCGTAAAGGTAGGCGATCACCCGGGCTGCACCGCCGGAGACGGGCATCAGCCTGATCGTTACGGAAGCATAGGCAGGGTGCACATTGGGCCTTGTCTCCGGCGGAAATGAGATAAAGGCCATCCACTTCCCATCCGGCGAAATATGAGGGAACCAGTTGTTGTAAGCTCCGAAAGTAAGCTGCTCCTTGCCGCTGCCGTCGGGTCTCATCCTCCATATCTGCATGGTACCGCCACGCTGCGACGCATTGTAGTAAATGTATTTCCCATCGGGCGAGTATTCACAACCGTCTGCAAATTCATATCTTTTGCTGTCTGTCAGCCTGACGGCCTGACCGCCGTTTACCGACTTTTTATAGATATCATATACCGCCCCGGGCATGTCCTTACGCGGCGCCGTAAAAACCACGGCCTTATTATCAGGCGAGAGCCCATGCAGATAAGCCGGCATTTCATTTACCACTGTTTCGGGCGTTCCGCCGCTGAGCGGTAAAAGAAGGATATTGGGCCATCTTCCGTCGCTGTTACCGATGCCGAGCATTTTCCCGTCTGAGGAGATGCAATGGGCTCCGTTAATTCGTTTGGCCAACCCCGTATTCAGCACTTCCGCTGTTGATCCGCCGGCCACAGGAACGGTAAAAAGCAGGCCATCCGCATTGAATAATATTTTCTTCCCGCCGGGCATCCAGTTGGGCGACTCCAGGCGGCCGACGGACTGATATACTATCTTACGTTTCCCGTTAAAAATATCTATGGTTTCCAGACGGCTGCCGACCCGCCATGCGCGGTTGGGGTTGGGATTATTGTTCATGGGAACGGGATCGCATATACGCACATTCGATACGCGGGCTTCCGCTATCGCATTGGAATCATGTGCGCAGACAAACAAACCGACAAGCACCTCTCCCGCCATGTTTTTCATTTCATGATAGCCTACTATCTGCAAAGGCTCGCCGTACCCTGCGGCCCGCATGATAAAGACGTCCCCCCTTCGCTCCAGCTGCATGACCTGCACATTTCGCTTGGAAAAAAATCGTTCGTCCTGCGGGACGAGCATGTTAGCCCCTGCCTCGGGGCGCCATTGCAAAACCGTAAGACCGTCTCCGTGCAGGGCAGTACTGATATGGGCCGATGCAGGATCGCCTTCTTTACGCACCATCCACCCGACCTTGCTCTGGGCATTACCTTCCTTTCCCGTCAGCTCAAAGTTGGCGGTAACAATAAAGTCATACGTCATCTTTTTCCATAGATAACGAAATTCATCCCGGTTGTACCATACATCATAGCCTCCGCCCTTCAGCGTATAGGCCTGGGCAACGCCGTCATATGTGGCAGAGCCCTTCATTTTGGGGCTTCCTATGTCTTTGTTAAACGGGAATATGCCTATTGTATCCTGTGCATGAACGGAGAGGGCAATAAAGGAGGAAAGGAGTAAAAAAAGCTGCTTCATAGGTTAAAGTTTAAACCGGAGGAGTAGATCCGGCGATATCCAATTTAGTCCTTTTTACCCGGTCCGCAAAACGCATTTTCACAGCTTCGTTCCTTGAATTAATACCGAAGCCTTTATGGATTGCTCCTTTAAATATAAAAAATTCTTTCGTTCTTTATCTTGCTTGAAGTTTTCAAAGTCCTGTTCGCTGTCAAACTCAACGATATGTATTTCGTAAGGTCTCTCAAAGCAACCTTCGATAAAAGAATTTTCGTCAGGCCTGATCCGCAATAAAAGTCGTCCGTTGTATTTTGAAATTGCAGGCATGGCAAGCGCTTCAAATTGGTGAAACACCTTTTCCTGCCCTTCTTTAAGATAAATCAATTGCGTTATGTAAATCATTTCTATAACGTTTTATTTTCCTGTCTTCCCGGCAGATTCTTTTTATAAAAATATTGGATCGCCACCGCCAGCAGCAGCACCATGGCGCAGCCGATGACATTCAGCCAGAGAAAGGATACAATATTCCACCAGTAGATCAGGATGATACAGCCCTCCGTGATAAGGGCGGCCCAGAAGGTAGGCGTTCCGGTTACCTTCTTCAGGTAAAAGGCCACCAGGAAAACGCCCAGTATGGTACCGTAAAACAAAGATCCCAGCACATTCACCGCTTCTATAAGGCTCCCCATCCTGTTGGCGAACTGCGCCACGAGAATGCAAAAGATGCCCCAGAACAGCGTGCACCAGCGGGAGACGTTCAGATAATGGATATCTGTGCGGTCCTTCCGGTACAGGCGCTGGTAAAAGTCTACGATAGTCGTCGACGAAAGGGAATTGAGCGCCGCCGCAATAGAGCCCCAGGCAGCCAGGAAGATGATGGCGATCAGCAGGCCCACCAGCCCGGCGGGAAGCTTGTCCAGCACAAAATACAGGAAGATATAGTTCGTATCGTTGGTGTCCGCTGCCGGATCGGCCTGCTTGATAACGTGCTGCGCATCGGCCCTGAGCTGCGCCTCGCGGTCGCGCGAAGCGCCGAGCTGCCGCTGCATGCCGGTTACGGCCGCTTCGTCACCACGGTGAAGGGCCCCGATCATCTGCTGCACCTCCTCCTTTTTTTGCCGCGCCAGCTCGTCGTATTGGCGTTGTATACCATTGAGCTGCCCCGCATAGGGAGAATGCCGGACCTGCTGCAGCTGCGCCTTGTTAAACAATACCGGCGATTCATAAAACTGGTAAAATACCAGCAGCAATGCCCCGATCAGCAGGATCAGGAACTGCATCGGCACCTTGACCACTCCGTTCATCAGCAGGCCGATGCGGCTTTCCCTTACCGACTTTGCCGTCAGGTAACGGCCCACCTGCGACTGATCGGTGCCGAAATACGACAGGGCCAGGAAAAAGCCGCCGATAACGCCGCTCCAGATATTATACTTATCCTTCCAGTCGAAATCGGTGACGATCACATTCAGCTTTCCCAGCTTTCCGGAAACATGCAGGGCGTCGCTGAAGCTTACTCCTTCCGGCAGCAGCTTCACCACCATATACCCCGCCAGGAACATCCCGGCGAAGATGATAAAGAACTGCAGCTGCTGCGTGCGGGCAACGGCTTTGGTGCCGCCGGAAACGGTATAGATGATGAGCAGTCCGCCCATGATCACATTGGTCCAGTATATATTCCAGCCCAGCAGGGAAGAAAGGATGATAGACGGGGCATAGATGCTGATGCCGGTAGACAGGCCCCGCTGCAGAAGAAACAGCAGGGAGGTGAGCGCCCGCGTCTTTATATCAAAACGGTTCTCGAGAAATTCATAAGCGGTAAAGACTTTAAGACGGTGAAAGATAGGTACGAAGGTCACGCACAGCACGATCATGGCCAGGGGCAGCCCGAAATAATACTGCACAAAACGCATACCGTCGGTAAACGCCTGACCCGGCGCGGAAAGAAAGGTGACCGCGCTGGCCTGTGTGCCTACGATGGAGAACAGCACCACATACCAGGGGAGCGACTGGTTACCGAGGAAATAGCCTTCCATGCTCCGCTGTCCCCTGCCCCGCACCACCCCGTAGATGATAATGCCGGCCAGCGTAGCGATCAGTACGATCCAGTCGGTCAGCCTCATGAGAAGTGTTTCGTGAACAGATAAAACAATACGATCAGCAGCCCCAGCCAGCCGGCGACCAGCAGGTACCATATCCCCCAGGCTTTAAATACCGGCGGCTTATCCTCAGTCTTGTTGGGGTCATGGGTCATGGGTCAATAGTTAATGGTCGGCAGGCAAACCGGAAACTCCCCTATCTTCTCCAGCGGCTGATAAGGCCCCCGCCCAGCAGTCCGAAGGCCAGCCCGAGCAACAGGCCCACCTTCATATTCTTGATCACCAGGCTGAGCAGGATACCGACCACCACGCAGAGCCCTGCGCTCATGGAAATCCTCGTATTACTTTCCCTTTTGTTCATAGTTTAAACACTGTATTGATGCGCTGCAGGAGGCAGCTTGTCTTTTTATTTTTCCTGGCTGAGCAAGTTGGCAAACAGCCGGAATGCGCCGGGTATGCCCGCCGGCAGCTCACGGAAGAAATCCAGGCTGGTATAGACATATTTTCCTTTGCCGTAACCGGTGACCAGCAGGGAACCATCCAGCGGGTCTTCGCCGGGATCATGCATGGAAAGCGGTTTCTGGTAATGACTGTCTGCATCTCCCGCAAAGTAAAGCCCGCGCTCCTGTATCCAGTCGTTAAAATCGGCCGGGCCGATCCTGTTGGGCGTGTTCAGCACGGCGGCGTCCGGCTTGAGAAAGGCGACCGGGGCGGTTTCGTCGGTAACCCGGTCCCGCGAAAGACTGAGCGGATAAGGGCCGAGCTGATCGGTAACCAGCCGGCTGTTGGTATTGTACTGCACAACCAGCGTGCCGCCGTTCTTTACATATTCCAGGAGGCGGCTTTGCGTATTCCGCAATACTTCCCGGGTATTGTAGGCACGCACGCCGGTAACGATGGCATCAAAGGACTGCAGATCGCCGCTGCTCAGCTGCGCGTCGGTAAGCAGCGTCACCCGGTACCCCACCTGCCGCAGGGCGTCCGGCACCTTGTCGCCCGCCCCCATGATATAGCCGATGTTGCGACCGGAAATCCGGAGCGGCATGCTTACCACCGCCGCCGTCGCCGGGGGAAACAGGGTGATCGCCGGGATATGATCATAACGGATCTCATGGATGCCGCGGGTATATTCCTTTCCGCCGGCAGACAGGGCTATGGACAAGGTTTCATGCCTGTTCTCCCGGACTGCCGCGGCCGGCCGGATCATAAAATGCACCCACTGCTCCTCTCCCGCTTTCAGCGTAAAGGGGATTTCATTACGCAGCGCTTCAAATCCTTCGGGCACCGTTATCTGCACCTTCCCCGACGTACCGGCAAATCCCCGCAGCCGGACATATACCGCCTGGCTGGCCGTATCGGTAAAAACGTATACCCCGTTCCGTATGTCCGCTGTTACGGGCGGCGTCACGGACAACGGCTGCCGCACCTCTCCCCGTACCGGATCGGTATACCGGTACATCACCGGCTGCTCAACGGTAAAGGGCACGCCCTGCAGCGTAATGTTCCACGCCACCTTTGCGGGCGCAGGATTCCAGGGTTTTCCTACGAGCTGCTGCGCGCCGATATGATAATAGCCGGGGTCATGTTTTTCCTGCAGCCAGTAAGGCTGCGACACCGGAGTATTTTCGGGCAGTGTAAGCTGTTCCGTTACGGTCTTTTCTTCATGGGCTGTCAGCTTATGGCCCTCTTTGTGTACATTGCCGTTAAAGGCCACAGACTGCAGCGTCACGGGGATATCGCTTTGTGACATGATGCGCGACTGTATCTGCAGGGTGCCGCCGGGGGTAACATAAGGACCTTCGGCATCGGCCTCCGTCCATACCCCGGCGCAGTTCAGGATAACGGCCTGCAGCGCTTTTTGCTTTTCCGCTTTCCAGTACCCCTCCGGTAACGCCTGCACGGCCTTGTAGACAGCCAGCAGACCGGATACCGACCGGGCCGGATCATCCACGTCAAAATGCGCCAGCACATCCTTCAGCAGGCGATCTACCTGCTCCCCGCCCTTCAGCCGGCTCCAGCCGATGTCGACCCCGTCCATGAGCGACTTCCGCGGCGGATCTCCGGCGATGGTCTTGAAATATTCCCATCGGTGACCGCGCGAAGGCGATGAGCCCATCCCCTGGCTTTTGTGCATCGAGCGGCTTTCCGCGGCAATTTCCCCGTAGCTCTTACCCAGCAGGGCATTGAAGCCGCCGGCATCGATATGGAACTGGCCGGCGGCCGTCGTATTGTTTCCCCCGAAGTTGAAGGTATTCCAGAGCACACGCCTGGCCTTCCAGGGCTGCACATAGGCCAGCTGTTCGGGAAATTTCGAAGGATCGGCGGCGGCGGTAAAAGCTTCATGCGCCAGGATGGCCGAAGCCCAATGGTGACCGTGACCGGCACGGCTGTCTTCGGGAAAGCGGCAGATGATGATGTCGGGACGGAAGCGCCGGATCACCCACACCACATCCGCCAGGATACGGTCGTGCCCCCATATCTTCAGGGCCTCCGCCGCATTTTTCGAAAAGCCGAAATCATTGGCTCTTGTAAAGAATTGCAATGCGCCGTCATTCTCGCGGGCAGCCAGCAGCTCTTCCGTACGGATGGCGCCCATCTCCTCGCCCTGCTCGTCGCCGATCAGGTTTTGTCCGCCGTCGCCCCGCGTAAGCGAAAGATAGGCGGTGCGGTATTTTTTTTCATTCACCAGCCAGGCCAGCAGCTGGTTGTTCTCATCGTCCGGGTGCGCCCCTACGTAAAGGACGCTGCCCAGCACATCCAGCGTCTCGAGCTGCTGCTTTATCCTGGCCGCATTCCGCTCCGGCAGCGGCTGCGCCCGGAGGGCGGTTGCAAAAAGGATCAGAAAAGCCAGGGTAAGAAAGTGACGTTGCATGTTTGTGAGAACTAATTCGCTCAAAAATAACAAATTAAGCTTTGCATCCTGCACCGTCCGTCACAAAATAACCCCGCCTCCCGTCGACATCCGCACCCGGAAAAAGCATACCCCGCGGGAAAACCCTTAGAAACATGCGGAAAATTTCGTACTTTGCTGACGGTATGCTTCCCCGCACCCGGCCTGCCCGTCCGGATGCACCGGGATTGCATACGGCTGTTTATAGAATCGCAGAAACCATTGCGCTCATCCGTCATTCTAAAAGCGATGCGTCATAAAAGGAAGCTGATCATTACCGCTGCCGCTGTTTTGTGTACCGTGATAGTCATCGGGGTTACCCATAAATCTGAAAAGGTAGATTTCAGTACCGAGGTAAAGCCCATCCTGAACCAACGTTGCATCATCTGCCACGGCGGAGTGAAGCAGAGCGGCGGCTTCAGCGTACTGTTCCGGGAAGAGGCGCTGGGGAAGACCAAGTCGGGCAAGCCCGCCATCATCCCCGGGGACCCTGAGCACAGCGAGTTCATGCGCCGCCTCACCACCCATAACGTGAAAGAGCGCATGCCCTATAAAAATCCTCCCCTGTCCAAGAAGGAGATTTCCATCCTCAGGCGCTGGATAAAGCAGGGCGCCAAATGGGGGAAACACTGGGCCTATGAGCTCCCGGAAACGGTAGCGGTGCCCGGCAGTCAGGGCAAGCAGGCCGGCTTCGGCGGATCCGGCAGCAGCGACTGGGGAGAGAATGAAATAGATGCTTTCGTATTGAACAAGCTGAAGACGGAAGACATGAAGCCTTCGCCCGAGGCCGACAAGTATACCCTGCTTCGCCGCGTATCGCTGGATATTACCGGCGTGCTGCCGGATCAGGCTACAATTAACCGGTACCTCAACGACAAAAGCGACAAAGCCTATGAACGGCTTGTAGATACCTTGCTGGCCTCCCCGCAGTACGGAGAGCGCTGGGCCGCTCTTTGGCTGGACCTCGCCCGCTATTCGGACACCAAGGGATATGAAAAAGACCTGGGACGCAACGTATGGCGGTACCGCGACTGGGTGATCAGGGCATTTAATGCCGATATGCCGTTCGACCAGTTTACCATCAAACAGCTGGCCGGCGACCTGCTGCCCAATGCTACGGACGACGACATGATCGCCACGGCTTTTCACCGCAACACGATGAACAACGACGAGGGCGGAACAGACGACGAAGAATTCCGCACCGCCGCGGTGATCGACCGGGTGAACACCACCTGGGAAGTATGGCAGGGCACGACCTTTGCCTGCGTGCAGTGCCACAGTCACCCCTACGATCCGTTTAAGCATGAGGACTTTTATAAGTTCATGGCTTTTTTCAACAATACCCGCGACGAAGATACGCCCGCCGATTACCCCAACCTCCGGTTGTATGATTCCCTGGATAGAGAGAAGGTGAGGGATATCGTCAGCTGGGTAAAACAATACGGCGAAAAAGAAGAGGATAAAAAAATGCATCTCTTCCTGAAAACCGTTGAGCCCAAGATAAACGCCCATGTGTGCGACGACTACATAAACGGAGCCCTGGTGGATACCAAATACCTGGGTATCCGATCCGACGGAAGCTGCCGCATGAAGCAGGTCCAGCTCGACGGTAAAACGCACCTTCTCATGCGCTACTGGACAGGCAGAAGCGGCGGGTCCATGGAGATACATGCCGACAGCCTGAGCGGGCCGCTGATCCTGCGGACGTCGCTCCAGCCTACAAACGGAGCGCAGATCACCAGCATACCGCTGACCCCTGTTTCCGGTACCCACGATATCTATTTCAGATTTAAAAATGCCGGCATCAACCCCGAAGAATCCGTTTGTAGTGTGGAATGGTTCGCCTTCCGTAAAGATCTTCCCGGGAAAGGACAGCCGGGGTATGCGGAAAAAGAACAGGAAGTGCTGGATCTGCTGAACAGCAGTCCCGACCGCATCCCTGTTATGGTGGATAATCCTGCAGACCAAACCCGTCCTACCTATGTCTTTGAACGCGGCAACTGGATGGTGCACGGCGCCCGCGTTTCACCCGATGTTCCCAAATCGCTGAACCCCTTTCCTGCAGGCGCCCCGCGCAACCGCCTGGGCCTCGCCCGCTGGCTGACGGATCAGAAGAACCCGTTAACGGCGCGTGTAACGGTGAACCGTTACTGGGAGCAGCTGTTTGGAAACGGCATTGTGGAAACGGTGGAAGATTTCGGCTCGCAGGGCTTTGCCCCTACGCATCCCCAGCTGCTCGACTGGCTGGCGCTGAAATTCATGAAGGATTACAAATGGAGCATGAAAAAGCTGCTGAAAGAAATGGTGATGTCCGCTACCTACCGCCAGGATTCAAAGGTAACCCCGGAAATGCTGGAAAAAGACCCCGCCAATCATTTCTTTGCAAGGGGTCCCCGCTTCCGGCTCACGGCCGAAGAGATCCGCGATGAAAGCCTGCGTGCGGCCGGCTTGCTCAGCCATAAGATGTACGGCCCCAGCGTAATGCCCTACCAGCCGGAAGGCATATGGCAGTCCGTATACAGTGGTGCAAGATGGATCAAAAGCAAAGGAGAAGACCAGTATCGCCGCGGGGTATATACCTATATGAAGCGCACCAGCCCCTATCCTTCCATGATCACGCTGGATGCCTCCAGCAGGGAAGTCTGCCTGGCCAGGCGCATCCGGACCAATACCCCGCTGCAGGCCCTCACCACCCTGAACGATCCGGTATTTATGGAAGCGGCCGGACACCTGGCGCAATGGATGGAAAAACAGGGGCGCAAGGATGCCGCCGCCTGTATCCGGGAGGGATATAAAAGAGTGATGGTAAAAGATATCAGCAGCGGGAAGCTGGCGGTCCTGCAGGACCTTTACCGGCAAACCTTGAAGGAATACCGGCAGAAGCCTGCGGAAGCGGCGAAGCTGACCGGGGAGAGCGGCGAAGATGCCCCTCATCGCGCCGCCCTGACCGTGGTGGCCAACGCCCTCCTCAACCTCGACGAATTCATGACTAAATCTTAAATGATGGCGGATAAAATCATCAACGAAGCCAACGAACATTATCTCCGGTATGTGACCCGCCGGCATTTTTTGCAGAACTGCGCAACCGGCCTGGGCGCTATGGCGCTGGGATCGGTATTCGGCGGATGCAACTGGCTCAGCAGCGGAAGCAGCAGTGCTTCCGTAGCGGATGCGCTGAATCCGCTGGCGCCCAAACCGCCTCATTTTCCGGGCCGGGCCCGCAGCGTCATCTACCTGCATATGGCCGGAGCGCCTTCGCAGCTGGAGCTTTTCGATTATAAACCGGAGCTGGCCAAGCTGAATAACCAGCTTTGCCCGCAGTCATTGCTGGAGGGGAAAAAATTTGCATTTATCCGCGGCGTGCCCAAGATGCTGGGCCCGCAGGCTGTCTTTAAGCAACACGGCGAAAGCGGGGCCTGGATATCCAACTACCTCCCCCACCTGGCCACGGTGGCGGACGAGGTAAGCTTCCTGAAAGCGGTGCATACCGACCAGTTCAACCACGGGCCCGCTCAGCTTTTTGTTCATACCGGCAACGCCCGGCTCGGTCGTCCGAGCATCGGCTCCTGGGTCACCTACGGCCTGGGATCGGAAAACAGCGACCTGCCCGGCTTTGTGGTGCTGACCTCGGGCGGCAAAACGCCGGATGCCGGCAAAAGCGTCTGGGGAAGCGGTTTCCTGCCTTCCGTATACCAGGGGGTACAATGCCGTTCCAAAGGCGACCCGGTGCTTTACCTGAGCGACCCGGACGGCATGAGCCGCGATATCCGCAAGATGAGCATCGATGCGATCAACAAGGTCAACCACGAAGAGCATGCTACCTTCGGAGATCCCGAAACCATCGCCCGCATCTCGCAGTACGAAATGGCTTTCAAAATGCAGATATCCGTTCCCGAGGTCATGGATATCAGCGACGAGCCCGAGTATATCCATAAGCTGTATGGCACCGAGCCCGGCCGCGAGTCTTTTGCCAACAATTGTCTCCTGGCCCGCAAGCTGGTGGAAAAAGGCGTAAGGTTTGTACAGCTTTTTGACTGGGGCTGGGATTCGCACGGCACCAACAAAAACTCCGCTATCAACCTGGGCCTGCGCAACAAGTGCCGGGAAATAGACAGGGCGCAGACCGCTCTGCTGGTAGACCTCAAACAACGGGGCCTGCTGGATGAGGTACTGGTGGTATGGGGTGGTGAGTTCGGACGCACGCCCATGCAGGAAAACCGCGACGGAAAAGAGATGCCCTTCCTGGGTCGCGATCATCATGTGGATGCATTTACCATGTGGATGGCCGGCGGCGGCATAAAAGGAGGAGTGAGTTACGGAGAAACCGACGAAATAGGATTTAATGCCGTAAAAGGCAAGGTCGGCGTACACGACGTGCAGGCCACCATTCTGCATATGCTGGGATTAAACCACGAGAAGCTCACCTACCAGTTCCAGGGAAGACCTTTCCGGCTTACGGACGTGGAGGGAAAAGTGATCCAGCCCCTGCTCGCCTGAAAAAAGCCTGATTAAAGTATACCGCATTTGCCGGATAAAAATTTTATCTTGTAACGGATAACCGGAGCGTATACCAAGGCTTTAACAACAATGGATTTTTTGCAGGTTTCCCAAATCGGATGGAACGAAATGATCGGACGTTGGCATCCGCTGCTCGTGCATCTGCCCATCGGCATTTTACTGATTGCCATTATTCTCGAATTCCTGGGAAGGTACAGCCGCTTCCCAGGCCTCAAGGCAGGAGTGCCCGTCGTGCTTTTTATCGGCATGCTCAGCGCTGTGGCCAGCTGCGTCGCAGGCTATTGCCTCTCTTTATCCGGGGGATACGATGAAGCGCTGCTCAGCAGGCACAAGTGGCTGGGTATAGGCGCTGCCGTTATATCCGCGGCCGTTTACCTTCTCTACCGGAAGAAAAACCACCTGCGCTTCAAACGCCTCAATGTGCTGGATACCTCCCTCTGGGTGCTGATGCTGTTCCTGCTGACAGCAGCCGGACATTACGGAGGCTCGCTCACCCACGGATCGGAATACCTGGCAGAGACGTTTCCTTCCTTTCTTCAGAAATGGATCTACGGTCGGGACCTCTCTTCCCGCAGCGCCCGTATCGACAACATACAGGAAGCTTTTGCCTATCGCGATGTAGTGCAGCCCATACTGACCACCAAATGTTACTCCTGTCACAGCGCCGGGAAAGAAAAAGGCGCGCTGCGGCTGGACAGCATAAAATTTATCCGCGAGGGCGGGGAAAACGGGAAAGTGCTCCTCCCCGGCCACCCGGAACAAAGCGAGCTCTTCAAGCGCATTATGCTGGCAGAAGACGATGATGAGCACATGCCGCCAAAAGGCCGCCCCCAGCTTTCCATCCATCAGGCCCTGCTGCTCCGGTGGTGGATCGAACAGGGCTGTCCGTTCGACAAAAAGGTGGGTGAGCTTTCCCAGCCTGCCGACATAAAGCCCCTGCTGGAAGCCCTGCAATCCAAAGGGAACGGGGAATCAAACATCTTTGTCCCGGAAACCACGGTCCCGGAGGCCGATACAAAAGCTATTGCCGCACTGGAAAAAACGGGGATACAGGTGCTGGCGCTTTCGGACAACAGTCCTTATCTGAAAGTCGACGCCATCAATGCCCGTACATTCGATGACGGCCATACCGCCCTGCTGCTGCCGTTGAAAAAGCAGCTGGCCTGGCTGAAGCTTGGCAATACGCAGATAACAGACAAGGGCCTGAAGAACCTTTCCGGGCTATCTTCCCTTACAAGATTAGAGCTGGAAAATACCGCCGTATCAGACAGCGGCCTGACCTACCTTCTCCCGCTGAAGCTCCTCAAATACCTGAACCTTACCGGCACGCGGGTCAGCGACAAAGGCCTGGAGCAGCTTGTCCGCATGAAGCAGCTGACCGAGCTGTATCTGTACCGCACCCGGGTCAGCGCGGAAGGTGTACGGCTGCTACAGCAAAAGCTGCCCAAGCTGTATATCGACACGGGAAATTATCAGCTGCCGGCATTGCCTACGGATACGATAGTTTTTTAACCCAGGCGACTGATCTTCCTTCCGGTTGATTAAGCGCCGGCCTGGAAACCCCGGTTTTAAAAATCCTTCAGGGAATGTTAATCAGATAGCTACCGCTTCCGGAAAAAGACGCCGGCGGGTATCCGTTGCCGTTGTATACCCGGTCCGCTCCATTCCGGATGCGGCAAACCGTCTCCACCCGCAACATAGTATAGCCGGAAGGGATGCAGCCCTGCTTTCAGCAGCAGGCTACCGCTGTGCGCGGCCGATGCAGGGTAATCCGCGTCGATCACTTTCGCATCATGGATACGGAGCACGGCCCTTGCCGAAGGGTCCAGAAAGAAGGTATATGCGCCATCTTCCGGTACCCGGATGTATCCTTCAAAATACAAGAGGCTACCTGCCCGGATGTTGTCCGCACCGGGATAAACGCTGCGCCCGGTGGCTGCAGGCTGAAGCCCCGCCACCTGCGGGATCCAGGAAAAATGTCCGCTATAGCTTTCCCAGCTGATGCCGGGGCGCACCTTTACGTCGACGGCGGGTATCAGGGCGCTGTCATAGGGACGGGCAGCGTCGGTATCCGGCCGTCTCGCCTGCAGGGCTGCCGCTTTCAGCTGCTGTTGTAGAGCTGCAACGGATCTGCCGCCGGCGAGCCTTCCGGTACCGGTGGCAAGATTATGTCGCTGACCGGGGTCCTTTACCACGTTATAGATCTCAAAATCGTCATCCGCGGTTTTTATATCATAGCGCACGCCCACATAATCCCCGAGCCGGATGGTCTGCATCTGGTTACGCTGCCGGCCGCGGTGTCCGGGGGCAAAGTCGGTAAAGTCCGGCGTTTTACCCTTCACATAATACTCGATGTAAATCGGGCGGGAACGCAGTGTCCCGGTGCCGGTAAGCAGGGGCAGCAGGGAACTACCGTCCATGGCGGCAGGCGCGGGCGTACCGGCCATAGCCGTAAAGGTCGGAGCCAGGTCATAGGCGATACAGGGAGTGCTTACCACCTTCCCCGCCGGGATATGTCCCGGCCAGCTGACGATGGCGGGCATCCGTATCCCGCCTTCCCAGTTGTCCCGCTTGATACCGTCGAAGGGGCCAAAGCTGCCGAAAAATACCGGAAGATGCTTTTCCTCCCACTTTTCTTTTTTCAGGTAGGTCTCCACGGAGGGCCCGTTATCGGAGGTATAAACGATAACGGTATTGGAATCGATCTTCAGGTCGCGGAGCAGCTGCATGATATCTCCTACCCCGTCGTCTATACGCCGGTTGGCGGTAGCATAGCGCTTGTAAGTATCCGGCCAGGACACCTCGGGCGTGGCCGCATTATCATCATTGTCGTAAGTAGCGCCGGCATAATCCGGGTATATCCAGGAATCGGGCTGTCCGCCGGCAGTATTGATCATGCGCCCCGGCGTACCTGTCCACTGCAGGCCGCCGTGGAGCCCCCCTCCTTTCGGATAGGCCTGGGTAGGCAGCTCGTCAACGGCATGGGGTGTGTCATAAGCCAGGTAAAGAAAAAAGGGCTTATCCGCATCTTTCTTTTCGTGATCTGTGATGTATTTCTTGGCAGCGGCCGTCCATAAGTCGGCGGTATAGCATTTGTCCAGCCCCGACACGACGTTGGTATAATTCTCCCATACTTCTTTCGGTCCGTCGTATAGTCCTTCTTTGGGATAATGTTCGTGCCCGTCGCTGTGCCGCATATAGCCGTAAAAGAAATCGAAGCCCCGCTTCAGGGGATGGGCCGGCCAGTTTTTACCTTCGGGTCCGTCAAAGCGCTTATCGCCCTGCAGACCCCATTTCCCGACGATGGCCGTGCTGTAGCCCAGCTGCCGGAGCGTGGAGGCCATGTTATAGTTGTTTTCCAGGGCCTTGTCAAACTGGTTATCCCGGACGTTGGCATGACCCTGGCTTTCCCCCAGCATCAGCGAAGCACGTGAAGGCGCGCAGACGGGAGCGGCGCTGTAATACTGCGTCAGGACCGCCCCTCCGGCAGCCAGCCTGTCCAGCTGCGGAGAATATTCCCAGGGCTTACCCCGGTCGGCGGCTTTGGCCCGCTGGTTCTGGAAGAAAACGCCCAGATCGCCGTAGCCCTGGTCATCGACCAGGATAAAGATGATATTGGGCTTTGCGCTCCGGCTTTGTTGCGCCGAAACACGGCCTGCAGATATAGCGGCGAGCACAAACAGTGTTATGCCGGCATATAGACGGTAACGGCATCCCCTGCCAGGTTTGAT
This sequence comes from Compostibacter hankyongensis, assembly GCF_039541075.1. Taxonomy (NCBI): domain Bacteria; kingdom Pseudomonadati; phylum Bacteroidota; class Chitinophagia; order Chitinophagales; family Chitinophagaceae; genus Compostibacter; species Compostibacter hankyongensis. The sequence continues at coordinate 133,833 of NZ_BAABFN010000002.1, read as the reverse complement.
ATTCATCTTTCTTGCTTTTGCAGTGACGTACTTTTTCACCCCACACCTTCCCCCGCTGACCTTTTACCTTTTACCTTTCGCCTTTTACCTTTCGCCTCCCCCTCAGGGGGACTGTGGGTTATTCCCATCCGGGGTTCTGGGTAACAGCCGGGTTTCCGGCTATCTCTTCGTAAGGGATGGGATAAAGATACATTTTTGGTGCAGTAAAGAGGATATCAGATATACCAACGGTCTGGTAAGTAAAAGACCCGTCCGCATTTTTTTCGATCTTCATCCCGTGGAGCGTGCCATCAGCGACATCCCCGGCGATCTTCCAGCGCCGGATATCCCAGAAGCGCTGCTCTTCAAAAGCCATCTCAATGCGACGCTCCAGACGAACGGCCTTCCGCATCTCCTCTTGTGTCATTCCGGCTTTCAGACCATACATCTCATCTGCTCCGGGATCTATGCCGGCCCGTTTGCGTATTGCCTTCAGCTGTTCATACGCTGCATCCTGGTCTCCCAGCTCGTTGGCAGCTTCGGCATAGTTGAGCAGTATTCCGGCATAGCGGAAGATGGGAAAGTTATGATCCTGGTTCCCGTATGCGGTGCTGCCGGAATAATCGGCCAGGAACTTCCGCATGTAATATCCCGTGCGGGTCTGCCGCTGGATGAGGTTGGGCTTATCCAGTCCTCCTTCAAATGTCTCTACCGGACGGCTTAGCCAGGCTGCGCCGTTGTAGAATACCGTGGCGCCCAGTCGCGGATCCCTGCTGGCATAAGGGTTTGCAGGGTCGTAACCTGACGCAGCATCGTCCACCGGCAGCCCGTTCCGCATGGGGAATGCATCCACCAGCTCCTGAGTCGGGCTGACATAGCCGTTGCTCTGGTTGGGCTCCGCATAGCCTACCGGAGCATTATTACGTTCCACGTCGGTGGTCTGAGCCCGCTGATAAGCCAGGATCACCTCCTTGTTCTTGCGTTTGACGAATAGCGATACGTAATTGCTTTCCAGGCTGAATACATGGAGGTCCATTACCGCCTTTGCCGCGTCTGCCGCCTGCTGCCATTTGCCGGGATCATTATCCGGATTATTCAGGGGACTGGCGGCATAGAGCAGCACCCTCGATTTCAGGGCAAGCGCGGCCCCCCGGGTGATACGGCCCAGGTCCAGATCTTGAACCGGATCCTCACGAAGGGAATCGCTGATATGATCCAGCTCATCCACGATATACTGCACACATTCGCCGTAGCTGCTCCTGGGCAGGCTCACTTCATCTTCCTGCGAGAAAAGCTGGTCGCCCAGCAAGGGCACGCCGCCGTACCGCTTGATCAGCTCAAAATAATTCATGGCCCTGATAAAGCGGGCTTCTCCCTTCCAGTACTGCTTTATCTGGGCCGTCACCGGCACATTGTCGATATGAGCCAGGAACTGGTTCACATCACGTATAGCAGCATAACCATCGTACCAGTATCCGTCGGGGTTAGTGCTTACGGCATTTATCCTGGACTTGGAAAGCAATTCAATAGTGCTGTAATTATCCGAGGACACGGCGTCATCGGTGGCCGCATCCAGCACGACATGATCGATCCTGTTGTATCCGTTGGGGAGATAGGTATACAGGTGATTCAGCACCTGTTTGGCATAATCCCCGTTTCTGTCCATCTTATCATATACATAGTTTTTTGTCAGGAACTCCACGGGCTCCGGCTCATATTTTTTGCAGGCGCCCAGCAGCAGGAACAAGGCCAGCGCGGTGGCGCCGCTGTATATATTGTGCTTCGAATACATGATAAGCAGGTTTTTAAAATTTAACGGTGATGCCTCCGTTCACGATCCGCTGCAGGGGATAGCTGCCGGGCAACGTTTCGGGATCGGACTGTTTGAAGGGTGAGATCGTGAGCAGATTCAGCCCGTTGAGAAAGATACGCAGGCGGCTTACCTTGATCTTTCCCAGGCGGATATCATCAAAGGAATAGGCCAGCTCCGCATTTTTCAACCTGACGTAGCTGCCCGTGCGTACCCAGAAGCTGGAAACGATGTCATTGTTCACATTGGTGCCCACGGAAACCCTGGGATAAGCTGCGGTGGAAGCCGTAGCCGGCGTCCAGCGATCCAGGTTATGCTGCCAGGCCTGTCCCTTGCCGTCGTTCTGGAATGCCCATTCTCCGGGGCCGGTCAGTACAATATCGCGATGGGCTGCTCCCTGGATCAGCAGGCTCAAGCTGAAATGTTTCCAGGAAAATCCCAGGTCGGCTCCGTAGAAAAGCAGCGGTTTCTCATTACCAATGGCCTGCTGGTCATACTGGTTGATGATTCCATCGCCATTCAGATCCCTGTACCTGAGGTCGCCCGGTACGCCGCGGTATCCTTCTACTACAGGGCCTTCCTCTGCCTGGGTAACAAATCCATCGGCCACATAACCATAAATCCCGTTTACAGCGCGACCGGTCCGCTCCATCCAGGAGTAGGGATAAGCCGGCTCGTCGTTGAACAGCACCTTGCTGTCGCTCAGGGAGAAGTTACCCGAGATATAATACTGAAAATCGTTTATCTTATCGCTCCAGCCCGCAGACAGCTCCAGTCCCGAATAAAGATCCTTTCCCAGGTTACGGACAATGCTGTTGCCATACCCCAGCGCGGCGGAGCTTTTACCGCGGGATATAACGAGATCAGTCAGCCGGTTCCGGTAATAGTCCACGCTGAAGGCGCCCCTGTTTTCAGCAAAGCGCATGTCCATCCCAACATCCAGCTTCTCCCCTTTTTCCCAGGTAGTGATGTCCCTGGGCTGGTTTTCCGTAATACCGCTCTGTGATGCTGCGGAAGCACCGAAGTAATATCCTCCCGCTCCGACATAATGATCGATATAATCATAATATCCTGCCACGGCATTTCCCGTAAGGCCATAAGTAGCCCTTAGCTTCAGGGTGTTGATGAATCCGTCTTTATTGAAAAAATTTTCCTTGTCGATGTTCCAGCCTATGCCTGCTGCGGGGAAAAACCCGAAGCGGTTCCCCTTTGGATAATAGTTGTTGCCTCCGTAAGAGGCCGACACCTGAACGATGTATTTGTCGCGGATACTGTACTGTACGTTCCCGGCCAATGTTTCAAAGCTTTCCGGAAGCTGGGAGGCGGTCGTGTTGATGGTATTGTGATCCAGGCTGTACAGCAGCATAGCATCCAGGGTATTGCCGTTCCGGCTGTGCGTATATCCGGTGGCGGCTTCCGCATATATCTGATGCTCCCGCCTGGTGACGGTGGAGGTGTTGTTTTGTTCAGCCTTGGTTCCGAAACGCTGGTAAGTGGTGTCGCCCGTTGCGGGATCAATATGCATCTGGAAAGTCTCGAAGGCCTTGCTCCTGTCTATGTTTTGGTATAACGTCAGCACATAAGACAAGGTACCTTTTACCCACCAGCCCTTGAGGACGTCGTCCATATTCCTTTTCAGCACAAGGTCTGCATAACCGTCGCTGAATACGTCCTGGGTATAACCGGACATAATGCTTTGCCCGTACAGGTTATTGCTGTAATTGATATTCCCTCCGAGCGAACCGTCGGGGTTCTGTATGGGATAGGCGTTGGCGGGCGTCGCCAGCAGGGCATCGAAGATGCTCTGTGTGCCGGCGCCGGGAGCATTCTGGTCGCGGATACGCCCAAAGACATTCAGCGACATCGAAAGCCGCCGGGACAGGTTCACGTCTACATTGCTCCGGAAGATATACCGCTGGTATCCGCTGTTGGTGCTGTAGGTATTGATATCGGATTCCCTGAACAGGCCTTTCTGGTTCAGATAGTCCAGGGACACAAAATACCGCATAGCCTTGTTGGCGCCTTCGGCATTAAGGGTGTAACGGCTGAAAGGGGTTTGTTCTTTCAAGATCTTATCATACCAGTTGATATCCGGATGCCCCAGCGGGTCGGTATGGTTTTTATAGGCATCCAGGTCGGCCTGTGTATAAACGGGCGGCCTTCCGTCATTGACCAATGCTTCGTTGTAAAGATTGGCATAGGAATAGGCCGAAAGCGGTTCGGGAAATTTAACCGGAGTGGAAATACCGGTCTGTGCGGTAAAGTCAAGATGGAGTCCCCGCTGCTGTTCTCCTTTCCGGGTGGTGATCAGGATGGCCCCGTTCATGCTTCGCATGCCCAGCATGGCCGTGGAAAGCGCATCTTTCAGCACGGTCACCGAGGCGATCTCCTCGGGGTTTATGGACCAGGGCGGAAGTGTCCGGGGAATACCATCTACCAGTACCAGGGGGCTTCTTCCCCGGAGAGTACCGGAGGCGCCGTCGTTACCCGGCTCTCCGGAAGATTGCTGCAGATAAAGTCCGGCTATCCTTCCCGTAAGGCCGGTACTGATAAATGTCGCCGGGGCGGAGCCCAGGCTTTCCCCTTTGAGGAAACCGATCGCTTCTACGGTTTTACTTTCGGCATCCTGCCGGTATAAAGCCGGGTAAACCGGCGCGTAATTAGGAAGCCGGTAGGCGCCTGCAGCAGGCAGCGTATCGGTATTGTAGGAGACCGTATCGCGATGCGCGACCTGTGCAGCAGCAGGTTGCATGAGGGCCGATAAAGCCGCCGCACACAGCAGCTGCCGCATAATGCAGCTATTGGGAAGAAGCCGTTTTTTTCCGGCATCCTTGCTGCCGGATCGCCCGGTCAGGTATAAGAAACCATTGTATATATCGTATGTATTTTTCATTCCTGCATATTTTGTTGTGGATTGTGGATCTACCATCCCGGGTTCTGGAGCAGCGCGGGGTTCACCGATACCTCGTCAAGCGGAATCGGGAAGTAGTAGATCAGGTTGCCAAAATACCGGTGGCGGGTCTCGATCCTTTTATAGCTGAAGGAACCATCGTCGTTTTTGGTGACCTGCATGCCGTGCATCATCTGCCCGTCCAGCCAGTCGCCGGCTTTCCACCGCTTCAGGTCCCAGAAACGCTGCATTTCAAAGGCCAGCTCTATAAAGCGTTCGTTGCGGATCAGCTCGCGGGCCTCATCCTTCGAAGGGGCGGCGGGCAGCCCGTAGCGGTTGTCTCCGCCCGGATCGATACCGGCGCGTTTGCGCAGCGCAATGAGCTGCTGCAGGGCCAGGTCCGTATTTCCGGTCTCGTTTGCGGCCTCCGCGAGATTGAGGAGGACTTCCGCATAGCGGAACAGGATCGGCGCGCAGCGATCGGTCCTGGCCGTGCCGTTGGCGGTCACCTGATCGTCCATCATCTTGCGGACATAATAGCCCGTATTGGTAGCCGTATTTGACGTTACCGGCTGCAAGCCGTCCTGGGGAGCTCCTTTATAGGTCCATACCGGTTCCATCTGGTTACTGGTCTTGTTCATCAATGACGCCCCGTTGTATACAACGGTATAATAAAAGCGGGGATCGCGGTTGTCGTAGGGATTATCCTGGTCGTAACCGGATGCGTTGTCACCGATGGCCCGGCCGTTTTTCATCGGAAAGGCATCCACCAGCTCCTGGGTCGGATAACGGCGGTAGTCCCCTCCCCGGCTCTTGGGCTGTTCGTGCTGCTCAATGTCCTTATTCGGTCCCTGCATCCTGGCCAGGATGATCTCGTCGCTTACCCGCTGCAGGAACATATGGTAGAATCCGTAGCCGGGCTTTGTATCATTATCCGTTTCGAGGTGATAGGCGCCAAGGCTTACCACATCCTGCGCCGCCTTTAAGGCCTTCTGCCAGCGGGAAGCATCATAGGTAGGATAGCCGGTCAGCGGTTTCAGGTTTCCGTCTTCGGCAGGACTGCCGCCGTTATACAGGGGACTGGCGGCAAAGAGCAGCAACCTCGACTTAAGCGCCAGGCAGGCGCCCCGGGTAATGCGACCGTAGTCCAGCCCGCTGTACCGTACCGGCAGCTGCGGGGCTATGTCATCCAGCTCGGATACCACATAGTTGACGCAATCCTCCCAGGAGCTCCGGACCTGTACGTTCAGCGAAGCCAGACCGTAGACGGTATCCCCCACGATAGGCACCCCTCCAAAGCCTTCCATCAGCAGAAAATAATGATACGCCCTCAGGAAGCGTGCCTCCGCCTTGGTACGTTCTTTCAGCACACCCGACAGGGGCGAGCGATCCACATTCTGCAGAAAGATGTTGCACTGACGGATACGCGTATAGAAATGGGTCCAGTCGGACTGGATATAGTTGTAAAATTCGGTGCCGAAGGTTCCTTCAAATACCTGGTTGGGAATATTATGCCCGCCGGGCCAGCGGGTTTCCGCTTCATCGGTCATCTCGTCCCAGGGACCGTTGGAGCTGTTGGGAGTGTTGGTATTGTACCAGAAATACAACCCTTCGTAGATATCGGCCAGGTTATCCATGGTATAGGCGCTGTCGGAAAACACGATATCCTCGTTGAGCGAAGCACCTACCTTCTGGTCCAGGAAGCTGCCGGTCTTTCTGCAGCCTTCCTGTATGACGAACAGCAGGATAAAGGCAGGGAATATGAAATATCTTATCAGGCTCGGTTTCATGATCAAATGATTTTGTGCGCTAAAAAGTAAGATCCAGTCCGAAATTCACGATCCGTTCCGTAGGATATACGAAATGATCCGATCCTTCTTTTACCTCAGGATCGAACTGGTATTTCTTTAGCATCTTGGACCAGGTAAACAGGTCGTATCCGTTGACGAATACCTGGGCGCTCTGCAGCCCTACCTTTTTTACCAGCGAGGCGGGGAACTGATAGGCCAGCTGCGCGGAGCGAAAGCGGAGGTAATCCCCGGACACGCTCCAGAAGGTGGAGGGATTGCCGTTGGGATTCATATAAGTCCCTACAAAATTGTTGGTAAGCGCCGGAAAAGTAGCCGTAGCAGCCGTTTCGGGCGTCCATCTGCCGAGGTGGATGGGCTGCGGTACCGCCTTGTCTATGGGAACAGCCAGATCGAAACCGGTGTATACATCGAAATGCAGGGCGGCCTGCAGCAGCACGCTGAGACTGAAGCCGTGGTAGCTGACACCGAGCGTGAGCCCGATATTGGTGTTCGGAAGATTGGGATTGCCCACGTAAGCCATATCATAGACATTCACGATGCCGTCGCCGTTCAGGTCCTTGTACTTGAGCCATCCGGGTTTTATGGCATCAGCCGAACCGGTAGGCATGGCGCTGGTATCGATATCCTTCTGATCCTGGTAGAAGGTACCAGTCCAGACATATTGCAAAGCGGTACCGATCGGCCGGCCTGTGCCTTTCTGCCAGGGATATCGCGCGGGAGGCTCGTCCTGATAGAGTATCTTGTTCTTGGCATAGGAAAAGTTTCCGCTTACATCAATGCCGACCTTGCCGATCCGGTCGCGGTAGGAGATATCTACCTCATAGCCTTTGTTGGCGACCTTGCCGATATTGACAAATGGAAGATTGGCTTGCGTTACCCCGAAATACATGGGAACCGTATTGCGCTTGGTCAGGATATCATAGCGGTAATTGTCGAAGTAGTCGAAGCTGCCGCTGAGCTTCCCCTCAAACAGGGAAAAGTCCAGTCCGATATCCGCCTTTCTTTCGGTCTCCCAGGTCACATCGTAGTTGCCCTGCGCACTTTCCTCTATACCGCTGATGTTGTTATGGGTTTCTCCGAACGAATAAGCGCCGGCCCGGACATAGGAATCCTCGTAGAGATATACGTCGCCGGCCAGGCCGATATCGTCGTTCCCCACCCAGCCGTAGGAACCCCTGATCTTGAAGCCGTCCACGAAAGGCAGTATCTTTTTAAAGAAAGGTTCCCGTGCGAGGTTGTAACCCAACGAGACCGCGGGGAACAGGTTATACCGGTTCTGGGTGACAAAGCGGCTGGATCCGTTGTAGGCTCCGCTGAGCTGCAGCAGGTACCGGTCGCGGAAGTTATAACCCATGCGGAAGGTATAGCCCCTGAAGTTCACCGGGGGATTGGACATGATCAGATCGCTGGTCTGGTTGAACAGTAACAAACCGCTCACATTGTGCGGTCCGAAGGAGCGCTGGTAGTTCACCGCACCCTGCACATTGATCCGCCGGCGGGGAAAGCCATCCCGCGACTTCGTATAACCCAGGCTGTAGGGGAAAATACGGGCTATGTCCGGGTCCTTCGGCGTATAGGAATCGTCTGCGGGATTATAGTAGTAAGAAGGAAAATTCTGCCCGCGGGTGAGGCTGCGGGTGGCCTTGTTCTCCACAGAATAAGAAGCCACACCCTTCAGGGATAATCCCGGCGTAAGATCGTCCAATGTCTGGGTGCCGGAAAGATGCACGTTCAGGAAATCGTCCATGTACCGCCGGTAGCCCCCGAGGGCAATATGACCGGCAATGTTGTTATAATCCCTCGGCTCTCCCCAGGTGGAATTCCCCCATCCGAAGCTGCCGTCCGGGTTATAGATCGGATAGATATAGGGGTTCAGGTATTCCATCTCATAGATATGCTGCATGGCGCCGGCGTTGGCTTCGGGCTCGTTCTCCTCCTCATAGGTGCCGGCGATGTCCAGCTGGAAGCTGAGCGTATTCGTAGCTTTTATATCCAGGTTGGAACGGAACTTATACCGTTTCATGTAATAGTTATTGTTGACATCGGCCGCCGATTTTCCGCCTTCCGGATCGTTACCCTTGTAGGGCAGCTGACGCAGGAAACCGTCCTGCCACATATGCCCGAGCGTAATAAAATAACGCACTCTTTCACCCCCGCCGGAGATATCAAGATTGTTATTGGTGATGAGCGCGTTTTTCTTGAACAGCACATCGTTCCAGTTGATATCCGGATGCCCGTAGGGATCCTGGTGATTCCGGAACAGCTCGAGGTCCTGGTCAGTAAACTTCGGCTCCAGGCCGTCATTCATCAGCGCTTCGTTCTCCAGCAGCGCAGTCTGGTAGGCATCCAGCGTTTTGAGGCGGTGCACGGGAGTCTGCACGGACAGCTGGCTTTTGAAATGAATGGTCGGCTTGCCGATCTTGCCGCGCCGGGTGGTTACCAGGATAACCCCGTTCGCGCCCTTGATGCCGTAGATGGCAGTGGCGGCGGCGTCCTTTAAAATAGAAACGCTTTCCACCTCGTTGGCATCGATCAGGAACAGCTGGTTCAGCGTATACTCCACATCGTCCACGAGCACGAGGGGCTCCTTGCTGGCAGAAGTAAAGGTGGCGATGCCCCGGATGTAGATACCCGCCGCGCTGCCGGCGCCTGGCTGACCGCTGCGCTGTTGGGTAAACAGACCCGGCAGCTTTCCGCTGAGGGCGTTCTGCAGCGCAGTAGCCGGCGTGGCCCTGATATCGTCCCCACTGACCTGGCTGACCGCGCTGGTCACCTCGCCTTTCCGCTGCGTGCCGTACCCGACCACGATAACCTCGTTGAGACCGGATTTCGCCGGTTTGAGACGAATGCGTATCTGCTTCCTCCCGTTTACCGGTATTTCGAGCGGCGCATAGCCGATATAGGATACTTCGAGTATGGCATCATCGGGCACTACCAGCCTGAATTCGCCGCGCTCGTCCGTGACGATACCCAGCTGCTGTCCTTTTATCTTCACCGTTACCCCCGGCAGCGGATTGCCTTCGGTATCGGTGATGAGACCGCTGACTTCGTGCTGATCATCCAGTCTGTCCTGCGGGGAGATCACGACCATATTATCTCCCACGATCTTGTAAGAAAGCTGCTGGTGAAGCATCGTCTGCATGATCTCGGGAAGGGTGGCATCCCTGACGTTCAGGGATACCTTGCCCAGCTTCTGGATATCCTCTTTCAGATAAAAGAACCGGTAGCTGCTTTGCTTCTGCATACGGGTAAACACCTTTCCGGCGTCCACCTTTTCGAACTGGAGCGTAAATCTCTCCTGCGAGTAGCTGTGGGCCGAAATTTGCAGGAAAGGAATCAGTAATAGCGGGATACTGATCTTCATGAAAAGAAAAAGCTTGGGAATAAGGGCACGGCCACGGAGGGGCTGTCCAAATTCACTTTTTTTCATAAATTTGGCTTGAAAGGTTAAAAGAGGGGTAAGCACCTGTTTGCGACAACAAGCTTACTCCGGCAGACATTAGCCTGGTGAGGGAAGAGGTGACACTCTTCCCTTCGTATTATGACAGCGGTTATGTAAATACTGGCATGTTCGGCGGTTTTAGAAGATTTAAAAATGACTTTAGACACGGCTCAATACGCCGCCCGTCAGACAGTCCGGCGCAAATGTAAGATCAATTTATTTCCCTACAAAACCCATAGACTAAATATTATAATTCAATTTTACCTTTTGATATACACATCCCCATTATCTATGGTATAGCGGAACTTCCCGATCAGCTGAAGCACATGCAGCGCCTGCCCGATACTCTCGTGCTCGAAAGCCCCGCTCATCACAAGCTGTTTCAGTCCTTCGTCCCCGAAATGGATGCGGACATCATACCAGCGTTCCATCCGCTGCGCCACTGATCCGAAAGGCTCGTCCTGGAATACCAGCTTATTGACGGTCCAGGCCGTTTCTACAATCAGGCTGCGGTCTTTCCGGTCATAGGTTACCGGCTGCAGCCGGTAATGGCGGGCCGTGCTGCTGTCCCGTCTTTTTTCCGGCTGCTGCTCCTGCTCCGTAACGGTAAACTTCTCCCGGGGCGACAGCAGGATATGCTTTTCCGGCTCATCTTCGAGGCTCACCTGTATCTTTCCTTTTACCAGCGTAGCTTCGATTTTTCCTTCATCGGCGTAGGCCCTCACGTTGAATGCGGTACCCAGCACCTTCACCCTGAGCGTCCCCGCTTTTACCAGGAAAGGCCGCTTTTCATCCTGCGCCACTTCAAAATAAGCTTCACCCTCCAGCTGCACCTCGCGGTTATTCGTTCCGAAGCCGTCCCGGAGCATCAGGCTGCTGCCGGCATTGAGCCATACCGCCGTGCCGTCGGGCAGCTGTACGAACTTGCGGGCGCCGTTTTCCACGGCAATGACATGCCCTTTGTTCCCATGAATATTCACAGGCATTCGCAGGCGAAAGACCAGCCACCCTCCTGCAAGCAGCAACGAAGCTGCGGCGGCCCAAAGCCAGACCGGCAAGCGACGACGCCGCCGGGATTCTTCCGGCACAATCCCCCCTCCGGCAATCCTGCCGCTGACCCTTTCCCAGCTTTTTTTCCTGCCGGAAATCTCTTGCTCGGCAGCCGGCTGCGGCTTCCGCCATACCTCCTCCACCAGCTCTGTGAGATAAGGCGATACCGGAGCTTCCCTGAGCATTTCTTCCAGCAGGCGCAACTCGGCAGGCGTAGCCGAACCATTCCATTTTTTACCCAGCAGCACCCATACATCCGGTTTATTCATCCGAAAGATTTATAAATGAAGGACACAAAAAAAGCCGCCATCCCTTAGTGAGACCAAAAAAATAATTATGCGGAGAGAAAACCGCCGGTAAGCGGTGGCGATGCCGGGCAGGCGATATGGAGTGTCAGCGGCTGACGACCGCAGCCCCGGTTTTCAGATCTATGCTTATCGCCGCCGCGATCTTTCGCAGGGCCGCAGCCACATGGTTTTCCACGGTACGGGGCGAAATATTCAGGATATCGGCCACCTCCCGGTAGCGCAGGCCGTCTTCCTTCGTAAGCTTGTAGATAAGGCGGCATTGCGGGGGCAGGTCATGAATCGCGCGGTTGATACGATGCAGCGTTTCCGTGGCCACCATCAGATCCTCCGGTGTCGGCACCAGGGTGGCGCAGTGCATATCGGTTTGCTCCAGACTGTCCGTACAGGAGTCCCCAGACCGGTTTATATAATTAATGGAAAGATGTCTGACAGATACGTAAAGGTAAACCTTCAGATTACTGATGGCCGGCAGCCGGGTTCGCTTTCTCCACACATTGACAAACAGGTCCTCCACAATTTCCTCGGCGGCTTCCCTGTTTTTTACAAAAGACTGGGCAAAGCGGAATAACGGTGTGTAATAATGATCGAACAGTATCCTGAACGCCTGCTGATCATCAGCGTCGGCCACCTGCAGCGCTAAGTTCCGGATATCCTGTTCGGTCATAGAAAGATGGTTTCCTGCCCACGCACCCGGCCTGTCCGGCCAAGGTGTCCGTCCAAAAGTAATAAAAAATCCAGCGCATGGAAACAATTTCGGAAAGCGGCACCTTTAATTAATTGTGAACCGCGCGATAGGGAAAATAGGGCGGATCCGGCGTGCTGCTGCGGGCAAATATCGTCTTTATCCGGCTTATGATATCCGGGTGTTCCGCAGCCGCATCATGCTGCTCGCCGGGATCTTTTTCCAGGTCGTACAGCGCTATGGCAGCTTGTTTGTCCTTATATACATTATTCTGTATCCCTTTCCATTTTCCCATCCTGACGGCCCGGCTCTGCAGCCAGTTCCGTGGTAAGCGGTTGCCCGGTTTCTGCCAGTTGTAGTTGTAATCGTACAGCTCCCAGTATAAAAAGGGGTGCTGCGGCTGTTGCCCTTTGCCCAGCAGCGCCGGGAGAAAAGAAATACCGTCGACAGGAACGGAAGGCCGCACGCCCGCGATCTGACAGAGCGTAGGCAGCAGGTCCCAGGCTGCGGTCACATGCCGCGTTACCCGTCCGGCCTTTATCCTGGCCGGCCAACAGGCAATAAACGGCTCCCGGATACCCCCTTCGTACAGGCTCAGCTTTGCCCCGCGAAAGGGGCCGTTGGCGCGGAACAGCTTTGCCGGTCCGGCGTTGGCGCCGTTATCGCTGGTAAATAAGATCAGGGTATTTTCTGCCAACCCTTTTTCCTTGAGCAGACTGAGAATACGTCCCACATCACGGTCCAGCAGGGATACCATCGTGGCATAGGTCTTCAGCGCCTCCGGCCAGGGCTGCTTTATATACGGCGTGTCCGGCGGCAGCATATAGTCGCCGTGCGGGATGGTATAGGGCAGATACAGGAAAAAGGGCTGCCCGGGCCGGCTTTTACGGATGAATTCCAATGTCTTTTCCACAAAAAGACTATGGCTGTATACGCCGTGTCTGCCTCCTTCATTGGCCTCCAGGGGTAGTCTTTTGTCGTCTTTCCACAGGTAGGGCGGATAATAGTTATGGGCCTTCATCTGGTCCATATAGCAAAGCGACTCGTCAAAGCCGCGGCTGCCGGGGCCGGTCAGAGAATCCCCGACGCCCCATTTGCCAAACAGGGCCGTACGGTATCCCTGTGATTTCAGATACTCCGCAAGGGTGGGATGGTTTGCGGCCATGGGCAGGTTGCCGTCGTCGACCGCCAGTCTGAAGTTGCCCCGGATAGCGGTGTGTCCGGTATGCATTCCCGTCATCAGGGCTTCCCGGGAAGGGGCACACACGCTGCAGCCGGCATAATAACCGGTAAACCGGATGCCGCGGGCGGCGAGGGTGTCGATGTTCGGCGTGCGTACGATCTGCTGACCGTAACAGCCCAGCTGGCCGTAACCCATATCATCCGCGAGGATCAGGATGATATTGGGGGGCGTCTCTGCAGGCTGCTGTGCAAACAGCTGCAGGCAAAACAGGCTCTGCAGACAGCCCGATAGTATAATATGTTTGAACATCACGTTGCGCCTTTCCGGTTGTTTAAGGTTTAAAGTTCAAAGTTTCATTCCAGGCAGTCAACCTTAGACGTTAAACTTGGACTTTAAACTATATACCTTTCGCCTTTCACCCTTTACCTTTGGCCTCTATCCCATTCCTTCCGCATCTTCCTTCCGAGGAGCTTGTCCGCATCCGGATCGTTTTTAAAGGTCTCCTTCACCGGGTCCCATTTCAGGGGACGTTTGACGGCATAGGCGATATTGCCCAGGTTGCATACGGTGGCGGAGCGGTGACCCGTTTCAATATCACATACCGGCAGGCTGCGCTTACGGATAGCATCCAGCCAGTTGGTATAATGATTTTCACTCTTATATACCCGTTTTTCATCCGGACCGATCACCTTATCCTTCAGCGAATCGGGAGTGGTCTCGAGCTTGTGCCGGCGGATATCGATCTGCCCTTTTGATCCGATAAACCGGACCGCATGCGCTTTGCCGAAGTCTTCATGGGTAACCGTAATACCATTGTCATAGCGATAGGTCAGGAAGGGATGGTCTTTCCCATCCGGCGGAATGATGTCCACCGGTCCGCTGCTGTCTTTATCGAGCGCCCACTGCACAATATCAAACATATGAGCGCCCCAGTCCGTCATATCGCCGCCTCCGAATTCCCGGTATTTTCTCCATTCGGCCCAGAAGTTGGCATCCAGTGCGGGAGCAATGCGATTGTTATAAGGATAATGTTCGTCCGGCCCGAGCCAGAAGTTCCAGTCCAGCCCCGCGGGCAGGGGCTCCCCCTGCAGGTCGTACGGCACCGGCGGGCCCCCGACGCTTACCTTCACCGTCCGGATATCTCCGATATAGCCGTTGCGGACCAGCTCTACTGTCTGCCGGAATTCCGGCCAGGAACGCTGCATGCTGCCCGTCTGAAATATCCGTTTGTGTTTCCGTACGGCATTGACCATGGCCCGACCCTCCCGCACCGTCAGGGAGAGCGGCTTCTCGCCATAAATATCCTTTCCGGCTTCTGCGGCATACACCACATGCACGCTGTGCCAGAAATCCGGCGAAGCCACCACTACAGCGTCGATGTCCTTACGGCCCAGCAGCTCCCGGAAATCGTTGTAGGCGGTGCAGCCCTTGTAGCCGTTTTGTCCGGATTGTTTTGCATAAAAGGCGTCTACCTGGTTTTTAAAATGCTCGCGTTTTGCCGTATAGACGTCGCAGTTGGCCAGCACCTGCACCTGTCCGGTCTGTAAAAAGGAATGCAGCAGCCCGTGTCCCTGGCGGCCGTTCCCGATAAAGCCGAGGGCCAGGCGGTCGCTGGGGGCAGTAAAGCCGCGTCCGCCCAGTACATAGCGGGGCACGATCATAAAGGCGGAAAGGGCCGCTGTCCGGCCGATGAAGGCCCTCCGGGTGAGCGGCGCGGGCTTGTTATCTTTCTGTTCCATCAGTAGTTTTTGGTAGAGAAGATACGGAGTTTTATTTAAGCAAAGCCTGTTTCTGCTTGTTAAAATATGCTGCGCTGGCTTTTACTTCCGGCAGGTTATTTTCCCAATGGTATTCGTATTCTATGGATACTACTCCTTTGAAATGCTGTTTTTTCATCTCCTGCATGACGGCGGGCAGGTTGCTGATACCGGTGCCCCAGGGAAGGTCATGCGCCTTTCGCACTCCTTTTTCGTTCAGGTCCTTCATATGAAACTCAATGATATGCCCTTCCAGCTTCCGCATACATTCCACCGGGTCCAGCCCGGACCGCAGCCAGTGGCCGATGTCCGCACAGGCGCCGATACGGGGGCTGGCCTCTTTAATGGCTGCCAGCAGAATATCCGGGTTCCAGTAATGCGAAGGCCGGGGATGGTCATGGATCGCTACATTGATCCTGTATTCATCGCAAAGCCGGGAGATCAGCGGTATTTGCTGCTCTTCGGGCTCGGAGACGATATTACGGATATCCATTGCCCTGGCAAACCGGAACAGCTGTACCCATTCGCTGTCGGTCTTGGGCTTTACCACGCCATAGGACAGCATCTTTATTCCCTTCCGCCGGAGCAGCTGCTGTACCCGGCGCCGTTTTCCGGCATCCATGCGGTAGTCCATCTTTCCTTCCACCCCGCCTCCGATCTCCTGGTTGGGGAACCCTTCCACATATTTTACCCCGGCAGAATCTATCTTATCCAGGGCTTCGGCAAAGGTGTATACATGAAAGGTCCAGGCTTGTACCGCCAGCTTCCAGTCGGAAGGCTGCAGCTTTTTCTGGGCCGTGGCGGGACGGGTAATGCTGAGCAGCAGGAGCAGCATACAGAAAGTGAGGGTGGAAACGGTACGGAAAACGGCTTTGGATAAAAGGTTCATCGGTTGCATTTCTGAAAGTTAGGGATTCAACGGTTAACAGACGGCTGAAAATGATCGGCGATCTGCAGGATAGGCCGGCCGATACATCCGCTGGGCAGCTGGATATGCAGCAGGGCGGCCAGCGTGGGCGCAATGTCCGTCATATGCAGGGTACGGTGGGTATATCCCGGCGATATGCCCCATCCCATAAAGATCAGGGGAATATGGGTATCGTAAGGATTCCATCCGCCATGCGTGGTACCGGTACGGCTATACGCCGCCAGCCATCCGGTGGCGGGGATAACCTGCACGGGGCCGCTCCGGGCAGCGTGATAGCCATTGATCATGGCTTCCTTCAGCACCGCCGGCACCGGCGCGTCGCCGATATGCATCATGTCCTCGGCATACAGGATACCCGGCTGCCCGCGCAGAAAAGCCACCGTACTCTTTTTTATCTGCTCAAAGTCGAGGTGATGGGCGGCGATCTTTCCCCGGTCGTAGTTGATCTGGTAACTGGCGCCAATATTGCCGTCCTTCCGCACCAGCTCCTTCACGCCGTATCTTTTTTCAAGCAGGGTATTGAGATCTGCGGTAAGGTCTTCATCCCAGAAGCCTGTCGGCATATGATGCGCTTTCATAAACCCTTCCGCATGCGCACCACCATGGTCCGCCGTCAGAAAAACGAGATAATTGCCTTTGCCGATCTTTTCATCCAGGAAACGGAAGAAGGCGGACAGGTCCTTATCCAGACGCAGGTACACGTCCTCCACCTCTATGGAGTTGGGTCCGAACATATGCCCTGCATAATCCGTAGATGCGCAGTTGATGGTGAGGAAATCAGTAGCTCCTTCCTGTCCCAGGCGGTAGCCGTCCACGGCAGCGCGGGCAAAGTCCAGCGTGAGCGTGTTCCCAAAGGGGGTAGAGCGGATGATCCCGTGATTATGCCGGTATTTTCCGGCGATATCATAGGGAAAAACCGGAGCAGCTTTTCCCCCGAGATGTCCTTCCCAGGCGACGCTGTCCTGCGTGCTTTCGGTATATTCCGCGAGGGGATAAAGCGTATGCCATCCTCCGGCAGTCAGCTGCGCCGGCAGATTACGGGCATTGAAGGCCTTTACCCAAGCCGGGAGCGACTGCATATAATAGGTGCTGCTGATAAAGCTGCCCGAGGTATTGTCGAACCAGAAAGCGGCATTGGCGGTATGCCCGGCCGGCAGGATGGCGGCCCGGTCCTTCAGGGAAACGCCGACCACGCGGGACCGGAAGTTAGTGGCCAGCCGCAGCTCATCGGTGACGGTGGAGACCAGCAGATTGCGGGGCGACATCTTTCCTTCCTTTGAATCGCTGCCTACCGTCTGTACGGTGGTATCTTCCGTACAGTACCATTTCCTGCCCGTACGCTGGTCGATCCATTCGTTACCGGCAATGCCGTCGATGGCCGGCACCGAGCCGGTGAAGATCGTGGAATGTCCGACCGCAGTCGCCGAGGGCAGGTAATTGATAAACGTGTTCTGACAACGGAAACCTTCCGTCAGCAGCCTTTTAAAGCCGCCTTCCCCATATTTTCCGTAATACCGGTACAGATAATCCCAACGCATCTGGTCCACCACGATGCCTACTACCAGCTTCGGCCGGGACAGGCCCTGCTGCGACCGCAGGGGTACGCGCTGCTGCCCTGCCGTAGCGTGCTGCTGGGCCCGGGCGGTAAGACAAAGGAACACAGCTCCTGAGAAAAGGATAAAACGCAGTCGGATCACCAACATGCTTACGGGTTTATTGAGCAGCATGATCAAAAAACTTTTTCTTTGTACCCTGCATCACCTGGATCGGCCCCAGTCCCTGCCCGGCCTCGATGCCCAGGTCGGCCTCTACGATATCGGCGCCGCTGCGGATGATCCTGCGGTAACCTTCCAGCAATTCCTGTTTACTGATTTCTCCGCCGGTATACTGCTTGTCGATATTCCGGGAGCTGCCCCGGATCGCCATTACACCGCGCTCGTGCAGGTAACGGAATACGCCGCTGTCCTTCGGCTCGCCGTGGGTGACAAAGGCCACTACATTGCTCCAGGGTACGCCGGTCTTTTCAAATTTTTCGGCGGCGGCGCGGTCCGGGATAAACACCTCCATCATGATATCCTTATCCAGCGCATAGCATTTTTGGGCATCTTCAAAAGTATAGGCCATGATCAGCACATTGGCCTCGGCATGATGCTCCATGATCTTGCGGGCACGGACTTCCACGCTCACATCTTTCTGGTCCATGATGAGGAGCGTTTTGCCTTTGGCCCATTCGAGTACGGCATCCAGGGTCGGTATCTTGTATTGCGTCACATTGCCGTGCACATCCTTCAGCTGCAGCTGCTGCAGCTCGGCCAGGGTATGATCGGATATTTTGCCGTGGCCGGTGGAGGTCCGGTCCAGCGTCGGATCATGCATAACGACAATGGCGCTGTCCCGGGTATAGTGCGGATCCATTTCCATGATGGACCAGGTATGCCGCAACGTGTTCCGGAAGGTAGCTATTGCATTCTCCGGATATCCCAGCGTGGGGCCGCCGCGGTGGGAGCTGACAAAAGGAATGCGATCGGGCGTGTAATGCAGCAGCGCCTTTGTTTCCGCGGGGCTGCTCACCCTGAAAACGTGCAAAGGGGCAGCGGTATCCGGTGCATAGGGAAAATACGGCGGATCGGCTATGCTCGATGAACGGAAAAACCGCTGAACCCGCGCTACGACATCCGGATGTTGCGCGGCCACATCTTTTTTCTCGCCGGGATCCGTTTCCAGGTCATAAAGCTGAACGGGAGCATCCGGATTTTCCAGGAGGTTGTCCCGGATGGCCTTCCACTTTCCGTAACGTACCGCTGCATTCAGCAGGTAGTTTCGCGGCAGCTTGTTGCCCGGCTTATACCAGTTGTAATTATAATTGTAATATTCCCAGTAGAGAAAAGGGTGCTCGGGCTGCCTGCTGTTTTTCAACGCCGGCAAAAAAGAAATACCGTCTATATTTCGGGGCGCGCGGGTGCCGCTCAGCTGGCAAAGGGTGGGTAAAAAGTCCCAGGCTGCGGTAACATGCGATGATACCTGCCCGGGCCGGATCTTGCCCGGCCAGTAAGCGATCAGCGGTACGCGGATACCGCCTTCATACAACCCGAACTTAGAGCCGCTGAATTTTCCGTTACTCCCGAAGAAGCGGGCAAATCCCATGTTGGCCCCGTTATCGCTGGCAAAAAAGATAATCGTATTGTCGGCAAGACCTTTCTCCCGGAGCAGCTGCACGATGCGGCCCACATCCCGGTCAAGCTTCGAGATCATGGTGGCGTAAACCTTGAATTGCTGCGGCCAGTCTTTTGCCGCATAAGGCGTATCCGGAGGCAGCGTATAGGCGCCGTGGGGAATGGTATAGGGCAGGTAAAGAAAAAACGGATCCGCTCCGGGCTTGCTGCCGCGGATAAAGTCCAGTGTTTTTTCCGCAAAAAGATCATGGCTGTAAGTGCCGCGGGCCTCACCGGCATTGCCCGGCAACATGACCCGCCGCCCGGTTTCATAAAGATAGGGCGGATAGTAATTGTGGGCTTTTATCTGGTCCAGGTAACAGAATGAGCTGTCGAACCCCTGGGTTTCCGGGCCGTGACCTTCCCCGCCAAGGCCCCATTTTCCAAAGAGCCCCGTACGGTAGCCGGCGCTTTTCATCAGCTCGGCCACCGTTTGTTTTTCATCCGGCATGGCAGGGTCCTCCTCATCGTCGGTCAGGAAATTACCCCGGATATAGGTATGACCGGTATGACGGCCGGTAAGCAGCGCTTCCCGGGAGGGCGCACAGACGCTGCATCCCGCATAGTAATTCGTAAAACGCATCCCGCCGGCAGCCAGCGAATCGATATGCGGCGTACTGATCATCCGCTGTCCATAACAGCCCAGGTCGCCATAGCCCAGGTCATCGGCAAGGATCAGGATGATGTTGGGCTTCTGCTGTCCGTAGCTTTGCAAGGTCAGTAAAAATAAACCGGCCAGGAACAAAAATCGTCTGATGGGTATCCGCATGGTCTTCATGATTTTTACAATATTGGCGATGATCCGCCGGTTCTCAGGGCGGCTTTTGCAATAGGTGTCTTTTATCAATAGGACGGGTTCTGGGTAAGCTTTGGATTCTGATCGATGGCGTACTGCGGCACCGGCATCAGGTAATTTTTGGGCGCATCAAAGGTTACCTTGCGTACCTCGATCTTTTCATAGCGCAATTTACCGCTTACTTCCGTGATCTTCATGCCATGGATGGGGCGGCTGAAGATGTCTGCTGCGGTCTTCCAGCGCCGGATATCATAAAACCGCTTTCCCTCGAAGGCCAGCTCTACACGGCGCTCGCGCCGGATGCGTTCCCGCATGGCGTTTTGATCCAGCCCTTCCGGCAGCGAAGGCAGACCGGCGCGCCCGCGGATTTCGTTCAAAGCGCTGTAGACGGAAGCATCCGGACCCGCCGCTTCGTTTTGGGCCTCGGCATAATTCAGCAATACCTCCGCATAGCGGAACACGATCACATTGGTGCCGTCCAGGTCGCTTGGCGTGGAGGCGATGGTGGAATCCTGGAGCTTCTTCATAAAATAACCGGTGCGGCCGGTGTTCCCGCTCTTGCCGGTGATGTTGATCTCATTGGGATTGTTGGGAACGCCGAGGCGAGTATAGATCGTCTTGCCGCGCCATATGGAACCGTCGTATATAACGGAGGCGTAAAACCGTTTGTCACGATGGGCATAGGGATGATCCGGATCATACTGCGCCGATCCCTCTCCTGCCGTTTTTCCATCGAGATACTCATAACAGTCCACCAGGTCCTGGGTAGGATCGCAGTTGCCCCAGCCGCCGCCTTTGGATACCTCTACCACTCCCCAGTACTGGTTGATATGCTTGGGACGGACATTGGGGGCAAACTGTATATCAAAGATCACTTCCTCATTGTTTTCATGGTCCGCATAAAACAGGCCGGCATAATCGGAGAAAAGCGCGTAGACGCCGGCATCCATGATAGCCTTGTTGGTGGCAGCGGCATCCTGCCATTTGCCGGCATACAGCTCTTCCTCTCCTTTCAGGGCCATGGCGGCGCCCCAGGTAGCGCGGCCTACATCCTTGCCGGTCCATTGCTGCGGAAGGTCGGCCGCAGCAGCGGTGCATTCAGACTGGATAAAGGCCACACACTCGGGATAAGTGCTCCGCGGATAAAAAAGGGAATCAGCGCCCGTATTGTTGTCCAGCACCTTGGTGATCAACGGTACCCCCCCATACAGGTCGATCAGGGTTTTATAGAAATATACCCTGAGAAAACGGGCCTGGGCGACCATGACCCGCTTGGTGGCGTCCGAAAAATCCGAAGCACTCACTTTCTGGATCATCAGGTTGCATTTCCGGATATTGGCATACATGATCTTCCAGGTGTTGGTAAAAAGCAGGTTGGAAGGACCGTAGCTGCTGTTGTCAAACAGCTGGTAGGAGGGCGTTCCGCTGGCCGCGCCGTAAGTAGCATCGTCGGTATAGTCATCCAGTCCGTCGTTGCCGATCTGCGTAGGCAGGTTCAGCCAGCTTGAGCCATAGGGCCCTGCATTGAGACTGTTATAGATATCATTCAGGAACAGGTTGGCCGAAGAAGAATCCGTCCAGACCGTGGCATCGCTCAGCTGATCGGAAGGCAGGATATCCAAATCTTTTTCGCTGCAGGAGGCCAGTACTGCTCCCAGCAGGAACAGCGCCAGATATGATTTCATCATATTCATCTTTACCTTTTTCATAAAATCAAAAACCGATATTTAACCCGAACGCATATACTTTCTGCTGGTAATAATACCGCCCCCGGTTATCGTCGCCCAGCTCGGGGTCCATGTATTTGAACTGCCGGATAGTAAGCAGGTTCTGACCGGACAGGTATACCCGTACAGACTTCAGCTTAATCGTCTCCAGCACAGCCGGCGGCAGGGCATAGCCCAGCTCCAGCGTTTTCAGCCGCAGGTAGGTCCCGTTTCTTACCCAGAAGGAAGACTCCTGCGAGTTATTGGTGGTTACCGAAGGCACCAGCCGCGGGAAGGCGGCGTCCGTATGATCCGGGGTCCAGTAATCCATCTGGTATTTGGCGATCTTCGCGCGGTTAAAGAAAGGATAGGCCAGCTCATTGCCGAGGTAAATATCCGCACCGGCAGCGCCCTGCCAGAGCATGGACAGGGAGAGACCTTTCCAGCTGAGATCGGCGTTCAGCCCGAAGATGATCTCGGGAAACAGGGGCTTGCCGATCACCGTATAATCGTTGATATCGATCTTGCCGTCGGGACCGGTAGGTTTACCGTCCGGTCCGGCGGGGCCGGCGAGGTCGGCATATTTGATATCGCCGGGAGCAACGGGTCCGTAGGTCGGCACCGCCTCGCCTTCTTTCAGGTTGCCGTCGGCATCGAAATCGCTCTGCTGATACAGTCCCAGCGATTCCAGGCCGAAGCGGGTATCCAGGGGCCGGCCGGTCTGCCGCCGGTTGGGGTTGTTATAGGTGGCCGGGGTCTCGAAAGTCTGGATCAGCTTGTTGCGGGCATAAGTAAAGTTAAAGGCGGCATTCAGCCGCAGATCATGGGTCAGCCGCTGCTCGGTGGTGACGCTGAAGTCGATGCCCGCATTTTCCATCACCCCGGCGTTGACCTGTGAAATGCCGATACCATATTCTGCGGGCACGGTAGCGGTAGGCTTCAGCAACATATCCGATCTTTTTTCGCGGAAATAGTCGAGGCTGAACCCAAGCTTGCCATTCCATAGCAGGGCATCCAGCCCGATATCGGCCTTCTTCGCCGTTTCCCAGGTGATGTTGGGATTGGGCTGGGCATTTTCAAAAATCCCCTGCACCTGGTAAGGGGCGGTGCCACCGAAGACATAGCTGCTTCCCAGTCCGTAAGCCGTCAGGTACTGAAAGGGGCCGCCGGCCAGGTTGCCCGATTTGCCGTAAGAGCCCCTGAGCTTGAGGTTATCGATCCAGGAGAAGTTATCCCGGAGAAAGGGCTCTTCCGAAAGCAGCCATCCCAGGGAGGCCGCCGGGAAAAACGCATATCGTTTTCCGGGAGCAAAATAATAATGGCCGTCGTACCGGCCGGTGAGCTCGGCGAGATACTTGCCCGCATAGGCATAGCTCAGCCGGTATACCCAGCCGATCTGCGCTCCCTTTGCAGAGGAGCCTCCGTTATCAAAATCATTCTTATCACTGCTGCCGAGGGAAAGCTCGTCCATGTTCACGGCATAGTTGATCCGGGCTGCCGTCAGCGTATCGAATATGGCCGGCCGGTTTTCGTATACGCCAAGGAGGCTGATATCGTGTTTTCCAAAAGTGCGGTGATAGGTCACATATCCCTGCATGGTGATCTGCTGTCCTTCGCCAAAGGCTTCCGACAACGTAGGCGTGGGCGGTCCCGCATGCTGCGGAACCAGCTGGTCCGATGCATCCAGGCTGTAAAAGGTAAGCGGCAGCTGCCAGGCTTTATCCAGGTGATAGCTTTTATTATAGGCATATACTCCTTTCAGCGACAGACCCGGAACAAAGGGAATGCGCTGTTCGATCTGCAGCTTGCCGTTAAAGATATTGCTCTTGTCTTTGTTATACCCGCTTTCATACAGCGAAGGCAGCATCTGGTGCGCCGGCTGACCGTTGCTGTATTGCAGGGGAAAGATCGGCGGTATCTCGGTGACATCGGTAAAGATGCCTTTGCCCGAAGCGCCGCCCGGTTTATGACTTTTGGTCAGTGCGGCATTGATATCGAGGGAAACGGTGGTGGTGGGCGTTACGTCCGCATCCACGTTCACCGTCATGTTATACCGTTTGAAGTTGATGACCTTCACTACGCCTTCCTGATACAGATAGCCCAGGTTGCTGTAGATGCGGACCTTTTGTGTTCCCCCGGTAAACGACAGGGTATGCCGGGTCATGGGCGCCTGGAAGTTGAGGATGCGGTGCACCCAGTCCGTATTGGGGTAATGATCGGGATCGCTGCCGTCCCTGAATTTCTGCAGCTGCTCGTCGGTATAGGCGGCCGGCAGCCCTACGTTCTTGTTTGCGGTATTGAGGGCGCTGGCATAGCCGTAGGCGTCCAGGTATTCCGGGATGGCGGTGGGCTGCTGAAAGCCGTAATATCCGTCGTAGTTAAAGGCAAAGGTGCCGGCCTTCCCTCTCTTGGTGGTGACCAGGATCACGCCGTTGGCGCCGGCCAGACCGTAAGGGGCCACCGCTGCTGCATCCTTAAGCACGGTAATGCTGGCCACTTCGTTGGGGTTGAGCTGGTTGTAATTCATCGGAATGCCGTCCACCACCACCAGGGGACCCGCATTCCCGGTGGTGCCGATGCCGCGGATGTGTATCTCATCCGCGTCGCTGCCCGGCTCTCCGCTGTTCTGCCGAAAGAGCACGCCGGATACCCTGCCGCCCAGCGTATTGCTGACATTGGCGACCGGGGCCTTGACGATCTCATCCCCACCTACGGATGATACGGCGGCGGTGACGGAGGTCTTTTTCTGTGTGCCGTAGCCCACGACGACCACCTCGCTCAGGCCTTTGGCGTTGGGCAGTAGGGCAACATGAGTCGAAAACTTCCCGCTCAGGGTCACAGTCTGCGGTTCGTAGCCTACAGAGGAAAACACCAGCGTAGCGCCCAGGGGAACCCGGAGTGAAAACTGTCCTTTGGCGTCGGTAACGGCACCCAGCGCCGTACCTTTTATCTGTATGGTAGCGCCCGCCAGCGGCGTGTTGCGACTGTCAGTAACCATACCTTTTATAAGGGTATCTGCAGGAAGCGCGGGAGCAGCGCCGGGCTGCGGGGAAGCGGCTGTTTCCTGCTGCCGGGCACGCGCTTCAGCTGCCTGATTGCGCGGCGGAGCCGGCCGGGCAGGTCTTACCGAGAAGGCATTGTTGATCTGCTCAAATTCGAGCCCCGTTTCACCGGAAAGCTGCAGCAGCGTCCAGGTCACAGATTTCCGGCTGACCTGCAGGCTGACCAGCTGCTGTATGTCGATGCTGCTGGCATTGTAAAAAAAATGAAAAGGGGTCTTTTTTTCAATATCCCTGAAGACGGCTTCCAGCGGCTGACGGGCTATCTCCAGCGAGAGAAAGATTTTTTCCGGATCGGGCTTTTGGGTATGGTTTTCCTTTGCGGCTGACTGCGCTACGGCGGCTGTAATGATCCAGGAGATCAATACGGCATAGCGACAGCCCTTCGCTGCCGCGTACCTGAAATTTTTCTTCATGCTGACGCACGGTTTTAAGGATAAGCAATCTCAAAATGGCAGGCGTGCTTCGGCGTATCCCCATACGGTTCCCGCATCGCCTTTGTTATTATGGTATGCTGTTTTCTTCTATCAAAGTTCCCTTTCGGGGAAGATACCCTAAAGCCGGGCACTATTTTATTTTTCCGGCGCCTGTACGGCAGTACCGGCGGGCTGTTAACTGAAGATTATTTGCGGCTGCGCCCATCTGACCGGATCTTTTCAAGCTTCGCGGCCATTTCTTTTACCCGGTCGGGCTGGGCGGCAGCCTGGTTGTTCTTTTCCGCGAGGTCGCTTTTCAGATCGTACAGCTGCGGCTGCATATCATTCCCCAGCGCTATGTTCACATTCTTGGCTATCTTGGGTCCCTTGTGCGGCGCAATGTATTTCCAGTTTCCCTCCACCAGGGCCAGCCCGTTGCCCTGCTCTACGAGCGTGCTCCTTCCCTGTTTTGATTTTCCGGTGAGGGCATCCATGACATTGTAGCTGTCAGGTGCATCGGCGCTATTCAGGGACTGACCGGTAAAGGCGGCAAAAGAGGCCAGCAGGTCTACCTGGCTCACCAGCGCATCGGATACGCCCGGTTTTATGGCGGCAGGCCATCTTACAATAAAGGGAACGCGGGTTCCGCCTTCCAGGATACTGTATTTGCCGCCGCTCATTTCGCCGGCCGGCTTGTGCCCGTTGGCCATCTCCACGGCTCCGTCCTGATAACCGTCGTCCAGCACGGGTCCGTTGTCGCTGGTGAACAGCACAATGGTATTTTTGGCGAGGCCCAGCTGATCCAGGGTTTTCATAATCCGGCCCACGGCCCAGTCCAGCTGCAGGATGGCATCTCCGCGGTAACCCAGTCCGCTTTTCCCCTTAAACCGGGTATCCGGCATACGCGGAACATGGATATCGGTAAAGGCCAGGTACAAAAAGAAAGGCTTGGTACGGTGATCTTCGATAAACTCCTGCGCTTTTACCGTAAACACGTCTTCCACTTCCTCATCCGCCCAGCGTGCGCGCTGTCCGCCCTGCATAAACCCGATGCGGCCGATGCCGTTTACGATCGTACCGTCGTGGCCATGCGAATATTTCATCTTCAGCAGCTCGGGATGCTCCCGGGCAGTGGGCTCATCGCCCACCTTTTCCTTATAGCTTACGGTTATCGGATCAGCGGAGTCCAGGGCCACCACTTTATGATTTTCGATAAACACGGTCGGCACGCGGTCGGCGGTCGCCGGGAAAAAGAAAGCATAATCGAATCCCGTTTCATTGGGACCGGGACGGATCTCGCTGTTCCAGTCCGGCTCGCCCTGCGAACCCAGGCCCAGGTGCCACTTTCCTACCGCGGCCGTAGCATAACCCGCTTTTTTCAGCATGGACGGCAGCGTGGCCCTGTCCAGCGGGATGATCAGCGAGGCATCGCCGGGCAGGATGCCTGTGCCCTTTTTACGCCAGGCATATTCACCGGTAAGGATGGCATAACGGGAAGGTGTGCAGGTTGCCGCAGCGGCATGGCCGTTGGTGAAGCGCAGTCCTTCGGCCGCCAGCCGGTCGATATTGGGGGTATGTATTTTTGTGGCGCCGTTGCAGCTGATGTCCCCGTAACCCAGATCGTCTGCATACAGCAGAATGATATTCGGCTTCGCACTGGTATCTGCGGCGGCGGTTTCCCCGGCAGTGCCATTTCCCTGGCAGGCCGTCAGGACCAGGCTGAGCAGCGCAGAAACGAGGAGGGTCATACCGGTTGTTTTATAATTGTTCTTCATCATTCGGTTTTTCTGAAAACGGCGTTAAAAATGAAATCGGGGAAAGCTTTCAATGATCATTCCGGTGCTGCAGCTGGTGGATGACCTCTGCCAGCTTTGCCGGATCGTGCATATAAGGCTCCAGGTTGTACAGCTTCACTTCGCGGAACTCTGTCGGCATACTTTCGCTCTGCAAGGCAATATATCCCTCCTTCAGGGGCGTTCCGTCTTTCTTGTAGGCGGGATCATAGTCATTTACCGTGCCGCCGCCGACCCTGGGCTTCTTATAAACCAGCACCGTATCCGTACCTACGATATGCTTGATGATCGAGTCGCCCAGCACCAGGGCTTCCACATGGGTCCATTCGTGGGCGGGACTGGGTTTGGAATCGGAGTTGGTACAATGACTGGGCGCTGTCTGATCTCCGATGACCACTTCGGTACCTGGCGTACATACGTTAGCGTTAGTACGAGTTGCAATACTGTCGCTTCCCAGCAGCTGACACTCTATAGAAATGGGATAGTCCTGCTTGACCGTCATCGTCTGCGGAGACTGGCAGTGCAGCATGATCCCGTTGTTGAGATAGGCCCATCCGGGGCCGTCTTTCACCTGGCTGCCGTAAAACCGGTAGTCCACCGCGATCAGGTAGGCAGAGTATTTCTGCTTGTAAAAAATATGACCGTACCGCCCTTTCAGCAGGCTGTCGTAACCGTCGTAGCTGACCTTCAGGAGACCGTCTTCCACGCGGAAGGTATTGGCGAAATTGTCGTTCAGGGGATAGCCGGCAATTTTGACGGTCCAGCCGTCGAGGTCTTTTCCGTTAAACAGGGATATCCATTCTCCGTGAGGCTCCTGCTGTGCGCAACCGGCCAGCATACCCGTCAGGGACAGTAAAGCGAGGATGAGTTTGTTCATGATTTTGGTCTGAGTGAAATAACGATAAAATCAGCAACAAAATATAGATTTCTGCGCTATCCGTCATGAAAGTTTTTTGCCTGTCTGTACCGGTCGGCATCCTACCTATTATTTTCCTGTCCATACCGGGGCCAGCCAGGCAACGGGCTTTTTCGGATCCGCATGGGGAGCGTCTCCGCCGCCGGCGTTCCATATCCTGACAAAAAAGTATTTCGCGGCTGCATCACGGATCACCGGCTTCCAGCGGACGGAATGACCGGGAGCGGGAGTATAGGTCTGCACCACCTGACCGCCGTCTTTGACGATATCCACTTTCGTGATCCGGTCACCGGGGTTACCCGTATCGGGATCGCTGATCTCGATATCAAACTGATAAGTATCTGCCGGCTTCAGCGTTGAGCCCATTATCTCGTCATTTACCGTGTACGCGCAACGGATATTCTGCTCCAGGGAAGCATAGGTTCTTCGATGCTTCATGGCTTCCAGTATGGCAGATTTTGTTCTTTTCTCCGCCAATACAAAGGTGCGGGAAGTGTTATCGGCAATGCCTTCGGTGCCGTGATTATCATTCCCGCAAACGGGAGAAACCTTCCATCCCCTGTCCAGGGCATTGATAAAGCCGGCATAATGAATGTGATTATTCGAATTGATCACTTCAAGCATGGTGATCACATCGGTCACCCCGGGTTCCCGGCCCGACCAGTCGTCATACTGCCGGGCGCCGGGATGGTTGAAGGTGGCTACGACGGGGCCGTCGCCGTTCGCAGAAACCGTATCCAGCCAGCGGTAGAAATAAGCAAGATCGATGCCCGGTTCGAGCGCATTGATGTAAGTGGCGCTGTTGATCACATTGATGTGCCCTTTTCCGCCCGGCCCGTCGTTTTCGGAATGTTCATATCCCCGCAATGCGACAAACGAGCTGTCCGTTGCTTTATCCGCTTCCTCCTGCGTGGCCAGCCAGGCTGCACTGAGCGGGCTGGTCGGATGAAAGCCGGCTTCCTGCGAATGGTCCGCCGTCACATAGAAATCATAGCCATTGTCTTTGGCTAACGCATAGTGCATGGCAGGCAGGCCCTGGTATTTTTCCCATCCGGGTTTCAGTGTGGTATTTATGGTTGTGCTTACATGGGTGGAAGAGTCGACAAAAAGAATCTTTTTTGTTCCCGGCTTACGGTCATACTGTGCACCGTGAGACAGCGTAAAAATGGTATGGGCATGTGTGCTGCCGGCATAAATACCATACCGGGAAAGCGGGTCTTCCGACTGCCCGGCAGCAGGAAGAAAAGCCGCCAGCATGCCGCCGAGCAACAGCATGGCACATATCTGTTTGGTCTGTTGTTCCATGGCCTTTTCCTTTATCGCTTTACGCTTTTTTGCGGTTAGTAGGTATCCTGATAGGGAATATGATTGCGTTTGGCGTCATTTTTCTTCAGGGGTATCTCCATCCCCTTGGTTTTATCCAGCCAGTCCCACAAATCTTTTTTCAGGCTTTTGGCAATGGCATGGTACTTCGGGTCCCGGATAAGATTATTCATTTCTTCAGGATCGTTTTGCAGGTCATAGAGTTCGTTAATATCCCACACGCCCCAGTTATAGATATACTTGTAACGATCGGTCCGGATACCGAATATGGTCGGCGTCATGGGGAAAGCCCATTCCCAGTAGTATTCATAAAATATCTCTTTTCTCCAGGCTGTCTGTTTTCCTTCGAGCAGGGGCAGAAAAGATTTACCCTGCATCTGAGCCGGCTCTGCAATACCGGCGAGGTCCAGCACCGTAGGCGCGATGTCGATATTCTCCACCATCTGCTTCACCTTTGTGCCCGGCCGGATCAACGAAGGGCACCACGCCAGCAGCGGCACGCGTATGGAGGTCTCATACATATCCCGTTTGTCGATCAGTCCGTGCTCCCCGAACTGAAAACCGTTGTCCCCCATATATACAACCAGCGTATTCTTGTCCATATGATGATCCTTCAGCCATTGCAATACCCGGCCTATGCTTTCATCAATGCCCAGCAGGGTCTCGCAATATTTACGGTAAAAGGTTTCAAACTGCATATTGCCGTCATATAAATGATCCACACCGTGCCAACTGTAACGCTGACGCCTGACCCAAACGGGGATGTCGGCATAATTGACCGGCGTCTGCGGACCGGTTTGTTTGCCGTAGTAGCGACTGGAATCGGTTGCGGTCAGGTACATGGAAGGAGGACAGATAATGGGCATGTCCTTATAGACGCCGTCGTATTTTTTCCCGGGATTGAACATGGCATGTACCGCCTTATGCGACAGGTAGAGGAAGAAGGGTTTGTCCCGGCTGATGGTATCCAGCCAGCCCAGCGCGTAGTCCGTCAGCAGATCGGTGATATATCCCTGCTTCTTTACCGGTTTGCCGTTGATGTTCAGCGCCGGATCCATGTATACGCCCTGCCCTTTAAAGCTGATCCATTCATCAAAGCCGGGTTGGGGAGCCCCATTGGTATTGCCCATATGCCATTTACCCAGAAAAGCGGTATGATAACCCGCTTTCTGCAGGTATTCCGGAAAAAACACCAGTCCTTTCGGCATCGGCGCCTGGTTATCCACCACGGTGTGGGTATGGGCATATTGTCCCGTGAGAATGGACGCCCGGCTGGGCGAGCAAAGCGAGGTGGTGACAAAAGCATTCTGGAGATGGGCGCCTTCAAGCGCAAGACGATCCATGTTCGGCGTTTTCAGCCCGGGGACCTTATGCATAAAACCCATAAAGTCGTACCGGTGGTCGTCGCTCAGTATGAAGATTACATTGTATCTCCCCTGCTTTGCGGTCTGTGCTTGGGCGTCGCTTATCCCCAAAGCAAAGGTCAGCAGGACCAGCAATCCTTTTTTGAAAAAATACTGTTTGATCATTTCCCTGTTTTGTTAAGGTCCTTCTGATGCGGCCGTCGCGGTCCTGTTCTCCGGTTACCAGCTATAATATAAAGTGCGCTTAATTACACGCTGCGCTCCGTCTTCCTTCCGCATGAGGATAGCGCTGATCTCATACTTCTTTTCCCGCGGAGCGGGGACGGTATAGAGATAGTAACTGTCTGTAAGCCTGCCGCGCCGGTCCTTTTTCTCTACATACAGCGGCTTGACCGGCGTGCCGTCAATGCGCAGCTCCTGCAGCGTCACCAGGGGCCTCCGCAGCACCGGGCGGGTGGCCTGCCACCAGCAGCGGATGCGTATAGCCATTCCCGTATCAGGCCGCGCCGCCTCAAAGGAGTCTGCAGGGGTAACCATGGTAATGATCGCCCAGGGGCGTTCCGGAACTGCAGGGTCTTTTCCGCTCCACCATTTCCATTTGTCCTGCCGGGCCTTGATATAGGCCTGTACGCCGGGGGCTCCGCCCAGCATCCGGGTCTTATAACCGGTGAGCGAATCATGCCGCACCGCCACCACCCGGTTGGCCTTCAGGGCCTTCATCATTTCCGCATAGGTAGGGGCATTGCCCAGGAAAAGGGTGCGATACGCAGTAAGCTCATCAGACCACCACCAGGCTTCGGTACCATGGGCATCCTGTAAAGCCACGAAGGGATACTGGTACCGGTACTGGTACAGATAGGGATTCCAGAACAGAAAGTTTTGTATAAAGTGTATCGTGCTGATGGCCGCATATCCTTTGCGCTTTACCGACTCGTCCAGCAGCATCCGGGCCAGCGGCTCGTTGTTGGATATCTGTAAGAGCAGGGCGCCGCCATGATCCAGCAGCGGCTGTACAAATCTTTTCCGGTACTGCGCCCAGGCGGGGTCCTCCCCGATATCCGGCAGCTCCAGGCCGGCGGGGGCGATGAAATCGAGGATATGACTAAAGGTTCCCATGCCCGTTATCGTTACATTTTTTCCATAGGGCTCGTCGGTGGTAAAAAAAGTCACGGGTACCTTTTTACGGTCTGCGATCCGCTGGGCCGCCGCCGTCCATCCCGCCGGTCCGTTTTTGGATCCCCAAAGCTGGATATGCAGGCTGTCTGCCAGCTCCACCGCTTCTTCCGGACTACCCGACCCCTGGGCTTCGAACTGCACCGTGAATACCTTCAGACCCGAAAGATCAGCAGTATCATCCGGCGGAAGCTGCCGGACCGTTTTTGCCGTATCCAGCGCCGAAAAAGCATTCAAGGTCTTTAAAGCATCCACCGCATAATACGTGGATATGGGTGTGGAGGGCAGTCCGGGCCGGTTGCCGAAACCGCCGTCGGCGTTTCGCAGGGAAAGCAGGTAGCGGATACAGGCATCCCTGTCGGCAGGAGCTGCCGATAGCAGCTGCAGGGTCTTTACAGCCGCCCAGGTATAGGCCACCTCGTCATTGGCCCCGATCAGCGGGTGCGGCTGATGGGTAAAGCCGCCGTCGGCCAGCTGGCAATTCCGGACCCAGGTTATGGTTGCCTGCTTTTGGGTTTCGCTTTTCCCGAGGATATGCAGTACGTATATGCTCCAGTAGGTATTCAGCACATTGCCATCCCCGCCGTCAGCCGCAGGCGCGTTATTAAAGCTGCCGTTCTTCCGGCGGCGGGATTGGAGATAGATCAGGACGGAGTCCCGGTCCGGATGTGGAAGGCCCAGCAAATCGCGGCATACCGGCGTCATCATATCCTGTATCAGCACGGGATAGCCGTGCTTTTCATAATTGGCGATATCACCGGCCTGGGAACGCCATTGGCTTACCGGCTCCCTAAAGCTGCTGACATCGCCGCCCAGCCAGCGGATGGCCCTGATCTGCTGGTAAACGAGGTTGCGCATCTCCGCACCGCTGGGACCGGCCTCGTGGTTGGGACCGTGCTGCGGATGATGGGTAAGGATAAAGGCGGCAAGCGCGGCTTTGTTCTCCGGTAATGCGCCGATATCGTTGAGGATGCCGGTAACGGCATAGGTGGGGGTAAGATGCGAATCAGGCTGATCTTCCCAGCCATAGCCCCCGTCGCTTTTTTCCAGCCTGGTATGAATATAGGACAGCAGTCCTTCCTTCCATATTGACTGAGCGCCGGCCGTAGCGGCCATAAGCACAAGCACCAGGCTCAGCGCCGCCCGCATTCCCGGCAGAGCAGTATTTTTCATCCGTTAGTCTTTTACCTTTTTAATGATCGCCCGCCTATTTACGTTCTCGCTCTCTCCATTCACCTCTCCCCTTTTACCTTTCGCCTTTTACCTCATTTCCTCCTTCAGGTGGGGGCCCCAACTTCTACCTTTTACCCTTAATCTTTTACCCTTCGCCTCCCCTTTCAGGGGCCTCGGGGGCACCCTTCTCTTTTTCACCTTTCCCCCTTTAGAGGGTTAGGGAGTTGAGGGACACCGGGGCTTAATAACCCGGATTCTGTACCAGCTTGGTATTGTTCAGCTCCGGCAGCGGTATGGGCAGCAATTCGTTCTTACCGGCCACAAATCCCTTGGAGGCCAGCACCTGCGCCGCCCTGCCCGTACGCACCAGGTCGTACCAGCGGTGACCTTCCGTGGCCAGCTCCAGGTGGCGTTCGTTATAGATATGCTCCAGCGTGGGGGTAACCGGCGACAGTCCCACCCTGGCCCGCACGGCATTCAGCAGGGCGCCTGCCCGCGTCATATCCCCGCCGCTCTGTACCAGCGCTTCGGCTTCCATGAGGTAGGTATCGGCCAGACGTATCTCGATATAGTGCTGCGGATAGTTGATGGTAGGCGGACCGGCGCTGGTATTTTTAAATTCCTCCAAGGGAGCAAACTTCTTTACAAAATGACCGGTATTCTGATAGCCGGGGACATAGCTGGCGAGGTCCAGCTTTACCAGGCTGTCCACGTCGGATATGGTGGTGCCATACCGGGGATCGTAATGGATAACGTCAAAAAGTTCCTTGGTCACCGGGCATCCGCCCCAGCCCGAGTAATAAAGCGGGCCGCTGTAGCTTCTGGGGCCGAACATGGTAGAAGCTATAAATCCTTCTACCTTGGAAGTGTTGCCCCAGCCGGAGGCTGCAATAGAGGTATGGGTGATCTCGAGGATAGACTCGGTATTGAACGGGTTGTCCGGGCGGAAGATCTTGCTGAAGTCGGCCAGCAGATGATAACCATATTTGCTGGTGCCCCCCGGGGTTCCGTTCACCTCCGCAAACTGCTTTGCCGCCGCCTCCCATTTTTTCTCATAGAGATATACCTTACCCAGCAGGGCATGTGCGGCGCCTTTCGTGATGCGTCCGCCTTCCGTGGCGGCAGGTACGGTATCGGGAAGCTCCGGCGCGGCAATAGCGGTCATCAGATCCGACTCGATCTGCATATATACGGAGTCCGGCGTGGCTTGCTCTACCTGGTAAATCTCTTCTTTGGATAGCGGCGCAGTAAACAGCGGAACATTCCGGAACAGCCGCACCAGCTCAAAATAATAATATGCCCGCAGGAAATGCGCCTCGGCAACATACCTTTTCTTCACGGCCTCCGTCAGATCCGGGATATCGGCATCCAGCTTCTGGAGGATGGTATTCACACGGGAAACGCCGGCAAAATCCTTTTGCCAGAAATCCAGCTGCGGGCCATTGGCCGCATCCACATGATAGCTGTCCCAGGTGTTCAGGTAGGGCACATCGGAGGAGCTGCCTCCGCCACCGTCGCAGTCGTCACCCGCAGCTTCCAGACAGGCAAAATTGGCATAGGCATTTATGCCTCCCTCCCATCCCATAGGATCATAAGCCGCCACCAGGCCGTTAAAGGCTTCCGCCGCATTCTTATAATAGTTGGACTCGACCTGCGTGCCCCTGGGATCCGCTTCCAGGAAATCTTTGCTACAGCCCTGGAAGATCAGGCAGGACAGCAACAGACCGGTCACATATTGAATCGAAAATTTTTTCATCATATCTGTTTTTGTATGATCAGAAACCAATGTTCAATCCCAGCAGGAAGGAGCGCGACTGCGGGTAGATGCCCCTGTCGATACCATAATTATTGCTGCTGCCGCCGATCTCCGGATCAAAGCCGGTATAAGGAGTAAAGGTGAACAGGTTGTTGCTGCTGAGATAGATCCGTACCTGTTGCAGATGGGCTTTCCGGACCAGCGCCTCCGGCAGGGAGTACCCGACCTGCAGGGTCTTCACCCGGAAATAGCTGCCGCTGGACAGGTGAAAGTCCGAAGGGTAAGCAAAATTCTTGTTGTCATCCTTTGTACTCAACCGGGGATAGGTATCGGAGGTGCCTTCCCCGTGCCAGCGGTCCTCTACCGTGGTCTGCCAGTTGGCCGTGGGGATATCCAGCCGCCGCAGTCCCTGGAATATCTGGTTTCCCGCCACCCCCTGTCCGAACACCAGCAGGTCGAAATTTTTCCAGGAAGCATTCAGCGTAAAGCCATAGGACCAGTCCGGTATGGGATTGCCGATAAAGACCCGGTCGGCGTCCGTGATCTGTCCGTCATGGTTGGCATCCACCCAGCGAAAGTCGCCCGGCACGGCCTTGGGTTGGATGGGCTTGCCGTCCGGACCGGTATAGTCGGCGATTTCTTTTTCGTTCTGGAAGATACCGTCGGTCTGAAATCCGAAGAAAGCGCCGATGGGATGTCCGAGGGCGGTACGGTTCAGCTCATAGGTGCTGCTCTGCAGCGTGGCATCCCCTTCCAGAAAGTCCTTGTCTTCGCCCAGGTAGGTCACCTCATTTTTCAGATGCGAAATATTGCCCCTGACGTTCAGGTTAAACGCCCCGAAGCGCCGCTCATAGCCCAGCTCCAGCTCCATACCCCGGTTTTCCATATCGGCGACATTGCCAAAGTAACTACCGGTGGAACCGACATAACCGGGGAAGGTTACGGGTTGTAAAATGCCGGTGGTCTTTTTGGTATACCAATCGAAGGTGAGGTTCCAGTTGCGGAACAATACCGCATCCAGACCGAAGTTGAGCTGGCTGGTCTGCTCCCATTTCAGATCAGGATTGGCAGGGGCATCCGGGCTGTAGCCGATAGTGTAGTTATTATCACCCAGCGTATAGTTCCTACCGCCGCCAACCGTGGAAAGATACCTGAAATCGCCGCCTAACTGATCATTCCCGGTGACACCATATGAGCCGCGAAGCTTCAGGAAATTGATTGTTTTTTTTGCCGGCCAGAAATTTTCCTGTGTGGCCACCCAGCCTACCGATGCAGAGGGGAAGTAGCCGTATTTATGACTGGGGCCGAAACGGGAGGAGCCGTCCCGGCGGATCACGCCGGTAAACAGGTATTTGCCCTCATAGTCGTAGTTCAGCCGCCCGAACAGCGAGCTGACCGTATGCCAGATGCCTTCATACCCGTCAGATGTCTTATCATCTGCCGATATGTTGTAATTCATTGAGGCCTCTTTGAAGCTGGTCGCCGGAATGTTGAAATAGGTAACGCTGAGGCCGCTGCTGTTGTTATCCAGGTAAGCGCCCTGCCCGAGGAGGACGGTAAAATCGTGATCGCCGACCTTATGGTTATAGGAGATGGTGTTTTCTATGTTCCAGTTCAGCGACTTCTCACGGTCCCGGGCAAACGAAGTCTGCGTAGACATCTGGTTCGAGTTCAGATAATACAGCGGCGTGAAGTTCTCGCTGCCCCAGTAGGAAAGCGTGGTTCCCAGGGTGGACCGCAGCTTTAACCCCTTTAGCGGTGAGGCTTCCAGGTAAGCGTTGCCCACGATGTCGTCGGACCAGTTATAATTTCCTTTCCGCGTCTGTATATAGGCCAGGGGATTGGTCACCTGCTGGGCCACCTCCTTGGAGATACCGTAAGGGTTTCCATGAGCATCCCGCTCTACCGCCTGGTCGGCATAGGGCGGCGCATCGGCTTCCGCAGGATCGGTGATCACGGGCAGGGTGATCGGATCCAGCATAATGGCGCTGCTGAGCGGCCCTCCGAAATCGGTGTTCCCGCTCACCCCGCCCAGGTTTTTGGTGTGGGAATACCCCAGGGTCTGCCCGAAGGTGAGCCACTTGGTTATCTTGTGCGAGGAGTTGAGCCGGATATTGTACCGTTTGAATTCGGAGATGGCCGTCGCCACGATGCCCTGCTGATCAAAATAGCCGAAGGAGGAATAAAAGGTGGATTTCTCGCTGCCGCCGCTGATGCTCACCTCGTGGTCTTGCACCCATGCGTTATTGTTGAACACCAGGTCTTGCCAGTCGGTGCCTTTTCCCAGCGAGGAAGGGTTATCAAACTTGGGTTGTCCTCCTCCGTTTACCGATTGCTCGTTGATCATCCCGGCGTATTGAGATGCATCGAGCAGCTTCAGCCGCTTCGCAGGCGACTGGGTCCCGAAATAGCCGCTGTAGCGCACATGTATCCCGTTTTGCCCACCCTTCTTGGTCGTCACCAGGATCACACCGGCAGCGGAACGAGCGCCGTATATGGCAGCGGAGGCCGCATCTTTCAGCACCTCGATGGAGGCGATATCTGCGGGATTCAGGTAATCGATATTGCCGGTGCCCACCACGACCCCGTCTACCACATAAAGCGGATCGCTGGCGCCTTCGTTCAGGGAAGTGATGCCCCGTATCCTCACGGTGGAGACGGCACCCGGTGCACCGGAACTCGAGGCAATGGTCAGCCCGGAGGAGCGACCCTGTAAGGCCTGCTCAACACGGCCGATCTGCTGGTTTTCCAGGTCGCCCGCCTTGATGCTTGAGATGGCGCCGGTAACCACGCTTTTTTTCTGCGTGCCATAACCCACCACCACCACTTCGTTCAGCCCGCTCGTATTGGCAGACAGGCGGATGACCAGCGGGCCATTCCCCGCGGAGAACACCTCTTTCTTTTCATACCCCACATAAGAGCAGACCAGGGTGGCCCCGGGGGGTACGCTAAAGGAGAAATGTCCTTCTACATCCGAAACGGTACCCCGGTTCGTGCCTTTTATCTGGATCGTGACACCCGTCAGCGGCGTTCCTTCCTCATCGGTGACCGTACCCCGGATCAGCGTGTCCGCTCTAAAAAAGGCGGAAGCGGAAAACGGAATGATCCGGTCCGGCATCCGCAACTGCATAGCGCTGCTCCAGGCGGGCCTGGCGATTACAGGGCGGGGCGGCTCGGTTTTCGTACGGACTGAGAAATAATGATCGATCTGCTTGAACTCCAGTCCGGTCTGACCGGAAAGATGCAGCAGGATATCGTGCAGCGATTCACGGCGGCCGGAAAGCGAAACCATCTGTTGCACATCGAAGCGGCCCGCGTCATAAAAAAAATGAAATTTCGTCTGTTGCTCGATGGTTTTGAAGATCTGCTCAAGCGGTTTGTCTTCTGCCTGAAGGGTCAGGAAAATTTTTTTGGCATCCTTTTCCTGTCCAAATCCGTCTTTTGCTGATAAAAGAGAAGTAGAGGCTACGATAATGCTGAATATCAATATAGAATAACCACCCATCATTATCGTATAATGGATAAAGTTTTTTTTCATAAATTTGAAAAGTTTTAAGGATTATCATCTTTAAAATGGCAAGGTTGTGTCTGGCGCGTATCCCCATACTTTACCAACACTACCTTACTGGTACGCTGCCGGTAGCTGTAAGGCTACCGGCTTTTTTTAAGCTGTACTGAAAAGCTGCATCGTTATTTTATCATTAAAAAGGTTGATGATTTATCTGGTCAGAATAAGGCTGTCTCCTTTTATGCTATAGCTGATATTACAGGAATAGGCGATGGCTTTCATGACAATATCAAGAGGCTGTCCCGCAAATTCCCCGGACACAGACCAGCGCACCTGTTTCAGGGTTTCATACCGGACATCGACATGATAATACCGGCCCAGCTTTTCCACCACCTCCCCGATACCGGCATCTTTAAAATACAACACGTTGTGCCGGTAATCAAACCGCTGGGGAGCAGCGATCTTCTTGCGCATATTCCCGCTGTTCTTATCGTAGGTGATCTCCTCGCCGGGATCCAGCAGAAAGCCCTTCTTCCCCTTTGCCACCGAATAATCCTCCACCCTTACCCTGCCATAGGACAATAGCACGTCTATTTTATCCTGTCTGGCCCGGTTCACTACCTTAAACGAAGTGCCCAGCGCTGTGGTATGGACGGCGCCGCTGATGACGGTAAACGGACGTTGTTCATCACGGGCTACTTCAAAGAACGCAGCGCCTCCTTTCAGGATGAGCTCCCGCCGGTCCGCGGGAAAAGGCTGCATTACCTCCAGCACCGATCCGGGATTCAGAAACACCACCGAGCTGTCGGACAGCATGATCCTTTTCTGCTCTCCCGGCCCCGTGGCATATACCCGGGGCTGGCCGGTCTCAACCCCGGCCCGTCTTATAAAATAAGCCAGGACCACCGTAGCCGCTACAACCAGCAGGGCCGCCGCCATACCCAGCCATTTCAGGCCGTGCTTCCGGATCAGCGTGGACGGTGCAGCTGCCTTGATACCGGAGTATATCCTTTCCCATAATTTATTCTTCAGCTCCGGAGGCAGCCTTTCCGCATCTTCCGGCAGGGGCCATTCGCCATCCTCCAGCCAGGCTTCCACCCGTTTTTTCTCTTCTTCATTACACCGGCCTGCGCTGTATCGTTGCAACAAAGCCCTGTTGATCTGCATAGGTTATGTCCGGTTTTAAAGTTAGCTAAGCCCAGCCGGTACAGATAAGTTCCCTGAAAACCGAAATACCCTAAAAATCCTTCGGAAATAAAAGTTTTTCCGCCTGTACCGGAAAAGGCACCCGGTCAATGCAGGGGAAGATAGAGTAGAGAAACCGCCAGCAGCAGCGTGTATTTGTTCAGCGTACGGATCGCTTTTGAGATATGGTATTCCACGGTTTTCACCGACACGCTGAGCCGGGCGGCAATCTTTTCGTAGGTAAGGCCGTCCTCGCGGTGCAGCAGGAATATCCGCTTTGTTTTTTCGGGAAGGGATTGCACATCATGATGAAGCTGCAGGGCAAGCTCCTTAACTTCGAGACAATATTCCGGCGAATCCGTTTCGATGACCGGAAACCGGCCGCTGTGATCCGGCATGTTAAGCTGGCCGCGCTGACGCTGACGGCGGATGAGACATTTCAGCGCATTGTTCTTGACCGCCTTTACCAGGTAGGCATCCAGCCGCTCCACCGTAACCTTGTACCGGTTGTTCCAAAGAGAAAGATAGACGTCCATGACGATGTCCTCGGACTCTTCCCGGGAGCCTGTATAATAATATCCCAGCTTATACAACCGCTCCCAGTAACGCTCATAAATATCCCGGAAGGCTTCCTCATCTCCTTCTTTGAGACGGCTCATCAATATTTCGTCCAGGGGATTGTTCAAGTGACCGGTTTTGCAGAGGTTTAAATTACTACTTTTTCCATTTATTCCTAATTTAACGGCTAAATTAGAAAAGAATAACAGCGGAGACGGGCTTTACATTTGAAGTTAATGTTAACTTTGGACCTTCCGGCTCTATCCGGAACGCTTTGTTTCATGAATAATAAATGATCACAGCAATGCGCCTGAAATTTTCGCCAACCTCCAATACTGCATCAATGATACTGGCCGTGGCCCTGTTCGCCTCCTGCGGACAGACCGCTTCGCATCAGAACAGTCCTCCGGCTGATTCCATGTTGTCCTGTCATAACAATATGCCGGAACGTTTCGGCGCTGCCCCGGGAGATACTGCTTCGCATATCCCCGCCAAAGGCAAGGTCAGCCACGAGGGGATGAAGTTCATTCCCGAAGGCACCTATCGCATGGGCGATCTGGACGGGGAAGGAAGGCCGGATGAATCGCCTGCGCATACCGTAAAGGTAAACGGCTTCTGGATGGACACCCACGAGGTAACCAACGCCGAGTTCCGGGAATTTGTAAAAGCCACCGGTTATGTTACCACCGCCGAAAAAGCGCCGGACTGGGAAGAGATAAAAAAGCAGGTGCCCCCCGGCACGCCGAAACCGCCGGACAGCCTGCTGGTCGCCGCCTCCCTGGTGTTTACTCCCCCGGACCATCCGGTACCGCTGGACAATGCCGCACAGTGGTGGCGCTGGGTAAAAGGAGCAGACTGGCGGCACCCCGAGGGACCGAACAGCAATATCAACGGTAAGGATAACTATCCCGTGGTGCAGGTATCCTGGGACGATGCACAGGCTTATGCCCGCTGGGCCGGCAAGCGGCTTCCCACGGAAGCGGAATGGGAATGGGCCGCCCGCGGCGGCCTGAAGGATAAGTCCTATCCCTGGGGCAACGAGGGTATCGAAACCGGCAAACCCAAAGCCAACACCTGGCAGGGGCATTTTCCCGATCGCAATTCGGACTGGGACGGCCACACCGGCCTGGCCCGTACCGCTTCCTATGCCCCTAACGGATACGGACTATACGATATGGCCGGTAACGTATGGGAGTGGTGTGCGGACTGGTACAATGCCAATTATTACCAGACCATAGCGGGCAAGGTGTCCGACAATCCCACCGGTCCCGCCGCCAGCTATGACCCGATGGAGCCCACCATCCCCAAAAGAACGATACGCGGCGGCTCCTTTATGTGCAATGCCTCGTACTGCAAGGGCTACCGTGTAGCCTCCCGCATGAAAACCTCCCCGGACAGCGGACTGGAAAACCTGGGCTTCCGCTGTGTCTCGTCGGAATAAAACGATAAATAAGATGGCATCCTCAAAAACGGCAATGACCGTTCTTCTCGTACTGGGCGGTATTTTCCTGTTTGGCTTTACGCTGATCCCCTCCGGCAGACCCGTCTCTGCCGACGGAACAGCAGCCGCCCCCGCAGGATATACTTTCGACCGCACCATATCAAGGCCCGTGCTTGAAAACTATCTTTCCCGCGCCATCACCATGCAGGACTTCCTGACCGACGAGGACGATTTTGAGGACAACCTCCGCATGCTGAAAAACATCCATGCCAAATTCATCGGGCGCAGCATCTGCCAATGGGCCGGCGAGGACCAGCTGCTGCACAATTTTGAAGTGGAAAAGAAGCTGATCCCGCGGGCGCATGCCGCCGATCCCGAAATGATCCTGGAGGCCTGCATCTTCGAGATCGTCACCTCGCGCGTCGATGAAGTGCCCGTTCCCTCCTGGGTGTTTACGGCTTTCGGACTGCCGGCGGAAAAAAGAAACTTCCGTTATGCCGATATGCTTTTCCCGGACGGACGCTTTAAAGATCATTGGAAAAAAGATGCTTCGGTGCCGGATGTAAGCCGGGAGGAAACAAAGCTCTGGTTTTATTTCCTGGCCGCATCCTATATCGATATGGGCATAGAAGCCATTCACTTCGGACAGGTGGAACTGATGGATCAAAATGACCCCAACCTGGATAATTACGAGCAGGTGTTCCGCATGATAAGGGCTTATGCAGCGAAACATGCCCGCCGGCACTTGGTGCTTTGCGACGCTCATGTGCCCGGCGGGGGACTGATACGCAACGGGAAGCTGCTGCTGGATTTCCATGCCTTCCCGCTAAGGATAAAGGAAACGCCGGACAGCCCGCAGCAAGCCATCCTGCAAGCCGGATTTTCAGATGGCATCTATAACCGGAGCAAAGGCGGACTTACCTACAGCGGCTGGAAATGCGACCACCTTCCCTACCTGGTGGAGTTTGACAACTATGGGGTGAGCAAACACCCCGGCGAGGCCCATGCCAGCAAAGGCGGTTTTCTCTGGATATGGGGATACGATGAGATCACCTGGTTTGCGCAGCAACCCAAAAAATACCGCAGCTACTGGCTGCATTATGCCTGGAGCTGGGTACGAAAAACCGATCCTGCAGGCTTTCTGGAAATGCCGGGAAGCCGCGTGATGACTTCTCCCCTCGATCATAAACGGTGGTATCATGCCAACCCGCCCGGCAACGCCATACCCGACGGATACGGCGATGCGGAAACGATCCGCGCCATCTGGGCCGGCGACCCGGTACGGTAGTTACACATCCGGGCAGGACACCGGAGAATAATTCAAAAATGATTATCTTGGTCTTTACTTGAGATTGTTTCTGAACTCATCCGGTTGGTCCTAAACTCATGCATATGTCTCCTCTTTACCCTGACCAGGACTATCTGCTGCTACGGCAGCTGCGGGAAGGATCTATTCAGTCGTTTAACCTGCTGTATGAAAAATACTGGGAGCCTGTATATGATCAGGCCTTCCGGCGGCTAAAAGACCGCGACCGCGCACAGGATATCACGCAGGATATATTTACCCGGCTATGGATAAAGCGGAATGAGCTGAGTATAGATAACCTTCCGGCCTATCTGCATGTCTCCGTACGCAACCGGGTGCTGAACCTGTTCGAAAAAGAACGGCGGTACATCCCTTTTGAAGAACTCCTGGCCCGTAATATGCATCTCTATGGAGACAGGGCCGATGCGGAAGCGCTGCGGCATGAGTTCCTGAAGGCCTATCATGCGCTTGTAGAAGCCATGCCTGCCGGACAGCAGAGCATATTCCGGTATTATTATGAGGAAGGGCTTACTACAGCCGAAATTGCAGATTGCCTGCAGATTTCCCGCAAGACCGTCCAAAATCAGCTCGGCCGGGCTGTCGCTACCCTGCGTGCCAATCTTTCCCATTTATTTTTCCTGTTGATCATTCTCACCTTCACCGGTCAGTGATCATCTTTCCGGAACATTTTTTCCGGTCGCGTGGGAGTTTTCCGTTCCCAGCTGTCATTATCCTATACGGCTTGCTGTAATCAGCCCTCATGACGAAGAAACAATTTATCCGGATCCTGCATAAATACAGGCGGAGTAAGGCTACCGAAAAGGAATGCAGATTCATCGAAACCTATTATGCGCTGTTTGACGGCGAGCCCGGTACGGAGGACGACCTGACCCGGGAAGAAAGGGAAGAGCTGAAACAGCGGATAAAAAATCAGGTTTGGGAAAATATTTACAACCATGAGGCGTCGCAGGCAAAAGAGAGGAAACTGTTTGTCCGGCCGGCGAGGATTGCCGCCGCCGTGCTTATGCTGCTGGCAGCAGGTGTCTTCTGCTATCTGATGACAAGAAGGGCGCCCGGGCATAAAAATGCCTTAGCGAAAAGAGAGACCGGAAGATATGAAAACAACGTATCACCCGGCGGCCACAAAGCCGTGCTCACCCTCTCCAACGGACAGCAGGTAACGCTGGGTAACTCATCCGCAGGAGTGCTGGCAAAACAAGGA
Organism: Compostibacter hankyongensis; assembly: GCF_039541075.1. NCBI lineage: Bacteria > Pseudomonadati > Bacteroidota > Chitinophagia > Chitinophagales > Chitinophagaceae > Compostibacter > Compostibacter hankyongensis. Next base: position 90,086 of record NZ_BAABFN010000002.1, on the reverse strand, counting down.
GGCGTAATCATCCGGAAGCAGGATAGTGGCGAGCTGGTTTACCATAATGCATCCGGCGAGGCGGCTACAGGTCAGGTATATTACAATACCATAACCACTCCTCAAGGCGGAGAATATAAGATTGTGCTGTCCGATGGTACAAAAGTATGGTTGAATGCCCGGACCGTTTTACTTTACCCCACCGCATTCACCGGCAATGTCCGCCGGATAACCCTGAGCGGAGAAGCCTATTTTGAAGTAGCGCAGGAGGAACATACTCCTTTTATAGTAGAAGCCGGTCACACAAAGATACAGGTGTTGGGTACGCATTTCAACGTGAATGCCTATGAGGACGAAGGAGCGGTCAGGACTACGTTATCAGAGGGAGCTGTCCGGGTTTCAGCCGGTAAAGAAAGCCGGCTGCTGAAGCCGGGCGAACAGGCCAGCCTGAATAATCGTACGGGCAGGTTAAAGGTAAAGCCCGCCGATGTAGATCGTGCGCTGGCCTGGAAAAACGGGTTGTTTTATTTTAACAATACGGATATTCAAACCATACTGCGGGAAGTAGCGCGATGGTATGACGTGGAGATCGTGTATCAGGCAAAAGACCTTGAAGGGAAACGCTTCAGCGGAGTAATGTCTCGCTACGCCGAAGTATCGGCCCTGCTCGAAAGGCTGGAGTTGACCGGGACGGTGCATTTTAAAGTGGAGGGAAGAACAATCATCGTGCTGGACTGATATCCCTCTTGCATATATTATAACAACTTTATGAATAATTAGCGAGATTGATTTTCTCCGGGGAAAATCTCCCGGATGCTATCTGACCACGCTATTATCACCATGTAAGACGCAGGGTCCACAATAAAAACCGGAAGCATTCGCGGTGCTTCCGGCGGATGTTTGGGCAACCCTATCTTACAGACAGGACCATTTAGACGATTAAACCTAAACCCAAACCTGACAAAGTTATGCAATTAATCTTTACAGGCCTCCCTGTACCCCAAAAAGGGAGACTTCTTCCTCAGACAATGTTGGTTATGAAACTTACCATCGCGTTATTACTGGTCGCATGCGTGGAAACAAGCGCTGCAGGATATGCACAAAGCATCTCATTTTCCAGGAAACACGCGTCCTTCGAAGAAATCTTCAGGGAGATCAGGAAGCAGACCGGATACGATTTTCTGTACAACAGTCCGATGCTGAAAAGGACAAAACTGATCAATGTAGCGTTCGATCACACTCCGCTTTCCAAGGCGCTGAACGAGATGTTCAGCAACCAGCCCCTCACCTATACCATTATAGGGAAGACCATCGTCGTCAAAGAAAGAGGCCAATCTCCGCCGTCCGCACAAAAAAACCTTCTTCCGCCGGTAAATATCCAGGGGACGGTCGTGGACTCAGCCAGCGGAAAACCCCTGTCCGGGGTAACCGTACAGGTAAAAGAGGGTACGGCGGGTGCAACTTCTGATGAGCACGGAAGGTTTGAGCTATCCGTGCCTGATAACGCAGTACTCATCATTTCTTATCTGGGTTATAATAAAAAAGAGATACCGGTAAGCGGAAGATCAGTCATCAATATATCCCTGTCCTCCTCTGCCACCGGCTTAAGCCAGGTAGTAGTGGTGGGTTACGGCACACAGAGCAAGGCCACCATGACGGGAGCTGTTGTCTCTACCGAAGGAGATAACATCAGACAATCTCCTGCAACGAATCTCTCAAACAGCCTGGTAGGGCGCTTGCCGGGCCTGAGCGGCGTTACCCGTTCCGGGGAACCCGGGAGCGACGAAACCTCCCTTCTCATCCGCGGCTCCAATACATTGGGAGACAATACCCCCCTGATCGTTGTAGACGGAATCCCCAACCGTGACTTTTCCCGCATTAACCCCGCTGACATTGAAAGCATCACCGTTTTAAAAGATGCTTCAGCAGCCATCTATGGCGCCCGGGCTGCAAATGGCGTCATCTTGGTGACTACTAAAAGGGGAAAACTGGGCAAGCCCCAGATTTCGGTCAATCTGAATGCAGGCTTTCAACAGCCCACTGTCGTTCCCGCAATGGCCAATGCCGGGCAATATGTGACCATGCTGAATGAAATTGCTTACTACAGAAACGAAAGCCTGGGCCGCTATCAGGTTTATTCAAAAGACGATATACAGGCTTATAAAGACGGTTCCGACCCCTGGGGACATCCCAATACAGACTGGTTTGATGCTGTATTCAAGCCCTGGTCCAGCCAAAATTATGAGAACGTCTCTATTTCCGGAGGCACAGAGAATATAAAATATTTCCTTTCTCTGGGCGTGCACAACCAGGATGGCGTCTATAAGAACAGCGGCACAAAGTATTCCGAATATAACTTCAGAAGCAATATTGATGGAAAAATATCCAAAGACATCTCCGTCTCATTAGATTTTGCAGGCAGCCAGGAAAACAGGGACTATGCTGTCAAAGGCGTAGGAAGTATCTTCCGCAGCATCTTTCGCGGCAAACCTAATTCATCGGCATATTGGCCGAACGGAACGCCCGGACCAAGCCATCTGGAATTCGGCGATCAGCCCGCTGTTACCAGTACGAAGGCTACAGGATATAACCTGGATAAATGGTACAGGCTGCAGACGAACGGGAAGATAAATATCATTATTCCCTGGGTTGAAGGGCTGTCTATTCAGGGGAATATTGCGGTTGATAAGACAATTCGAAATCAAAAAATATTTCAAAAGCCCTGGTATCTCTACACCTGGGACGGGAACCCGGATCACAAAACAGTCCCCGGAAAAGTGGGATTGGAAGCCCCCGATCTGACACAGTCCCTGAGCGACGGCCAACAAATCACGCTGAACTCATATGCCACATACGAACACACCATCGGACAACGGCATAATGTAAAGTTTATGGCCGGGGTGGAAAGACAAACCGGCGAAACCGGCAACTTCAGTGCGCATCGTCAGAATTTTATTTCAGCGGCTATCGACGAATTGTTTGCCGGGGCCGCAGACCAGTATATGACCAATACCGGTAACGCAAGTGATGTGGCAAGGCTGACCTATTTCGGCCGGGTAAACTACGATTACAGCCATAAGTACCTTCTCGAATTTGTCTGGAGGGACGACGGATCCTATATCTTCCCAAAAGACAAAAGATTCGGCTTTTTCCCCGGTGTATCCGGAGGGTGGCGTATCTCTGAAGAAAAATTCTGGAAAGATAATATAAAGGTCATAAATGACCTGAAGCTCCGCGCCTCCTGGGGACAGACCGGCAATGACCGTATTGTTCCTTTTCAATATCTTTCTACCTATGGATTCAGCGGGAACTATGTATACAATGTAAACGACATAGCGCCCATGTTGAACGAATTGAGAATTCCTAACCCGAATGTAACCTGGGAAGTGGCCAACCAGTCGGGTGTCGGCATTGACGCCGCGCTGCTGGACAACAAGGTAATAGTGAACCTTGATTACTTCTACAATATCCGTTCCCAGATCCTCTGGCAAAGGAATGCCTCCGTACCCACTTCCACCGGTTTAACCCTGCCGCCTGAGAATATCGGCAAGGTCAGCAACCGCGGCTGGGAGGCTACCGTACGGTATATGAACCAGGCCGGCGACTTTAAATACGATATTTCCGCAAGCGGCAGCAAGGTCAAAAACAAGATCCTCTTCTGGGACGAGACGCCCGGCGTGCCGGAATACCAGAAATCAACCGGACGTCCGATGGGAAGTGCATTGTACTATGTGTCAATGGGCGTATTCAAGGATCAGGCGGAAGTGGACAAGTATCCGCACTGGAGCGGAGCCCGCCCGGGCGACGTCATTTTCAAGGATGTAAATAACGATGGCAAGATTGACGGACTGGACATGGTAAGAGACACCAAAAATGATCTGCCCACCTTTACCGGAAGCTTTAACGTCAGCCTGCAATACAAACAATTTGATCTCTCCCTGCTTGTTCAGGGAGCGGCCGGATCTCAGAAATATATTACCATAGAAGGAGGAGAAACCGGAAATTATTACAAGCTCTGGGCAGACAACCGCTGGACGCCCGAACATCCGAGCAGCACCTATGCCAGGGCATGGGATTATAAGGATCCCTACTGGGATGTCCAGCCCAATACCTATTGGCTCTACCCATCCGATTATATACGCCTGAAAAACATAGAGCTGGGATACAGTCTCCCGGAAAAGATCAACAGCAAGATCAATATTGAAGGGCTCAGGATCTACATCAACTCTCTCAATCCGTTCACGATATCGGATCTCACCAGGAAAAAACTAATGGACCCCGAAGCATTGAACAATTACTCCTATCCGCTTCAGCGGGTGATCAATATGGGTCTGACCTTAACCTTTTAAATTTAATTCCGATGAAAAGGATCATTCTGAACAGGATAATAGCACTACTGTTTCTTTCCACTATACTGTCATGTAACAACAATTTTCTGGAGGTAGCTCCCTCCAGCGAGTATTCTGAAGATGCCGTATGGTCCGATCCCGCCCTGATCGAGCCATTCGTAAGCAGCATGTATTCAGCAAATTTCGGCATGCCCTATGCCGACCGCCAGCTAAGCGACTTCTCGGATGAATCGCGCAGCACCTGGTCCACCACCTATAATTTTAACAAATCCCTGATGAGCCCGGACGGGCTGCAGGAATGGGAAAGCGGGTTCGGACCGGAAGCCACGCTGCCCTTACGGTGGCAACCGCTGTATGCCAATGTAAGAAGGGAAAATATCTTCTTTTCCAAGATCGGTTCTGTACAGGCTACCACAGATGCAGATAAGGCCCTGGTAGAAAGGCTAAAAGGAGAAGTTTACTTCAACCGGGCCCTGACCTATCATTTGCTGACTGCCTTATACGGAGGGGTTCCGATCATTACAAAGGCCTATACCCTGAGCGACAGCTTTACTGTTGCGCGGAATACGTATCAGGAATGTATTGATTTCATCACCGGCCAGCTGGATTCGGCAGCTGCCTATCTGCCGTTGCAAAATCCGGCCGACCTGCAGGGACATGCCACCAAAGGAGCTGCTTTGGCGCTCAAATCGAGGGTACTATTATACGCGGCAAGCGATCTGCATAATTCGGAAAAGAACGGCATTGTATCCGACGGATATCCGCATCCTGAACTATTGGGCTATACCCAGGGCAATGCGGCAGACCGGTGGAAAGCGGCCAAGGATGCCGCCAAGGCAGTCATTGACCTCGGCCTATACGACCTGTATAAAAAAGACCCTGCCCCTACGGATTATGTGGCCCAGAATTTTATAGATTATTTCTCCTCCTACGGCGGAAACGAAGAGGACATCCTGTTACAGTATTTCACACCGACCTATGGCGGAGCCGGCTATGTAGCCGGGGTGGTCAGTGATCCGAACGGCTACAATTGCTGGGGCAATCAGACTCCGCTCCAGGAACTGGTGGATGATTATGAAATGAGCGACGGGAGCAAGTTTTCCTGGACCAATCCCGCAGAGAAGGAAAATCCTTATGAAAACCGGGAACCCCGCTTTTATGCGACCGTGCTTTATGAAGGAAAACAATACAGGAAACGCCCTTCCGGCTATCAGACGATAGATCCCTTCGATAAGATACAGGTGGGAAAGGTATATCATACCAGCGGAAAGCTGCTCGTGGCCGGCATTGACACCCGGGATGGCCCCGTGAACACGGCCAACGGAGGGTATACGGGATATTATAACCGGAAAATGACGGATACTACCGTAGAAGCTGAATTTGTGCGTCAGGACATCCCTTTCAGACAGTTCCGCTATGCAGAGGTCCTGCTGAACTATGCCGAAGCCTGCACCGAATTGGGAGAATATGCCGAAGCCCGTACCTATATCGACATGATCCGCCACCGGGCCGGACTGCCCGACCTCCCCGGTACGCTGACGGGGAACGCATTGCTCCAGGCGTGCCGGCACGAGCGGCGTATTGAGCTGGCATTTGAGAATTTCCGGTTCTGGGATATCAGGCGGTGGCTTATCGGAAAGGAGGTCATTCATCAGACGCATGCCATAGATATCCGGTACACGACCGATCAAAACGCTTCGACCTACCGCAGGAGCGATGGCTCTACCTGGGGGAAGCCCGTTTACAAGGTGATAGAAACTCCCGGAGATCTCCGGATATGGGAAAACAAGGATTATTTCTTTCCCATCATGAGAGACGAGATGAACAAGAACACAAAACTGATTCAGAACCCGGGGTATTAACAGCATTCCCGCCCCGGACTTCCATAAGGCCACATGAAAACCAATCTGTCAGATTATGAAAAAACCAAGGATATCTTTTGCTTTATCACTGACGATAAACCGTCTGATCCGCGCAGTCATTCCAGTGTTATGCGCTGTGCAGCTTATCCCCGGCGCCGCGTCCGGCCAGGAGACTACCCGGATGGAAAAGGAACATTTCACGCCGGGCCTGCCCGGCATGCAGGATATTGCAGGGCTTCCTTTTATACATAAAGAAGGTACCGAAACCAGACAGTTCAGCTCGCACGATCCCAGCGGCGGCAACAACGACGGCAATTTTACCAAGTCCTATACAAAGTACATTGACAGCAACGGAGAGTATGTGATCTTCGATGCCTCCGGACCAGGCTGTCTTTACCGCCAGCAATACAACATATGGTGGATCGGCCGCTTTAAAGACCCCGGCAAGACCCATATCAAGTATTACTTCGATGATGAGTCCTCACCCCGTATCGACGTTCCCATCAATGATTTTTTCGGAGGTAAGATATCCCCCTTCACAGCTCCCTTTTCATTTCTGGACAGCAGCTTCCGGTTTGGGAACCTCTACTATCCGCTGCCCTTCAGGAAGCGGCTGAAGATCACCACCACCTACGACCTCAACCGGCTGAGCAAAGACGGCAGCTTTTATCCGGCCTCCTGGTACCAGTATACCTACCTGACCTATGCAAAGGATACTGACGTACAGAGCTGGTCAAAGACCTCCGCGAAGGCCCCGGACGAAGTGATCCGGCAATGGGAAAATACCGGTGCCGATCCCAAGTCCGAAGATGGAAATATCAACCTGACAAAAACCGTCAAAATACGAGCCGGCGAACACGCGACGATGGCGGAGATCAAAGGCGAAGGCGCTATTGCCGGGATCCATCTCTACCTGCACCCCTACAACCGCGACCTGTTTTACCATACCCATCTGCGTATATATTGGGACAATGCAAAGACCGCAGCTGTGGACCTGCCCCTGTCCAGCTTTTTCGGGAGCGGCGGAGAGACTTACAAAAACTGTGAGGATATACATACCAGAACGCTGAAAACCCTCCTGTACGGTTATAACGGTCAGGCGCATACTTTCTATTCTTACTGGCCGATGCCTTACTGGGAATCGGCCCGGATCGAGTTGTGGAACGACAGCCAGACCAACATAGACTCCCTGCAGCTGAATATCGCATACAAGCCCGCAGGTGCGCGTCGGTATCCCAGGGAAAGCGCCGGCTACTTTTATGCCAAACGCACGATTGCACAGGATACCGGAAAGGGCACATTCGCCACTGTCTTCCGCGAAAACGGCAGCGGTCATGTAGTAGGTCTGTCCTTTTATTCAAATAACTATGCCATGGACGGAGACGAATTCACCTATATTGACGGCAGCCATACCGCTCAGATCCACGGCGACGGAACGGAAGACGACCATAACCAGGGCTGGGGAGGCGACGCTTATCAGAAACCGCTCTGGGGCGGGCTCATCAACGGATACCAGGGGGCTTACCGGCTATACCTCAACGACGCCTATATCTTTAATCACGATATAAAGATAAACTACGAATATTCCTATGTAGGAGGACATGATTACGGCGGTCAGGTGGACGCCGTGGTATATTATTATAAATCAGCCCTGCCGGGGGATCTGGTGCTTACCGATGCGCTGGATATCGGCGATCCGAAATCAGAAGCGGCGCACGATTATAAGATATCCGGTAAAACATGGGAAGACACAAAGCTCAGCGGGTATGACGGCTATGAGCGCAACTACGAATATGACCGGGTCAGGGACGACGGTTACGGCTATAACGGGTCCGGCGAATTCGTCGCCCGCATTTCCCCCGACAATAAGGGTATCAGGATCCGCAGACGTATCTACCGCTCCGGTAACGGGATCCAGCGCGCCAATGTGTATGTAGACGGCGTCAAGGTAACGGAGCGGCCCTGGGATATCTGCACCTTGTCCTCAGCCCCCTATTATCAGGGCTGGTATGATACCGATTTCGAGATACCGGCTTCCTATACCCGCGGAAAACATGCGGTGCGCATCAGGATCGAATACCTGAAAGGCGACGGAAGCGGCGCCGATATCAACGCATTTTACTACTGGATATATTCCTATTCCGGCGATATGCCGGCGGCCGGGAATCCTGTCATCAAGAATCTGCGCGTTGCCTCCGGAAAAGATTACGGGGTCCGGCTTTCCTGGGAAACGGACCAGCCCGGCCTCCCGGGCCGTTACTTCCGGATATTCAGGAGCTCAAATCCGGATTTCTCCGATCCTGAACCGGTAGGCTCCAGCAATACTTATAACTTTACCGATAAGCGCGTACTTCCGGAGACCCGTTATTATTACCGGATCGCCGCAGGGCCCGAACCGGAACAGGATCGTTCCCAAACAGTGAGCATAAAGACCGCTGCGCTGCCCCTGCATGCCACGGCCCAATTTCTTCAGACAGATACGTCCACCAGGGAAAACTGGTTCTGGAAATACGGATCAGAAGGTTTTCTTGCTTTTAATTTTTCATTTGAGCGGAACGCCCGGGCGCTTCCCGATTATATCTCGGGCGTGGAGTACGGGAATTTTGAGAACCATCCGGGCTCATTCGTTTCTGTAGGCGGACTGGAAACGAAGGATACCGGCTCCATCACCCTTTACGTAAACGATAGCCGGCAGCACAGCCTGGGCGTTTATCTTTATGATTTTGACAAAAAAGGCCGGAGCCAGCAGATCGAGATAAGCGATCTGAAGGGAAATCCTGTCGCCCCACGGCAGGTAGTGGACGACTTTAAAACCAGCAGGTGGCTGCTTTACCGGTTTTCCGGAAGCATCAGGATAAGACTGACCAACCGGCAAGATCAGGGCACAGCGGTCATTTCTGCGCTGACATTCGACCAGCCCAATCCGTAACCCAAAAAATACCATAGCTAAAAAGATAAAGACATGCAGAAAAAGATTTTGCGGAGCATGCTGTTGTGGTGCTCCCTATTGAGCAACACGGCCCTCCTTCATGCCCAGTCCGAGGTCATACTGGAAAACCAGGCTTTCAGGATAGCGGTAGATAAGTCCACCGGCGCTTTGTCCTCTTTTCTGGTAAAGCAAAACAATGCCGACCTGGTTAGTGAAAAACGCCTCATGGCCAATTTCAGGATAGGCCTTCAGTCGAAGGATAATTTGTCCAACTACATAGACGGCATGCAGCAACATGCAAAGTCGGTCGTCCGGGAAAATAATGCGATCAAGGTTATTTATGCAGGCATGAGCTCTCCGGAGGGCTCCTACCCTATCGAGCTTACTTATTGGATCCGTCTCAACGGGGATGAGGCTTCTTTTGAAGCAAAGCTCGTCAATAAGGCCGGAGACCCCGTCTCCGAATTCTGGTTTCCCCGCATCGGCGGATGGAAATCATTCGGAGACCGGCAGGCCAAGCTCGCCGTCCCGGGATATGCCGCGGACTGCGCAAACAATATCAGCCTGTTCGACAATTACCCCGGGAGAAAAGGCCTTGGCTCCGAAGCGGCAGAGTGGTCGACAGACTACCCCGGCGGCATGTGCATGCCCTGGTGGGATATCTATGACAAAGACAGGGATGTGGGTCTTTATATGGGTTACCAGGATACCATTTGCCGTTACACCACCTGGCATACCTATCTTATGCCGGATATTTCCGGGGAGAGAGAGGGCGCATGGCTTTCCGACAGCCAGGCTGCCGGTCAGCCGGTAGGCATGGTTTTCTCCCATGTTTTCTATCCTTTTATACATTCCGGGGAAGCCTTCAACACCGGAAAATTTGTGATCAGCGTGCACAAAGGCGACTGGCACAGCGGATCACAATCTTACCGGAAATGGTTCATGGCCCATTTCCCGTTTGATAAATCAAAAAGCTGGCTGAGGAAAGAAAGCTCCTGGTTCACTTCCATCATCTATCAGCCGGAGGACAAAGTGGTAACAGATTATAAGGGCTATGATCAATGGACCCGGGACGCCAAAAAATGGGGAATAGGCTGTTATGAGCTTATAGGATGGGACAGCGGAGGTCTGGAAAGAGATTACCCGATCTACATCCCTGAGAAAAAGATCGGGGGGGCAGAAGGGTTCAAGACCCTCTTGAGTTCCATTAAAGAAAGGGGCGACCATTGCCTCGTCTTCGTCAATTACAATATCCTGGATCAGAATACCGACTGGTACAGAAAAGAGCTGCACAAATACCTGGCGCAGGACCAGTTCGGAAACGCATCCTGGTTTGGCGCCTGGGGAGAAAGCACCCTATTGGCCCGCAAGGGCCTGAGCAGCCGGCACCATGCCCGGGCATCGGTAGTTCCGGAACTGCAGCATATCCTGGAGCAATACCTGGTCCAGCTGGTCAAAGATGGCGCGCAGGGATTCCAGATCGATAAGGTCGTAGCGGGTTACGGGCTGGACTTCAACCCGCTCAACAAAGCAAAGCCTGATGTGGCCTTATGTGAAGGACTTGTACAAGGCATAAGCCGCCTGCTGGAAAAATGCAGGGCCGTAAACCCCGACTTTTGTCTGGCCTCCGAGTTCGGGCTCGACAGGCTGATCCCTTATATTGATATCGGATACCGCAACTCGGCCGGCTTTGCCGGTATCTCTCCGCTGCATTATGTCTTTCCGGAGTGGACAGCCTGTCAGCATATCCCTACCCCCCGGGATTTCAACGGGGTGAATGCGGCCGTCATGACCGGCGCCGTGCTGTGCGTGGAGCCTGAAGAATATCAGGGATCCCTGGACCAGCCCCTGTACCGGGACCTGGCAAAATATATCGGGGCAGTAGAGCGTATCCGGAAAAAATTTGCCGATATCATTTTCCTGGGGAAATATGAGGACAATCTGGGCGCTGCGGTGAAGGGAATCGACTCCAAATCCGCATCCAATCTGCACTACAAGGTATGGAGCGATACAAAAACCGGCCGAAAGGCGGTCATCGTAGCCAATGATTCTCCCCATGCTATCCAATACACCTGGGAATTTGAGGATAAGGATATAAAGCAGGCCACGCTGTATACTCCATTCGGAGAACCCCGGGACATCGCACAGGGCGCTACCCTGAATATCCCGGGTAACGGGCTCAATATCATAATCGGGAATTAACGTAACAGATAAAAAGGATATCGCATGCAACAGAGCAGGGAATTTCTAAAGTCACTGGGGTACCCCTCAGGAGATCTGTATGAGCTGCCGGATTCGGCCAAGCGCTTCCCCGACGGGGCGCAGTACAGGATAGAGCTGCCCAGCGTGGAAGGGCCGGCAGCGCTCGAAGCCATTCTGGAAGAGACAGACAAACACGGGCTGTTGATACACCGCATCTCCCAGGGCAGCGGCATCATGCTGCTGACCGATCAGGAAATAGAAGCCATGGGCCGTATGTGCGCCCGGCAGGGCATGGAGCTCAGCTTGTTTGTCGGTCCCAGGGGCACTTGGGACATCAGCGCGCTGCCTTTCACCCCGGCTGGAAAAGCGCAGGGCGTCCGGCATGAAGGGGCAGATCAGCTGATCTACGCCATGGAAGACCTCAAGCGCGCCGCCGCGCTGGGGGTAAGAGGTGCGCTTGTGGCGGACGAAGGATTATTGCTGCTGACCCGGGAAATGAAGCAACGCGGTATTCTGCCGGCAGATTTCGTCATCAAATGCTCCGTGCAGCTGATGGCCTCCAATCCGGTATCCGTACGGCTGATGCAGGAGCTGGGCGCAGACACCTACAATGTACCCACGGCCCTGACCCTGCCCCGGCTGGCCGCCATCCGGCAGGCGATCGATATCCCCATTGATCTTTATGTAGAGGTACCCGATAATCTGGGCGGCTTTATACGGCTTTACGAGATCCCTGAATTTATCCGCATCCTGTCGCCCGTATATATCAAGTTCGGGCTGCGCAATCATCCGGATGTATATCCTTCCGGCAAACATTGGGAATCCACGAATATCTCCTTGTGCCGGGAACGGGTTCACCGGGCACTCCTGGGCAGGCAAATGATCGAACGGTATTATCCCGATGCGGTGACCTCTGCACCCGGGGCCGCAGGACTGGGACTGCCGGCAATTAAATAACACAGGATTAAACCGAATCTACAGATGAACATAGCACAGATCGAAGTAGCACATTATTCCGTCCCGTCTTCCTTATTTGCCAAAAACGAAGTAACGGATACCACCCACCATATCCCCTCCCTGGAGATCATCATGGCCCGCATTCACACCGACACCGGTGTGGAAGGCATCGGCTATACCTATACCACGGGACATAACGCGCTCGCCGTGAAACAGATGATCCTTGAAGAGATCATCCCGGTCTATCTGCAACAGCCTGTGCGCCGCTATGACTACCTCTGGAACAAAGCCTGGTGGAACACCCACTGGGCCGGGCGCGGCGGCGTATCCACCCTGGCCATGGCCGCCGTGGATATCGGCGTATGGGACGCCCTGGCCAAGGCAGCAGGGATGCCGTTGTATAAATTCATCGGCGAGCACCGGCAGGCCATTCCCGCCTATGGCAGCGGGGTCAATCTGTCCTATTCGTTGGAAGAGCTGCTGGAGGAAACCAGGGAACATCTGGAGTGCGGCTTTGCCGGCGTAAAGATCAAGGTAGGCAAGCCGGATATGGCGGAAGATGCGGAGCGTTTGAAAGCCGTCAGAAAGCTGGTGGGCAGTAAGGTCAAAATCATGGTGGACGCCAATATGGGCTGGCAGATGAACGAGGCCCTTATCCGGGCAGGGGCGCTGAAAGAGATCGGGATGGCCTGGATAGAAGAACCGTTCATACCGGAAGACATCGATGCCCACGCTCTGCTTGGAAAGATAGCAGGCATCCCCATCGCGGCCGGCGAGAACCTGTATTCCAGGTTTCAGTTCAAGGATTATTTTGCGAAACAGGCGATCCAGGTGGTACAGGCGGATGTTATCCGCTGCGGCGGTATTACCGAATGGCTCAAGGTAGCCCGGCTGGCCGAGGTATACAACCTGCCCATGGCGCCCCATTTCGTGGTGGATCTGCATGTAAGTCTGCTGTGCGCCATTCCGAATGCCTATATCGCGGAGTACCTGCCCTGGTTCCATCCCATACAGATAGATCCGGTAACTACTACCGACGGTATTTTACGGCCCAAAGACCTGCCCGGACACGGCATCGAGTTCAACTGGGCGCTGCTGAAGTCCTACCGGGTGGACGATAGCGCTGCAGAATAACCCTTTAATCCCCTTCGTATATGCGTCAGTTGAAAATAGGCTTTATCGGCTGCGGCGATGTCGCTGAGCTGCATTATCAGGGTTTATCCTCCTGTTCCGGTGCGGAGCTCGGCGGCATTTACGATACCCACACCGGACTGATGCATAAAAGAGCACGGCAATGGGGGGTAACTGCCTTTGACAGCCTGGAGGACATGCTGCGGGAAAAGCAGATCGACGCCGTCTTTGTACTGACGCCGGCGGAGCGCCATTATACACATGTGATGGCGGCGCTGGAAGCGGGCAAACATGTACTGGTAGAAAAACCCGTGGCGGATGAGATGCAGCAGATCGAAGAAATGGAAAAGCTGGCGGCCGCACGGGGTCTGCATTGCATGCCGGCCCACAACTATATCTATGCTCCCGACATGTACCGGCTGAAAAAAAACATCGCGGAAGGAAATTTAGGACAGATCGCCGTTTCCTGGATCCTGTACCATATCCGGCACAGCGAAGAATTGTGCAGGCGCTATCCGGGCATCATCCATCAGATCGGGACGCATCTGCTGTATGCCCACCGTTATCTGTTCGGAGCCCCGGTCTCCATGTCGGCCCGCACTACCCGGCTGTTGTACCCCCATCTGCAACGAGATGACCAGGCCATCATCACGCTGACCATGCCCGACGGCTCGATGAGCAACCTGTTTGCCAGCTTTGCCGTATCGGACCATTCCACAAACCCTTGGAGCTTCGTCGTCAAGGTGCTCGGCACAAAGGGAAGCGTACAGCTTTCCTGGCAGGATGTGGTGCTGGATCGGGCGCTGGGAACCTTATCGCAGTCTTACGGACGCTATGAGGAGACCTATGAACATGAGATACGATATTTTATCCAGGAATGCATCTTATCCGGTAGGCCCCCGCTGTCCACCTTGCAGGATGCCCGGGCCGTATTGCAGCTGGTGCATGAAGCCGAACAGGATGCCGAAAATCACAAAAGAAGCTTATGAAAATAGACGCCCATCAGCATTTCTGGTCTACCCAAAGGCCAAATGATTACGGGTTCCTGACACCAGACGCCGGCGTGCTGTATAAGGATTACCTGCCTGCCGACTTAAGGCCCCACCTTCAGGACAACGACATCGATTATACGATCCTGGTTCAGGCCGCCGAAACCGAGGACGAGACCCGCTGGCTGCTGGAGCTGGCAGAAAAAACCGGGTATGTGGCCGGCGTCGTGGGATGGGTCAACTTTGATACCGATCCGGAATCCTTCCAAAAGGCCTTGAACGGCTTCCGGAAGCACGAAAAATTCGTCGGGGTCCGGCCTATGCTACAGGACCTCCCCGACGACCGTTTTATCCTGCGGCCGCGGGTTCTGGAAAATCTCCGCACAGTGGCCAACCTGGACTTCCCCTTTGAGCTGCTGGTCTATCCCCGCCACCTCCCTTATGTATATGAGATGCTGCAGCGAGTGCCAGGGCTGAGGGCCGTCATCGATCATCTTGCCAAGCCTGATATCCGTAGCGCGAAGCTCGACTTATGGCTTTTCTGGATGGAACAGATCAGCACTTTCCCCAATGTATGGTGCAAGCTCTCCGGCATGGTCACGGAAGCGGACCACAAAAGCTGGAAACCGGAAGATTTCAAGCCGTATGTATTCCCGGTCATGGATTGTTTTGGTGCCAACCGCCTGATGTTCGGCAGCGACTGGCCCGTCTGTCTGCAGGCCGCAACATACGGCGGGGTCTACCGGCTGCTCCATGACCTGCTGGAGCAGCGGGCGGAAAAGACCGGCAGCAATGCCTGTAAAGCCATCTTCGGTGAAAATGCGGCAGCCTTCTACAAGCTTTCACCCTTAAACAATAAAGCCGGATGAAAATATACCTGATATTGATTTGTCTTGCCGCAGCCGCCGGAGGATTCCTGTTCGGCTTTGATACTTCGGTCATCTCAGGAGCCATTGAATTTATCGCCGGGCCCGGGGTCTTTAATCTGGATGAAGTAGAAAAAGGCTGGACCGTAAGTTGTATTATCATTGGGTGCATGATCGGATGCATCTTTACCGGCCCGCTAAGCGACAAATACGGCAGAAAAAGGATATTGATCCTCACCTCCCTCTTATTCATCATCTCCTCGCTGGGATGCGCCTTTGCCCGGGAGCATGCTGTATTTATCCTGAGCCGGATTGTCGCAGGGATCGCGGTAGGCGCCGCCTCCATGCTGGCGCCCATATATATTGCGGAAGTCTCTCCGGCCAGACACCGGGGCAAGCTGGGAGCATTAAACCTCCTGGCCATATTCATAGGACAATCCACCGCCTTTATCTCAGATTTTCTTTTAAAGGATTTCGGGGGACTGAATAACTGGAGATGGATGATCGGTATCATGGCCTTACCGTCGGCCATACTGTTTATATTGTTGTTCTTTATACCGGAAAGCCCCCGGTGGCTCCTGGAAAAAAGAAAAAGGAACAAGGCATTTCTGATCCTTACCAAGATCAACGGAAAAGAAACAGGCGAAAACGAGCTGACCAGGATCGAAGCCGCTGTAACAGCCACCCCCAAAGGGAAATTAGGTGAATTGTTCAAAGGCAAGCTGCTGAAGCTGCTCCTGATAGGCATCGCGTTAGGCATTTTTCAACAGGTAACCGGGATCAATATCGTCATGTATTATGCTCCCCTGATCTTTAAATCTGCCGGCTTCGGAACAGATTCCGCTTTATTCCAGACGGCTGTAATGGGATTGGTCAATCTGACATTTGCCATAACAGCAATGTTCTTTGTGGACAGGTCCGGCCGGAAGCCGCTGATGATCATAGGTTCGGCGGGAATGGGGATATCCCTGCTGCTGCTGGCAATTACATTCATCACCCAAAACCATCATGGATATTTTGTGCTGTTCTGCATCATGGGTTTTTTAGCTTCATTCGGATTTTCTCTTGGCCCGGTAGTATGGATACTGATTGCTGAAATATTTCCCAATAACTTCAGAAGCCATGCCGTAGCGGTCTCGGTTTTTCTTTTATGGGGAGCCAACTTCGTGGTATCGTTTACGTTCCCCTATTTGCTGGCCCACCTGAAGGGATATTCATTTTTGATATATTCTTCTTTATGTTTTGTATGTTTAGGGTTTGTAATAAAATTCTTAACCGAAACCAAAGGCAAATCCCTTGAACAGATAGAAAAAGAACTGACCAGATCCTAATCGCCAAGTATTCCATCTTCATCACGACCCTAATTATGAACAAGCTTAATTTCCGAGTTCTTATTTATTCGCTATGTATTCTTGCATGCCTGCAGGAAGCCTGCAAGTCAAAAAAAGGCAGCTCCGGCGAATCACAGACCAGTGACCACGATATATTCTCCGATAACGTACGCATTACCGATTTTCAAACGCCGGAAGAAGAGCGCAAAGGATTTAAGCTTCCTCCTGGCTTCGAAATAACGCTTTTTGCATCGGAACCCGATATCGGCAAGCCCATCAATATGGCGTTTGACGCACAGGGACGGCTGTGGGTGACCAATACCACGGAATACCCCTACCCTGCGGCTCCGGGGAAAGGACACGATAAGATCACCATTCTGGAAGACAGCGACGGCGACGGCAAAGCGGACAAATTCACCACATTTGCCGACAACCTGAATATCCCGATCGGGATCACCCCATTCAGGGACGGCGCCATTGCGTACAGCATTCCTGACATTTACCGGTTCAAGGATACGGACGGAGACGGCAAATCCGACAACAGGAAAATATTACTGGGGCCGTTCGGCTTTACGGATACCCATGGCATGCAGAACAATTTTACACGGGGTTTTGACGGCTGGATATACGCTTGCCACGGTTTCACCAACACCTCTACCGTCGCCGGAACAGACGGAGATTCCATAACGATGATCTCCG
This sequence comes from Compostibacter hankyongensis, assembly GCF_039541075.1. Taxonomy (NCBI): domain Bacteria; kingdom Pseudomonadati; phylum Bacteroidota; class Chitinophagia; order Chitinophagales; family Chitinophagaceae; genus Compostibacter; species Compostibacter hankyongensis. The sequence goes on along the minus strand of NZ_BAABFN010000002.1, from coordinate 72,792 downwards.
GAAATACCTACCGGTTCCTACCGGATGGAAGCCGTGTGGAACAGACCACCTACGGACGCGTCAATCCCTTCGGATATGCTTTTGACGATTGGGGTTATCTCTATTCCCTGGATTGCCATTCCAAGCCGATCTATCAGCTGATCCGGGGTGCGGAATACCCGCAATTCGGAAAAAAAGCGCCGGCCATCGGTTTCGCCCCCGAAATGATGAGCTACGAATTCGGCTCTACGGCCAACTCAGGGCTGGTTTATTACACCGGTTTGCAGTTCCCCGAGGAATACCGACATAACTTTTATTCCGGCAATGTCGTCACCAGCAGGATAAACCGGAATATCATGACCCTCCACGGCTCATCGCCAAAGAGCAAACGGGAACCGGATTTTCTCGTCAGCTCCGATCCCTGGTTCCGTCCTGTGGATATCAAAACAGGCCCCGACGGGTCGCTGTACATCGCCGATTTTTACAATCGCATTATCGGCCATTACGAAGTACCGCTCGATCATCCCGGAAGAGATCACCGCAGCGGACGTATCTGGAAAATCACCTATACCGGCAACAAACCGCATCAGGATATTGCTCCGAAGAACTGGTCAAAGCTGCCGCTTGACGAGCTTATAAAGGCGTTGAACTATCCACAGCTGGATATCCGTATGAATATCGCCAACCAGATCGTGGATGCCTACGGGGACAAAGCGGTTCATCCGGTCATGCAGATGATGCAATCGGAAAACCCCGACCACAAGTCGTTTATCCAGGGGTTATGGATATTGTACCGGTTAAAGTCCCTGCCGGATAACCTTTTGGATAAAGCGCTAACCCATGCCGATCCGATGATACGGGTGCACGGCTTAAGGGTGCTGACCGAAATGAAATCCATCAGCTCAAAACAATATGACCAGGCGCTGATCGCGTTGAACGATAAAAATCCCCAGGTACAGCGTATTGCTGCAGAAGTACTCGGCCGTTTTCCAAAGCCCGGCAATATGACGCCGCTGATGAACATGTACACCGGGACTTCCGATGAGGATATGCACCTGAAATATACGATCCTGCTGAGCATCCGGGAACACCTCAAGAACACGGCCGTCATGCAGGATGTAGCGCATCGGAAATGGGATGATACGCAACTGGGAATATTGATGAAAGTGATGCCGGATGTGCCTTCAAAAGAAGCCGCCTCCTTTGCGCTGGACTACCTGCAGACCCACCAGGTCTCCCAGGAACAGCTGATCGCCTACCTGGGATATATCGGCCGGTATATACCCGACGACCATTTTGATCAGGCCATTACCCTGATCCGGAAAAAGGTATCCGACGACCTGGATGCCCAGTTTGCCCTGTACCAGACCATAAGACAGGGTGTCGCGCAAAGAGGGAGCCCGGCAAATCCGCGGTTGCGGCAATGGGGGATCGACCTGGCCAGGAAAGTGCTCGAACACGCCGCGGAGGGATCAGATACCTGGAGCAGCAGATCCTTGACGGAAACCGGGGACCCGGTAAATCCCTGGAGTGTTATCAACAGACCTATCGTCCGGGAAATCCCGAAGTTCAAGCTGGTCTGGAGCGAGTTCAAAGGATATCCTCCCCTCAGCAGCCTGCATTCTCCGGTGTTTAAGCTGCCGTCTGCTTTGCAGATGAAGGTCTTTGATAACGATATCCAGAACTCTGAATCCAAAGTAGGCACATCCAAAAACGCCATCCGTATAAGGCTCAGGGGAAGTGATAAGATCATCGGGGAATACCGGGCCCGGTTCGTCCGTAAAACATCGAACAAAGAATTGGTTAACATCGCAAAATTTGACCTGAGCGGTTATCAGGGGCAGGCGGGCTATATAGAAGTGATGGACAGCACCGCCACCGGATCGGTGGGGATAGGCGAGATCAGCCCTGCCGTGCTGAATATTCCGGATAAGGGACCGGCGGAAACAGCGGTTCGTCAGGTACAGGCGGCGGAGATTGCGGCAGATTACCACGCCGTCTCGCTGGAACCCGGGTTAAGAAAGCTGCTTGCCAACGCCGGCGCCGATGATCAGGCCAGGACAACGGCGGCAAGTACCTTAATGAGCCTTGCCCCGCAACAAAATACCGCCACGCTTGAACGTGTATTCAACCGGCAAGCCGAATCTCCTGCCATACGCGGGAAAATAGCCATGGCGCTCGGGCAATCCTCTGCTCCGGCGGTACTCGCCATATTGGGTAAAGGACTGGCAGGCGCGCCGCGAGGCCTGCAGGTCATTATTGCAAGCGTGCTTTCCAATTCCGGGGCCGGTATCGGTTATTTGTTAAAAGCCGTAAAAGCAGGAAATATCAACGGAGATATTCTGTCTGAGATCGCCGTTAAAGAGCGGCTTGCGGCCAATATCCGGAAGGAGCAGCAACAACAGCTGGACCAGCTCCTCAAAGGACAGGCGTTACCTGAAGATCGCCGGAAGCTGATACAGGAGCGGCTGGCCAGCTTTGACTCCTCCGCGGTCACGGCTGAGAACGGGAAGACGGTGTTTATCCGGAACTGCAGCATGTGTCACCAGATCAATGGCCAGGGTGGCGTGGTGGGCCCGCAGCTGGATGGTATCGGCAACTGGGGACAAAAAGCGCTCACCGAAAAGATCCTCAATCCCAACGGGAATATTTCACAGGCATTCCGTACCTATAATATAACTTTGAAAAACGGCCAGGTGCTGACCGGGTTATACCGCCGGGAAGAAGGAAACCTGCTGATCTTTGCCAACGCGGGAGGCCAGGAGTTTTCTGTCGCCCAAAGCGATATCAAAGAAAGAAGAGCTTCCCGGTATACCTTAATGCCGGACCAGTTCAGTAAGATCATCGCCAAAAAAGATTTCGATGCGCTGATCAAATTTTTACTCACCGCAAAGGAATAAGCATGACAGCCATCCCGCATAGTTTAAAGACCGCCGCCCTCGCCGGCATGCTGCTGATCTGTCAGTCCTGTACCTCCCAGACGCCGGGCGACAGGCCTGTGAAGTTTAAAAAACATACCCTCACCCATACCTATATCTCCGGAGGGGTGGCCGTGGGTGATATCAACCGGGACGGGAAAACGGATATCATCGCCGGGGCATACTGGTTTGAAGCCCCCGGATGGAAGCCGCATGAGATCGCAAAACCGGATACTTTCTCGGTAGATAACGGATACAGCAATTCCTTTCTCAACTTCTGCATGGATGTTAACCAGGACGGCTGGGTCGACCTGATCCGGGTGGACTTTCCAGGCAAGGCGGCCGTATGGCACGAAAATCCGGGCAACCGGAAGACAGGATACTGGAAAGTCCATCCCGTTTACCCTGCCGTAGGCAACGAATCGCCGGCACTTGTAGATGTAGACGGCGACGGAAGGCAGGATCTTCTTTGTAACGATCCCGGAAAAAAACAAATGATATGGGTGCGTGCCCCGGAGAAGGGAGATACGCTGTGGCAGCCTTTTGTGATCGGCGAAGGCGAGGGTACAAAAGGCACTCACGTATTTACGCACGGACTGGGACTGGGCGATATGAACGGCGACGGGCGAAAGGACGTAATTATAAAAGACGGATGGTGGGAAGCCCCGGAAAACCGGCAACAGCCCCACTGGACCTTTCATCCGGCAGACCTGGGAGGGGACTGCTCCCAGATGTATGTGACGGATGCGGATGAAGACGGGGATCCGGACGTGATCAGCGCATCGGCCCACAATTACGGCGTCTGGTGGCACGAGCAGAAAAAAGACCGGCAGGGAAATACCAGCTGGGAACATCATGACATCGACACATCCTTCTCCCAGTCGCACGGCATGGCCTTTTCGGATATCAACGGGGACGGCTATCCCGATCTGGTAACGGGTAAGCGTTATTATGCCCATAATGGTCACGATCCCGGGGCGCACGAACCCGCCGTGCTCTACTGGTTCGAATTCAAACCCGGTAAGCAACCCGCCTGGATACCCCATAAAATAGACGACAATTCCGGTGTAGGACTGCAGGTTGACGTTCAGGACCTCAATAAGGACAAGCTGCCCGATATCGTCATAGCCAACAAGAAGGGAGTATTCTACTTTGAACAGTTGAACCGCTGACATGCCCGGCCGACGGATCCGGCCGATAGATATACTAAGGGTCGCTTGCTCAGAAAGCACGGGCTACGGTGCATTGCCTTCGAAACCTGCGGGCTGGGAATTTATACGGGCGCAATAAAAACCGGAAACATCCGCGGATCTTCCGGCAGGCGTCCAGGCAACCCATCCTGAGGACCGGACACTTTAGACCATAAAATCTAAACCCAAACTCAGTAATGTATGCAGCTAAATTCTACCAGGTTATCCCTACCCCAAAAGGGAAGACGCTTTCCCCAGATATTGCTGGCCATGAAGCTTACCGTCGTATTACTGCTGACGACCTGTATCGAAACAAACGCCGGGGGATATGCACGCCCGCCGGTACGTCTGCCGCCTCCGCCCGTCAACATCCGGGGGGCCGTGTCGGATTCCGCAACGGAAAAACCCCTGTCGGGCGTTACCATACAGGTAAAAGGAGCAGCAACGGGAACGACTACCGATGCAACAGGTAAATTTGAGTTGTCTGTCCCCGATAACGCCGTCCTGCTCGTCTCCTTCCTCGGCTACAACAAAAAAGAGATACCCGTAAACGGCCGTACCCACCTTACAATATACCTTTCGCCTTCCGCTACCGGGCTGGACCAGCTTGTCGTGGTAGGATACAGCACCAAGCGACAGTCCGAATTGTCCTCTTCCGTGGCCGTGGTCAATGAAAAACAGCTGAGGGGCATAACGACACCGGATATCGGTACCATGCTCCAGGGAAAAGTTCCGGGACTCGTAGTATCCAATTCCAGAGGCAGGCCCGGCAACAATACGGACATCGTTATCCGCGGAGTGGGGTCCATCGGGGCCGGCCATGCGCCGCTCTATGTCGTTGACGGCATGATCGGCGGATCGGTCGACCCCAACAATATTGCCTCCGTTACGATATTAAAAGATGCAGCGGCTACAGGGCTCTATGGTTCCCGGGCCGCCAACGGGGTGATCGTGATCACGACAAAAAGCGGACAAAGCGGCAAAACAAGGATAAGCTACAACGGCTCATTTGGCCTGACCAGACGCCAGCGGGGCAACATCAGGATGATGAATTCGGCGGAACTGTATGCCATGCAGGGGGAAGGATACCGGAACTATTACGATGAGCAGGTCGCCGCCGGCGATCCGGCATTTACCGGAACCGAGTTCGACGACTATCTGGAATCCGTATTGCCTTCCGCATTAATGAATACCCGCACGGACTGGCAGTCGCTGCTTTCGCGAACCGGTTATGTAAACAGCCACCAGCTGGCTGTTTCCGGCGGCAATGAAAAGACGACCTTCTACGTCAGCGGCAATTACTACCGCGAATTGGGGACCATGCTATCCACGGATTACCAGCGAATGGACCTGCGGGTGAATCTGAAGCACAGGATATCGGACCAGTTTACCCTGTATACCCGCATCAGCGCAGGCGGAGACAAAAGTCCCAATGATCCCCTTACGGGACAGGAAGGCGAGATGAGCCAGTTTTATAACAACATGCCCTGGGATTCCGCCTTCGAAGCAGACGGCGTTACACCGTATAACCCGCTGAAAGCCGGAAGCCACTGGATCGGGAATGCCAAATCCAATTACTTCTACAATATCCGGCATCAAAATGACATTACCCGGAACGGGCATCTGAATGCGGACCTCCAGCTGGATATAAAGCTGGCCGACTGGATATCCTTTTCCACCAAGAACAGGATCGGCTTTTCGGGATATGACCATACGCAGCTGCTGGACAAGTATCACCAGCTGGCCAGCACGGTAAACGGTCAGATCACACAGGACTATTCCTATCACAGCGCGTTCCTTACCTCCAACCTGCTGAACCTGGAGCACAGCTTCGGCAATCACAATCTCTCCGGTATTTTAGGAGAGGAATACAGCTACAGCAGAAACTCCAACACGCTGGCGGTGGGGAAAGACATTCCGGTAGGACTGAGCGCGCTGAATGCCGCAGGAAGCCCCAAAAGCATTTCGGGCAACAAGACAGAAACAGGGTTCCTTTCCTACTTCGCGGAAGCAGACTATAATTATCTCCACCGGTATTTTCTGGTGGGTTCCGCCCGCCGCGACGCCTCTTCGCTCTTCGGCGCCAACAACCGCTGGGCCTCCTTCTATTCCATCGGCGCATCCTGGATCGCCAGTAATGAACAGTTTCTCAGCAGGCAGACATGGATAGACCTGCTGAAGCTCAGGTTCAGCTACGGTACAACAGGTAATGCCAATATCTCGCCCTATCTTTCGCTGGGCACCTATGCGTTTTCCCAGAACAGCACCTATGATGCGATATCGGGAGCCTGGCCCGCCCGAGTCCCCAATCCGGACCTGACCTGGGAGAAAGGATACACGACCAACATCGGGCTGGAGTTTGCCATACTGAAGCGTTTTAACCTTGAAGTCGATCTGTACAACCGGACCAACAAAGACCTGCTGCAAAACGTTCCCCTGTCGGCGGCAAGCGGATTTTCCGGCCAGCAGAGAAATGTGGGTTCCGTAAGGAACAGGGGAATCGACGTCAGCTTCACCTCTACCAACCTGAACGGGAAGCTGCGCTGGGAGACCATGCTGAACGTGAATGTCAACAGGAATAAAGTACTGGCGTTGAACGGACATGAAGATATCGCTTCCGGGAATATGAGAATCCGGGAAGGACTTCCCCTCCGGTATTTTTATATGAAGCAATGGGCCGGGGTAGATCCCCAGACCGGAAACCCGCTATGGGTGAGGTGGGAGGATAAGGACGGCAATATTATCAACGGGGCCGACAAGAAGGACCCGGTCGAGGTGAGCACCACCGGCAATTACAACGAGGCCAGCAATCTTTTCATCCGGTCCGCCTATCCCGATTTTACGGGAGGCATCCGGAACGATCTGTACTACGGGAATTTTTCGCTCAGCGTATTGTGCAACTTTGTTGCCGGACAAAGCATCTACTTCTCCGCACGGGAACGCAGGGATGCCGACGGAAACAGCCTCAATCAGAATCAGATGAAGCTTCAGAAAGGATGGGTCCGCTGGGAAAAGCCCGGAGACATCGCTACCCATCCGAAATTACTGGCAGGAGGCACTGCCTCTAACAGCACATCGTCCCGCTATCTTGAAGATGCCGGTTATTTTCGCATACAGAATATCAGGCTGGGATACAGCATTCCGCATGTGTATAGATTCTCGGATTTCAATGTGTATCTCAGCATAGATAATCTTGCAGTATTCACACCTTTCAGCGGGGACGATCCGGATGTGGATATGGAAAGTCCGGTAATATCGCAGAATTCAGACAATTCGACCTATACGACGAACCAGAAGATCATGATAGGGCTGAACATTACGCTGTAACCATACAAAAGAACAATCGTTATGAAAATAAATATAAATAAAAGCATCATCTGGGTGATACTTCTCACCATGACAGCCTGCCACAAGCTGGAATACCTCCCGGCTGACCAGCTGGACATCAGCCAGGTGGCCGGCTCCCCCGAAGGGCTTCAAAGCATACTGAACGGCGTATATGCGCGGCTGAAACAACGAAATTATGTAAGACACCGTGTTGTCATGCAGGAATATCCGAGCGATCAGGAAGTATGGGTTAAAAACAGCGGGGATCATTCACAGCAGATATACAGCTACCAGTGTACCGTAAACAACTCCGTGGCCAGCCAGTTCTGGAAGCAGGCCTATTACGGCATATACGAAGCAAATGTACTTATCGCCGCCATAAAAGACGATGCAGCCAAAGAGCAGCTCCAGATAAAGGGAGAAGCGCTTTTTCTGCGGGCGCTCATGCATTATGACCTGGTACGTGCGTTTTCAAGGCCTTATTCCCAGGATCCCGAAAAGAACCTGGGCGTTATGATAAGGGACAATACCGATGTAAATGCCCTGCCTCCCCGGAGCACGGTGAAAGATACCTATGCATTCATCGAAGGCGATCTGTTAAAAGCCGCGGAGCTGATGACCGTACACAAGCCATCCATTTATGCTTCCAGGGAAACGGCCCGGGCGCTGCTGGCCAGGCTATATCTCTATATGGGAGAAAATGACAAAGCCATACAGTATGCAGACATGGTGATCAATTCCGGCCAGTATCATTTGCTGGAAACGGAAGCTTTCGGCGCATATTTTACACAGCTGCCGGAGAGCAATCCCGAAACCATCTTTGCCATAAAGCTGACGGAGAATGAAAACATGGGAAAGACCGCGATAGGCTCGCTCTACACCTCGGACGGAGGCGGATGGGGAGAAATAATGGCGTCCCCCACTTACCTCCGCCTGATCTACAAGAACAAGAATGACGAACGGATCAAATTCCTCAACCCCGTCTACGTCCATGACCAGAGCGGGCAAAAGATACCGAGCGCTACGGAGCCCTCGGGCTATGAGGTCGAAAAAAGGGATGGCTATTCCAAATACTACATCGAAAAGTATTCCAACGAGGGAGGAATACCGCTGTTATCCTCCCCGATTGTGATAAGACTGGCCGAAATGTATCTTATCAAGGCGGAAGCGTATGCCAAGCTTGGCCAGGATGAAGACGCCCTGGATATGGTAAACCTTATCCGGAAAAGGGCCGGCCTGTCCGGAGATCAGCTGTACACCGCCGGAGACCTGAAGGGTTACCCTACCGTTCTGGATGCGGTGCTGGGAGAAAGAAACCTGGAGCTGGCCTGGGAAGGTCACCGCTCGTTCGACCTGTTCCGGAACGGCCGTTCGCTGGACAGGAGCTATGTGCCGGCTGTCGGCTGGAGCGGTCCCCGCGGGCTTATCCCGCCCGATGCCCGCAGCATCGTCATCCCCATTCCCGAAGACGAGATAGCCCTCAATCCCAACCTGGTCCAAAATCCGTTATAGACGGGAAATCCCGCCTTCAGTATTTTGTTTCTCAGCAGAATGCCATACATTAACAAGATGAAAAAAAATCAGGTATATATAGCCGCCATCGCCACCCTGCTTTTTTCACTGCCCTGCGGTTTGCAGGCGCAGACCCCTCATCCACCCGCCCGGCTGCCGAACATCCTGTTCTGCATCGCCGACGACGCTTCCTATCCGTTCATGAGCGCATACGGATGCCAATGGGTGCATACGCCGGGATTTGACGAGGTTGCGCGCAACGGAATACTTTTCAATAACGCCTATACGCCAAACGCCAAATGCGCTCCGTCGAGGTCCTGCATCCTCACCGGCCGGAATTCCTGGCAGCTGGAGGCGGCCGCCAACCATGTGGCCTATCTTCCCGCCAAGTTCATCACCTATGCGGAAGCCCTGGACAGCGGACGGTACTTTGTCGGCTATACCGGCAAGGGATGGGCGCCCGGTGATGCCGGCACGGTAAACGGGAAAAAACGGGAACCGGCGGGCAAACCGTATAACCGGATCAGGACCGTTCCCCCGACCCGGCAGATCAGCCCGATAGACTACGCCGCCAACTTCAGGGCCTTTATGAAAGAAAAACCCCGGGGGCAGCCTTTTTGCTTCTGGTTCGGCGGCTTTGAGCCCCACCGGCCCTATGCCTTCCGCTCGGGCATCGAAAAGGGAGGCAAATCGGTGACGGCAATCGATAAAGTTCCGCCATTCTGGCCCGATAATGACACCATCCGCGCCGATATGCTGGACTACGCCTTCGAGCTTGAGTATTTCGACAAGCAGCTGGTGAAGGCCCTGCAGATATTGAAGGAAAGCGGGGAGCTGGATAATACGATTATCGTGGTAACGGCGGATAACGGCATGCCTTTCCCCCGCGCCAAGGGGCAGGAATACGAATATTCCAACCATATTCCCCTCGCCGTCATGTGGAAAAACGGTATCCAGCATCCCGGCCGGATCGTAGACGACTTTGTAAGCTTCATTGATCTTGCCCCGACCTTCCTGGAAGTCGCGGGAGTGGATCCCGGCCGGACCGGCATGCAACCCATAACGGGGAAAAGTCTCACCGATATCTTTTATTCCTCCCGGGAAGGAACGGTAAACCCGCAGCGGGATCATGTGCTGATCGGGAAAGAACGGCATGATGTAGGCCGTCCCCACGATGAGGGTTATCCGATCCGGGGAATCATCGCAAAGGGATTTTTATATCTGCATAATTTCAAAACCGACCGCTGGCCCGCCGGCAACCCGGAGACAGGATACCTGAATGTAGACGGCAGCCCCACCAAAACGCAGGTCATACAGTCGCGCAAGACCCCGGATACCCGTAAATACTGGGAATGGTCGCTTGGAAAGCGGCAGCCCGATGAGCTTTACCGCCTCCAATCGGACAGGTCCTGTCTGAACGACCTCTCCGCCAATCCGGAATACCGGCACATCCTGGATACGCTCAGGACACAGCTGTTTACCGAGCTGAAGGCACAGCAGGACCCGCGGATGTATGGCAGGGGCGATATCTTTGATCAATACCCCTACGCCAATCCCGACGTGCGGAACTTCTATGAAAAATACAGCCGGGGAGAAAAGGTTCGCGCAGGATGGGTCAATCCGACGGACTTCGATACCCTTCCGGAATTTTTGCCGGCCCGCATGAAAAACAGGGCTTCCGGACAATAAACGACAGCCCTGTCTTACACGTTAAGACACGCCTATACGCAGCAAATTATGATTATGTTACGCACAACCCTCGTTATCCTGATCATCGCCGGCGCTGCCGGCAGGATCCTCGCCCAGACATCCCCGCCGCATCCGCAGCCGAACATACTCTGGGTCACCATCGAAGACACCTCGCCGGAATTCATCGGCTGCTATGGTAACCCGAACGCCCATACGCCAAATATAGATAAGCTGGCTGAAAAAGGCGTACGGTTTACCAATGCCTTCTCCACCGGTACGGTCTGCTCGCCCAGCCGGTCCACCATTATCACCGGCGTCCGTACCTACAAAACAGGGACGGGCAACCACCGCAGCCAGTACCCGCTGCCTTCCTTTATCAAGGGATTCCCTTATTATCTCCGGCAGGCCGGGTATTATACCACCAACAATGCCAAAACGGACTACAATATCGCCGATCCGAAACCGTTTATCGCCGAAGCCTGGGACGAAAGCTCGGGAAAAGCGGGCTGGTGGAACCGGAAACCCGGTCAGCCTTTCTTTGCCGTCTTCAACTTTATGGACTCCCACCAGTCCCGCACCATGACCTGGTCCTACGATCAGTACAAGACCCAGGTATGGGATAAGCTCCCTCCCTCCGACCGCATCGGGGAACAGGATTTCGACATGCCGCCCTTCTTCAGGAACAGCCCGGAAATGCGCCGGCAGTTTGCCCGCGTTTATAATTCCCTGTCCCTGACAGACCGGAAGATCGGGGCGCTTCTGGAGCGGCTGAAACAGGACCATCTGACGGACAGCACGATCATTTTCTTTTATTCCGATCACGGCGAAGGCGTACCCCGTGGAAAAACCAACGGTATCGACCTGGGTTACCGCGTGGCCTTTGCGATCTGGGTTCCACCCATGTACAAAGACCTTTCCCCCTGGGGCAGCGGCGTGGTCTCCGATGAGCTGGTGGATTTCGAAGACCTGGCGCCCACCCTCATCAGCCTGGCCGGCGGTAAGATACCCGCCTATCTGAAAGGCCGCATATTCATGGGGCCGCAGCGCACCCCTCCGCCGGATTATCTGGTGCTGTCCTCAGACCGTTCCGATAACGGGATTGACATGATCCGCAGCATAACCGACGGCCGGTACATGTATTCCCGCAACTATATGCCTTTCATGCCGGAGGCCCGTTACATCCGTTATATGGAAATAGGCGACATCAAACAGCAGATGCGGAAAGACCTGGCTGAAAACAAACTGGACGCCCTGCAAAGGAGTCTCTTTGAGGACCGTCCTGCTGCTTTTTTATTCGATACCCGGCAGGATAAATGGGAAACCCGTAACCTGGCCGGCCTGCCCGCCTACCGGTCCCTGGCAGAAAAAATGCAGCAAAAGCTGGATACGGCGCTGACGGATGCGCGGGACGTGATGTTTCTTCCGGAATATGAAATAGGGCTGATCTCACAGAAGACCTCCCCCTATACATTCCGGCTCGATAAAAAAGCATATCCTTTTGAAACCATATACGCGGCAGCCTCGCTTTCGGGAAAACGGGGGAAGGACATTACCGCGCAACAGATCCGTCTTTTGAAGAGTCCGAACAAGATCGTGCGGTACTGGGCAGCCCTCGGGCTGCGTTCGCAGGACAGCCTCGATCTGCTGGCTTACCGCCCCGAGCTGACCCGGGCCCTGCACGACAGCTATCCTCCCGTAGCCGTTACCGTGGCGGCTATCGATTACGGGCTGTTTGGCGACAACGCTGCCCGGGACAGTCTTATCCGTTTTATTGGAAACGACAATATGGACCTGGCCCTTATGGCAGTCAACTATCTGCTGTATATAAAAAATACTGCGCCTTTTGTCCGCGCGGTCGAAGCGGCAAAAGCAAACAAGGCCGTTAATTATAATGTAAAGGCGGCGTGCAACGATTTCCTGGGCAGGCTCGGGCGCATCCCCAATGATTTCTCGCACGAAAGATAAGAACCTGAATTTTTTATATTTTACACAGCTATTGGCAGGCATTATATATTACTATGAAAAACATACTCACTCCCGCAGGCCGGGCATCTGTCCTTTCCTTATTCATACTCGGCATCCTGATCTCCGGGTATCAAACGGCCCGGGCGGAGACGCATCGTGCGCCTGTGCGCGTGGAGTCCAACCGCCCGGCAGCGAAGCTCGACATCCCGGCCAAAGAAGATACCCTCCCCGCATCGGCTTCCGGCCCGCTGGCGCCGGCCCCGCCGATGGGATGGAACAGCTGGAACTGGTTCGGTAAGAAAAACATCAATGAAAAAGTCGTCCGGGAGGTCATCGACGCCATCGTAAAAGAAGGGCTGCGTGATGCCGGTTACCGGTATGTGATCGTAGACGGAGGATGGAGGGACACTGTGCTGGATGCCAACGGGGGACTCCGGCCCAACCCCATAAGATTTCCCCATGGCATAAAAGCCCTGGCCGATTATGCCCATGCCAAAGGACTGAAGTTCGGCTTGCATACCGTACCCGGTACACGCGACTGCGGAGGCGATAAGGTTGGCGGCTATGGGCATGAAGCGGTTCAGATACAGCAATTCGCGGACTGGGGAATTGATTTTATCAAACTGGACAAATGCCGCATGCAGGGCAACTGGGACGAAGCGCAGCTGAAAGCGGTTTACTTCAAATGGGCCGGCCTGATCCGGAAAAGCGGAAGGGATATGGTCTTAAGCATCAGCGCATACAAGTTCCGGGACTGGAACCCCGAAGCGGGACAGATGTCGCGTACCACGCCGGATATACGGGCAAAATGCAACGGCGGAGCGGTTTTCGAAAATCCGCATGATGGCCGGAAGGCCCCGCTGAGCGTAATGGATATTGCCGAAATGAACAGTCTTTCCGCACAATATGCCCGCCCGGGATACTGGAACGATCCCGATATGCTGGTGACGGGAGACCAGGGACTTACCCCCGGAGAACAGCGGGCGCATTTTGCGCTTTGGTGCATCATGTCCGCTCCGCTTTTCCTGGGCAATGATCCCATCCACATGTCCCCGGAAGAAAAATCAATCATCCTGAACAAAGCAAGCATTGCCGTTGACCAGGACCCGACCGAACAGGGAAAACGGGTAAAGGTTACGGGAGATACCGAAATATGGGCCAAGAAGCTCAAAGGGGGGAAAGCGGCCATACTGCTTTTGAACCGGAACAGCAGCGAAAGCAAGCCCGTTACCCTGAAATTCAGGGATATCGGTCTTCCGGAAAAGGTAAAAGTAAAAGAGGTTTACTCCGGAAAGGATCTTGGCGCTTTTACCGGTAATATAACCCGGGAAATAAAACCCCATAGCGGGCTGTTTCTCGTGACCGAATGATATTTCCCGATACCATCCAACGATACCTCATGAATAAATGGCTGTTCCTGATCTTTATTTCCCTGCTGCTGGGCCAGATGTCCTGTAGGCAAAAACCGGCAGCCGCGGAAAAGCCGAATATCATTATCATCTATGTCGACGACCTGGGCTATGGCGATGTGGGTTGCTATGGCGCCGGGGGGGTCAGCACACCCAACGTCGACCTGCTGGCCAGCAAGGGTCTGATGCTCACCGATGCGCATGCCACAGCCTCTACCTGTACCCCGTCGCGGTTTTCCCTGCTCACGGGAAGCTATGCTTTCCGGAATGATGCCGCCATACTTCCGGGAGATGCGCCTTTGCTGATCCGGCCCGGAACGCCGACCTTGCCCGGGATGCTGCAGAAGGCGGGATATACCACCGCGGTGATCGGAAAATGGCACCTGGGTCTGGGCAACGGTACGCCGCAATGGAACGGTATATTAAAGCCCGGTCCGACGGAAGTGGGATTCGACTATTCATTTATTGTGCCGGCTACGCTGGACCGCGTCCCTACGGTATATGTGGAAAACCATCGTGTCGTGAACCTCGATGCACAGGATACCATTGCGGTAAGTTACGAACATCGCATCGGCAATCTGCCCATAGGCCTTGAACATCCCGAGCTGCTTAAGTTCAAAGCCGATTCGCAACACAGCGGCACCATCGTAGACAGCATCAGCCGCATCGGGTTCATGTCCGGGGGACGGTCGGCCTGGTGGAAGGACGAGGACATCGCCGACGTACTGGTCAAACAGATGGATGCGTTCATCCGCAAGCATCAAAAATCTCCCTTTTTCCTCTATTTCTCATTGACCGATATCCACGTCCCCCGCGCCCCGGCTTACCGTTTCAAAGGGAAAAGTACCATGGGCTCCCGCGGAGACGCTATCGCGGAAATGGACTGGTCTACCGGAGCGGTTTTAAAAACGCTGGATGCGCTGGGCCTGACAGACAATACCCTGGTGATCTTCACCAGCGACAACGGCCCCGTGCTGGATGACGGATACGACGATCATGCCGAGCAGCTGGTCGGCGCGCACAGACCGGGAGGTCCCTTTAAGGGTGGCAAATACAGCGCCTTTGAAGCGGGCACACGGGTGCCTGCCATTGTTTACTGGCCGGGGAAGATAAAGCCCGGGACCAGCAATGCCCTGGTCAGCCAGGTAGATTTCTTTGCTTCTTTTGCCGCCCTCACCGGTCAGAAACTGGATGAAAGGGATGCTCCGGATAGCTTCAACATGCTGGATGCGCTAACCGGAAAATCAGATACGGGAAGAACGACGCTGCTCGAAGAAGCCTATACCTTTGCCTTGCGTTCGGGAGCGTGGAAATATATCGCTCCCCAGACCCGGCCGACGCCGGGCTGGATGAGCAATAAAAAGATACCCACCGGCCTGGAACCCTTTCCCCAGTTATACCGGTTGGATGCCGATACGGCAGAGCTGCACAATGTCCGGGAGCAGTATCCCGACAGGACAGCAGAAATGAAAAATACGTTGACGAAAATCATTCAGGACGACGGTACCCGGCCGGGATTTAAAAAACAAAATCAGGCAGCAAACAGATGACAAGTATGAGCACCGGAAAACCGCTGGCCGGGAAACGCTGGTACCGCCTGATCCCTGTTGTTTTTATCACCTACAGCTTCGCCTACCTGGACCGCGCCAATTTCGGCTTTGCCGCGGCAGGCGGTATGGCGGACGACCTGAATATCACTCCCGGCATACTGTCGCTGCTGGGCTCGTTATTTTTCCTCGGCTATTTTTTCTTCCAGATACCGGGCGCCCATTACGCCGCCAGCAAGAGCGCCAAAAAGCTGATCTTCTGGTCCCTGATCCTGTGGGGCGGCCTGGCGATGGCTACGGGTCTGATAAAGAATGTCACCCTGCTGATCGTTATCCGTTTTGCGCTGGGCATTGTGGAAAGCGCAGTGATGCCGGCCCTGCTGATCTTATTAAGTCAGTGGTTTACCCGGGGAGAACGCTCGCGGGCCAATACCTTTCTGATACTGGGTAATCCCGCTACCCTGCTCTGGATGTCGATCCTCTCCGGCTATCTGGTGGATGCGGCAGGATGGCGGGGTATGTTTGTCATGGAAGGTCTGCCGGCCGTGGTCTGGGCATTCTACTGGTGGAAGAAGATCGATAACAAGCCCCGGGAGGCGCAATGGCTGACAGCCGGAGAGAAACAGGCCCTGGAAGACCGGCTGGAGGCGGAGCAGCAGCACATCCGGCCCATCAGGAACTATGCGGCGGCCTTCAGGTCCCGGACCGTTGTCCTGCTCAGCCTGCAATACGCCCTGTGGAGCATCGGGGTATACGGATTCGTGATGTGGCTGCCCTCCATCATAAAGGCGGCTCCCGACATGGGCATCGTGGAAACGGGTTGGCTGGCTGCCGTACCGTATATTTTAGCGATCCCGGGAATGCTGGTCGTAGCTTATTTTTCGGACATGCGACTGAACCGGAAAGGATATGTCTGGCCCTTTCTGCTGTTGGGAGCATTGGCCTTCTACGGATCTTACCTGATCGGGCCCGGCCATTTCTGGACTTCTTTTGTCCTGCTTGTCATCGCCGGCGGAGCCATGTATGCCCCTTACGGCCCTTTCTTCGCGGTGATCACCGAAGTTTTGCCCCGGAATGTGGCAGGCGTATCGATGGCGCTGATCAACAGCATGGGTGCGCTGGGTTCATTTATCGGTTCCTATATCGTCGGCTACCTGAACGGGGTTACCGGAAAATTCGGTCCCTCTTATATGTTTATGGCCGGCGCGCTGCTGCTTTCCGCCGTCCTGACCATCGTGGCGGTAAAGCCCGGAGCCGGCGCAACGGAATCTTCCGGCTGCGCGAAATATCCCTCCTGAAGGCCCGCTGCGGCTGAACAGCTCCCCCCTATTGGATTTGCCGTCTTTTTTTCCAATATTAGCTGCGTAAAGTGTGAATCATACCATTGCAAAATCTTGCGAAATATAATCCAAAGGCGCTTCTCCGGGATGTAGCCGCGGGGAATGTATCGGCTTTCAGGACCCTGTTCGATATGTACCGGGCAAGGCTGTATGCCGCCGCCCTCAAGATCACCAAGTCTCCTTATGCCGCCGAAGAGATCGTCCAGGAAATATTTGCCAGCCTCTGGGAGCGCCGCGCCTGCCTGGCTGATGTGGATGACGCCTCCGCTTATATCTTTACCGTCGCCTATCATCAATCCTTCCGCTACTTAAAAAAAGTGGCCGCCGATGCCCGGCTGTTCCAGTCTCTCATGATCCGGCTGCAGGAAGCGCGCAACGAAACGGAAGAGCAGGTGGAAGTCAACGAAACCCGCCAGCTGATCGACCACGCTGTGCGCGAGCTGCCCCCGCAAAGACAACGGATCTATAAGCTCAGCCGGGAAAACGGCCTGACCCATCAACAGATTGCCAGCGAGCTCCGCATATCGCCGCTGACGGTGAAAAAGCAGCTGGTGCTGGCCTTAAGAAATATCCGCGCCGTGCTGCTGAAAGTAACGCCCCTGCTCGCCCTTTGTATGCCGCGAATGTTCTTTTAGAAAAAAATATTCCGGCCCCGATACTCCCTTCTCCCGTTTTTATGCTCTGTCTTATATGGAGCGGACTATCCCGTTCCCTTCATCCCCTCCCCGGCTGTAAACAGTCTGTAACCCTGTAACGCCAGTATAATATCATGATGTCAACCATACACTCACCTCCGGGGAAGGAATAGCCCCCTATGCCAGTTATTGTTTAACCAAAATCTAAAGAAATGTACCTGCGACCTTCTTTTAAGTCCCGGCCGTTTTTGCTGGCCGTAAAGCTGACCGCTGCGCTGCTCCTCACGGGCTTTCTGAGCACAAGCGCCAAAGGTCTGGCCCAGACCATCACCCTGTCCGGTAAAAATATGCCGCTTCAAAAAGTGCTTTCGCTGATTGAGCAGCAAACGGACTATGCTTTTTTTTACAACAATGCCATGATGACCGGCAGCAGCCCGGTGACCATAACCCTGAAAGACGCTTCCCTGAAAGATGCGCTGGATAAGGTTTTTGCCAACCAGCCCCTGAGCTATACCATACAGGGAGAAACCATCTTTATTCGGGAAGCCGCGCACGAAAATGCCCCTCCGGTCGTCAAAGCAGATATCGAGGTCCAGGGAACGGTGGTGGACTCCATTACGCATAAGCCCTTATCCGGGGTAACCATACGGGTAGCCGGCACCACCAGCGGCACCGCTACGGATGCGGACGGGAAATTCAGCCTGTCTGTTTCCGGGAATGCCACGCTGGAAGTTTCTTACCTGGGCTACCGGCAAAAAACGGTAGCGATCAACGGAAAAACAACCCTGACCATTGCGCTGGCTTCTTCCGCTACCGGTCTCGACCAGGTGGTCGTAGTGGGTTACGGTACGCTGGACAAAAAAGAAGTCACCAGCGCCATCACCCACCTGTCTTCCAAGGAGCTGCTCAGCGTCGGCGGGAACAATGCGCTGATGTCCATGCAGGGGAAGGTGGCCGGCCTGAGCGTTGCCAACAAAGCGGATGCCGATCCCAACTCTTCGCCCAGCATACAGCTCCGCGGAGTCTCATCCCGGAATGCGGGGCTGGGACCACTCTATGTCATCGACGGGGTAGCCGGCGGCAATATCGACAACATCAACCAGAACGATATCCAGTCTATCGATGTGCTGAAAGGGGGCGCCGCCTCGGCCATCTATGGTACCCGGGGCAGCAATGGCGTGATCGTGATCACCACCAAAAAGGGAACCAGCGGATACAGCATGACCTATAATGGTTATACCAGTTTTGACCTGCCTACGAACCAGCTGGAAGTACTTTCCCCCGAGGAGTTCCTGGCGCATGACCGGGGGCTGGACTACGGGCACAAGACCAACTGGCTGGATGCTATCACCCGCGATGCGGCCTTTTCACAAAAACATACGCTGCAGTTCTCCGGGGGCAATGAGCATTCCAACTATTTTGCATCTCTTGACTACCGCAATTCCCAGGGGATGGATCTCAGGGCCGGCAAGCAGGAATACGGCGGAAGGCTCAACCTGACGCACAATGCTCCCAGTAAATTATATACCATATCGCTGAACATCGCCCCGCGTTTTATAAAAAGCAACGATGCCGATTACGGAGCGTACAGCCAGGCGTTGACGGTGAATCCCACCATGCCGGTAAGGGACACGGTCAACCCGCTGCGGTATTTCAACGTCCATACCGGATTCACAGGCGCCTTCAACCCGGTGGAAGATATCAACACCATACTCAGCGGATCGGAAGGCAAATATCTCGATATGAGCGGCACCTTCAAGCTGAATATCATGGACAACCTCAACACACAGGTTACCCTGGGGGAATCCATTCAGGACTGGTTTGACTTCGATTTTACCCCCTCCACCAATACAACTGTCATCAACAACAACGGGGGAAGGAATACAGCCGGCAGAAAGTACTATAAAAATGACCTCAAAAGCTTTGAATGGACCGGCAATTACTTTTTCGACGTAAAAGGTCATTCCTTCAAAGCCCTCGCCGGCTACTCCTACAGCTATTACAACGCCTCAGGTATGGAAGGATCCAATCAGGAGCTGCCCTCCGACCGGCTGACCTACAATAACCTGGATGCAGGGCTCTGGAACCGCGAGGAAGGCCAGAACAACATCAGCTCCTATAAGAATGATTCCAGGCTGATCGCCTTTTTCGGAAGGATCAATTATGATTATAAAGGAAAGTATTTCCTCTCCGCCAGCCTCCGTCATGAAGGCTCTTCCAAGTTCGGCACCGAGCACAAATGGGGCAACTTCCCCGCCGCCTCCGTCGGATGGATGATCAGCGAGGAAAGCTTTATGCAGGGCGTTCCCTGGATCAGCAGCCTGAAGCTGAGGGGCGACTACGGGGAAACGGGAAACCAGAATTTTGACAACTATCTGTCGCTTTATACCTATTCCGGCGCCGGCTATTACCTGTATAACGGCACCTATTACCAGGTATGGGGACCGGGCCAGAACCCCAATGAGGACCTGCACTGGGAAAAGGCCGTCAATTTCAACGTAGGGCTGGACTTCTCCCTGCTCGACAACCGGATCGGCGGCAGCCTGAACTACTACATCCGTACCAACAAGGACCTGCTGGGCAGCTATAATGTGCCCTTCCCGCCGAATGTGCAGGGCAGCATCTACACCAACGTAGGTACCATGAAAAATTCGGGTATCGAGCTTCAGCTGAGCGCTCCGCTGGTACAGACAAAGAACTTTACCTATACGCTTTCGTTCACCGGCGCTACCAACGACAATAATTTTATCTCGTTCTCCAACAAGAAATATCACGGGCAGGACTACCTCGATGTGGTTGGCATGCCGGCTCCCGGAAGCCCCGGCACCGCCCAGCGTATAAAGGAAGGCCGGAGGATCGGCAGCTTCTATATGCTGCATGCGGCCGGGGTGGACAGCAGCGGCGCATTGCTGGTCTATAACAAAGACGACAAGATCATCCCCGCCAATCAGGCTACTGCAGACGACAAACGCTTCGTCGGAAACGGGCTGCCGAAATTCACCGCCAGCCTGGGCAATGATTTTACCTACAGGCAGTGGGATTTGAGCATATTCCTCCGCGGCGCGTTCGGATACGATCTGTATAATACGACGGCCTTCTATCTCGGCACACCGGCTACCCAGTCGGGCGCCAATGTGCTGACCTCCGCCTACGGCGACAGCAAGTACGCCAGGCTCAGCAATCCGGCCACCACGTCCTCGCTTTCCGATTACTTCCTGGAGCCGGGCGACTTTGTAAAGATCGACAACGTTTCGCTGGGGTATACCTTTAAGTCGAGGATAAAATACTTCAGCTCCGCCCGGGTGTATGCAACGGCAAGAAACCTTAAAACCTTTACCAAATGGACCGGCGGGGATCCGGATTATGTCAGCATAAACGGACTGTACCCGGGTATCAATACGAATACCGACAACAGTGGAACGCTGTCCTATTACCCCTCCACCATACAGCTCCTGGTGGGACTGCAGGTTAACTTTTAATTCAAAATGACTACCGATATGAAACCGAATAAAATATTTACCGGTCTGTCCCTGACCCTTTTTACCACGCTCCTGATGGGCAGCTGTACCAAGCTGGATGAAACGCCCTACGATAAGGTGATCGCCTCCGAATTTCTGCAAACCAAGGACGATGTGGTCCGGGACTTTCTCCGTCCCTTTGAGCACGCCTACTGGAGCATCCAGGGCAACGGGGAGCTCTTCTACCTGAACGAGGATGCTTCGGACGAGCTGATGACCCCCAGCCGCGAGGGGGACTGGTTTGACGGGGGCACTTACCAGCGGGTGCATTACCATACCTGGACCTCGCAGGACGGTTTTACCAGCTCTGCCTGGAATGCGCTTTACCAGGGCGTAGACTTTGCCACCAACTCCCTTGAGGACATCGAAAAGATCGACCCCGTAAAGTTTGATATGACCGAGGCCGAAAAAGAAGATTTTGCAGCGGAGCTGAGAACGTTAAGGGCCTGGTTTTACCTGCGGCTTTTTGACTATTACCGGAACATCGAGATCATCACCAAGGTACAGGGCGAATCGCAGGGCCAACCCCAGTCCACCCCGCAGGAGACCTTCAACTTCATTGAAAAAGAGCTGAAGGATGCCATTCCCAAGCTGCCCACGCGGCAGGACCTGGGCGAGAATGCGCTGGGGCGCTGGACCAAGGCAGGCGCTGCCGCCCTGCTGGTGCGCCTGTACCTGAATGCCGAGGTATATATCGGGCAGGATAAGTTTTCCGAATGCGCGCAGCTCTGCCAGGATATTATCGACGGCAAATACGGCTCCTACACTCTCGAGGATACCTGGGATGCTCCCTTTGCCTGGGACAACGGGGAATCCCCGGAGAACATCTTCGCATTTCCAAGCAGCTTTGGCTATACCCACTGGCAGTATACCAGCGGAATGTACTGGTGGATGGGCCCCTATAACGCGCCGGATTATTTCGGCTTCACCGACTGGGGCCAGATGAACACCCGCTATGCCCTGCAGCCCGGCCGGGATGTGGACAGCGTGGAATATCCCTTCCAGCTGGGCAAGCCTTTTATAAAATTCCAGAAGTATCCCGATGATCTCCGGCTGAAGAAATACAAGAACCTGGGCAACAGCCGCCGGGAAGGCATGTTCCTCTATGGCTATCTTACCTATACCAATGAGAACGGACAGCCGGACACGGTAAGAAGCACCCGGGGCTATACCCTGTTCTGTCGCGATCAGGTCGGTCACTTTTTCTATACACCACCCGGAAAGGCTCCCTCGGATAAGGAATCCAATATGAACCATGCCGATCAGAACTCCGGGGTATGGCCGGTGAAGTATCCCTACTACCCTTCCGGCGACGATCACAAGATCAGCTCCGCCTATGCCGAGATCCGGCTGGCTGAAATCTATTACTCCCTGGCTGAATGCAAATACCGTACAGGCGATAAAGCCGGCGCCGCCGCATTGCTGAATGCCGTGCGGAAAAGGAACTACCCCGCGGGCTCTTCCAGCCTGTACAAGGCAGACGGCAGCCAGCTTACCGACCAGGAGATGCTCGACGAATGGGGAAGAGAGTTCCTGGTGGAAGGGCGCAGGAGGATAGACATGATCCGCTGGGGCGTATTCACCACCGGTACCTGGTGGGATAAGAAACCGGATGCAGACAAGCATACCGAGATATTCCCGATCGGCATAGATGTCCTGAACATCAACCCTCAGCTCAAACAAAACCCGGGATACAACTAAACAGCGCAGGCATTCCATACCGGCATTCCATGCCGCTATACCGATGCCCTGCATATTCCAAGACCCGGACAGCTGCCCACACGGCAGCTGTCCGGGCCTTCTTTTTTCCTCCATCCCTGCTTTTCCCCAACCCTGCCACCCCTCCTGCTCAAAAAATTTCGGAACGGCATACTCCCCTCCCGCCTTTTTTTGCTCAGTCTATATATACGGCGGTCTGCGGGGTAAAGGTCACCACACATACTCAATAACGGATGCGCATACTTAACGATAACCGGCTATCCGATCTGTTTCATAAATATATTGAAGGATCAGCCTCCCGGGAAGAGCTCCGGGAGCTGTTTGATCATATCCGTGAGTCGGGGCAGGACGATCTGCTCCGGGAACAGATCATTGCCCTGTTCCGCCAGGGTCATACGCAGGAAGATGCCGACGGAGTGGATTGGGAGGCTATGCTGGCCCGTATCACCGGGGATGCGGCTTCCCCTGTAAAAAAGCCCCTCATCCGGAAGATAGCGAAATGGGCCAGCGTGGCAGCAGCCGTTCTTGTGGTGATCGCCGGCGCTACCATAGCCTTTATCTATCTTCGGGGAGCCGGCCCCATCGCCGGCCCCGTCGCTTCCATCCGGGACACCACCGGAAAAGATATCTTACCCGGCGGCAACAAGGCGGTGCTCACCCTGGCCAACGGCGCCACCATCCTGCTGGACAGCGCAGGCAACGGCACGCTGGCCCGGCAGGGCGGCAGCAGGGTGGTAAAGGTGAAAAGCGGGCAGCTGGCCTATAATACAGGAAAGGAGCGACAAGCCCCGGAAGGCAATACCTTTAACACCCTTACCGTTCCCCGGGGCGGACAATACCAGCTGATCCTGCCTGACGGCACCAAGGTATGGCTGAACGCCGCTTCCTCCCTCCGGTATCCTGTCGCCTTCACCGGAAAGGAAAGAAAGGTCGAGCTGTCCGGGGAGGCTTATTTCGAGGTCGTCCACAAGACGGAGCGCCCCTTCAGGATACAGGTCGGCAAGGAGATGATCGAAGACCTGGGTACGCATTTTAACGTACATGCCTATACGGAAGAGCCGCTTATGAAAACCACGCTGCTCGAAGGATCCGTAAAGGTGGGAAATACCATTCTAAAGCCGGGAGAACAGGCCAGCGTCGATAAAGGAGGGCGGATTACCGTCCTGAAAGACCAGGATGTAAACGATGCTGTGGCCTGGAAGAACGGCTTCTTTGCCTTTCAAAATGACAATCTTCAAACTGTGATGCGGGAACTTGCGCGGTGGTACAATGTAAGCATCGTTTATCAGCCGGGAGCAGGAAATCAGCAGCAATTTTCAGGGAGGATAGACCGTAGCCTGACCCTTACCCAGGTGTTAAACGGATTGGCGCAGACAAAAGCGCACTTCAGGATAGAAGCAGACCGGAAAGTGGTCATACTTCCCTGACCACCCGCTTACTTTTTGCTTATTCAAGGGAATATCCCAAAAAAAACCAGGAATGTTGGCGCATTCCTGGAATGTGTTTGGGTCAATCCAATAAAAGCCCGGAACGGCATTATTGTTTAACCAAAACCTTGCGAAAGTATGCATTTTTTTTACAGCCGTAAAAGGAAGTTTTTGCTCCCTTTTACCCTCCGACAACTCCTCCTCCCTATGAAACTGACGGTTGCCTTTCTCCTGTTTGTTTTTCTGGGGGCAAGCGCCCGGGGTCTCTCCCAGGAAGTTATCCTCTCCGGCAAGAACATCTCGCTCAAAAAGATCTTCTCGGACATCGAACAACAAACGGGCTATGCCTTTTTTTACAACAACAACGACATCGGCGAAGCGCTGGTGTCGGCCGTATCCCTGAAAGAAGTCGGCGTCAGGACCGCCCTTACCAAGATCCTGAAAGACCTGAAGCTGGCCTACGACATCCAGGGCAAAACCATTTTTATCCGGGAAGCCCCCCACCTCGACCCTTCCCCTCAGCCGACTCCAGCGGCAGTCGCGAACCTGGACATCAGCGTTCAGGGCGCGGTAACGGACTCCGTTACCGGCACCCCGCTGAGCGGTGTGACCATACAGGTAAAGGGCAGCACGCGGGGCACCACCACCGGCCCGTCGGGCAAGTTCAGCCTGTCCGTTCCAGAAGATGCCGTACTGATCGTGTCCTACCTCGGATACGACAGGAAGGAGATAAAGGTCGGCGGCAGAAAGCTGATCAACATCGCCCTGGTCCCTTCCCAAACCGGGCTGAACGAGGTGGTGGTGCTGGGCTACGGCGTCACCAAAAAGAAGACGCTGACCGGCTCCGTAGCGTCGATAAAAGGCGAAGATATCATCAAAGCCCCGGTTATCAACGTCAGCAACAGCATCAGCGGACGCCTGCCCGGCGTCACTGCCGTCACCCGCAGCGGTGAACCGGGAAAAGACGGATCCACCATACGGATACGGGGATCCAACACGCTGGGCGACAACAATGCGCTGGTGGTGATAGACGGTATTCCCGGCCGCTCGCTGGAACGGGTGGACCCCAACAGCATCGAATCAATCACCGTGCTGAAAGACGCCTCCGCCGCCATCTACGGATCACAGGCCGCCAACGGCGTCATCCTGATCACCACCAAACGGGGCAAGATCGGGAAGCCCCAGGTATCGGTGAACGTAAGCAGGGGCTTTACCCAGCCTACCCGTATACCCAAGATGACCAATGCCGCACAATATGCGACCGCCCTGAACGAGCTGGACCAGTATGCCGGCATCTCGCCGAGATATACCGAGGACGATATTCAAAAATTTGCGGACGGATCCGACCCCTGGGGACATCCCAATACAGATTGGTTTGATGCCGTACTAAAAAACTGGTCCGCACAGCTGCAGGGAAACGTTACCGTATCCGGCGGAAGCGAGTTCATGCAGTATTTTGTTTCGCTCGGCGCAAAAAGCGAGGACGCCTTTTATAAACACAGCGCCACCAAATACAACCAGTATAACCTCCGTACCAACCTGGACATCAACGTCACCAAGGACAAAAGCATCACCCTCGCCCTGGATGTGGCCGGACGCCTGGAGAACAGCAACTTCCCCGGCAGAACCGGCGCCGGCACCGATATCTTCGGCGCCCTGCAAAGGGGCAAGCCCACCATGCCGGCCTACTGGCCCAACGGCCTGCCCGGCCCCGATGTGGAAAGAGGGGAAAACCCGGTAGCGCTCGCTACCAACATGACCGGGTTTACCGATAATAAATACTATGTCTTCAACTCCAACTTAAAGCTGAACATTAACATCCCCTGGGTGGAAGGGCTTTCCTTAACCGGCAACGCAGCGCTGGACAAGGGTTTCCGGTTCAATAAAAATTTCCAGCAGCCGTGGTACCTCTACTCCTGGGACGGCCTTTCGTATGACGACAAAGGAATACCCGTGCTGGTAAAAGGCAAGAAGGGCATAGACGATCCTAACCTGAACGAATATATGGAGGACAACTATGACTACCTGCTCAACGGTCTTGTCAATTATACCCGTACCATCGCGACAAACCACCATATCGGCTTCCTGGCCGGAGCGGAGGCGCGCGCCGGAAAAGGGGACAATTTCAGCGCCTACCGGCGGTACTTCGTTTCCACCGTGCTGCCGCAGCTGGACGAAGGCGGCTCCAATGCGCTGGACAATGCCGGCTCGGCCAGTCATGATGCCCGCTTGAACTACTTCGGCAGGGTCAATTACGATTATAAGGAAAAGTATCTGGCCGAATTCGTATGGCGGGTAGACGGGTCCTACATCTTCCCGCAGGCCGGCCGGTATGGCTTTTTCCCCGGTCTCTCGGTGGGCTGGCGGCTTTCCGAGGAAAATTTCTGGAAAGACCATCTTTCTGCCATCAGCGACAACGTCAAGCTGCGGGCGTCCTACGGGGAAACCGGGAACGACCGGATCGATCCCTACCAATACCTCTCCACTTATAGCTTTAACACCGCCAGCTACATATTCGACATCGCCAACGAGTCCAAAGCATTAATGGAAACACGCCTGCCCAACCCCAACGTGACCTGGGAGGTGGCCAAGCAGGCTGATGTCGGCATAGACGCCAGCTTCCTGCAGGATAAGCTGTCGGTGACGTTCGACTATTTCGATTATCACCGGTCCAACATCCTGTGGGCGAGAAACGCTTCCGTGCCGGCCAGCACAGGGCTTACCCTGCCGCGTGAAAATATCGGTAAGGTCAGGAACCGGGGATTTGATTTCTATGTCGGTTATGACAATGCCGCAGGCGATTTTAAATATACAGTTGCGCTCAACGGAGGATATGCCAAAAACAAGATTACCTTCTGGGATGAATCTCCCGGCGCCCCGGCATACCAGCGGTCTACCGGACATCCCATGCCCACCGATCCGAACAATCCCAATAACGATCTGTACTATCAGGCAATAGGTATCTTCAGGGACCAGGATGCCGTGGATAATTATCCCCACTGGCCCGGTGCCCGTCCGGGAGATGTGATCTTCAAAGATGTCAACGACGACGGGGTCATCGATGCCAATGACAGGGTCAGAAGCGATAAAAACGATATACCTACCCTCACCGGCGGGTTAAATGCACAGCTGCAGTACCGGCAATTCGACCTTTCCATACTCTTCCAGGGAGCGGCGGGCGCCGTCCGTTATCTCCGCTTTGAGGCCGCAGGCAATTTCGGGAACTATCTTTTATCCGACTTCACTGACCGCTGGACGCCCGATAATCCGGACGGGACAAAGCCCAGGATGTTTGACCGCACCGATCAGTATTACCGCTCCGAAAGGAGCACTTACCTGGTGCACAACACCGACTTCGTCCGGCTGAAAAACCTGGAGCTGGGCTACAGCCTTCCGCCCGCTTTCCTGAAAAGAATAGGCATACAGCAGTTCCGCATCTATGCCAGCGGCTACAACCTCTTTACCTACAGCCCCGGCATTAAGGACTTTGACCCGGAAGACAACAACCAGGGAGGCATCAACTATCCGCTCCAGAGAATTGTCACCTTCGGATTAACCCTTACCTTATAAACCTGTACTATGAAAAAGTCATGTTATATATACCTGGTCGTCATCCTGCTGACCGGCACATTCTCCTGCAAACGGGATTTCCTCGAGTTAAAGCCGCTGGACCAGTATGATTTTGATGCGGTGTGGAACGGCAGCGACGCATCTCTCATACAGACCTTTATAAACAACATCTACCTGGGACTTCCCGAGGGCTTTAAGGGCGACCGGATGCTGGCCAGCTTCGTGGATGAATCCATGCTGGTATTTAACTACAGCACCAGCTCGGTCAACCTCAGCCTCATCAGTCCGAGCGCCTATTATGGCTTTGACGGCAACGGCAATTCCTGCGGCGACTATGTGTGGGAAAATGCGTACAAAAACATACGCGCCTGCAATCTCTTTTTTGACAACATCGATAATGCCAAATCCGTCAGCGCAGAACAAAAGGACCTGTTGAAAGGCGAGGTGCATTTTCTCCGCGCCTATCTCTACCAGATGCTGGTGTCCATGTATGGCGGAGTGCCCATCATTACCAAATCCTACGCGCTCAACGAGGACTACGCGGTGGCCCGCAACACCTACGACGAATGTATTCAATTTATCACCGGGGAATGCGATGAGGCAGCTGCCGCCCTGCCCCTGGTGGCCGCCGAAAAAGGCCGGGCTACCAAAGGCGCCGCGCTGGCCCTGAAATCAAGGGTGCTGCTGTATGCCGCCAGCGACCTCCATAACGCCGATGCTTCCTGGGCGCCCGGCTATGCCCACCCCGAGCTCGTGGGCTATGTCGGGGGAAACCGCTCCGCCCGCTGGCAGGCCGCCAAAGACGCGGCAAAAGCGGTAATGGATTTGGGCATATACGCCCTTTATAAAGCCGAGCCCCAGCCGGGCGACAGCATCCCGCAGAATTATGCCGATATCTTCCTGCTCAAGGAAACCTCTGAAGATATCTTTGTAAAATTCTTTCTTAAGAAAAACGGGATAAACAACATCGCCCGCTACGACGCGCCCAACGGCTTTCATTGCTACGGCGGAAATACTCCCGTAGGTCAGCTGGTGGATGATTATGAGATGAAGGACGGCAGCCAGTTTTCCTGGTCCGATCCGGAAAAAGCCGCCCATCCTTATGAAAACCGGGAACCCCGGTTCTATGCTTCCATCCTGTACGACGGCGCTTATCTGCGGCCGCGCCCGGTGGACATCCAGGCCAGCGATCCCCTGGGCGTGGTGCAAACCGGCAGGTTTGAAAAATGGAATTCCACGACCAACAAAATCGAAATCATCCCCGGCCTGGACACCCGTCAGAGTCCCATTGAAGACTGGAACGGAACTTATACCGGGTATTACCTGATGAAATTTATGGACCGCGCTGTGCAGGGGCAGTTCGACTGGCAGGAGAATCCCTGGCGTTTTATCCGCTATACCGAAATACTCCTGAACTATGCCGAGGCCTGTCTGGGTCTCGGACAGGAAGAGGAGGCCAGAACCTATATCAACATGATCCGGAAAAGAGCCGGCCTGCCGGGCGTAACGCAAAGCGGACAGGCGCTGGTAGACCGCTACCGGCACGAGCGTCGCATCGAGCTGGCTTATGAAGGACACCGGTTTTTTGACGTTCGCCGCTGGATGATCGGCGAAAAAGCCTATACCAATGTCCAGGGTATCGATATCCTGTACAAGCTCAACCCGGACAAGGTCACCACCACGCCTACCTACAAGGTCATCCCTTCGGTGATCGAAAGAGCCTGGAAGCCCAGCTTCTATTTTCTTCCGATCAAGCTGGATGAAATGAATAAAAACGCCAAGCTGATCCAGAATCCGCTATATTGAAAGGTGTCTACCGGGAAACCCTATACGCTCCGGAATGTACTGCCGGCATCACCGCCGGCAGAAACATCCGGAAAAAAGGGGGAAAAGCCCTATTTTGTAGTCCACACCGTATCCTCTTTCGTTAAACAGCAACCAAAATTGATATCGTACCCATGAAACAGGTTGATCTCCATCATCTCAGATTCTCCTCGCTTATCGTATGCCTGGCCGTCCTGTCCCTGGCTTCCTGCAAGCAGGCCCCGCCTGCGCAACATCCGGAAAAGCTGCCGGACGAGCAGCAGCGGCTGGCGCAGAACGCCCTGAAAGGATTACAGATCGACGAGGGACTATATGCTACCCTCTTCGCCAGCGAGCCCATGATCACCAACCCCACCAATATGGATATCGACGCCAGGGGCCGCGTCTGGATATGCGAAGGTTTTAACTACCGTCCCCAGTACAATCCGGGTCATCCCGTAAAGGAAGAGGGCGACAAAATCCTGATCCTGGAAGATACCGACGGGGACGGCGCGGCGGATACCAGCAAAACCTTTTACCAGGGTATGGATGTAAACGCCGCCCTCGGCATCTGCGTACTGGGCAACAGGGTGATCATCTCCTGCAGCCCCAAAGTCTTTATCCTGACGGATACCGACGGCGACGATAAGGCCGACAAAAAAGAAGTGCTGTTCGAAGGCATAGCCGGAGAACAGCATGATCACGGCATACATGCCTTTACCTTCGGCCCGGACGGAAAGCTGTATTTCAACTTCGGGAATGCGGGAGACAGCATCCTGGATAAAAACGGCGACATTGCCCACGATATCGAAGGCATTCCCATCAACAATCACGGTAAGCCTTACCGGGAAGGCATGGTATTCCGCTGCGACCCGGACGGCAGTAATATAGAGGTGCTGGGCCATAATTTCCGGAACAATTACGAGGTGGCGGTAGATGCCTTCGGCAATCTGTGGCAGTCCGATAATGACGACGACGGCAACCGGGGCGTGCGGATCAATTATGTGATGCAGCACGGCAACTACGGCTATACCGATGAGATGACCGGGGCCAACTGGCGCACCCCCAGGGTGAACATGGAAGACTCCATTCCCTACCGTCACTGGCACCTGAACGATCCCGGCGTGGTGCCCAACCTGCTGCAGACGGGCGCCGGCTCTCCCACCGGCATGTTGGTCTATGAAGGCGATCTTCTGCCGGCGGTTTTCCGCAACCAGATTATCCATGCAGACGCCCTTCCGAATGTAGTCCGGTCTTACCCCGTGGAAAAGAACGGGGCCGGCTATACGGCAAAGATCGTCAACATCGTGGAGGGCATCTATGACAAATGGTTCCGTCCTTCGGATGTATGCGTGGCGCCGGACGGATCGTTGTTTATCGCCGACTGGTACGATCCGGGCGTGGGCGGTCACCAGGTGGGCGACCTGGAGAAGGGCCGTATCTACCGCATTGCCCCGCCGGGAACCTCATATACGGTTGCGCCACCGGAGCTTGGCACTCCGGAAGACGCTGTCAAAGCCCTGGAAAGCCCCAACCTGGCCACCCGCTACCTGGCCTGGGAAAGACTGCATGGCTGGGGAGAAAAGGCCGTTCCCGCACTGGAGAAAATGTTTAAGTCGGATAATCCCCGCTACCAGGCCCGTGCCCTGTGGCTGCTGAGCAAGCTGCCGTCCAAGGGAATGCAGTATATACAGGAGGCGCTCAGGGATAAAGATGAAGACATCCGCATCACGGCTATACGGGCGGCCCAGGAGCTACGGGGAGATATCACAGCGGTCGTAAAGCAGGTGCTGCGCGATCCCTCGGCACAGGTCCGCCGTACCGCCGCGATCGCTCTGCGGCACAGCCGTTCCCCCCAAGCGCCCGCGCTGTGGTCAGCGCTGGCCGCACAATACGACGGCAAGGACCGCTGGTACCTGGAAGCGCTCGGCATCGGCGCCGACCGGCAATGGGACAGCTATCTGGCGGCCTGGCTCCGGCAGATGGGCAATGAATGGAACTCCGCCTCGGGCCGGGATATCGTATGGCGCGCCCGTACCCCCGCCGCCCTCCCCCTGCTGACCCAGATCATCGAAAATCCCCGCGTCGATCCGGAGCAAAACCTGAAATTTTTCCGGGCGCTGGATTTCTATCCCGATCCGGACAAACAACGGGTATTGAATACCCTGCTGCAGGGTCATCATCCCAAACAATCCTTTATCGACGCCATTGCCCTGCTGCAGATGGACCCGGACCAGGCGCCCCGTACGGCCGCTTTCCGCGAGCGTATCAGCCGCAGCCTCCAAAGCGTGCAGCACCGCAAAGAATTTATTCAGCTGGTGGAGAAATACCATATCCGCGACCAAGGTCCCCAGCTGCTGGATATGGCGCTTACCGTCCCTTCGGAAGAAATGCGCATGGAAACGATGGAAACCCTGCTCAATACCGGAGGTGAAAACCTGGTCCGCAAAAAGCTCCGGGGCGATACGGCTGCCGCGCATAACCTTATTACCCTGCTGGGACACAGCAGGTCTCAGGAAAGCAAAGACCTTTTGCTCTCCCTGCTGCTGGACAAGTCCTCCGATCCGGGCCTGCGCAAACTGGCCACAAAGGAAATCGGCCGGGGTCGCCGCGGCGAGGACATCCTGTTGAAGCTGATGGATACTCACAAATTACCCCATCTCGTAGATACGGTGGCGGCGGACGTCCTGCTGCACGCCTACCGGGATGAAGTGCGGGAAAAAGCCGAAGCCTATTTCCATACCGGCAGCGGCGCAAAGTCGGCTCTTCCTCCCATTGCCAGCCTGGCGGGTATGAAAGGCGATGCCGGCAAAGGAAAGGAAGTTTTCCTCAGCTACTGCAGCACCTGCCATATGGCAGCAGGACAGGGTACGGACTTTGGCCCTAACCTTTCGGAGATCGGCGGCAAGCTGGCCAAAGAGGCGATCTATAAATCCATCATCACCCCGGATGCGGGTATCAGCTTCGGGTATGAAGGATATACTTTTACCCTCAAAGACGGAAAAACAGTGCTGGGGTATATCAGCAGTGAAACGCCGGAAGAGGTGGATGTAAAGATGATCGGAGGAACGGTGGAAAAAATCCCCGCTAAAAACGTCGCCGCCCGCAAGGCTTATGACCACTCCCTGATGCCGACGGGCCTGGCCAGCAGCATGCCGCAGGATCAGCTGGTGAACCTGGTGGAATACCTGAGCACGCTAAAGAAAAAACAGTAACGGTTCACTGCAGAGACAAACGGGTTATTCCGTCAGCGTAAAGGCTGCCCGCTGCAGGTCCCTGGAGTTGCCGCCGATGAATATTTCAAAATCCCCGGGCTCCGTAACCCATTGCATGTCCCGGTTGTAAAATTTCAGGTCCTCCGGAGTAAGGGTGAAGGTCAGCCTTTTGCTTTCACCCTGCTTTAAAAATACCTGCCGGTAATCTTTTAGCTCCTTTACCGGCCGGGTAACGCTGGCCACCCTGTCCCGGAGATAAAGCTGGGCGGTTTCGGTACCGTCATAATGGCCGTCGTTGGTAACGGTTACAGCCATACGCAGAATTTCTCCCCGGCGCAGCTTACGGGTGCTTAAAACAATATCGCCATAGCTAAAATGCGTATAGCTCAGTCCATACCCGAAGGGGTAAAGCGGTTCGTTGGGGATGTCCAGGTATTTGGAAGTATATTTATTCCCCGGATCCGCAGGCCTGCCGGTGCTTTTATGGCTGTAATAAACGGGTATCTGTCCCACGCTTACGGGGAAAGATATGGTGAGCTTTCCGGAAGGGTTATAGGCTCCGAAAAGGACGTCCGCGATGGCGGCGCCCGCCTCGGTGCCGCCGAACCAGCTTTCGAGGATGGCGGGGATATGGGCATCTTCCCAGGGGAGCGTAAGCGGCCTTCCGTTCATCAGCACCAGCACAACCGGCTTCCCCGTAGCATATACGGCGCTTAGCAACTCCTGCTGGTTCGGAGTAAGACCGATGTCGCTGCGGCTGGCCGCTTCTCCGGTCATCGCTGCGGATTCACCCAACGCCATCACCACCACATCGGCCCTCTCGGCCGTTGCGACGGCCTCGCGGATCAGCTGTTCCGGACTTTTGGCATCCACGGTAATATCTGCTCCGGCAGCATTCAGCTTTCGTAAAAGCGCGGTATCATCCACGAGGTTGGCCCCCTTTGCATAGTATACCTTTGCCCGGCCTTCTACGGCCGCCTTTACCCCGCTCAACAGGCTCACTGCCCTGTGCCAGTCGCCCGCCGCGCTCCAGGCGCCGATCAGATCGCGCCGGTCATCGGCCAACGGACCGATCAGCGCAATAGACCCGGATTTCTTCAGGGGGAGCAGCTGTCCGGCATTTTTTAGCAGTACCATGGACTTCCGGGCCATCTCCCGCGCAAAGGCCAGCTTGTCCGGGCTCATGATCACCTTATCCGGGTTTTCATGGACATAACGATAAGGATCGCTGAACAGCCCCAGCCTGTACTTGGCCTCCAGCACATGCCGTACCGCCGTATCGATATCCTGCCGGCTTATCTTTCCCTCCTGCAGCAATGATTTCAGCTGCGTGACATACACCTCTCCCTGCATATCCATATCCACCCCGGCCTGTAAAGCCTGCGTCCCCACCTCCGACGTGTTACGGCCGACACCATGACTGATCATTTCGGGTATGGCCGTATAGTCGGTCACCACCAACCCGGAGAAACCCCATTGCCGACGCAGCAGGTCCTTCAACAACCAGCGGTTGCCCGTAGCCGGAATGCCGTTCACCTCGTTAAAGGAGGTCATCACCGAACCGGCGCCGGCATCGAGGGCCGCCTTATAAGGAGGCAGATAGGTTTCAAACATCCGCCGCCGGCTCATGTCTACCGTATTGTAGTCGCGCCCGCCCTCGGCAGCTCCGTACAAAGCAAAATGTTTTACACAGGCCAGCACGGTATGGGATGCCGAAAGGTCATTGCCCTGGTAACCTTTTACATAGGCGCGGGCCATCAGGCTACCCAGCCGGGGATCCTCGCCTGCGCCTTCCATAACGCGGCCCCAGCGCGGGTCACGGGCAATATCTACCATCGGTGAGTACACCCAGTTGATGCCGTCGGCCGAAGCTTCCTCCGCGGCAATCCGGGCCGCCTTCTCAACCGCCGCGGTGTCCCAGCTGGCCGCCATGCCCAGGGGAACAGGAAAAATGGTTTTATGACCGTGGATAACATCGTAGCCGAACAACAGCGGTATATGCAGACGGGTCTGCTTCACCGCCATATCCTGCAGTTGCTTTACATATTCCGGCGTATAGGCGTTGAAGATAGCCCCCACCCGACCCTTCCGGATATCTTCCGCATAGTTCTTCCGCATAGACGGACCGGTAACGTCCATATCGCTGGTGAGGAGATTCAGCTGCCCGATCTTTTCATCCAGGGTCATCCTGCTCATCAGGCTGTCTATAAAAAACGCCATCTGACGGTCATCCCCCGGCTGCTTTTCCTGCGCAGCAGCCGGTGCTTGCGGCAGGCAGGCCGCCAGCGTCAACAGGAATACAATTCGTATTAGCATGTTTCCGGTTTGAAGTTCAATAGCATAACGTCTAAAGTTTACTTCGTGCACAATGTTTTTTCATAGGCCTCAGTAAAACGCAGTTCGGCAACACTATTTAAAAAGAAATCAACTCCGTTGCCAGTGCTACGCATTTAACGTCTAACGTTCATCTGCCTGGAATGAAACCATGGACTTTAGACTTTACTCGTCCAACGTTCATCTGTCTGAAAAGGAACCTCAAACGTTAGACTTAAAATGCCTTTCACCCTTCACCTTTTACCTTTTACCTCTAAACGGGGTCAATGCAAAACCAACCTCAGCGAGTCCCGGACCCGGCCGGCCGACTCCAGCAGCGCGGTATAGATGCCGGGGGTAAGGCTGTCGCCGAACACGATCTCCCGGGCGCCGCTGCCCGTCTTCCCTTCAGCAAGGGTGATCCGGTTGCTGCCCGTCTTTCCCCGCAGATACAGGGAAACGGGGGTATCTCCTTCCCGGACATAATAGGCAAGCCGGTAACGGCCCAGGTCAGGATGCCGCATCAGCTCCAGGCAGCCGCACTGCCGTTCGGGCACAGCCAGATAAAACCCTGTGGGATACGACGGACTACCGATACCGGCTCTCTGCAAACCCTGCCGGATGTCCGGCCGCTGCATAAAAAGCCTCCAGATCAGTCCGCTGCGGTAATTCTCGATCATGACGGGTATCGTTCCCTCATCAATGGCCAGATACTGATCGGAAAACCAGCTGTCTTTCAGGTTAAAGGCATCGTAAAATCCGTAAGCGCCCCAAAGGCGATCGCCAAGCCCGTTATAAAAATACCGCAAGGCCTGCATGGAATAATAGGGAGTATAGGGAAAAGCCGACAGGGCGGCGGTAGGCGTGATGGTGCCGTTGTCATTGTCCGGCGCATGGGCGGAATAACCCTGCGGCTGGTCGCTGGCGGTGAGCCCCCAGACCTGCTCCGAATACCGGTAGCCGGCCGGAGCCTGCACTATGCAGTATGCCCGGTTGATCAGCGTGTGACGTACATTGTGCTGCCAGTAGTTCACATATTGATCCTGCATCTGCCGCGGATCCAGTCCCAGAAAGGAATAATGGCTGAAAAAGAGCGGACCGCCGTAAGGAAACCCGATCTTAAGCGTGTAGCCGATATAGTTATTTCCGTTCCGGAAATGCGGGCCGCCCGTCCAGGTGTTCCGGTAGACCTCCGGGGGAATAGGATGGGTAGGCGAGGACAAGGCGAGGATATAGGTGATGAGGCACTCGTTAAAGCCCTGTATGGGCATATTCATTGCCCAGCCGTAACGAGGCGACCAGTGCCAGTAAAGCTTTCCGCTGTGGTTGCGCGTGTACCAGTCCCACTCCACGGTTTCCCAGAGGTGCTGTATCCGCTTCCGCAAAAGCGTCTCCGGAGCATTACCGCCGTTAAAATACTGCTGCGCCACCAGCAGTCCGTTGATGAGAAAAGAGGTTTCCACCAGATCGCCCCCGTCGTCTTTCGGGCTGAAGTGGCAGGCGGCGCCGGTGGCGCCGTTCATCCAGTGCGCCCAGGCTCCGTGAAAACGGGGCACGCTGTCCAGGAAAGCCGTCATTTTCAGGAGCCGCTGTATTACCGAGTCGCGGTTCAGCCATCCCCGCTGTACGCCCACGACAAGACAGCTGATTCCAAAGCCAGTACCCCCCGTGGTAACGGTGTCCGGGGTGGCGGTTCGCTCGGGCGTCATGCCGGAAACGGGATGGGCAAAATCCCAGAAATAACCAATCGTGCTGCGCTGTACCGTATCGAGCAATGCTTTATCGGAGAGTCCGCCCCTGCCGTTGCTGTCGTCGTTTTGCTGTGCAGACGGCGAAGAGGGCCGGCAAGCGGAAATCCAGATAGCTGCGGCCATGCAGACCAACCCTAACGCTGTTTTTTTTACCGCCATGATCCGTTTAAAAGATTTCAAAACCATTTCCTGAAAAATTACCGGAACGCCTTTTACCTTTTACCTTTCACCCTTCACCTTTTACCCTTCACCTTTTACCTTTCACCTCTAATCTTTTACCTTTCACCCTTCACCTTTTACCTTTCACCTTTCACCTTTTACCTTTCACCTTTCACCTTTCACCTTTTACCTTTCACCTTTTACCTTTTACCTTTTGCCCTTTACCTTTCGCCTTTCACCTCTATTCCCCCTTCAGGAGGTTCGGGTCTCCGGATTCTGCGTCAGCTCACCTTTGCTCAGGTCGATCTGCGCCTGCGGGACAGGCAGCAGGTTATCCCTGCTGCCGCTGAAGTTGTTTTTCCCCGCTGCATGAAGCGTATCTGCAGCCACACCCCAGCGCACCAGGTCGAAGAAGCGTTCATGCTCCATCGCCAGCTCCACCCTTCTTTCGTGCCGTATGATCTGGCGCAGCTGATGCTGATCAGTGGTCGTGATCTCCGGAAGAATATTGGCATCATCTCCCCTGGCGCGTGCGCGAACCATCTCCAGCTTTTCCAGCGCTGCGGCCGTATTTCCGGCTTCATTGGCGGCTTCGGCATACATCAGCAGCACATCGGCATATCGCAGTACCCTTACATTCATCCAATAGCCGCCCCGGTTACCTACCTCATTGCGCATAGCGGGATTCGTATATACTTTATTGTTATAGCGCGGGTTGGGCAGTCCTAACGGCGTTACCTCGCCGTAAATGGTCAGACCCGGATGACCGGGAGTGCTGGTGAACAATACGGTACGGGCTTCCCGCGGGTCGCCGTCCTCATAAGCATATAACAGTCGCGTGCTCGGCGTATTCCAGCCCCAGCCGAGATCCCATGAACCGGTACCCCGGACACCCTGCACGCTGGCATATTGTATGCCGTAGTCCGTGGGCGTGGTGGCATCCGCAGTAGCCTGTATTTCAAAAACCGACTCCCGTGTATTTTCTCCATCTTCCCCGAATATCCGGTCATAGGGTGTGGACAGGTCATACTGCCCGGACTGGATCACCAGATCAGCGGCATCCATAGCCATTCCCCATTTTTTTTCCGTAAGATAGACCTTTGCCAACAATCCATTGGCCGCTCCCTGTGTAGCTCTTCCCACAAATCTTGCATCCCAGCTCAGGGGGAGATTAGCGGCGGCATACTGCAGGTCTTTCTCTATAAAAGGATAGATAACCCCGGGGGCGCTCTGCGGGATGTTCGCACTGGTGCCGGTGACCGTATCGATAAGCGGTACCCGTCCGAATAAACGGACCAGCATAAAATAGCCGTATGCCCGGATGAATCGGGCCTCTGCAAGGGATTGCCGCTTTATTTCATCGGAGGCCGTTATTTCTTCGTTGTTGGCGACCTGGTCCATCACGATATTGCATTTGTTGATCAGATCGAAATATCCGGTCCATAATCCGTTGGCCATGCCGTTGCTGGGCGAAACCGGGAAGTTATCCATATCCTGCGCGTCGGCGCCTCCGTCGCCGGGCGTGCTGCCCTTGTCGGCATCGTCGCTGCGGATACTGACGGCCGCGATAAAAGGAGTAGCCGATACGTTATAGCTCCTCAGCGCGCCGTAAGCCGCGAAGACATATTGGTCGAACGGACTGCTGCCCTGGGGATAGGGATAGGTATCCGAGGTATAACGGCCCTGAGGGTCCCTGTCCAGGAACCCTTTCTTGCAGGCTGCTAACGCTGTAACGACCGCTATCAGCATAAAGACCGCCGGATAGTTCTTCTGTATGTTGCCAGATATTTTCATGGTTCGGATGATTTGAGGATCGGTTAAAAGGTAACGTTCACACCCATGGAATAGACGGCAGGCACCGGATAAACGCCGTTGTCTGCACCGCTGGCGATAGGATTATCCAGCGGGGCCTCGGGCGTATAGCCGGTAGCTTTGGTCCAGGTCTTTATATTCTGACCGC
Source organism: Compostibacter hankyongensis (assembly GCF_039541075.1). Lineage (NCBI taxonomy): Bacteria > Pseudomonadati > Bacteroidota > Chitinophagia > Chitinophagales > Chitinophagaceae > Compostibacter > Compostibacter hankyongensis. Next base: position 33,846 of record NZ_BAABFN010000002.1, on the reverse strand, counting down.
TTAGATATACCCGCAATTGCCGGATACCTGTCTTCCATTTCATCTGGGGCCGGAAGGTATACCCGATCTGCAGGGTGCGTAATCTGAAATAATCGCCCGGTTCCAGGAAATAGCTGCTGAACAGCAGATTGTTGGACCGGGTATTGTCCAGTATCGGCTCTACATCTGAGGTGCCCGGCCCCGTCCATGCCTTCAGCCGGTTGGTTTCATAATTCACCACGGCAAAATTGACATTCCGGCGTTGGGTATAGATCTTGTTCCCGGCTACCCCCTGCCCTTCGATAAGCAGATCAAAGCTGCGATAGCCGAAGGAGAGGTTGATCCCGAAATTCAGCTTGGGAAACGGTGTGCCCAGATAGGTGCGGTCTCCCGGCGTTATAGCCGTATCGCCGTCCAGGTTGGCATAGGCGATATCACCCGGACGGGAATTGCTCAGGTGAGGCATCCTGTCGAGGTCTTCCTCCGACTGATAAATACCGGTTTGCTTGTATCCGTAGAAATAGCCGATGGACGATCCGGTGGCGGTCCTGTTCACTCCGCCGTTGCCCAACAGCTCAAAGTCGATCTCGTTCCCGATCGATTTCACCTTGTTCTCATTATAACTGAAATTGGGAGAGATGCTGTAGGTGAAATCCTTTCCGATACGGTCGCTCCATCCCAGACTTACTTCCACGCCCTTGTTGCTGATATCGCCGAGATTGGTATAATAGCTGTAGTTGCCGGCGGTGCCCGGCAGGGTGACGTAGGTCAGGATATCCTTGGTGGTCCTGTTATAGAAATTGATATCGGCGCTCAGCCGGTTGTCCAGCGCCCGCAGCTCCAGGCCGAGATCGATACCGTTGACTACCTCCCAGTGCAGGCGGGGATCAGGGATATACTTGGGTGAAACGGAGGGGTAAACGTTGTCGCCGAACACGCCTACGTCAGCGATATTCAATACCGGCAGGTACAGGTAATTATCGGTGCCCAGCGCATTGCCGACCTGTCCCCAGGCGCCCCGGAATTTTAAAAAGTCGATCCCTTTTATATGATCCTTAAAAAAAGGCTCTTCGCTGGCCACCCAGCCGACGCCCAGGCTCCCGAAATTACCCCAGCGCTGCGCCGGTGAGAACTTGGAGACCCCATCTCTCCTGAAAGTGGCATTCAGCAGGTATTTTTCCCGGTAGGTATATCCCACCCGGCCCAGGAACGACATATAGGCTTCCTCGCCTCCTCCGCCGCCGTAAGTACCGGGGTTTCTCTGGTTACTGATGTCCAGGTACCAGTAGATCGGGTTATCCGGAATGTTCAGCACAGTGTCCTTGCGGTTTCCGGTGAGGTTCATACTGCTGCTGTACAGGGTAGTGAAGCCGGCCAGCACGGTGAGATGGTGCTTATCTGCAAACGTCTCGTCAAAGGTAAGGGTATGATCCTGCTGGAATTTCCGGTTCTGGGTCTGTGTCTGGGCCACGCTGGTTCTGGCGGTTTCATCAAAAGTAGTGTCCGTGGCCGCGTCTCCTTCGGCGATGTTGATATACCGGAAAGGCAGCGGAGTATAGCTGCGGTTGTTATCAAATCCGAGGTCCGCATAAAAGGCGGACTTGAAGGTAAAATGCTGCAGGAACTTTATCTCGGCATACAGGTTCCCGATGGCCCGGTATCCGTTGTTGATGGCATTTCCGGTGTTCTGATCCAGCCTGGCGACGGGGTTACCGACCTGCGCGCGCTGGAAGGACGGCATGCTGTAGTACAGGTGATCGGCCGCTTTAACCGGAACAACCGGCGCCGCCCAAAGCGCATTGTTCAGATCGGCGCCCGGGGTTTGCTGGGACCAGTAAAAGCCGGTGAGGTCTGCGCCCACCTTAATATGTTCGTTGATCGTTATCTCTTCATTGATACGGGCAATGTATTTCTTATAGTTATCGTATTTGAGCACCCCGTCCTGGTTATTGAACCCCAGGCTGACATAGGTGGTGGTTTTATCCCCGCTGTTGGATATGCTGAGCGTATTGGTGTTGATTACCGCATCACGGAGGATCAGATCCTGCCAATCCGTATTCGCGGTATAGTTCGAAAAATCGAAAGGATCATCTCCAAGGTTTTCCCGCTGTGCATTGTAGAGCCGTTTGAATCCTGCGGCATCCGCCACATCGATCTTGCGGGTCACATGTTGCACCCCTACATTACTCTGAAAATTAATGCGCGTTTCTCCCTTGGCCGCCCGCTTGGTGGTGACGATGATCACCCCGCTGCCGCCCTGGAGACCAAAAATGGCGATGGAAGAGGGATCGCGCAGTACTTCGATGCTCTCGATGTCCGCGGGGTTCAGGTAATCGATATTGGACTGGAAGACTCCATCCACCACGTAGAGCGGGTTGGAGTTGTTGGTACTGTTCACGCCGCGGATACGCACGGTCGGGGAAGTCCCTGCGCGGCCGCTGTTGACGATGGTCAGTCCCGCCACCTTACCTTGCAGGGAAGAGACCGGGTTGGTAGCCGGCATCCTGGCGAGGTCCTCTCCCTTGACGGTGGTGATGGATCCGGTAAGATCTACTTTTTTGGCTGTGCCGTATCCGATCACCACCAGCTGCTGAAGTTGGGCGGTGGATGAGGAAAGGGTCACTTTCAGGGTGGTCTGACCGCCGACCGGCACCTCCTTGGTCTGATAGCCGATATAGGAAAATACCAGCACCGCATCTGCCGGAACGCTCAGGGAGAAATTACCTCCGGCATCCGTACCGGTACCGGTGGTGGCGCCCTTGACATGAACAGTCACCCCGGCCAGCGGAGCGCCCGTGCTGTCCTGCACAGTCCCTTTCAAAGCCTGCTGGGCATGAGCATAGCGGTAAAAACCACAAAGGAGCGCAATGATGAGTAAACATTTTCTGAGGATCATCCTTATTGCTTTAGGGCGTGAAGAGGTCTGTCGAGCTGAACCAAAACGTGTGCCCTAAATGTACCCCCTCTCATCCTCCTACCGCAATTTCCGTCCCCATCTCCGGTACATCAGATGATGGCTTTTTATAAAAAACACCTCATCAATTCTACATCATTGATGTTTTTACATATCCATTGTCCATTAATTACCAGCCCTCAATGAAATGATCATGAAAAAGTAATGCAATGAGATGAACCCGGATCAGATATTCATCATGAACTCGGTCAGATTCTGATCCTGGGGAAGATCCAGACGCTTGCGCAGACGGTACCGTTTTATCTCCACTCCTCTTACCGAGATGTTCAGCAGCGGAGCGATCTCCTTGGAGGAAAGGTTCATCTTGAGGTAGGCGGCCAGCTTAAGGTCCTGCGGCGAGAGGCCGGGATAACGTTCCAGCAGCTTCTTAAAAAAGGTTTCATGTACCGTGTTAAAACCCTCTTCAAACAGCTTCCACTCGTCCCTGCTGTCCATATGCTTGTCCAGTGTCCGCATCAGCCGCTGATAATGCTGAACGGGGAAATCCTTCCCCGCTTCCTCGCGGATATTTTTCAACTCCTTCCGGATCTTCTGAAAAAGTTCTTTCTCTTTGATCAGGTTCAGCGTGGAGTTCGCCAGGGCTTCGCTTTTGCGGAGGACATCCTGCTCCAGTTGCTGCTGCTGGAAAAGCAGCAACTTTCGCTCGCTCTGCTCCTGCCCGGCCCTTAACCGTTTTTCCATACGGCGTTGCAAACGGGCATGCTGCCGCCGCAGCTTCAGGCGATGCAGCCGGTAAAACAGCAGGACAATACCGGCGAGCAGCAACAGATAACCGGTCTTCGCCCAGACGCTCCGGTACCAGGGCGGCAATATCTCAAAGGAAAAGCTGACACGCTCGTCCGAAACATCGCTCATGACCCAAAATACATAGCTGCCCGGAGAGAGGTTGCCGTATTCCCGGGTACCGGATCCGGACCACGAGGACCATACCCCGTCTTCCCCGCTGCGTTGCAGCATAAACCTGAAATGGGGTACGCGGTCGTATACCGGTACCGCAACCCGGAAAGACAGGCTGTTGTACCGGTACGCAAGACGGGGATAGCTGCCCGGAGCCGGCAGCAGGCTATCCAGCGGCAGGGTTCTTCCACCGGCGCTGCAGCTGATCTCACGGATAGCGGGCGCAGGAGCTTCCGGTTGCCGGTGAAGCCGCTTTTTATCAAAAAGACCAAAGCCGTCTTCATTGCCGAGCAGATAGCTCCCGTCGCCAACCGGCACGATGGCTTCAAATCCGCTGACCAGCGGGAAGCCCCTGGTATAAAAAGTATAAATATCCGGAGATGACGGATTTTCCAGATATCCCAGCCGGTTATCATCTTTTATCAGCCACCAGCACGACGGGCCTGCGGGGATGATGCGCCGGGAATAAAAATAGCTGCCAAGGGAAGATTTCAGCGCGGTATCCGCCACAAAATGCCGGCGGCTTTCCACCCATTTGAAGATACCGGCGGGAGAAGCCACGGCAACGGCGCCGTCATGCCAAAACAGGTTATACCTGACCCCGGCGGGAAGACCGCTGCTGCGGTCCATCTCCCGGATGCTGGTGACCCGGCCAAGATCCGGCGAGAGGCGGAGGTCGTAAATGCTCTTGTAGACATGCCTGATCCATATCCGGCCGCTCTCATCCTCCTCCAGCTGCTGGACCGGCAGCTGCTGCGACCCTTTTACCTGGTTGGCGAAAGCCCAGTTACCCGAGGCGTCCTTACGATAGATCACCAGTCCGTTATACGTACCTTGTATCAGCGCAGTGCTGTCCTGCTTCAGCCGCCGGATCACCCATCCGCCGCCGATGGTAGATAGCCGGACAATACGATGGTCCCCGATACGAAAAGTTCCCCGGTTATGCCCACAGAGCAGCTGCCCGTCAAAGACAGACAGGTTCCAGACCTGCCCCTTTAGCTCCGGGATCAGCGAAAATCCGTCTGTATCGTTTTGCCCGTCACCGAGGTCTTTTACAAACAACCCGTGGTTGGTACCGATATAAAGCCGGCCATGAAATACCGCCGCTGCGTAGACGGTACCCAGCCGCCCTTTTGTATCCCGGTAATGCAGAAACGGGGAATGCAGGACTACCTGGTCGATACCCTTGTCCATGGCCGCCCACAGATTACCCGCACGATCCCGGAAAAGGGCCAGCACGGTATTGTTCTGCAGTCCGTTGGACTGGTTCAGATGAAAAAGGATATTCCCTTCTCCATCGGCGATCACCAATCCGTTCAGAATGGTTCCAAAAGCGTAGGTATCGCCGTCGAGCTGTATGCCGTTGTTCAGCTCGTTGGCCTGCAAAAAGTCGCTCAGCTCGGAATCAAAAGGACGGAACGAATGGCCGTCATACAAAAACAGCCCCTGCTTGTCCGTTCCGATAAGGAAGCTGCTCCTGCCATAGGGAAGTATTGAGATCACCTCTGCCTTGGCCAGAAAATCGCTGCCCGGTATCTTTACGAGATGACCATCCTGTAATTCGTATAAGCCGTATTGCAGCACCTGGACAAAATCACGGCCCCGGACCCGGAAAAGGTAGAACAGGGAATTCGGCCCCTTTACCGTACTGACCTTTCCGCCCCTTAAGAAATAAAGCGTGGAAAAGGACTGAAAAAAAATTTCCTGCCGGGAAGCCAGTATCTTCCATATCTCTTCCTGCCGGAAAAGCGGGGCTTTGATGCGGGAAGCCAGCGAATGATAGACCAGCTTTCCCCAGGGCTGTCGCTGCCAGTATCCCAGCTCGGCAAAACCACCGGTATATATCCTTCCCTTTCCATCAGACGATACGGAACGTACGATCTGCTTATCGGGCAGCTCGTACAGCTCCCAACGGCTGCCGTCAAAGCTCAGCAGTCCTTTCGAATTGGCAAAATACATGACCCCGTTCTCATCCTGGGTAACAGACCAGTTCTGGTTATATCCCCCGTAAGTTTCGTTGGTATAATTGATGATACGGGGTACACCCGGAAAAGAAAGGTGCCGGGCAGGCAGCGCATTGCCCAGACACAGCAGCCCGAAAAGAAGAAGGATGTTTTTTTGCTTACAGCTCATCTCTCCTTGTAAAGCTAATCAAAAGGGAGCTAAAAACCGCACGGACCGCGGTGCGCATTAAACCGGCATTACCGCTCTTAGTCCGATGTTCTCGCACAGGCGGGCATATTGTGCGGACAGGTGATCTATATCCTGTTTTACGGCGGGTGTGAGCGTCCCTGTGTCTGTCCGGGTAAAGGTGGTAATCGGCAGACCGCGCTGCCGGAGGTAATATTTGGCTACAGGCGGATAAATATGATGCATCACTTCCATGTTATCGGACAGAAACCGCTGTGCCTGATCCACCTTTTCCGCAAAGGCGGCCTCATCAAAATGTTCGCACAACCAGACGATAAGCTCGGGAAAGAAATTGCCCTGTATACAGGAAAGACCGGAGGACCCTGCCTTCAACGAGGCGACGGCATGTGCGGCATAAGCATCGTACAAGCCGAAGGCCGGCCGGCCGGCCGTGGCTTCCAGCTTTGCGGTGATCTGTGTCAGGTCCAGACAGGTATCTTTGTGATAGATGATGCGGCCGGTATCCACAAACTGCCTGAGCTGTGCAGGCTTCAGCACCCGCTTGTAAGGCTCGGGACATTCGTAGAAACCCAGAGGCATGCTGCCGGTCAGCTCAAACAGGCGGAATACCCGCTCCTCGAACAGCCGGTCGGGTTCTTCTTTACCCGCCACCAGGCTGGTCACGATAATGACGGCCTGTACCCCTGTATCATAAATCTTATGCATAAAGTCCGCCTGCCGCTCCGGCGTTTCTCCGAAGTTACCCACCGCCACTACCGGCACTGCTCCGCCGGTTGCCGACAACACGTGTTTTACAACCGCCAGCTTTTCATCGTGATCCAGCGCAAACATCTCGCTGGACTGGCAGTTGGCGAACAGGCCGCCGGCCCCCGCGCGGAGATAGTGCTGCGTGAGGGCGGTCAATCCGCCAAAATCAACCTTTCCCGCTTCGTCAAAGGGGGTAAGCATAACGGGGATAAACTTCTTTTCCGGTCTATTTTTCACGGGCTGCGGTTTTATCTTTTCTGATCCCCGTCAGCAGCATGCCGGCCAGGAAGATCGTCAGCGTGCCGATCACGATCACCATGTTCGTATCCAGGGGGCTGCGCAGAAACGCATATCTTTCCGGGATAATACCCGGCAGCGCCATCCATACGATCACCGCCACCCCGATGATCGTCGCGGTGAGCGCCGCCATATTCCCGGTGCGCCGGCTGATCAGGCCCAGCAGGAACAGGCCCAGCATACCGCCGGCAAAGATCCCCGAGAGGGTCCACCAGACATCCAGCACGCTGCTGATACCGATCATGGCGATGCCCGTACCCATACCGGCCAGGCCAAATACCAGGGTAGCGCTGTAGAGCACCGGGAGAAAACGCTTTTCGGACAGCCCTTTGTTAAAATACCGCTTATAGATATCCACGGTAAAGACGGTGGCCGAGGCGTTCATCCCCGAGCTGATGGTGCTCATGGCGGCCGACAGGATGGCGGAGATCACCAGCCCCACCAGTCCTGTGGGCAGCCGGTTGACCATAAAATGCGGCATTACCTTGTCGCCAAAATCCGAGGGCTTCAGTGCTGCGGCTGTTCGTGCGATAAGCTCCGGGGTGGCGGCATGCGGAAGTCTTTCCGCCGCCGCCTGCAGGCGGATCGCCTGTGTCAGTTCCGGATGCACATCGTAATAGGCATACAGACAGGTGCCGATGATAAAAAATAACAGTGACGCGGGAACGTAGAGCTTTACGCATACCCAAACCGAACGGACCGCTTCCCTGAGCGAGCCGGCCGTATGATAACGCTGCACATAGTTCTGGTCCATCCCGAAATTATTCAGGTTGATAAAAAAGCCATACAGCAGGATGACCCAGAAGGTGGAGGTAGTAAAGTCCGGCGCAAAGCTGCCCAGGCTGAACTTATGATCCTGCCCGCCGATCTCCAGGATGCGGGACATCCCGCCCGGCATATCCTCAATGACAAGATAGAGGATCAGCAGGGCGCCGAGCGTTTTGATCACCGCCTGCACCACCTCGGTCCAGATCACGGCCTCTATGCCGCCCAGCACCGTATACACGATAATACAGATCCCCGTGACGACCATGATCACAGACATGCTGTAACCGGTCAGGGCCTGCAGGCTGAGGGCGATGCCAAAGAAGACCGATCCCATACGCGCCAGCTGGGTCAGCAGAAAGCAAACCACCGCATAGGTACGCGCCCAGGGCCCGAAGCGATGCTCCAGGTGGGTGTAAGCGGATATCTCACCGGTGCTGCGGTAAAACGGCACAAAGTATTTCGAGGCCACCCAGGCGGCAAGCGGCATGGAGAGGCTGAAGACAAAAGCATTCCAGTTGGAACCGAAAGCCTTGCCCGGCACGCCCAGAAAAGTATTGCTGCTCAGAAAGGTGGCATAGATGGAAAACCCGATGGCCCAACCGGGTATCTTACCCGAGGCGCGGGTAAACTGCTCGGCATTCTTATTCTTCCTGGAAAAATAAACCCCCACCGCCACCATGGCGATGAGATAAAACAGGATAATAAAGAGGTCCAGTAACGGCAGGTGCTTCATGTAACAATATGTCCTTTAAAAGATCGTCTCGTCCGCCTGTCTTTGCCCACCGGCGGTGACAGCGCTGTTTCCTATCTAAAGCTTCCGGCGTGCCGGATGATCCAGTCTTTTGTGCCTTCCCAGAAGGCAATCTTTTTCCGCTTCCAGGTATAGGTGACCATTACCGTATCGCCCGCATGGATGACGGCCGGGTAAGAAAATTCATCGTCCTCACTTCCCTTTTCTATATCCAGCTTTTTCGGCCAGGTCCTGCCGTTATCGAAAGAAAGCGCCAGCGATAGCGTGCTGCGGTCGCCCCGCTCCTTATCCGTCGGATTAAGCGCAAGCACCAGGGTGCCGTCCGGCAGCCGGGCCACATCAATGGCGCTGTTGGGATTGGGCAGGTCCGTGGCATAGACGGGCGACCAGGTTCTCCCGTAATCTTTTGAGTCGCTCCGGCATATACGTCCCGAGGCGCTGCGCAGCAGCGCATGCACATTCCCCGGCGAAGATTCCCACAGCGTGGGCTGGATAATACCCTTCCCTTTGATCTTATCCCGGTCTATATCCAGATAGGGGGTTGCCGACCAGGTCTTTCCCTCATCCCTGCTCCGGTCAAAAAAAGCATTCCAGGGACCGTTCTCGTTGGAAGCGCCGGCCAGCCAGGTGCTATCGGAAAGCACAAGTATCTTGTTGCGCACGGGCCCTCTCCCTCCGCGGTCACCCGGCACCAGCTCCCGGGCTTCGGACCAGGTCTCCCCGTCATCGGCCGAGGTCTTTACCCAGGTCTCCCAGCGCGCGATCTCCTTGCCTACTTTAAAAAAAAGATAAATTTTCCCGCCGGGAGCGCGGAACAAAACCGGGTTCCAGTGCGGCTCCTGCCTGATCTTGGCCACTTCTGCAGGCGAACGCCAGTGACCCGGCCTTCCCTTTGTCATCCAGATACCGACATCATCGTCCTTTTCCCGGGTTCCCCCGAACCAGGCGGCCAGAAAGCTTCCGTCGCCCAGCCGTATTAGTGTGGATGCATGACATTGTGGAAAGGGATGATCGTCTCCGAAAAGAAAATCCTTCAGCGGCAGGGTATCGGTATGCGTTACCGGTGCTGCCGCGGTTTTGTCTGACCGGGTATGCGGGCGGGAATGACAGGCCTGTAAGATCAGCGCCGCGAACAGGATACCACTGAGGTTTAAATACGATTTTGGTTTCATCGGATAATGTTTCATCTTTTTTCACCCATATACCCCGGTCGCAGAGCTATACTGCTCAGGGCTTATGCGGATTGAGCAGGTAATAGAAATGTCCGTCCTCCGCACCCACCAGCAGGTCGGGGACGCCGTCCTTGTTCCAGTCCACGATAGCCGGGCTGGTGGTATGCCCGGCCAGGCGGTCCCCCGTCAGCGGCCCCTTATCTTCGAAGAACATTGTATCTCCTTTTATGCCCGTATTCCGCATAAAAGAAATATTGCGGCTGTTGACCAGCAGGTCCGGCCTGCCGTCATGGTCCCAGTCTACGATGCAGAATTTTCTTCTGCCGCTGCCGCCGTACTTTCCCGTGTTCAGCCGCAAGGGGCCCGGCAGACTGTCGGTCACGGCATTATTGGTATCAAAGCCGGCATGCGGCTTACCATAAAATATCCTTTTCCCCGGCTTCACAGCGTCTCCTTGCGGCGTACGTTCAAAAAAGCAAAGATATCCCTCCGGATCCAGCATGATCAGGTCCATGCGGCCGTCTTTGTTCCAGTCGGTGGCAAAAGGAGTGGTCCTCCACTGGGTAACCAGCTCGTTCTTTTCCGGGTTCCACCAGTTCCATGCCGGCTTCGGGGCCGGTCCCTGGATTTTCACCGGACGTGCAGGACTGAGCTGCGGCGCCTGCGGCGTGCCGGTATTTTTGTACCAGGTCACTTTTCCCCAGATCGAATTTACGATCAGGTCCTTACGCCCGTCGCCGTCCCAGTCGGCCACCGTCAGGGTGGTATAGCCCCATTTGGCTTCCGCCGGTCCCTGGATAGAGCCGCTGGGTCCTGCCATGATACGGATGGGTGTTCCCCCGGCCTGCAGCAGCACCGGAGGCGCCCATTTCGGCGGCGTGCCGCCGAGGTTCCGGATAAAGGCGATGTTCCCGGCCGAATTGCCGCAGATGATGTCTTCCCGGCCGTCGCCATCCCAGTCGGCGCTGAAGGGAGTGGATAAAACACCGAACTTCAGCTTGTCCGCCTTTTGCCGGAAGAAAACGGGATCCCGGAATACGGGCATATGATCCCTGACCTGTCCGGTATTTTCAAGAAAGGCTACTCTTCCGTCCTCCTGCCCGATGATCAGGTCGATATCGCCGTCCTTGTCCCAGTCCATTGCTACAGGATTGATCATCTCCAGCGGCATACGCAGCGTATCCCGGCCGCTGACGAGCAGCCGGCCCGGAGCATATGCCGGTTGCGTACGGGTGCCGGTATTTTCAAACCAGGTCAGCTTATCCAGGAACTCGCCGCATATCAGGTCCAGGTCGCCGTCTCCGTCGAAGTCCGCAAAGTTGGGCGAAGGCGCACCGTACTGATCGACGGGTCTGCCGTCGCGGGTGGTCAGCTTTCCGCGGTTGACATAACGGCCCTTCTCGTTTCCGATGAGATAAACATATCCATGCAAGGGGCCGTTCCGCCATCTTCCATCGGCGTCGAAGGCATTGTCCCAGCCATAGTCGCCCCAGTCGCTCAATCCCGCAACAATATCCAGGTCGCCGTCTCCGTCATAGTCCACCCTTTTCCACTGATCTGCCCGGATCTTCTTTATCGCCTTCAGCAGGGTATCCCTGGAAAAGAGCGTTTCTCTTTCCTGGCCGAACGAGACGGAAAAGTTCCTGATCAATGCTCCAGGAACCATCAGATCGGGCTGCCCGTGCACATAAGCGATCTGGAGATCTTTTATCCCGTCGGAAAGCCTTACGGGTTTTTCAAAAACCGGCAGCTTCCCGCCGGCGCTGTTGCGAAAAAAATAGATCCCGTTATACGGCACACCCGAACAGGATACCAGCAGGTCCGTTTTACCATCCCCGTCATAATCCATCGGCAGGGGCTGAGCCCAGAGGCCAGCTCCGAGGTCCGCCACGGCATCCGGATTGCGGTACTCCACCAGCTGAAAGCCCGGGGGCCGCCTTTCCTGCGCGACGGCGACGGCGGTGATAAGAAACAGGGTCAGTATGGCCGGTATCTTTAAAAAGTTCCTGTATAGCATCAATCTTGCCCGTTTATTCCCCATCGGGGTCCTACTTCAGACTTTTACCTGTCAAATATTACACTTTTATCTCTTGTTTTCTTTCCGGTTCTTTTCCAATTATTATACGATCTTATCATAATAATTTAACAGACCGGGAAATTTGAAAAGCGGATTTTTACGCTTATTTTAGCAGGTATGGAATAACTCGTGCCTCATTTCATTGCCATGAAACCGCATTTCCATAAGGTTCCGGCCCAGATACAGGCTTCTTTCAGCATACGGCACGATATTGTGCCCAATTTCGGGCGGATATGGCACTATCACCCCGAGCTTGAGCTGCACTATACCATCAAGGGCGAAGGCGTTCGCTTCATCGGGGATAAGATCAGCAACTTTTCCGCCGGAGAGATCATCCTGCTGGGAGAAAACCTGCCCCATACCTGGCATTGTAAGGAAGAATATTTCCAGGAAGGTTCCAGCCGCGACGTAGAAGCGGTAGTGCTGCATTTTCTGCCCAACTGTATGGGGGACGATTTCCTGCAGCTGCCCGAGGCGCACCTGCTGCCACGGCTGTACGAAAAAGCGAAAAAGGGTATGCTGATCCTCAATGAGACACGGGAACGGCTGTCCCAGCTGTTGTTGCTGGCCACAAAGGCGGAAAACCTGGACCGTATCGTCGCCCTCATCTCTATTCTGAAAATATTATCGGAGACCAGGGATTACCAGACCGTATCTCCTGCCTATACGTTTTATCCTTCCGGGGAGCAGGAAACGGAACGGCTGAACGCGGTTTACAACTACACCCTCTCCCATTACAACAAGGTAATCACCCTGGATGAGATCGCGGCCATCAGCAACCTGACGGTTACTTCCTTTTGCCGGTATTTCAAGCTGATGACCCGGAAAACCTATTACGATTTCCTGACGGAGATCCGGATCAACCATGCCTGCCGTTTTTTAATAGAAGACAAACACTCTATTGCCCAGATATCCGACCGCTGCGGTTTTTATAACATCCCCAACTTTTACCGGCAGTTCAAAAAAGTAACGGGCGTAACGCCGATGACCTACAAACGCAACTATCTGCAGGCGGAATAAATATCAGTTTGAATTCAATTCCGGAACATAAAATACACGGCGGCCAGCACACAACCGAACGAGGCCAGGTAATTCCATTTCAGGGGCTCTTTCAGGTAAAAGACGGCAAACAGGCAGAATACCGTCAGCGTGATCACTTCCTGGATCATCTTCAGCTGGTATCCGTTGAATCCCTCCACAAACCCGATCCGGTTCGCCGGCACCTGGAAACAATACTCAAAAAAAGCAATTCCCCAGCTCACCAGCACGACCTTCCACAGCGGAATGTTCGCAAATTTCAGATGCCCGTACCAGGCGATGGTCATAAAAATATTGGAGCAGAACAATAACAGAACGGTGCGCATATACCCATAGATTAATACCCGTAAAGCTAATATTAAAAGCAATGTTACGCACCTTGCCCTAAAGGACTTCCGGAGAAGACAAAGCAGGGCTGTGCCGCCGGGCTACTGAAATTAATGTATTTTTATCCGTACTTAAGCAATCGATAAACGGATGAAAGTACTCCTCTGTAAAAGGCCCGGTGAGTTTGTCTATGAACAACGGGCAGACCCCATCCTACAAAAAGACCATGCCCTTATAAAAATTGCCAGGATCGGCATCTGCGGAACCGACCTGCATGCCTTTCAGGGCAACCAGCCTTATTTCGAATATCCGAGGGTGCTGGGTCACGAGCTCTCGGGAACCCTCGTGGCCTGTGACAACGCCCCCGGCTTTGAAGCAGGGGAAACGGTGACCTTTATCCCTTATTTCAATTGCGGCACCTGCATCGCCTGCCGCTCCGGCAAGCCCAACTGCTGCACTGCCATACGGGTCTGCGGGGTGCATATCGACGGGGGTATGGCCGAATACCTGTCCGTACCCTCATCTGCGCTGGTGCACGGCGCCGGCATGAGCCCCGAAGAGCTGGCGCTGGTGGAGCCCCAGGCCATCGGCGCACATGCCATACGGAGAGCCGCCGTACGGGAGGGTGAGTTTGTGCTGGTCGTCGGGGCCGGACCGATCGGTCTCGGCGCTATGGCGTTTGCGGGTATCGCCGGGGCAACGGTCATCGCCCTGGACACAAACAGCTTCCGCCTCTCGCTCTGCCGGGGAAAGCTTGATATTCCGCATGTGATCGATGCCCGCTCACCCGACATAACGGAGCAACTCCGGCGGATCACCGGAGGAGACATGCCGGCCGTGGTGATCGATGCCACCGGCAACCTGTCTGCTATCCATACGGCCTTCCGGTACATGGCGCACGGGGGAAGGTATATTTTACTGGGTCTGCAAAAGGGGGATATCTGCTTCAGCCATCCCGAATTCCACAAACGCGAAGGCACGCTTATGAGCAGCCGGAACGCCACGCGTGAGGATTTCGAACAGGTCATCCTCGCCATGAAGCAGGGACGGGTCCGTCCGCTCAGCTATGTCACCGACCGGGTGAAATTCAACCGGGTGAAGGATGAATTTCCCCGCTGGCTGGACCCCGGGCAGCAGACGGTGAAGGCCCTCGTGGAGATGGACTGAATCCATACGATCCGCCGGAACAATACTTCAAACTTCAACCATCCGAAATCTACGCAGCATGACACACAACAGACGACATTTTTTTAAAACAGGCGCCCTCACCGCCCTGGGCATGGCCATGGGCCGTATGGCCGGGGGAAGCATTCCATCCTTTACATCGGCGCCTGCCCTTCTTCCCGATCCCGGCGCAGGACCGTTTCTGCCCACGGTGGAATCCCTGTCCGGGTACCGCTATCCCGATTGGTTCCGGGATGCCAAGTTCGGTATCTGGTCGCATTGGGGTCCCCAGGCCGTTCCCCGCCACGGAGACTGGTATGCCCGGAGAATGTATATCGAAGGCGACGATGATTATAAACACCACCTCGAGCATTACGGTCATCCTTCCAAGTTTGGCTATAAGGACATTATCCCGCTTTGGAAAGCGCAACGGTGGGAACCGGATCAGCTGATGGCGCTGTATAAAAAGGCCGGGGCAAAATACTTTGTAAGCATGGGCAGCCATCACGACAATTTCTTTCTCTGGAACTCCAGGCTCCACAAGTGGAATGCCGTGAATTACGGACCGCGCCGCGACGTCGTCGGCACCTGGCAGAAAGCGGCCCGTAAAGCAGGGCTGCGTTTCGGCGTATCCGAACACCTGGGCGCCAGCTTCACCTGGTTCCAGACCAGTCACGGGGCGGACAAGCAGGGGCCGATGAAGGGTATATCTTACGACGGCGCCAACCCGGTGTATCAGGATCTTTATCACGGGAAAGCCGCTGCGGACGATCATGACTGGCTGAGCAAAAATGCGGAATGGCAACGCGAATGGCTGTTCTGCATCATGGAGCTTATCGACAATTATCATCCTGATCTGCTCTATTCGGACAGTGGGTTTCCTTTTGGAGAATATGGCCGGAATATGCTGGCGCATTTTTATAACGGGGATCTCTCAAAAAACAATGGCACCCTCGACGCCGTGTATACCTGCAAACAATCCTCGGACGGCTATTGGGTGGAAGACCTGGAACGCGGCGTAAAGGACGGCATCAATCCTTCCCCCTGGCAGACGGATACCTCTATCGGGGACTGGTATTACCGTACCGGACAGCCTTACAAAACGGCGACGGACATCATCCGGATGCTGGTAGATATTGTCAGCAAGAACGGCAACCTGCTGATCAACGTGGTCCAGACCCCTGAGGGCGACCTCGAGCCGGATGTGCTCCGGATCGTGGACGATATCGGCAAATGGATCGCCATAAACGGGGAAGGCATCTATGGCTCGCGGCCCTGGAAGATATATGGCGAGCAGCCGGACAGCGCTCCTGCCATAAAGAGCGGAAACTTTAACGAGAACAAGGTCAGGTATGATGCCCGGGATATCCGCTTTACCACAAAAGGAGATACACGCTACGCATTTTGTCTCGGGGCACCGGAAACGGATATACGCATTGCTGCTATGGGCAGCAGCCGGAACTCAGCCGGAAAAGCCATCGATTCGGTCGCCCTCCTTGGCGGAGCGGAAAAAACACACTGGCGGCAGCGGCACGATGCGCTGGTGATCGCCCGGCCGTCCAAAATGCCGGTAGCGCAGGTACCGGTAACCGGATTTCGGATCACTTTTAAAAAATAACCGAAAAATATTTGGACAGAAAAAAAATGATCTTACTTTTGTCTACAAATTTAGTAGACTATTAAAGATCATGATGTCCTTATATCCTGAAATGAGTTTTGGCGTACTGCAACATCTTTCCGTCTCCCATCCGGAGAAACGATGTTGTCTTGCTCTGGAATAACCCTCAAAAGACAATCATCACATTTTAATTTTAGCTGCTGTAAACAGGAATAATTATCCCGGTAATCCGATAGGGTAAACTGCAAAAAACGCACAGAACGCAGCAGGCTTCGGAAAAGTATGGCCGGATAAATCCTCTTCCGGCAATAAAACGCCCTCTCCGATTGAATTCTTAATGGACCATAAGAATTACTTATTGGTGTTTTAAATTAAATTACGATTAAATTTAGCAAAGCAATTCACTATTTTAGCCCCCCTATTTATTCCGGTTTAAAATTGATATCATGTACTGATAAAGATTGATATTTTTTATTGCTAAAACAACGCTAACCATTTAACGTCTAATCATCCATTCTCATGAACGCAGCACTACGAAAGACAAGCGCTCTGCTGGCAATTCTCATTTTCTTTGTTACGATGCAATCACAGGCGCAGCAGCAACAGGTAAGCGGCCGGGTAACAGATGAGACCGGCGCTGCCGTGCAGGGCGCCACCGTTTCCGTCCGGGGAACCGCCATCGGGGCCGCAACAGGGGCCGACGGCAGATATTCCCTGTCGGTTCCGGATACCGCCACGCTCACCTTTTCCTTTACCGGATACCAAACCCAGCAGATACCCGTAAATGGGAAAAAGACCATCAATATCACGCTCGTTGCCGATCTGAATTCGCTGAATGAAGTGGTGGTGGTCGGCTATGGCGCCCAGAAGCGGGCGGATGTGGTCGGTTCGGTGACTTCGGTGTCGGGTGATAAGATCGCCAATATCCCCGTGCCCAATGTCTCCAATGCCATCTCGGGTCGCCTTCCCGGCGCCACAGTAATGCAGGGCAATGGGGAGCCCGGGCAGAACGGGGCGAAGATCATGGTACGGGGACGCACCACGCTGGGAAAAGGCGAGATTACCGACCCGCTGGTAGTGATCGACGGCATTCCCGGACGCGCGCTGAACGAGATCGATCCCTCAGATATTGAAAGCATCTCCCTGCTGAAGGATGCGTCCGCCGCCATCTACGGAGCCCAGGCCGCCAACGGCGTTATCCTGGTGACCACCAAAAGGGGAACAACCGGCAAGCCCCGGCTCAACTACTCGTTCTACCAGGGATTCATGACGCCCACCCGGCTGCCGAAAGCGCTCAGCGCCGGCGATTATGCCACCATGTTGAGCGAATACCAGGATTATGAGGGCCGGCCCCGTACTTTCTCGGATGAGGACATCGCGTTGTTCTACAACGGGAAGGATCCCTGGGAGCATCCCAATACGAACTGGGTGGACGAGCTGGTGTCCAAATGGACCACCACCAGCCGGCACGATATCACCCTGGATGGCGGGACCGGGAAGATGAACTATTATCTCTCTGTAGGATACCGCAACGAGGAAGCGATCTACAAACAGCAGTCTACCAACTACCACCAATATAATCTGAGAGGAAAACTGGACATCCCCAT
This sequence comes from Compostibacter hankyongensis, assembly GCF_039541075.1. Lineage (NCBI taxonomy): Bacteria > Pseudomonadati > Bacteroidota > Chitinophagia > Chitinophagales > Chitinophagaceae > Compostibacter > Compostibacter hankyongensis. The sequence goes on along the minus strand of NZ_BAABFN010000002.1, from coordinate 16,279 downwards.
CACCGACTGGCTAAAGGCTTCGGCCGACTATGCCGGTTTTATCATTGACAAATATTATCCTACCAAAAGCGCGGCCGAGATCTATGGCCAGTCCATGCGTCTGCTCCCCACCCAATGGGCGTTCTGGCCCAGCGGGGAACCCGGCCCCGACCTCGAATACGGGGATAACCCGGTGGTGACCTCTACGCTGCAGGGTGGATATAACGATAACAAAAGCTATAAGAACGAGCTCACCCTGAAGTTGTCGATCACCCCGCCCATGATAAAGGGACTGACCATTGACGGCTATTACAGCATGGATATCTATAACCGTTACCAGAAGATCTTCCGCAAACCCTGGACCCTCTATTTCCCGAACTGGGATGAGGCCGTCCGGAACGACGAAGGCTATATTACTTCCATGGAGCTGAGTCCGGCCAAGCGCGGATATACCGAACCCGAGCTCCAGGAAAACTATGAGCGTATTCTCCGCCGGCTGGGGAACATCAACTTTACCTATTCCCGGAAATTCGGGGATCATTCGCTTTCCCTGTTTGGCGCCTATGAGCAGATGCGGGAAGACACCAACAACATCGGCGCATTCAGAAAACATTATATCTCGGATATTATACAAACCATTAATGCGGGATCGCTTACTGACCGGCAAAACTCGGGAACCACCATGTTGTATGCCCGGGAATCCTGGATCGGCCGCCTCAATTACAACTACAAGGACAAGTACCTGGCCGAAGTGCTCTTCCGCATGGACGGCTCGCTGAAATTCCCGCCGGACAGCCGCTGGGGCGCTTTTCCCGCCGTATTGCTGGGTTGGAGGGCCTCCGAAGAAAGGTTCTGGAAAGACAATATCCGCTTTATCAATTACTTCAAGCTGAGGGCCTCCTACGGGAAGATGGGGATGGACCCGGGCGACCCCTTTCAGTATATGAATAAATATGTGCTCAATACCGGGTTAGCCCTGGGGGACGATAAAGCGATCGAAACAACCGTCTTCCAGCAAGGTGTGGCCAACCCCAACATTACCTGGGAAAAGCAGACCACCTATAACGTAGGGTTTGATTCAAAATTCCTCGAGGATAAATTCTATCTGAACGCGGATTTCTTTTACAACGAACGTTCTGATATCCTGGCTCCAAGGAGCGCCTCCGTACCAGCCTATACGGGTCTTGCCCTCCCGGACGAGAACATTGCCAAGGTGGACAACCGGGGCTTCGAGCTGGAAGCCGGTTACCAGCAGCAGGTGAGCAAGGACTTCAATTTCAGTGTGGGGGGTAATATGAGCTACAGCCATAACCGGGTCATCTTTACCGACGAACCGAAGCGGTCGGTCCCCTGGCAACAGCGGACCGGCCATCCTTATGGCGCTACCCTGCTTTACCGCGCCATTGGCGTCTTTGCCGACGACGCAGCCGTGGAAAACTATCCGCACTGGACGGGGGCCGGACCCGGCGATATCATCTTCGAAGACGTGAACAAGGATGGCAAGATCACCAGCGACGACCGGATCCTGCTGGACAGAACCGATGCGCCGGAATTATTCTATGGGATCACCCTGGATGCCCAGTATAAGAACTGGACCTTCTCCCTGCTGGTCCAGGGCCAGGGCTCCTATTACCGGTATAACTATGCCGACCAGCGCCGCGGTGAGGCCGGGAACTATTTCCAGTGGAACTTCGACAACCGCTGGACCCCCGAGAATACCCATACCGATATCCCGAGGGCCTACAACCGGGTAGATCAGTACTGGGGTTTTCAGGTGAACGACAACACCTACTGGTATGCGAATATGGCCTATTGCCGGCTGAAGAACGCCATGCTGAGCTATACGCTTCCCAATAATCTCCTGCACGGTATCGGCGTATCCAGGGCCAATATATACGTGGCGGCAAGTAACCTGCTCATGCTCTACTCAGCCCAGAAGAATTTCGATCCCGAAATAAGCAGCCCGATCGCTTATCCGACCGTAAAAACCTTTGCCATCGGTGCTCAGGTGACTTTTCAATAATCCATAAAGAAACCTGACAGGTTAATCTGAGCAATCAAAATAAATTACCGACAAATGAAAAAAACAATATGTTATATAGTCACAGCCGTCGTAGGGATAATAGCGTTCTCGTCCTGCAAAAAAGTGCTTGACCAGAAGGCGGTGGACTCTTTTAACGAAGAAACCGTATTCCAGGATATCAACGTCACAAAGGCTTATCTCGGCAATTGTTATGCTAATATGGACGGCTCGGTGCTGATAAGCCCCACTAACCCGGCCCTGAGCCTGAACAAGGACCTGCTTTCCACGGCTACCGATGAGATGCTGAACATGCAGCGCCCCAACATCGTCGGCAACATAAAAGGCACCCTTTCGCCGGATAACCTCGGCGCCTTTGGCCAAAACTGGTTTCAGTTTATCAGATGGGACTCCCTATATGGCAATATCCAAAATGTAAATACTTTGCTGGCCAATATCGACAAGGTACCCGCCCCCCTTCCCGAAGACATAGTCCTGCGCGACCGGATGAAGGCCGAGGCTTATTTCATACGGGCCTACGACTATACTTACCTGATGCGGGTCTATGGGGGACTTATCCTGATCGACAAACCCTTCAACCTCGGCGATGATTTCCTGTCGGTAAAACGTTCCGGCGTGGACGAAACGCTGGCCTTCATCCTGAAGGATATCGACAGCGCCATGGCCGGGCTGCCGATGAAACAGGATATCGAGCAGGGCCGCGCTACCCTCGGGGCCGCCGCAGCCCTGAAATCCAAGCTGCTCAGCTTTTGTGCCGGCAAGCTGATGAACGGCGGCTACGAGCCTTCCAATCCTCTGGTATCCTTCCAGAAAGGTTCCCGCGAGGAGCGGCTGAAAGCAGCCAAACAGATCGCTAAAGAGATCATGGAAGGAAAATACGGTCACTATGCCCTCACGGGCTCCACCGACGACCCGCCGGCCAATATGACCGACGAGGACGTAACCGCTTATGCAGATAACTTTTACGGCATCTTTATGCAAAAAGGCGCCTGGAACGACGAGGTAATGTTCGGCATACAGCTCAAGAATGCCGAAGGCAACCAGAAGGATATGAACCTGAGCTGGGCGCCCAACGGGTGGCATAACTTCGGCCAGAACGAACCAACGGAACAGCTTGTTCGCCTTTTCGAAATGAAAGACGGCACGCCCTTCGTATGGGACAAAAACAATCCCGGCAATGATACCTTACGCGACTTTACGGCTGCCCAGCTGGCGGCAGACCCGGAACGAAATCCCTATGTCGGCCGGGAACCCCGCTTTTACGCCTCCATACTGTACGACGGAGCCAAATGGCAACAGCGGCCGAACGACCTGGCTGCCCAGGATCCGGATAACGCCGTGCAGACCGGCTACTACATCGATGCCAACGGTAAGCAACGGGCGGGATTGGATACCCGGCAGACGGCCACCGAAAGCTGGAACGGGACCAAAACGGGGTATTATGTAAAAAAATATGTAGACAAGGACCTCGACGGACAGTACTATAAAAATGACAATGCCTGGATCGAGTTCCGCTATGCGGAGGTGGTCATGGATTATGCCGAGGCCTGCATCGAGCTGGGCGAGGTGTCGGAAGGGGTAAAGGCCCTGAACATGATCCGTAACCGCGCCGGATTGCCGGACCGGGTGACTGCCGATCAGGCCCAGGCCCGGGAATGGTACCGGAAGGAGCGTCAGCTCGAATTCTTTGGCGAGGGCGACCGCTTTTATATGATGCGCAAATGGATGATCGCGCCGGATGCGATTTCCAACCTGTATCCGATGCTGATCTATCATTATGCCGACGGACGTACTAAATGGCAATACAGCGTCTCCTCCACCTCCATAGTAGACAAAAGGGAGTGGAAGGACAACGCCTACTGGCTGCCGATTGCGCGGGATGAGATCAACAAGGCCCCGCAGATAGACCAGAACCCCAATTACTGAATATAGCAAACCGCTTTAGCAGACCGGTTGTGCTGGCGGTATGACCGGCTGCTTATTTATGATCCCTAACTCAGAAAACCATCCTATGAGCAACAAAAAGCATTTTTCCCGGCGCAACTTTATCGGACATAGTCTGATCGGCATGGCCGGCACCGCAGTATTATCCGGCAATCCATTGGCGGCTTTCGCCGGGTCAACGGCCCCTGGTAAAAAATACAAGCTCGGGGTCGTGGGTTGCGGCAACCGCAGCAAGGCCATCATCGGCGCCCTGAACCAGGTACCGGATATCGAGATCGCCGCACTCTGCGATATCGTCCAGCACAAGATGCCCCAGCGGGCGGAGCTGATCAAAAAAGGACCGAAGCCGCGGTTTTACGAGCACCTGGACGATATGTTAAAGCAGGATGACCTGGAAGCGATCGCCGTGATCACCCCGCCTTACCTGCATAAGGAGCATACCATCGCCGCGCTGGAAGCGGGCAAGCATGTGTTCTGCGAAAAGCCCATGGCGTTGACCGTAGCCGATTGTAACGAGATGGTCCGCGCCGTGGAACGCACGAAGAAGCAGCTCCAGATCGGCACCCAGCGCCGCCATTCCCCCGATTACAAGGTGCTGGTGGACGCCATCCGGAACCAGCCCGTGGGCAAGATCCTGTATTCCGACCTGAATGATTACCGGGGCGACTGGCGGGTACCTGCCCCCGATGAATATCCCCCCGGCGTGCAGTATTGGAGGCTCAACCAAAAGCAAAGCGGCGGCGTGATCTACGAAATGGGCGCCCATATCATCGACGTCAACAACTGGATCTTCGACAGCGAGCCCGTATCGGTTTCCAGCATCCAGGGCGTAAACGACCTCGCCCTCCGCAAACGTGATTCGGCAGACCACGGCGGTGTAGTGGTACGGTATGCCAACGGCGCCGTGATGAACTATGGCGGCGTGGTATACAGCTACGGCCCCGCATCCCCTGACACCTTTTTCTGCGTAAACGGCACCCTCCAGTTCGGGGGAGGCCAGCTTTCCATCCACTATGGCTTTCCGCCGGGCGTTCCCGGGCACCACGGAGCGCCTCCCAAACCGGAAATACGCCCCCTCCCCAGAGGCGGCGGCGTGGTCGAAGAAATGGCGTACTTTGCCGAAGTGGTGGCCGGAAAGAAAAAGGCTTATCCCGACGGACCGATAGGACGCCAGACCGTACAGATATGCGAAGGCGCTTTCCGCTCCTCGCAGGAAAGAAAAGAAATCGATATCAGCGAACTCGGATGAAGTAAATTATGAAACAGCTGTTCTTTCTCCTGCTGCTCGCATGCGCCGGAACCCTTTTCTGTATTTCATGCAGGGAAAAAGAAGATAACAGCGCGAATGTGGTCACCGGATTGGAAGCCATGGCCAAAGTGGAACGCCTGCCCTTTCTCTTTCCGCCGGGAACAAAGAAGAACCGGTTTATTTCCTACGATGCCTCCGGAGGAAACGGCTTCGGGCTCCTTCAAAGCACGTTCAAAAAATATATCGACAGCAGCGGGGAGCTGGTCATCTTTGACGCCTATGGCCCCGGCTGTCTGTACCGGCAGCAGATGAATATCTGGAAAGGGATCGGGCAAATGAGCCCGACCCTCCGGATCAGATACTATTTTGACGATGAAGCGACCCCTAAGGTCGACCTGCCGGTAAAGGAATTTTTCAGCGGACAACATGCTCCGATCACCGCCCCCTTCACCCTGCTGGACAAGCACGATAACTTCGGCATCTGTTATTACCCTTTTCCCTTCAGCAAACGCCTGAAGGTCACCCTCTCGGATACCCTGATCACCAGGCTGCTGAAAGAGAATAACGACGACGGGCGCAATTGGTATCAGTATGATTACCTGACCTATCCGCAGGGTACCATGGTCAATTCCTGGACGTCGGAAAGCGACGAATATGAAAAAACCGTAAAAGAACAGTGGACCCATCTGGGCAGCGATCCGAAAGATACCGCCGGTAACCGGTATACGGAAAAACATGTTTCCCTTCAGCCTAATGAAAAAGCCGTTGTCTTTGCCTCCCCAAAAGAGGGCTCCGTCACCGGCATACAGTTAAAGATCAGCCCTTATAGCGCTGAAACATTTTACAACACGTATATCCGTATTTACTGGGATGATCTGAAGCCACCGGCCGTGGACATGCCGGTAAGCTACTTCTTCGGCGGGGGCGGATGGAAAGACAACAAATGGGAAGCTTCCCTGAGCAACCTTCTTTTCGGCTTTGATGCCGGGCAACACTCCATGTACTGCTACTGGCCCATGCCGTTCTGGAAAAAAGCAAGGATCGAGATCGTCAACAAAAGCAAAACGCCGATCAGCGCCCTGACTTCCAGGATCGCCTACAAGCCGGCTTCCGTTTACCGGTACCCCCAGCACAAAGCAGCCTATTTTATGGCCAAGCTGACCAAGGATTCGGCAGACGGAGCCTGGACCCGGAAGTTTGAAAGGCCTTATGTCAACGCTTTCAAAGAAGAAGGACATGGACAGGTGGTATCGGTAAATATGTGGTCGGGCAACTTCCTCGAAGACGGGGACGAGTTTACCTATATAGACGATCAGCACATGCCCCGGATACACGGCGACGGTACCGAGGACGATTTCAACCAGGGCTGGGCGGGCTTCACCTATGCCAAACCGCTCTGGGGAGCGCTGATATCCGGCGTAAAAGGATCTTACCGGATACACATGAACGAGCCTTATATCTTTTACAATTCCATCGACATGCGTTTCGAACAGACGGGTGGAAGATACGGCTACCCGGCTATGCTGGCCAGGAGGCGGACCGGCACCGATACCTCGACCTGTGAGACCGAATTCGTGGTCTGCTATTATAAAGCCGCCGGGGGTAGAACCCTGCTGCTGAGCGACAGCCTCGACGTAGGCGATGCGGTAAGCGAACAATCGCATGCCTATAAGATAACGGGACAGCAATGGAGCGGCACGCTGACCCAAAGCTATGACAGCTATGCCACTGCGGACGATTACAACGAAACCACGGATAACGGCAGGTCCTTTAACGGCTACAGCGAGTTCAGCGTGCATCTCAATCCCCAAAATGAAGGCGTAAGGCTGACCGCCAGGATAAACCGCTCGGGAAACGGCATACAGACCGGGAATGTTTACGTGGACGGGAAAAAGCTGCCCCTCCCCTGGCATATCGTGACCTATTCCGACATGCCCCAAAAAGGAGAACGGTCGTTCGACGGATGGTTCGACAGCGAATACGAGATACCCAAAGCATATACACAGGGGAAAAAGCAGGTAACCGTTAAGATCGAGTATGTTCAATCGGTGAAGCGCGAGCTGAACAGCTTCCGTTACTGGGTTTACTGCTACAGGCAGTAACCGACACCTCCAACCCCGGCTCCATGTTTATTTTTAACAAATACCGGCGGCTACCCAAAGACAGGATCAACAAAAAGCATGAAAAAACTATTCAACGGGATCCGGTTTATCGCGAAGGGAATACCTGCTCTGGCATTGGCGGCAATCTGTTTGCCGGTTTTCGGCCAAAACATGAACAAACCTCTCCGACGGGAACCCCATAAGCTGTTGGAAAAAGGAATATCCTGGCCCCGGGGCCAGGCGTTCTCCCGGCTGTCAATCCCGGCCGACACGCTTGACGGGATCGATGTCGCTAACGGAAATCTTTCTTCCTCCGAAAAAACGATGTTTGCCGCCCTGCAGGGCCTGGTCAACAAAACACAGCCGCGTATCTTCCTGTATGAGGTGGCGCCGGAAGGCAAAAACAAGTGGCCCGGCCATCTTCATCTTAATATCCGGGAATATCCCTCTACCCGGAAATGGCAGCTGCTGGAAAAGTACAGGAAAGAAATAGCAGGCGTCGTGCTGTACACTACGGAAAAAAATGCAGCATACCGCAATCTCGCCAGCACGGTCAGCGGCATCAGGAATGCACTGCCCGTTACACCCGCGGACTATGCAGCATTGACCCGCTACGGCATCCGGCTTCCGGTGCTGGAAGACCTGACCAAGCTGCCGTACACCACCGCTGCAGAGATATACCGTTATCTCTATGATCATTACTGGAAAGCGTGTACCCAGCAATTACTGGTGAGCTTAAGTCCTGGCGTGGAAACCCGCATACGGGATATCGGGATTGCTTCCGGGGCAGCATTCGTCTGGCTGGATCCCCGGAAAGAAGAAGAGAAGCAGGTACTGAATACGTTCCTGGCCGATATGAAAGCCGGAGAAAGTATCATCCTGGGGTGGTGGCCCGAAGAGCGCTCCGGTGTCGGGCTGGGCACATCCCGCGGCATTTCCACTGTCGCCGCCGATTTCTATGAAAATGCAAGCGTCTATGCCGGGATGTCCCATATCATATCTCTACCGGAAGTTCCGAAAATGCCGAAGCTGGAAAACAAGATCTATATCGCCGTTTTCCTAAGCGACGGCGACAATGTACAATACTGCCAGCACGCCATGTCAAAGCTGTGGGACGACAAAAGCCGCGGGATCATCCCGATCAACTGGACCGTTAGTCCTGCCCTGGCGGATCTGGGACCGGGCCTGCTGAATTACTATTATGCGACGGCTACTCCGAATGATTTTTTTGCCTCCGGCCCTTCGGGGCTCGGCTATGCGCTGATCTACGACGCGCTCAACAAAAAATGGAACCTGAGCGGGGAACAGCGGTATATCGACGCGTACACAAAGTTCACCCAACCCTATATCGAAAAAGCCGGTCTCCGTGTGATCACCATCTGGGACGAGCTCAACGGAGCCCAGATGGAAGCCTATACGAATAACTGTCGCTATCTGTACGGTGCAACCCTCGAGGACTGGGGACGAGGGGCTCCGCTAAAAACAGTAACCAAAGGGGGCCGGCTGGCCTTTATACCCAATAGGCCGGGCTATGCGGGCAATGTCGATGACATCTACAAAAAATGGCAACAGCAGATCAAGACCTTTGATGGCTCAAAGCCCCTCTTCTTAGCTGCCCAGGGTATCTCCTGGAAAATGGGACCGAAGGATATCGTCAGGCTGAAAGAAAAGCTGGAAGCATTGTCCCCCGGCAATATCGTCATCTGCCGGGGAGACCATTTCTTTTCCCTCTTCAACAAAGCGCATCAGCTTGACTTTAACCTCACCCTTTCCCCTGAAATGGAAATCTCCTCCAGCCCTGCGGCAACAGATGCGGCTTATGCTGCCGACGGCACCCCGTCGGGGAAATACAAGTGGGTCTCTTCGGGGAACGGTGCCAAATGGATCCGGTTCGACTTTAAGCAGCCCTACCGTATTGACCGTTACGTCATCCGTCATGCCGGGGCAGACGGGATGGACCCGGCATTCAATACAAGATCATTCAAGATAGAGGTCAGTACAGACGGGACAAGCTGGAAAACCGTAGACCGCCGAAGCCATAATACGGATAACGTTACCGATAGGGACATCACACCGGTAACGGCAAGGTATATACGTCTGTCCGTTTTAGATACCGGAAAGGACAAAACGGCGAGGATCGGGGACATAGAGATCTATGGCAGCCGGACGATGGATTAAAAACCAGACCCGTGCCGGAACATTAAGTTTGCATGCAAATATGAATACAATAGGCGACGGGTGTTAAACGTTCCTATAATCACGTTTTAAAGAAAAAGTAATGGCAAATAACAAAATAAAATGGCGGCAGCGGCATACGGACATTTTATAAATTGATTATTTTTAATGCTTATGACCGGCATCGGTTGACATAAAAAACAGGGCCTTCCGGTTTCAGGCTCCGGCCCCCCCCTGTAAGCAAAGAAGATCTGCCTTAATCATTCAAATCAGCAAATCATGATAAAACACAACTATACCCGAAGGGCCTTCCTGACCCGCCTGGCGCCGGCGCTTGCGCTGGTTCCCGGAACGGGGCTGGCCAAAAGCCTCTTCTCCGAAACGGGAAGTGACGGCTTTACCGATCTGTTCGACGGCAAGACCCTCACGGGATGGCATACCAACCGGCAGAAGATCGGCCACGGCACCGGCGGACACTGGCAGGTGGAGAACGGTGCGCTGACCGGCGAGCAGGATCCGCCCGGTTCGGGGAACGGAGGCGTGCTGATGACCGACAAGAAGTACGGCGACTTTGAGCTGCTCATCGACCTGGCGCCCGACTGGGGCGTGGACAGCGGTGTGTTCCTCCGGACCAACAGCAGCGGGGAATGTTTTCAGGTGTATGTGGACTATCATGAAAAAGGGGATGTAGGATTTATTTCTACGGAAAGAGCGCACGGCAAACACCGGATGTATATCCGGCCCTTCTATATCAACAGCATCCGCGACAATGACGGTAACCTGAAGGGCTTTGAAACCCACCCGGATGATCGCAAGGAGGCCTGGGGACCGGATTTTTTGACTTATCATTGTACTCCGGAGCAGTGGAAGAAGACCTGGAAGATCGGCGGATGGAATACCCTGCGCATCCGGTGTGTGGGAAAATATCCGAAGATCAGCACCTGGATCAACGGTACGCGGATCGCCGAGTTCAACGGAAATACCTCCCGGAGTCCGCTGTACAACAAGGAAGAGCTGTTCCAGGCGTTGGGGCGGGAAGGGTCCATCGCCCTGCAGGTGCATGGCGGAAAAGGATGGCCTTCCGGCGCCAAATGCCGCTGGAAGAACATACGGGTAAAGTCATTATAAAAAGCATATGAGCAAACAGCAAAATCATACACGACGCAATTTCATCAAAATGGGTCTGCTGGGCACGGCAGGACTCGGACTCAACAGGGTCACGCTGGGAAGCCCCTCCTTCGCCGGGGCAGAAAATAGCGCAAAACGGCTGCCCTATAAGATCGGAATGCGCCAGGCCAGCATCCCCGATCCGGCGCGGCCGGGGAAAAACATGGTCGCCAATTTTGACACGTTCAGGGTAGCCCGCGATCTGAAAGATATCTGCGGCGTAGAGCTGCAGGTGGCCAGCGGTAAGCCCAACATGCGGGACATGGACGTAGTCAGAAGATACAAAGCCGAATCGAATAAGTGGGGGCTGCCGGTGCCCAGCACGGCCGGCGTATGGACCGGAGCGCCCTGGGGACCTGATGCCGCAGCACAACTGACGTCATCGATACAGGCTACCGAGCTGTTGGGCGCTACGAACATGCTGGTGGCCTTCTTTGGCAAAAGCGCACCGGATATGTCGGATGAAAACGCTTATGGTCCCGTTGTTGAAATACTGCAAAAAGCCGCTCCCCGCGCTGCAGACGCCGGAATCATCCTTGGACTTGAAAATTCCCTGAGTCCTGCCGACAACAAAAAGCTGGTAGACCTGGTGGGTAGTCCCAATGTCCAGGTTTATTACGATCTCGAAAATATGTACGACTTCGGACATGGAGCGGAAGCTGTACCGGGCATCAAATTGCTGGGTAAGGAGCGGCTTGCCGCCATTCACGTCAAAAACAAAGGGAAGCTGATCTCGCACAATTGGCGGATCGACTGGGCGAAGGCCTTTGAAGCGCTGACCGAAATACAGTACGAAGGATGGCTGACCTTTGAAACGGCGCAGGACAGCTTCGCACAGTGCGTAACCGAGACGGCAGAGAACATCCGCTTTCTGAAAAAACATTTCCAGCCCCCCGCAGTGTCCTGAGGCTGCGGCCCGAAGGCCGCAGCGCTTACTTACAAGCTACAGGTTCTGTTTCTTCAGTTCATTCACGGCAAAGTCGGCTGCACGGGCGGTTAATGCCATATAGGTCAGCGAGGGATTCTGGCAGGCCGAGGAAGCCATGCAGGCGCCGTCGGTGACGAAGACATTGGGGGCATCCCAGACCTGGTTGTGCTCATTGAGCACCGACGTCTTGGGATCTCTCCCCATCCTGGCCGTCCCCATCTCATGTATGGAACCTCCGATGAAGTAATTGCCGTCAAAGGTCCTTACATTTTTCACACCGGCGATCTCGAGCATTTCAGCTGCATCATTCTTCATATCCTCCCGCATCTTCTTCTCGTTTTCCTTGAGAGAGGCATCCATGGCCAGCACCGGCAGGCCCCACTTGTCTTTCTTCTCCTTGTCGAGATAGATCCTGTTCTCATGGTAGGGCAATATCTCTCCCCAGGAGCTGATGCCCATCGTCCATCCACCGGGTTCCGCCAGGGCCTCCTTAAGCGGAGCGCCTACGGTCAGCTCCGCGATATCACGTCCCCATCCCTTGCGGCCGGCTCCACCCTGGTAACCGAATCCGCGGATATAATCCCGCTTTTCTTTCGGATCGACATTCCGGAAACGGGGCACGTACACCCCATTGGGCCGGCGCCCGAAAAAGTATTTGTCCTCATAGCCTTCCACCTCACCGCTGGCGCCGCAACGAAAATGATGGTCCATTACGTTATGCCCCAGCTCCCCGCTACTGCTGCCCAGACCGTCCGGCCAGACATCCGTTGCAGAGTTCATCAATATCCACGCGCTGTTGAGCGTGGAAGCATTCAGAAAAATAATCTTTGCCTTGTACACATAGGTCTGGTTGCTTTGCGCATCCAGCACTTCTACGCCTGTTGCCCTTTTTGTATCCTTGTCGTACAATATCTTTGTCACGATCGCCCAGGGGCGCAGCGTCAGGTTTCCCGTTTTCATGGCAGCCGGAAGCGTGGAGGACTGCGTGCTGAAATAAGCGCCGAAATTACAGCCCCATCCGCAGCGGCTCTGGTACTGGCAGTTCGTCCTGCCCTGCAGAGGTATCGTGGTATTGGCCGTGCGGCCGATGATCATATGCCGCTTTCCGCCGTAATGCGCGTTGATCTTTGCAGCAACATCCTTCTCTACACAATTCATCTCCATGGGCGGCGTAAAGTGACCGTCGGGCAGATGCGGAATACCGTCCCGGTTACCGCTTATGCCGGCAAAACGTTCCACATAATCATACCAGGGGGCGATATCCTTATAACGAATGGGCCAGTCGACGCCGATGCCGTCGCGGGCATTGGCGCCAAAGTCGAGGTCGCTCCACCGGTAGCTCTGCCGGCCCCACATGAGCGAACGTCCTCCCACATGATACCCTCTCATCCAGTCAAAAGGCTTTACCTCGATATAAGGGCTTTCCTTCTCATTCACCCACCATTCCAGATTCGTTATATTACCGTAGTGCCTGCTCAGCACAGGATAATCCTTTTTGGTCTGCATGGAGGTCCGGCCCCGGTGCCTGAATTCCCATGGGGGCTGGGCGGTGTGTTTGTAATCCTTTATATGCTCAATATTCTGGCCGCGTTCCAGCATAATGGTCTTTAAACCTTTTTCGGTCAGCTCCTTGGCTGCCCATCCGCCGGAAATACCCGATCCGATTACAATTGCATCATAAACGTTTTCTGCCATAGCCTGAGGTATGTATAAAGTATAAAATCAATTTTCAATTACAGCTCCCGCAGCCAGATATTCCGGAAACTCACCGCATCGCCGTGATCCTGCAATCCCAACGGCTGCTTCAGCGGATGCGGTATATACTTGGGCTCTCCGATAAAAACGGTACCTCCCTTTATCTCCGTATGATTCTGTACCAGCACGCCGTTATGCATTACCGTGACATAGGCCGGTGACTCCAGCGCGCCGTCCGCTTTAAATCTGGGCGCTTTGAAGACGATATCATAAGTCTGCCATTCTCCGGGACGCCGGCAGGCATTCACCAGCGGAATAGCCTGCTTATAGATACTACCGGCCTGGCCATTCACATAAGTCGGGTTATCATAGTTATCCAGCACCTGGATCTCATAACGTCCCGGTAGAAATATTCCGCTGTTGCCCCGACGCTGGCCCTCTCCTTCTACCTTTTCCGGCGCGCGCCATTCCGCATGCAGCTGAATATCCCCAAACTGCTTTTTGGAAAAAATCCAGACCGGCGTCTTTTGCCGTTCCCTGGAAGGCATTACCGTAACGATGCCGTCCTCCACGACCCATTCCGTATTTTCCGGCAGCACCCACTCCGACATATCTTTGCCGTCAAAAAGTACAATAGCGTCAGAAGGCGGCTGGGTACCTGCTCCGGGTGTTACCACCCCGGGCACCGGCTCCCATACTTCCGTATCTTCAGGCCTCAGCATTTCTGTTCCCTCAGTATTGATTGTAGACATGTCCCGATGATTCATAGCGTCCTGCAGCGCGTATGCGGCGATATTTGTATACCTGTCAGTGCAGTTCTGCCAAAGTTAATATTTTAATGCAAAAGTTAATAGCCGTTCATAAATTTCTTACGCCAGAATACCTTGTTTTTTCAGGCTTACAGCCATCCGGAAGAATTTAACCGAGACCCTTGCCCAGCACCATTACCGCATACAATGCGATTACGGAAATCACCATCCACAGCAACACGCCCTGCAACAGCGGTTTTACACCCACCGACCGGATGGTTTTCATAGAAAGACCGGAGCCGATCAGAAAAAGCGTTAAGGTAAGCCCCGCCTTGGCAGCGTTGACGATATAAGGCGCCATAGACCTGGCAAAGGGTATATAGGTATTGGCTACCATAGCCAGGACAAATAAACCGATAAAATAAGGAATGTTCATCTTGGCATTTTTGTTCTTGAACACAAGACCTGCGCCGAACGCAACGGGAATGATCCATAAAGCCCTGGCCAGTTTTACGGTCGTAGCCACCTGAAGGGCCAACGGTCCGTATTGGCTCGCCGCCCCCACGACGGAGCTCGTATCGTGAATGGCGATAGCGCACCATAAGCCAAACTGCGTCTGTGAAAGCTGAAAGGCATGGCCGATGGAGGGGAAAGCAAAAAGTGCTATGGAATTCAGAATAAACACAGTCGCCAGCGCCACTGAAATTTCTTTTTCTCCCGCCCGCATCACCCGGGACAGCGCAGCAATAGCGCTTCCTCCGCAGATGGCAGTTCCGGCAGAGATCAAAAAGGAAACCTTTCTTTCCACCTTCATTAACCGGCCGGCCAAAGCGCCCAGCGCAAGCACCGCGGTAATCGATACAAGCGTTAGCAAAATTCCTTCCCGGCCCGCCTGCATCGCACTGAAGATATTCATACCAAAGCCTAATCCAACAACAGACATCTTGAGCAAAATATCGGTAGCTTTCTGGTTCAGCTGAGGAAACGGATGTTCGAATATCTGGGCGACAACAAATCCGAGCACCAATGCCAGCGGCGGGGACATAAAAGGCATCAGACAAAGGATGGCAAGAAGGATAAAAATGACCTTCCGGCTGGCCGCGCTGAATCTGAAGGCGCTGAGGATATCTCTTTTCATGTCGGCCGTTCTTGCTTTTATAACTGCAAAATTAACCGGCATGCACAGCGGTATCAAATTCCAAATTTTAATCTCACATTACTTTATGTTATAGGGCTAACGGTACCGCATGTTTTAAAATACCATGCTATCGCCTTTACGAAAACCTCATGATCCGTAACCGGCTCCTGTCGGGCTTTCGTTACTTTGTAGCTCATCTTTTCCTGTGAATATCCTGCCGGATCAAAACGCAATCAGCTGCTGCGCCTGATCATGGATGAGCTTCCGTATAAAATCATCGGTGATCTCCCCCTCAACAAAGTTCTTTTTCATGAAAGGGATACGCACCTTCAGGGCAAGCACATGCATGCCCAGGTAGTTAAAGACATCTGTAATATGGCTTAGTCCGAGGGCATTCCCCGAAGTCCCGTCGGAGATACCTACCAGCGCGCATTTTTTATACACAAAGGTGTTGGGATAGCTCATGCCGTCAATAAACGCCTTAAATACGCCCGGCACCGAATTATTGTATTCGGGCAAAACAAAAATGTATTTATCGGCAACCTCTATTTCCTTCCTGATCTCGTTGAACTTCTCGTTTTTCCCGCAATTGTGATACAGGGCCGAAACGATGAAATCTTCCGGCAGACCGGACAGATCAAGTATCTGGCTTTCTGCTGAAAAGCCTTTTAGGAGATGCTGATAGAATTCGGCTACTTTTCTGGATTTTGAACCGGGGCGGTTTGTCCCCACAACAATGCAAATCATGCTCGATACATTTATCATGAAACCGGGACAGGCCCCGGACAATACTGTTATGCAAAATAATACATGATCCAGGTCATGGCAGCGGTGAGCAGGGCGGCATAGAAGATATCCGATCGGTAGAACGGTATCTTTTCATCGGCCCTTTTCAGGTACCACAGCCCCACACCGAAGGTCAGCAGCGCAGCCGGGTAAGCCGCCTGCTGCGCCGTGATCACACCGGTCACCGCCAGCACGATCAGCGGCGTGTGGATGATCAAACCCTTCACCAGCGCATCCCGCATTCCCCGGAACGACACCGACAGCCCGTGCTCCGGCTGCACGCCCTTTTTGCGGTTCAGGTAACCGCTCAGCACCACCAGCAGCAC